>JABDHL010000064.1 GCA_012972825.1 Chlorobiaceae bacterium
GATGTTGTTCGCTTTCGGAATTATAAAAAACAGTATTTTATGAGTAATGTTATATGCAGTTGTCTTTTAGGTGATAATACAAAGGTAAGGCTTCGGCTTTCACAATTGCTGCATAGCGAGATGGAAACCATTTACGGAGCTGTTTCTGAAGATGTTGTTAATGATATCTGCGAGGTTGAGCTCCAGGGTTGCCGGCGTGAATTTTTTCGCAACAATACAGGAATCCCTTTTAGTATCGGGTTGCAGGTAATTATAGAGTCTGATGGAGGTTATGATTTCGGTGTTGTCTATTCCGTAGGTCAGATTGCCCGCAAAAAGCTCCAGTTGAAAGGACTGGAAAAAGATGGACAGGAGTGTACCGAGGTCTTGCGTATTGCTGACGAGAATGACAACCAGGCGATTATTGAATTGAAAAAACGGCAATCAGAGATTCGTGAGGTTTGCCTGAACAAAGTTAAAAAGCATGAACTTGATCTGAAGCTGGTTGATGTGGAATTGCGGATGGACCAGCAGAAACTATCGGTTTACTATACTTCCTCTCACCGCGTTGATTTCAGGACGCTTGTGCGTGATCTTGCCGGAGAGTTCAAGGCAAGAATACAGATGGTACAGATCACTACACGTGAAGAGGCTCGAAGAGCAAACGCATATGGACCGTGCGGCTGTCTGTTGTGCTGTTCAAGCTGGTTGCAGAAAATACATACTAATCCGTTTTCTGAAAAATCTCAATATTCCGAAAACACTGGGATTGACAGTCATGCTTTTAATATTACCGGCATCTGTAATCGCCCGAAATGCTGTCTTGGGTATTCAAAACATGAGAAAAGCTGTCATACTCAAGCTTCTCCCCAGTTACCTCTTCCTCCTGTAGGAAGCAGAGTGCATACTCCGGAAGGAGCAGCTGTGGTTGAAAATATTGATGCTCAGAAAAAACTTGTTTACCTTCGTTACCTCAAAAACGATCAGACACGCAGAATTCCTGTCGACAAGTTCAATGCTCTGTATGTAAAAAAATAGAGTTTGTCTAATCGCTGTAACGTTATTATTAAATCTGTATGCATCAGTTTCAAAGAACTCTGGTTACCTCAGCGCTTCCTTACGCTAACGGTCCGGTTCATCTCGGTCACCTGGCAGGTGTTTATCTTCCTGCAGATATTTATGTTCGTTATAAAAGGCTCAAGGGTGAGGATGTTATTCATATTGGCGGATCCGATGAACACGGTGTTCCTATTACCATTACAGCAGAGAAAGAAGGTATTTCTCCTCAGGATGTAGTTGATCGATACCACGCTATGAACTTTGATGCGTTCTCAAAGTGTGGTATTTCGTTTGATTATTATGGCAGAACATCTTCCCGGCTTCATCATGCAACAGCGCAGGAGTTCTTTCTTGATATAGAAAAGAAAGAAATATTTACTAAAAAGACGGAAAAGCTTTTTTTTGACCGCAAAGCTGACCGCTTTCTTTCCGATCGGTACATTACCGGCACATGTCCTGTCTGCAATAATCCTGAAGCAAACGGCGATCAGTGTGAACAATGCGGTACCCATTTAAGTCCGCTTGAACTTATCAACCCGAAAAGCAGACTTTCTGATGCAATACCGGAGTTGCGCGACACCATGCACTGGTATTTTCCGCTGGGACGCTTCCAGAAAAAGCTTGAGGAGTACGTCAACAGCCACGAGGGGGATTGGCGGCAGAATGTGGTGAATTACAGCCGCACGTGGCTTAAACAGGGACTGAACGACAGGGCAATAACCCGTGATCTGCCTTGGGGCATCAAGGTGCCTCTCGATACCGTGGAGGCTGCCGGCAAGGTGCTTTATGTATGGTTCGATGCCGTACTCGGCTATATCTCGTTTACCAGAGAGTGGGCGGAAAAACAGGGAAAGAGTGATCTATGGAAAGAGTACTGGCAGGATCCTCATACCAGACTTATTCATTTTATCGGGAAGGATAACGTGGTTTTTCATACCCTGATGTTTCCCGCCATTCTGATGGCATGGAACGAAGAGCGCCATAGCGAGTGCTTTAATCTTGCCGATAATGTGCCGGCATCAGAGTTCATGAATTTCGAGGGAAGAAAGTTTTCAAAGTCGAGGAACTATGCGGTCTATCTTGGTGAATTTCTTGAAAAATTTCCTGCCGATACCCTTCGCTACACTATTGCAATGAACTATCCCGAAAACAAGGATACCGATTTCAGCTGGCAGGACTTTCAGAACAGGACCAATGGCGAACTTGCCGATACCCTCGGGAATTTTATCAAGCGCTCGGTTGATTTTACCAATGCCCGTTTTAATGGAGAGGTCCCCTTTGACTCTTCACCTGAAGAGTGGAATTCACTCGGCATTAACTGGACGGATACCTTAGAACAGCTTGATCTTGCTTTTCAACAGTTTCATTTCAGGGAGGCCACCTCTCTCGGCATGGATATAGCCAGGGCGGCAAATCGATTTCTTACTGAATCAGAGCCGTGGAAAGTAATCAAGACTGACCGGGAAGCGGCAGCAAGATCTATAGCTCTCTCATTGAACCTCTGTCATGCGCTTGCTGTTGCTCTCTATCCGGTTATTCCGGAAACCAGCAATCGGATCTATACCATGCTGGGGTTTGAGGGCAGCATCGAAGATCGATTTACCAGAGGAAGTTCCCTTTCAGTATCTCTGCTCTGCCCGGCTCTCTCCAAAGGCCATAAGCTCAGAACGGAATCGCAAATTCTTTTTACAAAAATTGAGGATGCCGATATTGCACCGGAACTGAGAAAAATCGAGGCTCTGCTGGCCGAAGCTGAGAAACGCGAGGCTGGAGCTGAACAGAACCGTCAGGAGTTCAAGCCGGTCATAAGTTTTGACGACTTTTTGAAGGTGGACTTGAGGGTTGCAAAAGTCATAGCAGCTGAACCGGTTAAAAAAGCAGGAAAACTCCTTAAACTTCAGCTCCGGATCGGTTCTGTAACAAAACAGGTTCTTGCTGGAATTGCACGTTATTATACTCCCGAAGAGATGATTGGTAAAAATGTCGTGCTGGTTGCTAATCTTGCCGAACGCACGATTCGCGATGAAGTTTCAGAGGGTATGATTCTCGCTGTAGAGGGGGCTGATGGGAAACTTTTTGTCATAGAACCCGACGGATCTGAAATAAATGGCAGACAGATACAATAAAAAGTTTGCATAAGATAATTTATTCCGTACATTATAGAACAAACATCGTGGGGTGGAGCAATTGGTAGCTCGTCGGGCTCATAACCCGAAGGTTGCAGGTTCAAGTCCTGTCCCCACCACAACGAAAGCCGCCCATCAACAGGCGGCTTTTTTTTGCCCATTCCTTCTTTTTTCTCTCCTGAACTCTCTATTTTAACTCTTTACCAACGCTTTCCTTGAAGGGTATTGGACGAGTTAAATCTTTTTGGCTTGAAAATGTTTGTTAAGAAGCTCTTGGTCATGAATAGTGAAGGATGTTTTTTTTCTCAATTGTTTCATGCCGGAGCAAAACGCTTTTCTTTACTTTCCGCTCTCTTTCTGCTTCTTTTTCTCATTCTTGCTCATGCTGCACCAGCTGAACCTTTGCTCTACGGTATAGACCGTCTTGAAGCATCAGGATTTCACGAGCTTGCAGGCTTGAAAGTCGGTCTCATTACCAATGTGGCTGGAGTCAGTCGGACAGGGGAGCCGAATTATACCCTCATGCTCCGGAACGGAGTCAGACTCAAGTTTATCATGGCTCCTGAGCATGGTTTTTCGGCTGATATCGACGCTGGAAAAAAGGTCAGCCCTTCAATTGTTCATGATTTTCTTCCGGTGTTTTCACTCTATGGAACTTCGAAAAAACCTGATATCCGGCAGCTGAAAACTATTGATATGCTGGTTTATGACCTTCAGGACATTGGCTCACGCTGTTTTACCTACATATCGACCATGAAAAATGCCATGCAGGCCTGTGAGGAGGCTGGCATACCCTTTATGGTTCTTGATCGCCCCAATCCGGTCATTCCTCTCGCTCCGGCTGGATTTATGCTGGCGCCCGGTTATGAGTCGTTTGTCGGTGCAGTCGATATCCCTTTTATTCATTCCATGACAGTCGGTGAAATTGCCATGCTGCTGAAAGAACGCTTTTATAAAAAACTTGATCTGAAGGTTATAACAATGTCAGGATACAATCGTGCAAGGTTTGCTGATGAATATCCCGGGTTTCTGTTTATCTCTCCTTCCCCGAATATCAGAAGTGTTGATACAGCAATTGTCTATCCGGCGACGGTATTGCTTGAAGCAACAACCGTCAGCGAAGGTCGTGGAACCGATGCTCCCTTTCTGCAGTTTGGTGCACCGTTCATCAATGGCGGGGAACTTGCAGATGCTCTCAAGGCGTACAGTCTGCCCGGCGTAGTGTTTGATGTCGTTTCTTTTCAGCCATTGTCGGGCAAGTTCATTGGCGAACGCTGTCAGGGAGTGAAGCTGTCAATCACAGAGAGAAAAACCTTCAGCCCCTTCAAAACGGCCGCAGCCATTCTTCTTGTGCTTCAGCGTCTTTATCCCGACGGAATAGCTCTCGACAAAGGACACATTTTTTTCGACCGGCTTGCCGGTAGCTCTCTCTTCCGTGAGATGATCAAAAAACAGATACCGCTTGACGACATTATGGCTGAGAGCAGGAGGCAGATAGATCTGTTTAACCGTACAGCCCCTGCAAAGCTTCTCTATCACTGAATCACCTTTACCGGGCAATACTTGTTTTCCCTTGAAGCCCGTTTTTAGAGAGCAGAACCTGCCAGAGCTGAATGGAACGGCATCGGAAAGCACCGGAAAAGCTCAGAAGATAGTAACGCCACATGCGGCGAAATCTCTCAGAGTAGCTGGATCTCAGCAGCGGCCAATGCTTCTCAAAGTTTTTATACCAAGCTTTCAGCGTTAGTGAGTAGTCATAAGTGAAAACGTGCCAGTCTTCGAGTATAAAGAGTCCTTCGAAGTTTTTTGTGATCTGGCTTGCTGACGGCAGCATCGAGTTTGGAAAGATGTATTTGCAGCTCCATGGATCGCCGTTGGTGGTGGAAGTGTTTGAGCCGATAGTGTGCAGAAGGGTTAAGCCGTCCGGTATCAGGCACCTGCTGACAAGCTCGAAATAGTTGCGGTAATTTTTATAGCCGACATGTTCGAACATCCCGATCGAATAAATTCTGTCAAAAGAACCCTGCAGCTTGCGGTAATCGATCAATTCAATGGTTACTGGCAGCCCCGCACAATGTTCTCTTGCAATTTTTGCCTGTTCGGTTGAAATGGTTATGCCGGTTACAGAGACCTTATAGTGTTCGGAAGCGAAGCGGGCAGCCCCCCCCCCAGCCGCAGCCGATATCAAGCAGGTGCATTCCGGGTTGAAGCTGCAGCTTGTTAAAAATCAGGCAAAGTTTTTTTTCCTGGGCCTCATCAAGCGTTTCAGCTTCTTTCCAGTATCCGCAACTGTAAATCATTCGCTGGTCAAGCATGGCCATAAACAGGTCGTTGCCGGTATTGTAATGTGTTTCCCCAACGGTGTATGCTCTTGAAGGTCGCTGCAGGTTATATGTTTTACCGATCCATTTTCCGATGAACATGACTGGTGCTACTATTTTTTCATCGGCTTTCGAACTGATAAGCCGGAACATGAACTCCTCAAGATCATCACATTCCCAGAAACCGTCCATGTATGACTCTCCAAGGCCAAGGTTTCCCTCAGTGATGGCGCGACGAAAAACCAGAGGATTGTATATGTGGATGTCCCATGGTCGGTTGCCCCCAATTTTGATATCTGCAGAATCGAAGATTCGTTCCAACTGATTTTCGCAGAAGTTGTCAATGATTTCGCGCGAGTGTGGTTTGCCTATGGGGTATTGGCTGTCCTGCAACTGTGACTGGTTGTTCTCTGTTTGCGGCCCGTTTTCCCTGTGACCTGAATGAGTAAAAATTTGTGTCATGAGTGGACAAATTTTCCTTATTTGGTCTTGCAATGGTGCAAATTCATCTGCTTTTTGCCCCATCGAATGTAACAACCCTCTTTACAAAAGTAGGTCAAATACCCGTAGTAGTCAAGCTTTTTTCGGGCGTCCTCTTTTTTTTGAGCCGGGCTCACCATCTAAAAGAGGATCGGTGAGGTCTGGTTGTTCGTTCATCTCATCAGGTTCCACAAGGTGTTCGTCAAGATTCTCTTCATGCAGATCCGGTATGGCAATAAGATCTAAATCATCACTCAGTTCGTCGTTGACCTCATCGTTGACTTCATAGACTTGTGATTGAGATTTTCCCCGTGCATTTCGCTTGCTTTTCATTGCCGGCTCAATGAGGGTTATAACCTCGTTAATAGAAGAAAAAATGTAGAGCTGTTTGTTCAGATTCGTCAATTTCAGCAGATCCTTGATCTGCTTGCATAGCGAAACGAAAACAGTAAGCCCTTGTGATTGATTAAACAGCTTGTGAGCAAGCAGCATTGAACTGATACCGCAGGAATCAATAGCTTTTACTTGAGAAAAATCGATGATCAGGTTTTTGCAGTTCTCTTTGTTAACCAATTCATCAATTGCCAGTTTGAATGAGTCGCCATGACGAAAATCAAACACCTCTTCTTCGATTTTCATAATGGTCAACTCTTTGCGGCTCGATACTGAGTAATTCATGATAAACCTCGACTTTGATAACTGAAAAGCATTGCTGTTGAAGCATATAATGGGCTGCTGGTTGAGCAGGGTGCAGGGATTGTTAACAAGGATTGTATAAAATGGACCTTACGGCTGAAACCGTTCATAAGTAAGGTAAAAAAAAAGCCCATAGTTAATATGATATTTTCAGCGGACAATCATCATGTGAAAACCCTTTTGCGTCTTCTGGGTGTTCGGATAAGGTAAAATCCTTGTGGGAGTGTTGACCTTTTTTTGTGCTGATGGGTTTAATTTGTAAAATGAGCGCATTGCGGCGCTATGAGTTGCAGCACAGAAGTTGCGGATTGTTTATTCTCTTCAGAAATATCAGT
>JABDHL010000065.1 GCA_012972825.1 Chlorobiaceae bacterium
ATTACGGCTATGGTTTCAATGCCGTTGACAGTATTCCAAACAAAAAGCAGCAGGGATTCAGCTTTACCTTCAGTTTCGGCGGGGCTAATGATTAACAACTGCTCGTCCTATAATAAAAAAAGGAGGCAGAAGCCTCCTTTTTTATTATAGGTTTCTCCATTCAGGAACTGCTTTTCAATCGTGTAATCTCATCGCGCAACCGGGCGGCTTCTTCATAGTTTTCATTGCTTATGGCATCATTGAGTGCCGATTGCAGCTCTTCAAGCCGCATATTCGGAGCAAGTGCACCAGGCGGAACCTCTTCTGCATGAATCAGTGCCTCTTCTTCTCCTTCGTCTTTGTGCTCTTCCTTTATACCCGCCTCATTCATGATTTCTTCAGTAACAAACAATGGCGCATTAAATCTCACGGCAATGGCGATGGCATCACTTGGACGCGCATCGATTTCATGAACTTCACCATTGACTTCACAGACTACCTTGGCATAAAAGGTCTCATTGTGCAGTTCATCGATAATAATTTCATTGACATGCAGGTGGAAAACATCTGCTATATTCTTAAAAAGGTCGTGGGTGAAGGGTCTCGGCGGTTTTATATTTTCAAGCTTCAGGGCAATTGCCTGAGCTTCAAAACCACCGATAATAATCGGAAGCTTGCGCTTTCCTTCTAATTCGTAAAGAATAAGAGCATAGGCTCCATTCGTATGTGGACTTGTTGAAAGCCCGAGAATATCTACCTGCAGTTTACGCATCGGCTGAAAAAAAAAAGTTACGTTCCATGGGTATATTTCATACAACCCTTTTTATAAACAATAAAGTACCGTTAATCATTGCGTCTTCAAAAATTCCTTTAACGAATCAAGCAGTTTCGGCAGAACAATGTGCACATCGCCTGTCAGGCCATAATCGGCAACATCAAAAATCGGCGCATGCCGGTCACAGTTTATGGCTACAACAATACCGGCCGACCCGATACCTGCAAGATGCTGAACAGCACCCGATATTCCACATGCAAAGTATAGTGCTGGAGCCACTGTTTTTCCTGTCTGTCCGATCTGTTCTGCATGGGGACGCCACCCTTCATCAACCGCCGTTCTGCTCGCTCCGACTGCTCCCCCAAGAAGCAATGCAAGCTGCTCAAGGAGAGTAAAACCCTCCGCGCCACCCATACCTCTTCCTCCAGCAACTATAATCCGGGCCTCAGACACATCAGGCATTCCCTCACGCATCACAATCTGACGAACCACCGGAACAATATCCTTTATTGAAAAGCTCCGAGGTTCAACATCAATGAAATCGATATTACCTCCAGCAGAGCAAGAAGAGAGTTGTGCATCCGAAGAAAGGATAAATATACGCTGATAACGTTTTGGAATAAACGAAGCCAGAAACGAGCCTGAATAGACCGGTCGTGAGACCCCATCCACCTCTGCATCGGACGTTATGCATCCATTGAGTAATGAGGCCTGAAGACGCACAGAGAGTCTTGGAGCCAAGTCTCTGCTCATAACCGTATCGGCAAAAAACAAGTCTGTACAATCTTCGCGTTTAAAGGTATCCGCCACAACTCCAGCATAATACTCCTGAGAGTATAACCTTAACCTCTCCTCTTTTGCATGGTAAATCATTCCATTGCCGGCCATCGCTCCATCAAGCTGACGGATTTCTGCCGGCCCGACAAGAATTCCTGACACAACAGAGTTCCCTCGTAAAGCAGCAAGCTCCTGAACCCTGTTCCATGTAGAAATAGAGTTTTTTTTAACAACACCCTCTCTTTGTTCCAGAAATACCAGAAATTTGTTCATCACCGCATGTACTGTTCGGTTGACACTCTTTTACAACAGATTGTGTTTTTGGCTGAGAATCCTGATCAGATCATCTTCATCCGGCACAAAAGAACATGTTTTTTTTCTTTCAAGAGGCTCAAGAGCATTCATGACTACATAAGGCGCCTCATGAAGGCTAACCTGTACAGTACCAACAGTTTTTTTTCTCGCTTCCATTACTCCCCTGATACTGGTTTTACGAGGCTGATTCAAGCCTTTTTCGGTACTGAGCAAAGCTGGACAGGTAACATCGATATATTCAATTCCTCCTTCAATTTCCCTGTTTATCCGGAGGGAGTCGAGAGAAGGATTCATGGAGGTGATCCCACTGACCGAAGCCATACCAAGCATCTCTGCAAGCATCGAAGGAACCTGTGCACTTTGAAAATCAGTAGCCTGCTTCCCGCAAAAAACAAGGTCAGGCAAAGCAGGTGAATAAAAATCGGTTATCGCCCGACTCAGCACCAAAGCGGTTTGAAAAGGGTCTGATACCTCTGCGGAACAACTTACCCTCACAGCCCTGTCTGCTCCCAAGGCAAGAGCTTTGCGAAGCACCTCTTTTGCAGCATCAGAAGCAGCGCTGAAAACAGTTATGACGCATCCACCAAAGCGCTCTTTGAGACGAACAGCTTCCTCAAGGGCATACTCATCATAAGGGTTCATAACCTCATTCACTCTTGAATAATCTATTGCTCCATCAACATATCCTATCAGAGAGGCCGTATCGGGCACCTGACAGACACATACAGCAATATTCATAGATGTTATTTCTGATTACAAATTAAAAAGCCGCTTTTAAGCGGCTTTTTTAAAAAACAAGTGCCCGAGAGGAGATTCGAACTCCTACACCTTTCGGCGCTACCCCCTCAAGATAGTGTGTCTACCAATTTCACCACTCGGGCTTGTCAATGTTCTGAAACAAACAATATATTTCAGTGAGAATAGAAGGACTCGAACCTTCGACCCTCTGCTTAAAAGGCAGATGCTCTACCGACTGAGCTATATTCTCAACCTATAACAAAGGTACAGGAGAGGAGTACCGGAACTTACTTATTCTGGTATCTCTGGCGCTTCTTGTGCCTGTTCTTACGGCGCATTTTCTTACGCTTGTGTACCGCCATTTTATGACGTTTTCTCTTTTTTCCGCAGGGCATATAGTAAGTGTCTTTCCTCTTGTTTTAAAGGCAGATAATATAGAAAGTTTTTACAAAACCGCAAACCCTAATTCATTAATAACACACATTCTTCTCTTATAACGAGTTACAGTCCTGTCGCCAATGGATACCTGTCCGAAACCAGCATTATATTGAAAATCCAAACATTACCTCATGCATTCATATATTTGAAAAATTCCTTGTTGTCTTTGGTATCAGCCATTTTTTCACGCATGAACTCCATACATTCGATCGGGTTCTTGTCGGCAAGATACTTTCTGAGAAGCCATGTTCTGGAAAGCTCTTCCTGTGAAAAAAGCAGCTCTTCTTTGCGGGTACCGGAACGAAGAATATCGATCGAGGGAAATATCCTGCGTTCAGAAAGCCGGCGATCGAGCAGAAGCTCCATATTGCCCGTTCCTTTAAACTCTTCAAAAATAACATCATCCATACGCGAACCGGTATCAACAAGCGCCGTAGCAATAATAGTCAAGCTGCCGCCTTCTTCAATATTGCGGGCTGCGCCAAAAAAACGTTTCGGTTTGGTAAGCGCATTGGCATCGATACCTCCCGACAAAATTTTTCCGGAATGAGGAATGATGGTGTTATGAGCCCTTGCCAGTCTGGTAATGGAATCGAGCAGTACCACCACATCTCTGCCGACCTCCACAAGCCGCTTTGCCTTTTCAAGAACCATGTCGGCCACAAGAACATGACGTTCAGGATCCTCATCAAAGGTCGAACTCACCACTTCTGCCGGTACACTTCGAGCCATATCGGTAACCTCTTCAGGACGCTCATCGATCAGAAGAACGATAAGGTAAACCTCCGGATGGTTTTTTATGATCGCGTTGGCAATCATCTGCAGAAGCATCGTTTTACCTGTTTTCGGCTGTGCAACAATCAACCCTCTCTGTCCTTTACCGATAGGAGTAAAAATATCCATAATACGTCCGCACGCTTCCGACTGCTTTGTTTCAAGCTTGAGACGTTCACGAGGAAAAAGCGGAGTCAGATTTTCAAAATAAGGCCTTTCTCTGGTAATTTCCGGATCGTTCCCGTCGATAGTGTTGATTTTCAGCAAAGCAAAAAAACGCTCTCCTTCTTTTGGAGCCCTTACATGACCTGATACCGTATCTCCGGTTCGCATATTAAACCGCTTGATCTGCGAGGGAGAAACATATATATCATCCGGAGAAGACAGGTAGTTATAATTGGCGGATCGTAAAAAGCCGTAACCTTCCGGTATGACCTGAAGAACACCGGTGTTAACCATCACATTGCCACTTTCAGAATCCGTATTTTTCTGTGACTGGGCCTCAATAATCTTGAAAATCAGTTCTTCCTTCCGTAAGCCGGCAGCCATCACGCCAATCTCTTTGGCTAAAGCATGCAATTCATAAACCTTCTTTTTCTGGAGCATATTGATGTCCAGACCTTTAAAAACCGAATTGTTAGACATTGTAATTGTATTCTACGCTTATTATGTGTAAAGAAAAGGATGAAAGTGGCAGATCCCAATGAAAAGAATCATTAATGGGGATTTCCTTTAACGCTTTGTCATGTAACATGAAAGCTGGAAAAAGAATATGACAGAGGAAATCAATAATTGAAATAAAGGGATAATCACTACAAGATTTTATGGCATGAGGTATGCCCTTACATGCATGAAGAATTTTGATGGCTTGAAATAAATATAAAAATTTTTCTATAAAAAAACGCTTTTCTACGCAATGCTTCATCATATAAAGGAAGTGATAATATCACCGGCAAGATAAAAAGATCCAGTCACAAGAATCAGATCATCCTCACATGCTATTTTCCGAAGGTAGACAAGCCCCTCATGTCCGGTACTGAATTCTGTCGCCTCTCCTCCCTCATGTTCACATAAAACGCGCAGTTCTTCAGCCGGAACACTACGTTCAGAAGGAAGAGCAACAGGATAAAAAGAACAGTTCAAACGAAGAAGTTCACGGATAATTGCTGGAGCATCCTTATCCGAGACAAGCCCGAGAATAACATATACTCTCCGATATCTGTCCCTGAATGAAAGAAGTGTCGTTACGGTTTGACGCATACCGTCAGGATTGTGCGATACATCAAGAAGCACTGCTGGATGCGTACAGATCGTTTCAAGCCTGGCTCTGTAACCTGTCTGCAATAAACGCTCAAGCCCTGAATAAATATCTTTTTCCCCAATACCTGCATCTTCAGCAACCATAACAGCAAGAGAGACATTGGATGCATGAAATGATCCGGTAAGCGGCGCTTTAAGCGCAGGGTAATCTCTTAATGCGCTCCTGACATCAAGCTCCAGCATTCCCGGCTCAGCAGCAGATACCCTGGTCATCACATCTCTTCCGACTACAGACAACGGAGCATCACACAATTGAGCCTGCTGCTGTACAGGAAAAAAAGCTTCCGGGTCAGTCACTGCGGTATATGCCCTGCACCCTTTTTGTATAATGGCCGCTTTTTCAGTTGCAATCAAGGAGAGAGTTCCTCCCAGCCACTCTGTATGATCCAGACCAATACTTGAAATCACTGCATAAGCGCTGTCCACAACATTGGTTGCATCCAGCCGCCCGCCCATGCCGGTTTCTATGATGGAAACCTCTACTGCTTCATCGGCAAACCAGGCGAATGCGAGAGCCGTAGTCGCTTCAAAAAATGTGGCATGGTTTTCGATGACCGCATCCTTGAACTGTGAACAATAATAAGCAACCCTCTCCCGTGATATCTGCTTCCCGTTAATTCTTATTCTTTCTGTAAAATCAACCAGATGAGGAGAGGTATAGAGTGCTGTCTTCTTCCCGCTGGCCTCAAATATCGAAGCAAGTGCAGCTGCAACGGTTCCTTTACCATTCGTCCCGGCAATATGGACTACCAGCCCTAATCGCTTATGCGGCGAACCGAGAGAATCCAGCAGGGTATAAACACGATCAAGACCGGGTTTAATTCCGAATCGATGGAGAGGATAAAGGAAATCGAGAGCTTCCTGGTAGGTCAATGTTTTGCGGCTATCTGTTATGAATGGAAACAAGTGCTGATTTAACCACCTCTTCGACAGTGAATTCAGGGTTTTGTTCAAGAATACCGACAACTGCTTTTTGCACCGATAGTCTGGAAAACCCTAAGGTGACAAGAGCATTGACCGCATCTGCACGCAAACGGGTCGTTTGAAGCACAGGGGATACCGCTAAACCGTCCACCGCAGGGAGTTTGAGAATTTTATCTCTTAATTCAAGAATTATTCTTGCTGCGGTTTTTTTCCCGACACCCGTGATACCGTAAAGCCGCTCAGGGGCATTGGCAAGAATAGCTTCATGAATATCCTGAACCGGTAATCCGGAAAGTACCGCTAAAGCAAGCTTTGGCCCTACACCGGAAGTAAGCAGGAGCAGACGGAACAATTGACGTTCCTCTTCCCTGGAAAAGCCATAAAGCTGGAGAGCATCCTCTCTGACAATAAGATGAGAAAACAACAGTACTTCGCTGCCAGATTCGGGCAACTGGCGATGTGTGCTTGCGGAAATCAGAAACCTGTATGCGATTCCTGAAACCTCCACAACAGCTTCTTCTGGCAAGAGCAAAGCGAGCCTGCCGCGAAAATATGCAAACATGAAAACAATTTAATGGAACCCCGGCTCTCAAACTTTATAAAATATCTTCCCCTTCTTTTCAAGCCTGAGGCTAAAACGTCAAGGCTCAATATTTTCGCTGTATCAAGACGTTTCTCTCTCTAACTAAGCCTTAACGTAACTATTCAACAGACGTGTCAACTGAGATTTTTTACGGGATGCTTTATTGGCGTGAATGTAATTTTTTACACCAAGTCTATCGAGTTTCTGGACAGCTGAGCGGTAGGCAACTTCAACAACAGCTTTGTCTGCACTGGTATCAATCAGTTTCTGCATGTTTTTCACAAGAACTTTCAGCTCTTTTTTCCTTGATCTGTTCCTGGCATTTCTTCTTTCAGACTGCCGCAGTCTTTTTTCAGCCGATTTGTGTAAAGGCATAGAGTGTTGCTGTTAGGATAAAATAATTTTGAATAATAAACGGTCTGCAATATAAAATAATCAAGTTACAAATCAAAAAGTAACTCAGGGGAAATCGGAAAAGGATCTGTCAACCAGTCAGGAGAGGAACCTATCCCTTCTTTTGCTTATATTGCGCCAAATTTTCATTCATGATAATGACTTGTATTATGAGCCTCATGATCAGCGTATCCGGAATAAGGGGGATTGTCGGTGACAGCCTGACCCCAAAAAATCTTGCAACATTTGCCATGGCCTTTGCCTCATGGATTCTACAAAAAAAACAGGATCATAATCATCATCACCTGAAGACAAGGCCCCGAATCGTCATCGGCCGGGATACCAGACCGACAGGCAAAGCCATCGGAAATCTCATCAGCAATACTCTCGTCCTTTGCGGGTGCGATGTTATCGATATCGGCATAGCGACCACTCCAACCGTTGAAATTGCTGTGGCTGACGAATGTGCAGATGGCGGACTTATTATTACAGCATCGCATAACCCTGTCGCATGGAATGCACTGAAAATGCTTAATCACCAGGGGGAATTTTTAAGCGGCAGCGAGGTTGATGAGCTGCTTGAGATTGCTGAAAAAGAGCTCTTTGTCTATGCTCACTGGGACACCATCGGCACAATCTCCCAAAATGACCAGTATGATGAACTGCATATTGAAAAAGTCCTTCAGCTGCCATGTATTGATCCGTCGGCCATTGCAGCACAGCATTTCCATGTTCTTGTTGACTGTGTTGAAGGTGCCGGATATTCCATTGTTCCGAAACTTTGTCAAAAACTCGGTATAGACAGCATTGTGCCATTTGCATGCGGCGGCACCGGCTTGTTCCCCCGGAACCCGGAACCAATCGAGGAAAATCTTTCCATCACCATTGCTGCTCTAAGAGAAAGCAAATGCGATTTTGCCCTTGTCGTAGATCCGGATGTTGACCGGCTTGCCGTTATCTGTGAGGACGGCTCACTTTTCGGCGAAGAGTACACACTTGTCGCCTGCGCTGATTTTTACTTGAAACATAACATCGGACCCGTCGCAAACAACCTTTCAAGCAGTCGCGCCCTGCGTGATATTGCACAAAAATACGGTGTGGAGTGCTATAGCGCCAAGGTGGGAGAAGCCAACGTTGTTGAGGTGATGAAACACAGAGATGTGGTCATTGGCGGTGAAGGCAATGGTGGGGTTATTCTTCCCGAGCTGCATTACGGGCGGGATGCTTTGGCCGGCATAGCACTTTTCGTCCAGGCTTTCACCCTCTGGCGTACCAAAAACAAGGGCGGATCACTCTCTCAATTCAGACTGCATTTCCCCAATTACGTTATGTCAAAACAGAAAATCACGCTTGGCTCAACAGACCGCAGCTCCCTTGAAAAGGTATTTACGGATATTGCCCTGCACTACCATACCGCAAAAGCAAACACTCTTGACGGATTGAAACTTGATTTTGCCGATAGCTGGGTTCATTTACGACCGTCAAATACCGAACCCATTGTGCGAATCTATGCCGAAGCGCCTTCGAGGGAACAGGCTGAAGAGCTTGCAGGCGAGCTGAAGCACGACATAGAGAAACGAACACTCAAGGATTAAGCAGCCCGACAACAGTATACATGCTCCAGCAAAATGTTATGAGTAACGACCCGACAAAAAAAAGTTTCAAGCCCCAGCAGGATGAAACACTTCAAAAAAAGAGAAAGGGCTCGGTTGACCTCTACATTGTCTCTCGCCTGCTAGCCTATCTGAAACCCTATAAAACGCTTATTGGCGTTGCTATCGCGATAACAATCGCCGGCTCCTTTCTGGGTCCGCTAAGACCTTACCTGACGAAAATTGCCATAGACGATTATATCGCAAAAGGTGATCTCCATGGGCTGGCAACAATCAGTATCTTTCTTGCAGGAGCCATTCTTCTGGACGGTATCAAGCAGTATATCACCACATGGATGACACAGATTATCGGCCAGAAAGCAGTGTTCGACATCCGGATGGATATCTTCACTCACCTGCAGAAACTGCCTGCCAGATTTTATGACCGAAACCCCATTGGACGCCTGATAACACGATCAACCAATGATGTGGAATCGCTGAATGAAATGCTTTCCAGCGGCATAATCACCATTCTCGGCGACCTTCTGCAGCTCTTTTTCATTGTTGTTCTTATGGTATGGATTGATTGGCAGCTGACCCTTATAGTCCTGAGCATTCTGCCACTGATGATCTATGCAACAATAACGTTTAAAAACAAGGTGAGGGCGGCTTTCCAGGATGTCCTCACCCACCTCGCCCGGCTGAACACTTTTTTTCAGGAGCATATTACCGGTATGACAATTGTTCAATTGTTTAACCGTGAAGCACGCGAATCCAGGAAATATGCCGAAATAAACGCCGACCACAGAGATGCTAATATTCGAACTGTCTTATATTTTTCCATCTATTATCCGCTGATTGAGGTACTGAGCGCGGCAGCAGCAGGTCTGGTCATCTGGTACAGCGGTATACGACTGCTCAAGGCAGATCTCACCATTGGAGTAGTTATTTCATTTGTTCAATATATCTGGCTTTTTTTCCGTCCACTGCAACATCTTTCAGACCGATTCAATGTTATTCAGACCGCTATTGCCAGCTCAGACCGCATTATCAGACTGCTTGATGAACACGAAGGCATAGAAAACCCGTCAGGATTGCACCATCTTGCCGCATTCAGAGAGAATATCAGGTTCAATAATGTCTGGTTTGCTTATGATCAGGAAAACTGGATACTCAAAGATATCTCGTTTGAAATCCGGCATGGTGAAAAGATTGCCATTGTAGGCGCAACAGGAAGCGGAAAAACTACTCTTATCAATATTCTCTCCAAACTCTATCCCTTCCATAAGGGTTCTGTTACCATTGACGGTATTCCGCTGCAGGAAACAGATGAACACTCTCTGAGAAAACTTGTCGGTGTCGTCATGCAGGATGTTTTTCTGTTTTCCGGAACTATAAAAGAAAACCTTGCATTCGGCAATCCTGAAGTTTCTGACGACACCATCAGGGAAGCGGCAAAAATTGTCGGAGCAGACCGGTTTATTGATCAGCTTCCCGGCAAGTACGACTATAAGGTTCTTGAAAACGGAACAGGACTTTCATCCGGACAAAAACAGCTGATAGCCTTCGTCAGGGCGCTCCTCTACAATCCCGAAATCCTTGTCCTTGATGAAGCCACCAGTTCTGTCGACACTGAAACCGAAACCCTTATCGATTCAGCAACGGCCAACCTCATGAGTAACCGAACCTCCATTATTATTGCGCACCGACTTTCTACCGTTCAGAAAGCGGATAGAATCATTGTGCTGCACAAAGGGGTCATCAGAGAAACAGGAAATCATCAGGAACTGCTTGCAAACAGGGGACTCTACTACAAACTCTACCTGCTGCAGCATCCCGAGCAAACCATCTCCATACAAGAGTAACATTTACAGACTGCTATCTCTGAGAACACTGACCGGTTCAAGTTTTGCGGCTCTTGCTGACGGAAGAATTGCAGCCAGTGTGCTTATTATAACGGTTACACCGATAACAAGAAAAAAATAGAGCGGATTATAGGACATACTGAAGCCTGTTTTGGTGATTGGGCCCTGGGAGCTTTCAATCGGTAAACTGGCAAACAAGTTGATCGAACCAATAGCAAGTACTCCACCAGCAACAGCCCCGGCCAAACCAACGATAAATCCCTCTAGAATAAACATGCTGACGAGCTGGAGTGCTGAAAATCCCAACGACTTCATAATGGCAATGTCCCTGCTCTTTTCAAAAACAGTGGTAACCAGAATATTTGCCACTCCAAACCCTGAGACAATGCCGACAAAAGCCACAAGAGAAAAAACGATATAACCAATACGGGCGAAGAGGGAGAGGACACTTGCATTTTCCTCCTGCCAGGTCATGCATCGATACCCGGTAATTTTTTCGAGATCCCTTGCCAGAAGAGTATTGTCAAGAGGATCGTTTACTTTCAGCGCAATGCCTGAAACTTTGTTTGCCGGCAATCCTGCAATGATCTGTGCAAGCTTGAGATCGGCCAGAACACAGTTGTCGACTGCGTTGATTCCGGTAAAAAAAATACCGGCCACCTTACACTGTCGGCTTTTTCCTGAAGCAGGTATAATAATAACATCATCATTGAACTTGAGATTCATATCCCTCGCCACTGTACGTCCCACAAGAAGCGCATTGGTCGTTTTTTCAAACATGGCGATGTCCGCAGCAAGCAGTTTTTTCCGGATACCACTGATGGCATCTTCCCTGTCAATCAGGACGCCTTTGAGAAGAAGAGGCTGGTTGCGGCTTCCTTTAACAGCCATAACTTGTGACTCAACATAAGGCGATGCAGCAAGTACCTGTTTATTATATTCCGGCAAACTGAATACACTGAGAATCTGACGATAATTCCGCACCTCTTCGGGCTCCTGCTTATGAATATTGTTATCAACGAATGCCACTCCTGATGCGCGCTGGCCTGCAAGAATATTAACCGGCATGGGACGCATTTTTTCCCCCTTAACCGTTATATGCGGCGCCACATTGACAATGGTCTCAATAAAGGAATCGAGCAAACCCCTGGTAAGAGAGTTGGTGGTAATCAGCACCATAGTACTGATGGCAACACCAAAGACAGTAGTCAGCGTCTGGCGTCGACGACCAAGCAGATGACGCACAGCTATAGCAAACAATGTTTTCAGCATGAAAATAGTTATCTCATCAATTGATAATCATGAATTAATAAATCTGCTGAAAGATTTAATTCTGGCGTCAATTTTCTGATCATCTCAACAGTCAACTTTCGTTTGCGATTAAGTACCTCAGAAGCCTTATGTTTCCCACCTCATGCATCAACAAGATCAATCTGCGTTAATTGCATTTCCTCCATTCGAATCTTTATAGCTTCAATCGGGTCTGGAGCCTCTACAGGATAATGCTTTTTTTCATAACCATCTATCATCAAGCCCAGTATATCTGCCTCATCACTCTCTTCTGTTCCAACTGGCATATCAAAAATCACTTCCAATCTTTGTAATGCCATCAGGTAATTATCTTCTGTTTTTATCGGTTCAATATTCATAGGTTATCGTCGTTAAATTATATTGGCATCAATCTTTTCATATTCTTGATGAGTACCAATAAATCGAATAAAAATCCATTGTTTCTCAAAATTAAATTTAGCGACCAATCTGTATGAGTTGCCTTTGATATTAAAAACTATCCTGTTATCCTTTAAAAACTATAATAAACGCTTTTTTACATCAGTATTTTCCGGTTAATAGTCCGATTTCTCTGCAATCGTCTGGTCAAACACTTTTCGTTTTTTTCAAGCCCGCTGACACCTTATAACCAGCCTGCTCGCTCTTCCGAAATAACGCAAAAGATGCGGAACGGCCTCTTCTGTTATTGTGTGCTCATGAATGTGGAATATTTTTGTTAAGTTGATTTTTTTGGCATAAAGTATCAAAGCATCTTGACAAAAAAACTATCAGGGCAGGAATGAGCGACAGAACAAGCAATACAATCGTGGAACGGAAGCACAGCCACGTAGAGATATGCCTGCATGGCGATATTGCCTTTAACCGCAAAACCACAGGTTTTGAACGGTTCGAATTTGAGCATAATGCGATTCCTGAAATCAGTTTCTCCGATATTGACCTTTCAACAACTTTTCTCGGCAAAAGAATCAATGCTCCGTTCATGATATCATCCATGACTGGAGGATACAGCGAGGCTGCAACTTTAAACAAACGCCTTGCAGAAACCGCTGAACATTTCCGGATTCCCCTTGGCGTTGGAAGCATGCGGCAGGCACTTGAAAACAGTGAATACCGCGACAGTTTTGCTATTGTAAGAAAGTACGCACCCTCTATACAGATTTTTGCCAACATCGGAGCACCGGAAATCGCAAAAGGCCTGACTGACATGGAGATCAACATCATGCTCGAACTTCTGGAAGCCGATGGACTGATCGTACACCTGAATGCCGCCCAGGAACTTTTTCAGCCTGAAGGAGATACTGATTTCAAACATTTTCTTCAACAGCTTTCCATCATCACCGCTACAATCCCGGTACCGGTTATTGTCAAAGAGGTCGGATGCGGCATCTCGGCATCGGCTGCTCTCGAGCTTATTGGGGCTGGAGTAAAAGTCATTGATATCGCAGGTGCGGGAGGAACAAGCTGGCAGAAAGTTGAAGAAATCCGCTATACCAGACAGTTTGGGCACGATGCACGTTTCAGCATGACGGGGCTTGAAGAATTGCTGAACTGGGGAATTCCTACTGCTCAATGCCTGCTTGATATCAGTGCACTCAAAAAAGAACATCCGGAATTCGGCACCATTGAAATCATTGCATCAGGAGGAATACAGAGCGGCACTGATATCGCTAAATCATTAGCACTTGGAGCGCAGCTTGCCGCTTCCGCCAACTGTATCCTCAAAGCGCTTCACCAGGAAGCTCTTGAAGCTACGATAGAAACCTGGCTGAACGACCTCAGGGCTGTCATGTTCCTTACCGGCTCCGCCAGCATAGAGCAGCTTCGCAACAAAAGCCTTATCTTTAAACAATGACCAATTTCATGATGAATATGCCAATAACACAGGAGCTTGTAGAAAAAAAGTACCGTCTCTACCATTCGAGAATAAATAGTGCTCTCGGGGCTTGTTTCGAAAAGGAGCTCCCGGAAACCCTTTATGCGCCTGCCCGGTATATTCTTGAAGGAAATGGCAAAAGAATCCGTCCATTTCTGACTCTTCTTGCCTCAGAAGCTGTATGCGGTTCATCTGAAACCGCTCTCAATGTTGCGCTTGCTGTTGAAATTCTCCATAACTTCACCCTGATACATGACGATATCATGGACCAGGCAGAACTCCGACACAACAGACCTACCGTTCATAAACAGTGGAACATCAATGCTGCCATTCTGACTGGAGACATGATGATTGCCTATGCATTCGAACTCGCCCTGCAGGCCAGAACCAACAGGCACGAGGAACTGATTCATATCCTCAGTCATGCCAATATAACCATTTGTGAAGGGCAGGCTCTCGATCTGGAACTTGAAGAGAAGCAAGATGCCACCATTGCCGACTACCTCGACATGATCTCCAAAAAAACCGGGCGTCTTATTTCAGCCGCACTTGAAGCCGGCGGTGTTGCCGGTAATGCAACAAATGATCAACTGCACCTTCTGGTGCTGTTCGGCGAAAAAATCGGAAGGGCATTCCAGATACAGGATGATTATCTTGACATTATGGCCGAGAATGGAAAATCCGGCAAAATGGCTGGAGGCGACATCATCAACGGCAAAAAGACCTACCTTCTTCTCCGATCTCTGGAACTGACAACAGGCGCTGATCATGAGCTTCTGCACTCCGTCATCGTCAATAAAGGGATAAGTGCCGACAAGGTTTCAAATGTAAAAAAGGTCTATGAACGCTGCGGAATCCTTGAAGAAACTGCTGCACTGATCAACAGTGATACTGAAGAAGCACTTGCGGCAATTGATCACCTTCCCTATGCCGAAGGAAGAGAGTACCTGAAAGGCTTTGCCAACATTCTCATGAAAAGAGACTTTTAACCCTCCATGCTTCATTATAACCGCAATGTTCATGGAAAACAACACTCTTCTGCTGCTCCTGTCCCTGATTCCAGGCATCGGTACTGCAAGAATCAAAGCTATCACTGAGCATCTGCATGACAGGTTGACAGATGTATTGCACTCTGATGTTGCAGACCTTATGCAAGTACAGGGAATCGGAGAACCTCTTGCCAGACAGATTTATACTTTTCTTCACCATACAGGAACCCGCAGGGCAGCAGAGAAAGCCGTTGAAGAGCAGATTTCCGGACTTCAGCGCCTTAACGCAGCAGCAGTAACAATTCTTGACCCGGATTACCCTGCACTGTTAAGGGAAATATATGATCCCCCACCCTGCCTCTTTGTGCGGGGAACGCTTCCACCCGCAGACTCTCCAGGTCTTGCTGTTGTAGGCACCAGACATGCATCGCTCTATGGCCGGCAAAGCACGGAACTGCTTTGCCGTGAACTGGTCAACAACTCAATCAGCATCAACAGCGGAATGGCTTATGGCATCGATATGGCAGCACATGCCGCAGCTCTGGAATGCGGGGGCCAGACTGTTGCTGTTCTAGCAAGCGGCGTAGATACCATCTATACCGACCCTAAAGGAAAACTCTGGCCAAAAATCATTGAACATGGAGCGCTCATTTCAGAAGAGTGGCTTGGTTCAGATCTCTCTCCGGGAAAATTCCCTAAACGGAATCGTATTATATCCGGAATATCTGCCGGAACCATTGTCGTGGAATCGGATCTGAAAGGTGGATCACTTATCACAGCCGCTGCGGCTCTTGAGCAGAATCGTGAAGTTTTTGCAGTACCCGGCAGCATTTTTTCCCGAACATCAAGGGGAACCAACAGGCTTATACAGCAAGGGCTGGCAAAAGCAGTCATGAATGGGGAGGATATCATAACCGAACTTGGCAATCGATTCATAAAAAGTCATTCACCAAAAAAGGATCGGAATGAAAACATGCCTCTAACCAACCTTACCTCTGAGGAACTGTCCATCTTGCAGAGTATGGGCACAGAACCCATTCATATTGATGCACTTGCATCCACGACCACCATTGATATATCCTCACTTCTGGTACACCTTTTTGAACTGGAAATGAAAACTGCCATAGTGCAGCAACCTGGACAGTTCTTTCAAAAAAAAACTTTCTGAATTTATCTTCTATTTTCAGAACATGTTAACCACTCATAGCCTTTATGATATGAAGGGGTTTCAGCTTTTTATAGTTTTTTAACTGGGAATTCTTACCTTTGATTGTATAATTGCGAGCACTTCAGCATTATACGATATCGTGATAGTAAAATGATAACCTTAACCATGTAATATTGATGAAGCATTCAAAAAGATTTATGACAATGTCCCGCCGTATCATTATGGCAGTTGCCCTTAGCCTGGTGCTGGTTGCTCCCCGTTCTTTTGCTGCACAGGAAAGTGGAAAAGTAGGCGTTGTTGATTCCGGCAAAATTCTGCAGCAGCTGCCAGAAACAAAACAGGCAGAAGCCACATTACAATCAACCGCTGCACCTCTCCAGAAAGAGCTTGACCGTTTGACCCAGGACTATCAGAAATCAGTTGCAGCTTACCGCCAGCAAGCGGCTTCCTTGTCAAAAGCAGCAAGAGACCAGAAAGAAAAGGAGCTGAACCTGAAGGGACAGGCACTTGAAAAATACCAGCAGGAAAAATTCGGACGTGGAAGTATTATGGAAAAGAAACAGCAGGAGCTTTTAATACCGATTCGCCAGAAAGTATTGTCAGCTATTGAATCAATTGCAAAAAATGAAGGAATCACCCTTGTTATTGAGAAAAGTGCTGCAGTCTATGTAACACCTGAACACGATCTAACTTTCAAGGTGTTGAACCATTTGAATATCAAGTAATTATCTCCTGTTTTGAAAAGAGCTGCTGTTCTTTTTCTGAATGTTATCGTTATCATGGCATCGGGATGCGGCGATCCGCATAAGGAGCGCCGTTCTCCCGAAACAGACTTTATCGGCATCAGCCATCCCGTACAGGAAAGCTGGACTATCCGCCTTGCCATTACTGAATCCGGTGTAAAACGAGGAATAATTGAAGCCGGACACGGAGAGGCATACAGAACTACCAGCGGGAACGAGCATCATCTTGATCATGGAATCAACGTTACTCTCTTTGACATCACTGGCAATCCTTCAACAACCATAACTGCCGATAAGGCTGTTATTCACGATAATCAGGATATTGAAGCTCAAGGAGATGTTGTTATTACTTCCGGTGGTTCAACGGTCATAAAAACAGAGTATGTCAAAAGGACAAGCAAAGATAAAATGATTCGTTCAGACAGGTTTGTCACCATTATCAAACCGGATCAAACCATCACTGGCCAGGGTTTTGAGAGTGATCAATCCTTAAAAAAATACCGGATATTCCGGGGAAGCGGAAACGCATTTATAAAATAATTCTGAAGTCTGTCTGTTCATGAAATTACATGTTTTAAAATCAAAAATTCACAACGCTATCGTTACCAGCGGCGACCTAGAATATGAAGGCAGCATTACCATTGACAATGAGCTTCTTGAAATGGTTGATATGATTCCCAATGAAAAAGTGCTTGTTGTCAACAACAATAATGGGGAGCGATTTGAAACCTACATTATCAAGGGAGCTCATGGCTCCAGGGAAATTCAGCTCAATGGCGCAGCCGCCCGATGCGCCCTTGTCGGTGATGAAATCATTATCATGACCTTTGCCACCATGGACCCTGCAGAAGCACGCATCCATAAGCCGATGGTTCTTATTGTCGATAAAAAAAACAATCCGAAAAGTCGACACCGTGTCGGTGAACAAGGTGAACAGTTACAGTAATTCCACAACACCCCCACTTTTAAACAATCAATGGCACTTGCAATAATCGTTATGGCTGCCGGCAAAGGCACTCGAATGCTTTCAGACCTCCCAAAGGTGCTGCACAAGGCAAACGGACGTCCTCTTATCGACTATGTTCTTGATACATCATACGCTCTCGAGCCACAAAAAGTTATCCTTATAATCGGACACCAGTCAGAACTGGTAAAAGCTGCAACTGCAAGGTACCGGTTGAGCACAGCACTGCAGGAGCCGCAGCTGGGAACCGGCCATGCCGTCATGCAGGCAGAAAATCAGCTCGGCAATTTTGAAGGAGAGGTGCTCATCCTCTCCGGAGATGCCCCATTGGTCAATGCCCTGACTTTGCAGAATCTCATTGCATTTCACCATTCAAGAAATGCTGCGGCAACTGTTCTGACCGCAGATATGGATGATCCGACTGGATACGGAAGAGTTATTCGACTGAACGACAGTGACACCGTCCTTAAAATTGTGGAACAAAAGGATGCTTCCGCAAAAGAACTTCTCGTCCGGGAAATAAATTCCGGTATTTACGTGTTCAATGCACGGATACTTTTCGAAGCTCTTGCAGAAATCACTACAGACAATGCTCAGAACGAATACTATCTGACCGATGTCTTCAGTATCTGTTTCCAGAGCGGCAAGCGTGTATGCGCTTTTAAAACAGACAATCCAAACGAAATAATCGGCATCAACACCCCTGAACAGCTTAAAGAAGCAGAACGGCTGATGCAGGAGTACATACGGCACGACACATAAAAGAAAGAAGAGAGTCAAAAGCCTGTCCTAAAATACCGTGGTACCTCTAGAAGTTTAATTTATTCTTTAAGAATCCTGTTTTTCAAGGAGAGTGAATAAATCTGATTCAGCCGCTCTTTTATCAAAAGTTAACACTCTGTCACAACCGGAAAAGAGAGTATCAAGGGCTATTAAAAGATCAGAGAGATCGATATTTTTTTTGCGCGCCAAGGAAACAAAAGACCTTACTGCAGGCTGGTCGTCAAAAACAAGAATAGGAAGCAGCAAGAGTTCTTCAAGTGCGTTATTGAAATATGGATTACTTTCTTTTTCGCTCTTAAAACGATTACTGAACTGCAATTATTTCCTGGAACGACGGGTTTTTTTGGACTCCATCTCATCCACCATTTTCTTCCGGGTTGGTAGAGCATGAACATTCGGAGAGGAAAGATCAATATCCTCGCTGTCGTTCTGTATGCCGGTATCATGCATGGAATAAAACTCTACAAGATTGCCATCAGGATCCATGACAAAGAAAGCTCGTCCTTCCCGACGATGAGTCGGTCGGGTAACAATATGGACTCCTCTTTCTTCCAGATAGTGAACCGCCGCATCAACTTCTGCATCTGAAGAAAGTCTGAATCCAAAATGATCAACCCTGATATCCCTTGCCTGGAGAGAACCGGGGGTTTCAGCCTTCACAAGCACCAGCATATCCGAGTTAAGACGCAGATAGGAAATATTGGCACCCACCCTGTGATCAAGCTTGATGCCAAGAACACCACCGTAAAATTCCTCGGCAAGACGCAAGTCATTGACACGAAGGGTAATCTGATTAATCCCCGTCAGTTTCATCATCTTCTTCAGTTGGGACTATCTTTTTTTCGACAGGTTTTTCTATTGTATAATCGTATTTATGCGCAAAATAATCAGCAACAGCTTTATGCGATGATTTTTCACGGCATTCAAATTCAAGGCTTATCGCTATCTGTTCAGGAAATATCTTGTCCGATTCAGATTCGCTGCTTGGATTGCGTATCATTTCTTTATAAGGGAGAAGCTTGTCTTCAAGTTCCGCACGCTCTTCATCATGCAGTCTTTTTGCTTTTTTGGAAATAGCGACCACCGTCTCATATAAATTCGAGTGCGCACTTCTCAACTGATTAAGGTCAACGGGTTTAACCGACATTTGACGTTATTTTACGTGTTTGATAGAAATTTGGTAATTATCGCTGTAACAGCCTCAACCGCCGTCTCAAGATCATCATTGACGATTACCTGATCAAACCGGTCTGAGTAGCCCAGCTCAAGCCTTGCCCTTTCCATACGAGCATTCAGACTCTCTTCATCTTCACTCTCCCGCCCTTGAAGCCTCTGTTTTAAAACATCCATACCGGGAGGCTTTATAAACACTAATAATGAATTATCAGGAAAAATCCTTTTGAGATTCAATGCACCCTTGACATCAAGATCAAGCAGCATATTGGTGCCTGAATCGATCACTTCATAGGTTTTATCAAGCAGAGTACCGTAATGGTTTCCAAAAAAATACTCATGCTCAATAAAGCCACCGTTACAGATCTTTTCTTCAAATGCTTCTTTACTGAGAAAATAATAGGTGAGGCCTTCAGCCTCTCCTGCTCTTTTCTGCCTTGTTGTGGCTGACACCGAAAATCTCATGTTCGGTATTCTCTCAAGTACCAGTTTGGCTATTGTGGATTTACCGGTACCTGACGGAGCTGAAAAGACAATCAGTTTTCCCCGCTGTTTCCGCTCTTCAACCATTACAATTACTCTATATTTTGCAGCTGTTCCCTGATTTTTTCAAGATCTTCCTTGATCTGTACAATTTTCTGGGAAATTTCGGCATTCTGCGATTTTGATGCTATGGTATTAGCTTCGCGCAACTGCTCCTGAAGAAGAAAATTCAGTTTCCTGCCGGTACCGCTTTCATCGTTTTTCAGTTCCTCGATAAAAAACTTGTTATGACTGGCAAATCGGGTCAGCTCTTCAGTAATATCAAGTTTGTCAGCCGCGAGTACCAGCTCCATTTCAAGACGGTCACGGCTGTAAACCAAATCCTTGCCCGCAACAGCCTCGACCTTTGCAGCAAGCCTTTTCCTTACAGTCTCAAGATTTTCAGCCGCAAGAGAGGTGACAATTGCAAGAATTTTTTCAATTTCGGCTATTCTTGCGCTAAAATCAATGGATAGCTCTTCTCCCTCCCTGCGACGCATTCCTTTGAGGCGGTCAATAGCTTCCTGCAGAAGTTTTTTGACAGAGGGCCACAGCTTCTCAGAACTGTCGAGCGATGCAGTTCCATTATCGAATATTTCAGGAAACCGGAGCAGATGCTCAAGGTGAAGAGGAGCATCAAGCTCAGCTTCTTTATTGAGGGTATCAAGCAGGCTTTTATATGCTTTTACCTTAGCAACATTGATAACCAGAGAGATTGGCTGTTCCTCACCAAGCTGAATCTGAACAAAAGCAGAGATCTTACCTCTCTGAAAATGTGCCCGTATCATTTCACGCACCTCAAGCTCATAAGAGAGAAGCTGACGGGGAAGTTTGACACTGATCTCAGCAAACCTGTTGTTAACAGAACGCAACTCAGCAAGAATCTTTACACCGCTTTCAACTGACTCTGCGCTGCCGTATCCGGTCATGCTTTCCAACATAGTATCCCCTGCTGCTTCTGTTTGTAAAAAAGATACCGCTCTCTTCGACGCTCTTATTTGCGAAGATCAAGTTCACCGATCACTTTACGATAACGATCGATATCGATATTTTTCAGGTAGTTCAGCATTTTCTTTCGCTTGGCAACAAGCATAAGCAATCCGCGACGGGAGTGCCTGTCCTTGGGATGCAGCTGAAGATGACCGGTAAGGTCGGTTATCCGGCGGGTGTATAAAGCAACCTGAACCTCGGATTTTCCGGTATTCTTCTCAGAAACGCCAAACTGTGAGATGACTTCTGCTTTGAATTCTTTTGTCAGACTCATATATCTTCGTTTGTTATATTAAATCGGTTGATCTGTAATATAATATTATTTAACAATACAACTCCACCGTTTTTTTATCTTTTTCGAGCTGCATTTTCAGCTCTTCCAAAGACGAAAATTTCTGTTCCTCCCTGATGAACCTGTGCAGGGTGAACCTCAGGGTTGCTCCATACAGGTCGCCGTTATATCCAAGAATATGAGCCTCCACTGTTGTCATCCCTTCTGAAGAGACTGTAGGACGTACCCCGACATTCATCATTGCGTTATAGAGCCTGCCATTAACCTCAGTCTGAGCATGGTAGACACCCGGACGAGGCAACAGCTTGTCCGTATCGGACAGCTTCAAATTGACTGTAGGAAATCCGATATTTCGTCCGCGCTTCTCCCCATCCACCACCCTTCCACTGATCATATAGGGATAGCCGAGAAATGCATTGGCCTCTTCAATTTTTCCGACTTCAAGCAGCCTCCTTATCCTTGTGCTCGAAAAATGTTCCTTGCCCATAAGTATCTCCTCGACAACCTCCACATCAAATCCAAGCTCAAGTCCCAAATAATCCAGGGTTCTCCGGCTCCCGCTCCTGTCACGACCGAACGCATGATCATAACCGATGATGATGGTTCTGGCACCCAGCAGCTTGACCAGAACATTCCTGATAAAATCATCGGAGGTGCGTGATGCAAAATCAGGAGTAAAACGGATAACGAAAAGAAGATCGATTGTTTCCCTGGCAAGAAGATCTATTTTTTCTTCAAAAGTGGTCAGGAGTCCAAGCGGTCCTGAAACCGCCCCCTTGAGTACTTTTCTTGGATGGGGCTCAAAGGTAACAACCACGCTTCTGAGATAGCGTGATCGGGCTATAGCCGCCATTCTGGCTATAATCTGGCGGTGCCCTGTGTGCACTCCATCATAAGAACCTACTGTTACTGCAGAAGGGGTGCATGACAGATCAACAGGAGAGCGGAAACCATAGTTGCAAACAAGGTCATTGTCATATTCAACAATACGCATACCTCTTTATTATCTCCCTTCACCCTCATGGGTGGTTGATGCCTGATGAAGAATTGCTTCTATGGTCTCCAAGACGGTGTTCGATGAGCTCAAATGGTAATTACCGATAGAGAGACGCCGAAGAGATGCCAGATATCCACCTACGCCAAGCGCAGCACCGAACTCATGGGCAATTACCCTGATATAAGCGCCTTTGGAGACATGAAGCAAAAAATAAACCATCGGGAGCTCTATGCGGGTAACTTCAAAACGGTGAATAACAATCTCTTTTGTTTTTCGATCCTTGATGACAACTCCTTTACGGGCATGAGCATAGAGCCTTTTTCCATTGTGCCAGGCAGCCGAATGCATGGGCGGCTGCTGCTGGTGTGTTCCCTCAAATCCGGATGCCAGAGAGGTGATCTGCATCTCCGTCAGATGATCTACGCTGCAATGACCAAACTCAGAGGTTTCAATATCATGGCTTGCCGTCACGACGCCAAGCTTTATTGCCCCTTCGTAAACCTTGTCAAGCACTTCAAGAGCGGCAATTTCTTTGGTTTTTCTACCCGTAGCCAGAATAAGCAGACCTGTGGCCTTTGGATCGAGAGTCCCGCAATGACCCACCTTGCGCTTTAAACCAGCACTCTTGAAAGTATTTCTGATTTTTGCTACCACATCAAACGATGTCCAGTCAAAAGGCTTGTCAATCAGAAGAAAATCACCCTCATCATGAATGATACTGTCGGTTATGTCAGTCAATTTTCCTCAACACTGCCCTTTCTCACTCCATTCAAAAGCTGTTCAATCCTGCTGGCACGCTCATACATGTGATCCTCATGAAATTCAAGTTCAGGAATACGTCTGAATTGATGCCGGATCTTCGATGAAAGAATCATTCTTATACTTTTTGTTTCATCCCGCAAAAATGCAATTGCGGTTTCCTGGTCTTTATCTGTACCGATAATAGAAACATAGACCCTGGCTATGCTTAAATCACCGGTAACCTTGACTTCAACAATGGTAACAATCGGACCTCCACGAGGGAGCTCCTTCTGAAGGATTGCCCCAAGTTCATGCTGCAGAAGGGAAGCAACTCTATCTGTCCGTATCGACATAAATCAACAATAAACTGTTCAAAGTTTTCTTTTTTTCTCAACGATCTTATAGGCCTCGACAATATCACCAACCTTGATGTCATCATAATTCTTGAGGCTCATGCCACACTCATAACCAGCATCGACCTCCTTGGCATCATCCTTGAAGCGCCTGAGCGCAGCAAGATTTCCTTCGTAGATCTGAACACCATCCCGGAGCAGACGTACCTTCGAATCACGGAAAATTTTCCCTTCAAGCACATAACATCCACCGACATTACCGATTTTAGGAACTTTAAATATCTGACGGACCTCAAGAGAACCAAGACTCTCTTCATGGAGTTCCGGAGAGAGCATGCCTTCAAGCGCTTTTTCAACATCTTCAAGCACATGGTAAATAACACTGTAAAAGCGGACATCAAGATCTTCCTTTTCGGCCAGTTTTTTGGCGTTGACATTCGGCCGCACCCTGAAGCCTATAATAATGGCATCCGAAGCCGCAGCGAGCAGAACGTCAGTTTCAGTGATCTGCCCAACACCCTGATGAATAATCTGCACCTTGACCTCATCGTTCTGAATTTTCATCAGTCCATCAGCCAGCGCCTGAATCGACCCATCGGTATCAGCCTTTATAATGACACTCAGCTCTTTCATCAAGCCTTCCTTGATCTGACGTGCTATACTGTCAAGCTTGACACGAGTACTGCGACGGAAATCATGCTCACGCCGAATAACCTGCCGCTTCTGCGCCAAATCACGGGCCTCCCTGTCAGTCGACATAACCGTCAAGGCATCGCCTGACTGCGGAAGATCCTCAAATCCAAGCACCCTGACCGGCTGTGACGGGTTTGCAAAAAGAATTCTCTTGCCTCTCTCATCCATAAGGGCACGAACCTTACCCATAGTATTACCGGCAACAAAAGGATCGCCTACCTTAAGTATTCCACGCTGGACGAGAACTGTTGAGATAACACCTTTTCCCTTATCGAGTTCAGATTCAACAATAATACCACTTGCATTGATCTCTGGAGAGTAGTTCCCCCTCAGTTCCCGCATTTCAGCTTCGGTCAACACTTTCTCCATAAGCTCGGCTATACCGATACCTTTCTTGGCCGAAATCTCCTGACACTGATAGGTTCCGCCCCACTCTTCAACAAGCACTCCTGCTTCGGAAAGCTGGGTTTTAATTTTCTCAGGATTAGCTTCGGCCTTGTCAATTTTATTAAGAGCTACAACAATCGGTACTCCGGCGGCCTTGGCATGGTTAATTGCCTCGATAGTCTGAGGCATAACACTGTCATCAGCCGCAACCACAAGTATAACAATATCAGTCACCTGTGCGCCCCTGGCCCGCATGGCGGTAAACGCTTCATGACCGGGTGTATCAAGAAACGTGATTTTCCTGCCACCTTCCACCGATACTTCATAAGCACCAATATGCTGGGTAATACCACCGGATTCACCGGCAACAACTTTACTGTTGCGGATATAATCGAGCAGCGAAGTCTTTCCGTGATCGACATGTCCCATGATGGTAACAACCGGAGGGCGAGTCTGCAAATCGGCTTCCACATCCTCTTCAACTACAACCGCAGTTGCCTCAACCTCAGAAATAAACTCCGCCTCAAAGCCAAACTCAAGAGCTATCAGCTCAATAGACTCCTTGTCAAGCCGCTGATTGATGGTTACAAACTTGCCAAGAGCAAAACACTTCTGGATGATCTCCTTGGCAGTAATCCCCATAAGTTCCGCAAGTTCATGCGGTGATGCATACTCGGTAACCCTGACAACCATACGCTGAGATTCACGAAAAGCCTCATCCTCTTCATGCTCGCGCTCCCGCTCTGTTCTGCGCATCTTGCGGAATTTCTGGCGTGAACCTATACTGCTGCGCTCTTCAATACCACTGATCGTTTTTTGTATATTCGCTGAAATGACCTTGTCATCAATCTCAGGCTTCTTTTTCTTCTTGCCTTTTTTCTTTTTCATGCCGGAACTGTCCCCGGCCACTACCTGCTTTGGTTTGACATCACTGACCACCTTGGCCGGCTTTTTAGCTGCGACCACCTTCTCTTCAACATGAACATCCTCAATTGCCTTCGGTACAAACTCATCTTTCAAAGCAGCTGCCTGCTCCTTGAAATTCTTTTTACGGTTTTTCTTGTTCCTTCCGGCATGGATATCTAGTGTGCCAATAACGGTAAGACCTCCCATCATCTGCGGAATGTCAAAAGAAACCAGATGCTCGTTGACCGATGGCTCCTCATTCTGAGACTCAGATTCGGGAAGTTCAGCATCATCAGCATCATCAGTATCCTCAAGAACTTCGGAGATTGAGACTTCCGGCTCTTGAACAAGATCCAGGACTTGCGCAGCAGCTACATCATGAACAGGCTCTTTTTTCTCTTCGGCAACCACAACTGCAGGGGTTGGGGAAGGACTGAGCGTTTCGCTGAGATGCTTCTCTTTCTCATAGGTTTTTCTTGACTGCTCCTCAAGCCTTGATAAGCGTTTCTCTTTTTCCTCTCTTATTTTTTTGGTCTCATCGACCATTTTCTTTTCAACGCTGAAATGACCAAATATTCTGGTGTGCATCTCTTCACTTACCATAGAGGATGTAGAGGCTACTTTGCCCCCTTCCCTTTTGACAAAAAGTAATACATCCTGCGGACTCACCTGCAGTTCTCTTGCAATATCACTTATTCGGTACTTTTTTTCCATGTCCTCAAGGGCCATTACATCCTCCTCTGGATTTTAAAACTCTTAACTCTTTATCCAATGTTCCGTCACATGACAGTGTTCATGATTCATCCACTGCCACATCATCCTTCTCCGGTTCAGCATCGTCATCAAAAAGACCCTGCAAATCCGATTCGGTAAACTGTTCTTTAATGGTTTTATAGATATTTTCGGCAATCTTCTTCCAATAGCGCTTCTCTTCTTCGGTAACTTTTCGTTCTCTCGGTTTCACGCCAGTTTTAAACGTTTTACCAAAAATTGTCTGCTCTTCCGGTTTAGCGGGCCCGAGAAGCGCCTGCTCTATCTCATCCACTCCTGCTTTCAGGACTTTTTTAGCCGTATCAAAGCCACTATCCAGAAGCTGGTAAATCATATCATCACCAAACTCATCACGAAACTCGATAATATCAATGTCCGTTGGATCCTCCATCGACTTGTCAATAACATCACGATAAACATCGATCTCATAGCCAGTAAGTTTTTCAGCAAGATGGATATTATTGCCATTTTTCCCGATGGCATACTTGATCTGATCAGGCTTGAGCATCACCCGTGCTTTCCGGGTTTTTACATCAGCATGAACCGTCAGAGGATCAATTTTCGCCGGCTGCATTGCTCTTGAAATATATATCTCCGGCTCATCAGCATAATAGATAACATCGATATTTTCGTTATTCAGCTCCTTGACAATACTCTGAATACGCTTGCCCCGATATCCGACGGTCGCACCAACCGGATCAATCCTTGCACTGGTGGATTCAACAGCAACCTTTGCCCGTTCACCCGGCACCCTTGCAATCGCCTTGATGACAATGAGACCATCCAGAATTTCAGGAACCTCATGTTCAAAAAGTTTATACAAAAACCTGTCATCAACTCTCGAAACAATAACTTTCATACCACCATCAGCTTTCTCCCGCTCAATCATACTGCCATCTTCAAGCCTGACTTTCGCTTTTTCGCGCTCAATACGCTTGACATACAGTTTCATTCTCGGCGTACGTCGGGGATTATCCTTTTTCATCATCTCCGCCTTCGGCAAAACAAGCTCAACACGATGATCCTTCGACGTGTTATAGGTAAAAATAACCTCATTGGCGCGAATCTGGTATACCTCACCAGCAACTATTTCACCGACTTTTTCAAGACACTCTTCATAAACGACAAGACGCTCAAGATCACGGACTTTTTTCTGTACAGACTGTTTGATAATCTGTATGGATTTACGGCTCAAATAATCTTCAAGCTTGATCGGTCCCTCTTCATAAGTATCACCAATTTCAAGGGAGTCGTCAATTTTTCTAACCTCATCAAGCGTGATTTCAATACTTTCAATGTCTATTTCTTTGACAATCTTTTTCAGAATATAGACCTCAAAGTCCCCGCGTTCGGGGTTGATGAAAATGTTGGATTCAACTTCAGGATCGTAATCCTTCCTGAGCTGCTTCTGGATAATATCCTTGAGAAGATCGGCAATATCCATTTTGACAGCCGCACTTTCCGTTCGCTTATCCAGAAAGATTTTGGACTGCTCGATTTCACCAAAAGCACTTGAAATCTGCAACCTCCTGTCCTGACCCTCATCTTTTATCTTCTTTTTGGCCATCTCTCTCTTTATTGTGCATGTTGAAAAGAAAATTTACTAACCAGTATCTCTGCTCTATATCTCCGCATCAGGAACCGCACGAACGACCTGATCGAGATAAACTCTGATTTCTTCAATAATCGGCTGATGCCCCTTCTTTTTATTTTTTTCCGGCATCATGACAATCCATGACCTCTCATCTTCTGAAAGCGATACATCCAGAAGATGACCATTCAACTCTATCTGATCGCCGTTTGCATCGGTAAAAGTAACCCTCATAAATTTTCCGACATGCCGTAAATACTGTCGGGGCAGTATGATCGGCTCACCAAGACCGGGAGAAGAGACAACAAGATCAAAATTCTCCCCAATCAGATCAAGAAGCTCATCATCACCCTCAAATCGCTCCCGAATCCTTCTGCTGAGATAGGCACACTGATGAATGCGGATACCATCATCAGCATCAACCAGAATCTCAATTTTCCGGCTCTTCAGAGAACCTTTAACCTTAACATCAATAAAATAAGCACCTTCACCCCGAGTTCCGACTGAATCAGCAATAATCTGGAAAACACAATTTCTGACGCGCTCCTGCATGAAAACCTCAAACAAACTTTTTTTAGAAAACAAAAAAGTGGGGAATCCCCACTCTCAGATAAGATAATGCCAACCGTCGTCAAATCAAGTAGACTAATGTACAAAAAAACCTTTCAACAGCAAAAAACCTTATTTCCCCACCTTCCGCTCATTATCGTTGAGATTGCTTTCAATCACTTCATAATCAGCCTCCTGAATACTTTTTCCGGAAGAAAAAGATGCCGGTGAACCCTGAGAACGTTTACTGTTACCCATAATGAAAAAACGCAAACCAAACTTCAACACACGCAAAACCACACGCATGACCAAAAAAAATACAATAACAAAAAAAATAAATCTCAACATCGCTTTAATCCTTCTTGATAGTTGGCAGTCGGCAGTTGGCAGGGTAGAGGGGGAAGAAAGAGCTGAGTGGTAAGGGTTTGTCGGGTAACTATACGTTACGAATGCCCCCTCGTTGGAGTTTTCTCCCTACTGCCTACTCTCTTCATCCTCAGCACTCAGCAACGCAAGCAGTCGGCTCTCATTCACCCGATACTTAAATACCTTAACCCCATCTATAAAAACAACCGGAATTTTAAGCCCGAACTCAGCAAGCAGTTCAGGGTTATCGGAAATATCTATTTTTTCAAGATCGAACGAAACAACAGCAGCAACCTTCAACAGCACCTCCATCGCCTCATCACACAAACAACACTCTTTTTTTCCATAGAGCATCACCTTATGCCGTGTCAGAGTCATAAGTCAAGCAACTCCTTAGCAGCCGGTTCCCGAAGAATTTCAAGCACCGCCTCCAGTGAAAGTGACGTCTGTTCAGAAGTAACAAGATTCTTCAATGCATACAACCCTGTATCAACTTCAGTTGAACCAATAAAAAGTGCATAAGAGGCCCTTATCCTGTTTGCCTCCCTCATCTGCGCCTTCATGCTCCTTCCGGCCAAATCTATCTCCGTCATAATACCAGCCTTGCGCAACCGGTAAGCAATCTGCAACCCATGATCTCCAAGTTCCTGACTCTGCACAACAACATAAACAAGCGGACCGCAAGGAGTAAGTGCTGCAAAAAGCCCCTGTTTTTCCATGGTTATCAAAAGCCTCTCCATACCCACAGCAAACCCTGAAGCCGGCACATCCGAAGAGCTGCCAAACTCCCTGGCCAGACCATCATATCGCCCGCCTCCACCGATGGCATCCTGTGCGCCGAGCTCTGAACTGGTCACTTCAAAAGCAGTGTGACAATAATAATCAAGCCCCCGGACAAGCCTGTGATCAATTTCATAAGCTATACCGCGTTCTCCAAGGTAAAAAAGCACCTTCTCAAAATCCTGGACAGCAGCTTCCTTGAGATAATCATACAACCTTGGAGCCTCTGCAACAATGTCCCGTACGGCAGGATTTTTTGAATCAAGAATCCTCAGCGGATTTTTTTCGAGCCTCTCCCTGGACGCCTCGTCAAGCTCATTGTGATAAGGCGCAAAATAACCCTGCAAAGCTTCCCTGTATCGAAGCCGGTCCTGGGTGTCGCCAAGAGTATTCACTCTCAGCTTCAAACCATGAAGACCAAGCGACTCAAAAACCTGCATCATGAGGGTCATAACCTCAGCAACAGCTGCAGGCGAAGAGACGCCAATCAGCTCCGCTCCGAACTGGGAAAACTGACGCTGCCTGCCTGCCTGAGGCCTCTCCTTGCGAAACAACTCACTGATATAATAAAGCTTTTGCACAGGAGCCGAAGCAAGCAGATTGTTCTGAAGCACCGCCCGCATAACACCTGCAGTCATTTCAGGACGCAGAGTCAGTGAACGCCCTTTAGGATCAGGCTGAAACGTAAACATCTCCTTTCCAACAATATCCGTCGTCGAACCTATCCCTCTCTGAAAAAGTTCAGTATACTCAAAAACCGGCGTACGAATCTCACTGAACCCGTAAAGAGATGCAAGAAAATGCACAACTCCTTCAACATATTTCCATTGAGCAGCCTCTTCCGGGAAAATATCCCTCGTGCCCTTGACAGCCTGATACTGCGACATACAATAACAATCCTTCTGTATGGTAACTTCTAAATTATATCTGCGGAAAATCCTTTTCCCATTCCCTGAAAAGCTCAAGCACTGCGGCAGGTGAAGTTGAAAGAAGAAGACTCTGACGAAAATCTTCCCGACCTGCCAGTTTGGTAATACGGCCAAGAAGCTTCAAATGCTCCGCAAGCATCTCCTCCGGCGTTGCAAGCAGAAAAACAAGGCGAACAGGTTCCTGATCAATGGAATCAAAATTCATCTCATTGCGGAGCGTAGCAAAAGCCATCACAGGCTCGGTAACTCCATCAGTTTTGGCATGTGGAAGAGCTATACTCTTGCCAATACCTGTCGACATCTCCTGTTCTCGCTTCAATACATCCTCCCGAAGCTTGCTGATATCATTAACTCCAGCATGATCGGCTATAAGTGAAAGCATTTTTTCAATGACCTGACTTTTCAGAGCCAGTTCAAGATTCAACGCGATATATTTTTCGGAAAGAAGACCTTCAATTTTCATTATTTCAACCTTTTGCGGTTAATACTCCTGCCCGTTTCAACGGGTAATATAAAAAAACATTTATCCATACCACCAGCGGGCAAATCCTCTCTGTCAGCTTAGAAATACAACGTAATAAAATAGATAAATGGCGATATAAACATGATAGTATCAAAACGATCAAGCACACCGCCATGTCCGGGGATCAAACCTGAAGAATCCTTCACACCCGCATCCCTTTTAAACATCGATTCTATTAAATCCCCAGCAGGACTTGCCAGGCCAATCAACAATCCTGTCAACAACGCTCTCTTTAACGGCAACTGCGGAACAAAACTCCCATACATCATCGACGCCGAAACACTTCCGACCAGCCCGCTCAAAAAACCCTCCCATGTTTTATGAGGGCTCAGGCGCTCAAACAATTTCCGATGGATAAAACGTCCACCTAACGTACTCCCTCCGAAATACGCAAAAATATCAGCTGACCAGACACAAAAAAACATCAGAAAAACCATAAGTTCCCCATTTCCACCAGCCTCTCCGAGACGAAGTCTCAACAGGGAACCAAAAGAAAGATTAACGTAAAGCAGGCCGGGAAAAATCGCCCCAAGATTAAGCAGTGGAGAACCATCTTTCAAAAACAGCTCCATAACCAGAAGTGCGAGCACAACAACCAGCAACAGCTCCCATACCTCAGCAAAATGTCTATAAAAATTAACCTGGAAAAGCAGCGTTATCATGAGAACAATCCAGAGAGCCGGGGGCTGAGCCTTATGCAGTGCCAGACGATGAAACTCAAAAACAGCCAACAGTGCCAACAGTGAAAAAAAGCAAAAAAACCAAACCCCACCCGCCTTGATCAGACAAAGCAGAACGGGAATGCCCACAAGAGCCACTATGACCCTCTGCAATAAATTAACGCTTAAAAGCTTACCCATTATCCATTGTTGAAAAACTGATCAGCAGAAAACCGCCAGACAACCATGACAAACAGTAACAAACTACCCCCGACAAACAGCCACCACCACAATGCTTCAAGCAAAAATTCCGGATGAACCTGACTTGGCAAATTCCCGCTTGCTGTCAATAAAAGGAGAAGAAGAGCAACAAAATTATTAACAAAATGAACAAAAAAAGGCACAGCCAAATTCCCTGTTTTACTGTAAATATAGCCAATATACCACCCCAGCAAAACCAGAGGAACGAGATTTGCCGCACTCATATGAAAAAAAGCAAACACGCACCCTGTCAAAAGGACTGCCCCACTCGACCCCATAGACCTGCTGTAATTCTGCTGAATATAACCCCTGAAAAGCAACTCCTCACAAACTGCAGGAATAACAGCAAGAACAACAGCTACTGAAATAAATTCCGGAACCGAACGCACCAAGGCTAGCTCACTGATAAAGGAGTCCATCAGATCACGCTGCCGGACAACTTCCGTCCCGGCAGTTCCAAGAGCAGGCCAGAGATACAAATCCTGCAATGCATTAATGGTATACAACAACGGCTGCAGAAGAAAAATGCCACCAACTGCCAAGCCGGCAGCACCAAGATTGAAATCTCTGCGTATCCCTAAAAAAGCAAGACTTTCCAGAGAAAATGGATTTTTCCTGCCCGTATGCCTGGCAGCAAGCAGGATAACGGGCACAGCAAGAACAAGAATCTGTCCGCAAGCCTGAATAATGCGCATGGAGGGAAGCATGGTTCTGTCAACATGGGATAAAGAAACCCCCGCGTTAACAAAAGAAAACAGCAGGGCACCGGCAAGCGGATAAAGCACCATAATGCCTATCAAAAACAATGTATTGGCAATAAAGGTGAGGCGCCTTGCTGCAAAAGGATCAAAAGAAGAAATTACCTGCATTGATTGGATATATCCGTTACAATGAATTTCTGAGAATGTGATACTTTATCGTTTTTAACTATACAACAATCATGTTCTCTCAATGAACATCCTGATATTTGATGCAACACCGCACTGGTCGGGCGGAGCAAACAGAATCCTGTTATACAGTAAAGAACTTAAAAAACGTGGCCATCGCGTCACTGTATGCTGTCTGCCGGAAAGTGGCCTATCGAGCCGACTCCCTGAAGAAAACATTCCCTTCTGCATAATTAACCCGAAATCAGACATCAACCTGCTTATCATCCCGAAACTTATACAGCTTATCATAAAGAACAAGATTGATATTATAGATATCTGTTCACCCAATTTTTACTGGATCGCTTCGTTGGCCGGAAGAATAACGAAAAGAACGATCATTCTCACGCGCAATGTTCCGTACCGGAAAAAGGGAATCAAAAAATACATCAACAGAGTTCTTTACTCTGCACTTGTTGACCGAATTATTGCCATTTCAGATAAAATCAAACGTGAACTTAGAGAAGATTTCAACATCCCTGACGATAAAATAACGGTTATTTATGACGGCATAGATACCCTTCTGTTCAGCATGCAAAAGCAAAACAACAACCTGGTAAACCCTGAACAATATGCAGCTGCAGTCATAAGCCGGCTTGACGATAACAAAGGCCTGGAATGTTTTATCAATGCCATCCCGTACATCATTCAAAAAATCAACTCTATTCTTTTTTTTATCGTCGGCACTGGTTGTATTGAACAACAACTTAAAAATCTGACAACAAAACTCAACCTGTCCGAAAAAGTGATTTTTACCGGTTTCATGAACGATATCCCTGCAATCCTTGCCGGTGTTGATATAACCATAATGCCGTCACCCGAGGAAGGCATGTCAATGAGCGCTTTAGAATCCATGGCATCCGGCAAGCCGGTAGTAGCAACATCCGGCAGCGGACTGGCCGACATAATCGTCAATAACAGATCAGGTATGATTGTCAAGCCGAACAACAGTCAAGAACTAGCCGATGGCGTTGTAACGCTTTTACAATCTGATTATAAACAAGCCGGAAGAGAAGCAAGAACAATTATCGAAGAACAGTTTGCACTCCAGACAGTCGTAACCCAATACGAGCTACTCCTGGAAAAATCGACACAATACATCAAGTCTCATCCTGGAACATGACAGCGAAAAAAAAAGATCACACTCTCTTCCGAAAAAACTTTGCACGCACCCTCCAGTTAATCGGAAAAAGAGGTCAGACGAAACCAATGCTTCATGGTGCTCCCGAAAGCATCGTCATTCTCGCAAGGGAATGCTATGGAGATTGCATCTTACTTACACCTCTTATCGGCAGCCTGCGAATAGAGTATCCTGAGCTGTCAATATACATCATCGCCTTCAGCCGGATCATCTTCAACTTTTTCAGTGCCGACCCTAACGTCACGGAGGTCTATCATGCCAAAAGAAACATGAAACGCTACTACAAGGGGATCCTTTCAAAAAAGTTTGATCTCCTCTTCAATCCTAAAGACCACCCTTCAACCCATTTTCTCATTCACTCACTGCTCATCCGCGCCCGACACAAAATCGGCCACTACAACCCAAATCATGAAGGACTTTTTGACCAGCTCATCACTCTTGAACCCAATACCCATGAATCAGTCAAAAATCTTTCTCTCCTGAGTGCCATCGGTTCAACAACAGTGGGGCAATGCAGACCATACCTGCCCCCTATGCCGGTTTGCACTGAAACTGCCTCATTTCTGAAAACTCTCCAGCCGGGAACATCTATAGGCATCAACATCAGTGCCGGCCACATCGGCGGACACCGAACCCTGGAGCAATGGTCTCAACTCATCAAGAGTTTCACTGACGAAACTTTTATTATTCTCTCAGCTCCCAAAGAACTCGAAGAAAAAAGAAAGCTTGAACAACCGCACAGCAACGTCCTGCGATCACCCTCAACACAAAACATCTATGAAGTCGGCGAAATTGTCAAAAAGCTCAAGATCCTCATCACTCCCGACACTTCCCTTGTCCACATTGCGGCATGCTCCGATACACCAATCATCGCCCTTTATCGCAAATACCTCGCTGATCGAACCCAATTCGGCCCATTGAGCACCATTCAGGATATCATCATATCCCCAACACCCGACATCATCGATATCGACCCCCATCAAGTAACAGCCGCACTCCACCATATGTTAGAAGTACTCAGTTCTGAGGCGAGAAACTGATTATTCTTATTTATACACTATATTAAGGGTCAAGATAAACACAACACGATCAGGGTGCTTATGAAGTTCGGAATATTGATGAGGATGCTGCGGTACATGGCCCCGTCCAAGGGTAAAATTATTCTGGTGGTTATTGTCAGCGTTTTGACCTCATTGTTCAGCGTCGTATCGATCTACTCCATTCTCCCGCTGCTGAATGCAGTCTTTTCATCAGCACCTGCAGCCCAGCATGCCACTGCTGCCAAATCATCCGCTCCTGTACAGCAACCGCTTCAGCTCTCAAAAAATACCACCAGTGCTGAAAAGTTGAAAAACTGGGCGCTGATTGAATTTCAGCGGATGTTCGAAGCACCAACTAAACAACTGGCGCTTCTGAAAATCTGCTTCTTCCTGATTCTGGCATTTGCCCTCAAAAATTTTTTCATCTACCTGAATGGTCAAATTATTTTCAGGATACAGACCAAAACAGCCAAAAAGCTCAGGGACGAAGTATTTCACAGCATCATCGAAATGCATCTGGATTATTTCAACAAAAACAGGGTTGGCAACCTGATGAACTACGTGAATAATGATGTAGAAAACGTCAATAACAGCATCAGTTCCACCTTTGTCAATTTCCTGCAGAACCCCTTTTCGATATTCGTCTATATCGGAGTTCTTCTCGCTCTCAGCTGGAAACTGACTGCTTTTGCATCTGTAACCTCCCTGTCGATTTTTTACGTTATCAATTTTATGGGCCGAAATATCAAAGGCCTTGCCCATAGCTTCCAGACCAAAATGGGCGATATGAACTCCGTTCTGCAGGAAAAGTTCAACGGCATCAAAGTTATCAAATCAACGGCGTTTGAGGGAATTGAACTCGCAAAGTTCATGTCATTCACCAATGATTTCAGGCAGTTGAGTATCAAAATGTCAAGGATTCGCAATATTATCAGTCCACTCAACGAAACACTCCTCATTGCAGCCATTGCAATGGTACTCTGGTTCGGAGGCCTCCAGGTCTTCGAAGGCTCTATGACCGCCAATGAACTGCTCGTCTTTGCTTTTACACTCTACTCCACCATGGGACCGATTAAAATGCTGGGCGATGCCAATTTATCTATTCAAATGGGCATGATTTCTATTGAACGCCTTTTCGAAGTGCTCGATACCAACACCAATGTTACCAACGGCACCCGTTCAATCAACACTTTCTTAAACAATATCACTTTTGAAGATGTCTGTTTTAAATACAACAAAGAACCTGACGCCCCCAATGTTCTCAACCACGTCTCGTTCGAGATAAAGAAAGGTGAAATGGTCGCACTTATCGGCCAGTCCGGATCCGGTAAGTCCACTGCCGTTGATCTTCTCCTGCGCTTTTATGATGTCGATTCAGGACGCATAACCATTGACGGTATTGATATCCGTGATTTTGACTATAAACAGCTTCGGCAAATGATAGGTATTGTAAGTCAGGAAGTCATACTGTTCAACGATACCATCGAACAGAATATTGCCTATGGCGTTCACGATGAAATCAACCACCCAAGAATAGAACAGGCAGCCAAACTGGCAAATGCCCACGAATTCATTCAGGACAAACCCCAGCAATACCAGACACTAATCGGCGACCGCGGGCTTCAGCTTTCTGGAGGTCAACGGCAGCGGATTGCTATTGCCCGTGCCATGGTAAAAAACCCTGAGCTTCTGATCTTTGACGAAGCAACCAGTGCTCTGGACAACGAATCCGAAAAAATTGTTCAGCAGGCAATAGACAATGCCATGGAAAACAGAACAGCCCTTGTGGTAGCTCACCGTCTCTCCACCATAAAAAACGCCGACAAAATCATAGTCATGGAGCGCGGCAACGTCATGGAATCCGGCAACCATCAAACACTTATAGAAAAAAACGGCGTTTATAAAATGCTCTATGACATACAGTTTGCAGTCAAACCAACAACTCAGGAATCACTGACAACTGCCTGACCCACAACTCCTGCGTATACTGTGTCATGCTCATAACCACCACTCTGCTGATTCTTATGACGTTGGCAACTCTGCCCGTCATTGCACGCTATCGAAAGCATCTCAATAAAAAGAGAGATCGCCGGAGTCGCGAAACCTGGGCAATCGGCATCTATAGAGGTCTTTCACCTCTACAGCTCTTTTCCCCAAACAGCTTCTGCAACCCGATACTAAGCGCAAAAGATGTTACAGACATCAAAGCCCGTTTCGTTGCCGATCCATTCATGATCAAAAACCAGAGCGGGTACTATCTCTTCTTCGAGGTACTGAATGACAAGAGAAACACTGGCGAAATTGCCTATGCCTTCAGTCATGACATGATGCAATGGCAATACCGCAACGTCGTTCTCAAAGAACGCTTCCACCTCTCCTACCCATCTGTTTTTTTCTGGAAAAACCACTATTACATGATACCGGAATGTAACGACTCAGGAGGTATACAACTCTACCAGGCTCAGAGTTTTCCTGATCAGTGGCAACACATTACTACCATCATTCAAAGCCGTGGCCGTTACTCAGCACTGGTTGACCCATCCATTATCCACTACCAGAACCATTGGTATCTCTTCAGTTACGCGCCAAAAAGGAAAAACCTCCATCTTTTTACCTCCTATACGCTTACCGGCCCATGGAAAGAACACCCAAAAAGCCCGATAGTGAGCAATAGTCCGCATTTTGCACGTCCAGGTGGTAAAGTAATCATCCATGATGGCGGATTATACCGATACGCACAGGATGAAACCCCAAACTACGGCACAAAAGTCTGGGCGATTCGGATTACCGAACTTACAGAAGATCGCTATCAGGAAACCCCCCCTGAAAAGCAGCCTGTGGTCCAGCCAGGAAATGAATGGTGGAACCGGGGCGGTATGCATACCGTCGATGTTCATCGGCATGAATCCGGAGAGTGGTTTGCCCTGGTAGATGGGTTCACGATCAAACCTGTCACTCAATGAAAAAAATAAAACTGTCAACGATAGGGCAATATTACACCTATAAGGATGAATCTTTATTACCTCTGCTTATTTCCAGCTTAGGATACGATATTGTGTGGGTTGATCCTGATCAATGCGATGTATTGATCATTGGCAAACCAATGAATGCACTGAAATGGATTTTAAAAAAAGGGACATCCGTTCTTCTTCCCGATCACTGCCACACCTTTATCAATAAATATATCAATAGCAGACACTATAAACCTTTAACACTCTTTCACACCTGTGAAAACTTACGTCATGACAGCGTCAAAACAGACTATTCGATATCTTTTGACTTTTCATCAGAAACAAACAAGCATTTCAGACTGCCTTACTGGATGGAAATGGTTGACTGGTCGCATGAAGGTTTGCAGGGAAATAAAAATAAAAGATTCGGAAAACTGTTCAGCATCAGCAGAATGATGCAGCCACTTGGACGCAAATTTTTATCCAAGCCTCGAAAAGCAGTAATCTTTGCATCTCACCTGAATGGACCAAGAAAACATATTTTTTTCGCAATTAAAAAAGTCATTGCTACCGATGGATTCGGCAAATATTTTGATAAAAAAATCACGAACCACACCAACAGCGGATTTGAAAAACTTCATATTCTCAATGACTATGCATTTAACCTCTGTCCTGAAAACAAATTATATCCCGGTTACTACACTGAAAAAATCCCTGAAGCCTTTCTTGGAGAGTCATTGCCATTGACCTGGACAGACAGCAACGTGTCAGCAGATTTCAACCCGAAGGCTTTTCTTAATCTTGAGCAAATCGATTGGAGAAATTTCGATGTATTGCATGAGTTTTTACATTCTGAAAAACAGTTGACAGCTTATGTAGAACAGCCTTTACTGCTTACTGCACCATCAATTGAACCATTTCGAGAATTTATTCGCAATCTCCTTGGTAATGCCATATAAATTCATTCATTTCCTTATTTTCAGAAATAATATGCGGATCATTGTCGAAACCTTCTTTGTTAATGGATAAGCAACCCAGAATATTCGTGGCAGGCCATCAGGGTATGGCAGGATCAGCCATTGTCCGCACACTCCTCCAGAATGGCCGGAACAACCTCATCACCCGCAGCCGTGCTGATCTGAACCTTACTGATCAAGCTGCTGTCCGTGCTTTCTTTGAAGCTGAAAAACCAGATCAGATCTATCTGGCTGCGGCAAGAGTCGGTGGCATTCATGCCAACAATACTTATCCAGCCGAGTTCATCTATACCAACCTGATGATTGAGACGAACATTATTCATGAGGCCTGGAAGGCGGGTGTAAAAAAACTTCTTTTTCTTGGTTCCAGCTGCATTTATCCTAAACACGCGCCTCAGCCCATGAACGAAAGCTCTTTGCTGACAGGCACACTTGAACCCACAAACGAACCTTATGCCATTGCCAAGATTGCAGGCATCAAACTCTGTGAAAGTTATAACCGACAGTACCGTCAAAGTCACGGCACTGATTACCGCAGTGTCATGCCGACCAACCTTTACGGGCCAGGTGACAACTACCACCCCGAAAACAGTCATGTCATCCCTGCACTTATCCGCCGTATCCACGAATCCAAAATAAATGACTCGCCCACAGTCATTGTCTGGGGTTCAGGCAATCCGCGCAGGGAGTTCCTTTATGTCGACGATATGGCTGCCGCCTGCGTGCATGTGATGAACCTTGAGTATGCCACTTTTGCAGCTCACACTCACCCCATGCAAAGCCACATCAATGTCGGCTATGGTGCAGACATCACTATCCGTGAACTTGCTGAAACAATAGCCGATACTGTAGGATTTCAGGGAAAGATCACATTTGACCCCAGCAAGCCAGACGGTGCACCACGCAAATTGATGGATAGCACCTGTCTTAACACTTTAGGCTGGAAAACCAAGGTCACTCTGGAAAAGGGGCTCTCTTTGGCTTATAACGATTTTTTAACACATACACATTATGATGAAAAAACATAAGGTCGCCCTCATTACCGGCATAACCGGACAGGATGGATCATATTTAGCTGAACTCCTGCTTGAAAAAGGGTATGAAGTACATGGAATAAAACGCCGTGCCAGTTCTCTCAATACTGAACGCATCGATCATCTTTATCAAGACCCGCATGTAAACCATCGCAACTTTTTCCTCCACTATGGAGACCTCACTGACAGCAGCAATCTGACTCGTATAATTGCAGAAATACATCCCGACGAAGTCTATAACCTCGGAGCGCAAAGCCATGTAGCGGTCAGCTTTGAATCGCCGGAATATACTGCCGATGTCGATGGCATGGGGACGTTGCGACTCCTCGAAGCAATACGTTTTCTCGGACTGGAAAAGAAAACCAGATTTTATCAGGCTTCAACGTCAGAACTTTATGGATTAGTGCAGGAAATTCCACAGCGTGAAACTACACCGTTCTATCCACGAAGTCCTTATGCTGTCGCAAAACTATACGCCTTCTGGATAACGGTAAACTACCGTGAATCTTATGGCATGTACGCCTGCAACGGGATTCTTTTCAACCATGAGTCTCCTCGCAGGGGTGAAACTTTTGTAACTCGTAAGATCACCCGCAGCCTTGCAAATATATCCCAGGGATTTGAAAAGTGCCTGTATATCGGTAATCTTAACGCTCTTCGTGACTGGGGACACGCAAAGGATTATGTCCGCATGCAATGGATGATGCTGCAGCAGGAATATCCTAAAGATTATGTCATTGCTACAGGAGTTCAGTATAGTGTCCGCGAATTCATAACAAAAGCAGCTCATCAGATCGGGATTACCATTACCTTTGAAGGGAATGGGAAAAAGGAAAGAGGCATTGTCACTGCAATAAAAGGCGACAAAGCGCCTGCCGTCAATGTGGATGACGTTATTGTCATGGTTGACCCACGCTACTTCCGTCCGGCAGAGGTTGAAACGCTTCTTGGTGATCCATCGCTGGCTGAATCCGACCTTGGCTGGGTCCCTGAAATAACCCTTGAGAAGATGATAAAAGAGATGATCGAGCACGACCTTGACATTGCAAAAAGACAGGCATTATTGAAAACACACGGGTACTGTATCTCGGTAAGCAAAGAGAGTTGATAAATTATTTGAATATATCGAAAGAGTGATGCTGATCCTGATTATTGCTCATGAAATTGCTGCACAAAACAGGAAATATTGCTTTATTTTTTTACAGCATTATACGCAACTCATTCAGAAGAAAAAAGTTGCATACCAAGCTGCTTAATAATACAGCTATTGCCTATTACCCTGAATATAATAAAACTGTCAGAGATTATTACTTGTATTGCGTAGATCAAATATGCTGTACTAAATCTCTTTCAGTTAGATGTAATATTATTTTTGGCCCCTATGAATGGACGTTTTCCAATAATTATAAGACAATAAATATTTGCCTTCAGTCCGAGCATACTCTTGTTAAACGGGGCGGACGACACTCTGCTGGTGCAGAATATGGTGTAATTCCCTTATGTGACAATAAGGATAAAACCTATCTTGTCCGTATTGCTGACTACACACAACTTATTAAAGCCGACATTGTTATTGATTACAGTCGACCAAATATCATTAATATCAACAGTTCCGGATTATATAATGACCTTTCGGATAAGCTTTTTCATTTCTGGCCTTTATTATACAAATATAAACCTTTTGAACTTGAATCTCAATACAGAGACCTCAATTTAATAACTATGTTTGGAAATCCGGACGAACCCTATCGAAAAAACTTTATATCCATTCTAAAGGCCTATGGGATCCATCCTGTAAATATCAATAATTCCTTTAATAATGTAGAGTCAATTTATCGCAGAAGTAAAATCCTCATAAATATCAGACAGACATATACTCATCACACTTTAGAAGAACTTCGAATATTACCCGCATTACTCTGTGGAACAATAGTCATCTGTGAAAGTGCTCCATTAAAAGAGACATTATTATATAACGAATATGTTCTTTGGGCTGCTCTTGAAGATTTACCATTTCTAATCATAGATGTTGTTAACAACTATGAGTATTATTATAATAAGATTTTTGGAAGCAAAAAGCTGTCAGAAACAGTCGATATATTACGTATGCAAAATAATATCACAGCAGCTGATATTATACATGCCATCAATGATCTTCTGCATTAATATTTTCTGCTGTTATGATTAACATACCTCCTTTACTTCTGACATCCTGTGTGGGAGTTTCTGCAAATTACACACAAATCAGAGATCGAACTCTCCGTATTGAATTAACCATTAAAGCAATCGAAAAATGGAACAGTATTTCAAAAGAATTTAAAATTGTAATCTGTGATGGATCTAACTACAACTTTTCCAATATAATACATAATAAATTTCCAGGCCAACAAATCGAGTGCCTATTTTTCAATAACAAAAGCGAATTAGTTGCACGTTATGGGAAAGGCTATGGCGAAGGTGAGATTATAAACTATGCACTGCAACAATCAGTCCTCCTGAAAAATGCTGATTTTTTTGTAAAATGCACATCCAAGCTCTGGGTTGATAATTTTTTTGAATGTCTCCAATATTGGAATGGAACTTTTTTATGTGATTGTTATTTTTCCTATATGAAAAGCCATAAATTTATGAGGTTTAAATCGGTAGATACTTCCTTTTATATAGTTAATAAAGATTATTATATTGATCACTTTTCATCAGCTTACCTCAACGTCAGAGAAGCACAACGGCATTGGCTCGAACATTGCTTCAGGGATATCATTATTGCAAAAGAGCTAAAGCATTTCATGCTTCCTGTTGCACCCATTGTAAGAGGTGTATCAGGATCTCAAGGATTGGAAAACAGGTACTCCTTGATAGATAAAGCAAAAGATACTCTAAAGCGCTTCTTCATAAGCAGAAATACATCTTATCTCGATTATATTGCAAAAACTCCGGATATTAAATAATTACGCAGTGTCTTTTCAACTCAGAACTACGATATCTTTGTATGTCAGTTACGTTTGAAACCAAAGTCTGGGAAAATGACTGGAAATTGATCATGAATACCACACGTCTCCAGGAGACAATTAATCTCTGTCATTACAACTTTGATGATAAGGTTTTATATATAAATAATGTTAATAATCGTTTATTGGTTGAAAATACTGCCAATAAAATGATTGAGAATGGTATTATTGATAAATATATAAATGTTGATGAATTTTCAGAATCGGCACTTGATTATTTTAACTTAAGCAAAAATATATTAGGGAAAGGATATTATTACTCAATAGCGGAACTGGTTTCTATATATTTAACCGAAACAACATACTTATTACATTTTTCAAGTGATACGATGCCAGCTCTTGAAGTCCAAAAAAATTGGTTATCTTCAGGTATTGAAGTTTTAAATGCTAATAAGGATGTTAAAGTTTTTAATCTCGCATGGAATCATGATTACAAAGCAGCAAAAGAAGAGTCTGAATATGAAGATAGTACATGCTATTATGGATATGGGTTTTCAGATCAAATGTATTTAATCCGTACAGCCGACTTTAAACAACGCATCTATGAATATTATGACAAGGCTTCTGAGCGCTATCCAAGGCATGGGGGAGAATCCTTCGAAAAAAAGGTAGACTCATGGATGCGTCAACATAACTTCCTGAGAGCTACATTTAAACACAGCAGTTATATCCATAATAATTTTTCCAAATTTAAACTAATCAATAATATTGCTGTTCGTGTGAATAAACCAAATTTATTTTTGTCAATAAAAAAATAATAATACATTATTTTTTTATTTTTCAGTCCATTTTTTCGAACTTTTATTATAATAATACAGATATTTTATCTTATATATAATACTTTGTAAATCGGCAAATTTATTATAAAACAGTTCGGCAATATTTTTTGCTATAATATATTCACTCGGTGAAGATGCCTTAACAAGATCATGATATATTGCTGATCTAAATCGTTTGTATAACAAAAATCTTACTTTTTTTATATCAACTGTATTATCATATAAATAATCGCACCATTTAGTAATATAATTTAATCTACTGCTCATCATAACTTCAGAATTTGTAGTTTGATTGCTGTGTCTACGCCACACATAAACCTCTTTATCTACATATGTGATATGATAGCCACGTATAAAAATGCGTAAAGCCAAGTCATCATCTTCATACCCCCGAAACTTTTCATCAAAACCATCAATATCAAAAAATGCATTTCGTGATATTATCATTGCTGATGGTAATATATGTATGTCTTGAGATAAAAAAGAATATATACTCCTGTCATTTACATCAATGAGAAGTTTTTTTGGTCGTGACATTCTGGAGTATATACTCATATCAGCTTCTGCACGGCAAAAATTTGCATAAACAACTCCCTGCATATACTCCGCTTGCTTTTTTATACCCTCAATCAATACCTGGTTATGCTCTGGCAGCAGAATATCGTCCTGATCCAAAAAGCAAAGGTATTGTGACTTGGAAATTCTTGCACCGGCATTTCGGGCACTGCTCTGCCCTCCATTTTGTTTAATTTTGTAATTAAGTTTATATCTATCCGCAAGCCCTTTTACAAAATTTGATTCTTGCTCGTTAGAACCATCATTAACAACAATAATTTCACTAAAAGGCACTGTTTGATTTATAGCAGAAAGTATCGCATCCTTTATATATCCTGAACCATTATAAAACGGGATTATTAATGATATTTTTTCCATAACTTAATAACCCATATTCATCACTTTATCAACTATATACATCATATCATTGTAATAACATTGCAGCAACATATCTTCTGGCACTCCTCAGCACAATTCTACGTGCACGTTTTGACATGACTTTTTTTACTTGAGTCCCAGATTCGCTTTTGATATTTCTTTTTTGAATGAGCAACCGATGCAGGTGGTATTTAATAAATTTCATAAACCGTTTATACTGCTGTTTCTCATAGAGCAGGTTATCCCTTTCCAAGTAATCAATTAACAAATTTATCGATGCAACCTGACGAACGTCTTCATCCAGAACAGTATCTATCATTTTTTTTTCTACTCTGCACTTTGACCGTATCATTATCTCACTGTCATGAGATTCATTATGTTCATGCTGCCGCCAGACTGAAAGTGATTTTTTCTGGTAGAAATATACTGGAAATCCGGCAATCATAATTCTTAGATACATATCCCAATCATCGTGCGGTTGAGTCCATGAATCAAATAACCCGGCTTTTTTAAAAATAGAATTATGAATAAGAGGAGTAGAGGAATAAATAAAATTGCCTTCTGCTAAGCATAAAAGTATATTTTTATTACTTGTTTTTCTGCGATAGATATCAACTATAGATTTTGAATGTTTATTTAAATTAAATCCATCATGTTCCATGATATCGACTGATGAGGAAACCATGCAGACTTCTCCATGAACAGGGATCATATCAAACTGTTCCTGCAGCTTATCCCGATACCAGTAATCATCCTGATCAAGAAATGCAAGGTAATCACCACGACATTGCTTAATAGCATAATTTCTTGTTGCTGCCACACCTTCGTTCTGCTTTGAAAACACTTTTATTCGTGGATCATCCGGAAGCTTGCCTATAAATGCTTCATTTCCACCATCATTAACAAGAATAAGTTCCAGAACTCGATAAGACTGATTTAGTACAGAAAAAACTGCTTTTTCAAAATAAGAGAGATCGGGATTATAAACAGCAATTATTGCAGAAACAGATACTTCCATATTGTTGAGACGTATTGATACTATCGGTTATATGTATGTTTTCCACACCTGCATCGCAAATGCGGATGCACCGGTCACAACCAGATTTACAGAAGGTAATACTTTGTTTGAGAATTACAGGAGCTGCATGTGCTTGCAGAAGTGAGAGCAGAGTGTGTTATACGATATGAGTTATCCTAAGAGAGGGAGAGTGCCTGCTTCGGTTACGAAACACGTATGCACTTTTCCAAGAAAATACCCTGCAGCAGTGCAAGAACATAAAAAAGCCTGTCTGCAATGAGATTCGTCTTCCACCCATCGACGCTTCAATAAACACCAACTATTTCTTTGAATCGCCAAGCCAGCCATTTATCTCATCAACATCACCTGGAGACAAATTACCAGCACTTTCCTTAAGCTGCAGTAGATTCAGAACATACTGATAACGTGCTTTCGAAAGATTCCGTTTGCTTTCAATCAGCTTCTGTTGGGCATTAAGCACATCAATGTTGCTGCGCTGACCCATTTCAAATCCTTTTTTTGTGCCAGTCAAAGCTATGTCATGCGACTTTACCGCCTGTTCATAGGCATTAATCTGTGCAATAGCTGTAATCACACCGTTATAATATTTACGCACATCTGATTCAACTCCTCGCTCCTGCCAACTGAGCTGCTCCTGAGCTTTCAAGCGTTTTGCATGAGCCTGGCGAACCGAAGCACTGACATAACCACCACTGTATATCGGAACATTCATCTGCAATGAAATGGAATTTGTTCCGTAGGTTTGATCAATGGTATAATTAGTCCCGTTTTGCGAGTAATTTCTGTCGACCACCAGGTCCACTGTCGGATACCTTGAAGCTCGCTGTTTCTCAACCTCCCTTCTGGCTATCTGAATCTCCTGTCGCGCAGCAGCCACATCATGATTATCTGCATGAGCAAGTTCTATCCACGAATCAACATTATCTGGTTGAGGTCGTGCCAAAACCATTTTCTCAGGTACAAGTTTTGACAGTTCCTCAGAATAGACACCAGTCAGTCGCCCCAGCTCCCTCCGGTTGAAATCCAGAGTGTTGACAATATCCACCCCCTCTGCAAGTGCCAGCTCATAGTCAGCCTGCGCCTCATTAATTTCGGTAATCGTACCTAAACCCTTTTCAAATCGACGTTTCGTCATCTGAAGCTGTTCAGTTGATGCCTTGATATGAGCATGGCTGAACTCAAGATTATCCTCAGAATATAACGCATTACAATATGCTTCAGTGACTCTGACAATCAAATTAAACCGTTCTTTCTGCAACTGTGCATCGCTTTTAGCCACAACAGCCTTAGCCTGTTTATAATCCGCATAACTCAGGAAATTTAATAGCGGCTGCCGAATAGAAAGATCGTAGGTTCTGGCGTTGTAAAATTGGTCTTGCTGAAGAGGAACACCGTATGGCCCGGGAGCAATGCTTTTCGTCTCATCCCTCCCTTGTAATGCACTCATGTTCATTCTCGGACGAAATTCAGCCCTCGCCTTCGCAATCTCTTCCTTCGAAACCAAATAATCGGCATTTGCTGCACGAACCTGTGCGTCATATTCCAAGGCTTTCTGGTAAGCCATGGATAAATTGACCGGCTCGGCACATACCGGCAAAGCTGCAAACAAGCCAGCAACAACCATCAAACGAACCAACAGCTTCATATCAGAATCAATCATAGAATGTTAAGTAACAACGAAACCAGCTTCTCCTGCTTCTAATCCTCCTTCATTGAAACCGTAATTCTCTTGATCAATGGATCGAGAAGATATGTCAGCAAAGAACGTTCACCGGTTTTAATGACGACCTGCACCGGCATACCTGGCTGCATCTGACGTTTTCCAAGAGTTTTCATCCCTTCAGGCGTAACCAGAATACGAGCAAGGTAATAAGATGCATTGGGTGCCATAGGGTTAACCCCCGGATCAGTCACTATATCTTTAGAGAGCGATTCAACCACTCCCTTTACAACAAGCTGAGGTGAATGGGCAAAAGAAAAAAAACTCACATCAACCGAAAGTCCATTATGAATACTGTCAATAAACTGCGGCGATATTTTTGCATCAATGAGAAGGCCCTCATGAAGCGGCACAATATCCATAATCTTCTGGCCAGGCTGAATTACAGCCCCTACAGACTGTATCTGCAACCCGACCACCTGCCCTGTAGCCGGGGATCGCACCTCCGTGTCTGCAAGTTCCTCGGCCAGAGCACGCGTTTTTTCTGCATCAGCCTCCACTTCAAGCTGTACCTGCGCCAGCTGTGAAGCAGTATTCGTCTTGAAATCCGCAATTCTCAGCTCAAGATCACGTTGCTGGCTCATCGGAGCATAACCTTCCTTCACCAATGCCATTATGTCAGCAAGCTGATTTTTGTAAATCTTCAACGTCATCTGCCTCGACAAAAAAAGCTGCTTTTGATTCTTCATATTCTGTTCAGACAATGCCCGATCATGATCAAGCAGCAAGTCCTTATGAAAACTGATTGAACCAGCTCCATTCATCTCAGCAAGCAGGCGATCCACCATCGCCCTCGTACCAAGGTAGTGCTGATGCACCTCATCATAGCGTGCCTTAGCCGTCTGAGTATCAAGCTTCATCAAAATATCACCCTGCTGCACTAACTGACCTTCCTTGACATAAACCTTCTCAATTCTTCCACCGCGAAGATTCTCCACAACCTTGCGCTTAGTCGCAATACTCACCACTCCCTGAGAAGGTACCCCCTCATCAAGAGGAGCTAAAGCCGCCCACAGCAAAAATCCGCCAAATCCCACAAGCAATACCCAAATACCCAGTCGGATCGGGCTGCGGGTATCACGATACTCCCCGCCATTTCCCTTGACTGTAACAGCCGTCTTCTTTGCCAAGACATCACGATTACTCATTGCTATCTTTTAAACTTTTCTCAAAATAATTTCAATCAGGCTTCAGCAAGTGCAGGCTGCACACTCGCAGGACGCAAAGCCGCCAACACCTCATCACGCGGGCCACAACGTATAATTTTTCCATCCTGCATCACCACCAAAAGATCCGCCGCACCAAGAATACTTGGCCTATGCGTAATAAGAATGACCGTTTTACCAGCCTTTCGCAAATCAACGACCGCTTCAAGCAAAGAGCGTTCTCCTGCATCATCAAGATTCGCATTCGGCTCATCCAGCACAATAACTGCCGGATTGCCATACATCGCTCTGGCCAGCCCCAGCCGCTGACGCTGACCTCCCGAAAGCATTCCGCCAGCCTCGCCTATCTGAGTATCGTAACCGCGCGGAAATCTCAAAATCATATCATGAATACCAGTACGTTTTGCCGCCTCAATAACCTTCAAGGAATCAATCTCGGCAAAACGAGCAATATTTTCAGCAATTGAACCGTCAAACAACTCAATATCCTGAGGAAGATACCCAATATGAGGGCCCAGTTCTATCCTGTCCCAGCTCTCTACAGGTTCCCCGTCAATAAGAACACGCCCCTGCCGCTGCGGCCAAACACCGACAATACAGCGAGCAAGTGTTGATTTTCCGGATCCTGAAGGACCGACAACTACAGCTATCCGTCCAGCAGGAAATACAGCATTAATGTCATGCAAAATAGGAGTTGGACGACTCTCGGCAGTTGCAGAAAGACCCTCAAGCCTGATCTCCCCCAGAGGATCCTGATGCCTGGCACCCGGTTTACGCTCCGGAAATTCCTCAAGAAGTTTCTCAAGACGAACAAACGCCGTACGACACTGCACAAAAGGCTTCCAGGTAGCCATCACAAGATCAAGAGGCTGAAGCGCCTTCGACATCAGCACATTTGCAGCAATCATCGAACCAGCTGACATCTTACCTTCAATAACCATTAATGCACCAGCACCAAGCGTCAGCGACTGCAAGCTGTATCTTACAAATTTTGCAAACGCCTGCTGGCGATGCTGCCTTTCAGAAGAAGCATCAGCTTTAGCAAGCGAAGCATCATGCAACCTGAACCACCGTTCACGAAAATTGCCAGCCATACCCATTGCATGAAGCGGCTCAATATTACGAAGCTTATCCTGTACAAAACGGTAACTGTCGTTTCCTGCTTCAGCCGCGCTCTCTATTTCCTTTGTACTCAACCGGTGGCTCTGCCAGGTTAAAACAAGCTGGATAATGGCAAAACCTATGGAAAGCCACCCAAGAAAAGGACTCAGTATAAATATAACGGCAATATAGACAGGAGTCCACGGTGTATCAAAAAACGCGATCATACCATTAGCCGTCAAAAACTGACGGATATTGGTTAAATCAGAAAAAGCCTCAACGACGTTGTTCGATGAACGGTTCAGGTAAGCCTCAAAACTTGCATTGAATACAAGCGAGTTAAGCGCTTCATCAAGCCTGACACCAACCCGCACTAAAAGGCGAGACCGGAGCCACTCCGCGAATGCCATTATTCCATAAAAGAACAACAGAAAAAAAGTCACCATGAGCAGTGTCAATTCGCTGCCGCTCTTCATGACACGACCATAGACCTGGAGCATGTAAATTGTCGGCGTGAGCATCAGCACATTGGCGATAAGACTGAAAATGCCTACCCATACAAACTCTTTCCGAAAGATCCAGAGCTGGCGAGACAACGCACTACGATCAAAAAAATAAGGTTTCATTGAAAAATCTTCTTCCTGATAAGAATTAGCAGTGCGGCTAATGGTTTGAATTAGAAGAGGTGGCCTGAGGAGGAGGCGATTGCAAAGCAGCCAACACCTCCTGACAAGTCCCGAAACGCTGAACCTGCCCATCAACCAGCACAAGCATATGCTCGATAGCCCCAAGAATGTTCAAACGATGCGTCATCACAATCACCGTTGTACCCTGAGCCCTCAACATCTTGACTGCATTGAGCAATGCGGCATCACCCGCTTCATCAAGACTTGCATTCGGCTCATCAAGCACTACAAACCTGGGCATTCCATACAATGCTCGTGCCAGAGCCACACGCTGCCGTTCCCCGCCCGACAGAAACGAACCATCGTCGCCAATCTGCGTGTCATACCCCTTTGGAAGCTGCTTAATAAACCCGTCAAGACCAACCATACGGCACGCCTCAATCACTTTTGCTTCATCAGGGTCGCCGAATCGCGCAACATTTTCCGCAATTGTCCCTTCATACAACTCTATAGTTTGCGGTAAATAGCCTATATATTGACCAAGCTCTTCTTTATCCCACTGGTAAATATCATTCCCATCAAGGCGCACCTTGCCCTGCATCGATGGCCATATACCCACCAGAAGCCTTGCAAGTGTAGTTTTCCCTGAAGCTGACGGCCCGACAATCGCAAGCGACCCTCCGGAAGCAACCCTGAAACTAACCCCTCTGATAATCTGTATCGGGCTTCTCGGAGCACCAGCGATAACCCCCTCAACAGAAAGAAATCCAGCAGGTGCCGGCAATGCCATACTTTTAAGCGGCGGGGGAAATTCCTTAAGAAGTGTATCCAGACGGGTGAATGACTCAAAAGTACCCTCAACCTGACGCCAGCTCCCGATAATCTGAACAAGCGGTGCCAGAACTCTGCCACCAAGAATGGACGCTACAATCATCCCTGAACCATGCAGTTCACCTTTCAACGTGAGCCAGCATCCCATCCCAAGCAACAGTGAACTTAAAAGACTCTGTACCAACTTTGAGAGAGCCGAATTTGTCCCCGCATGGTCAGATGCAATCGCCTGCTGAAGAAGAAACTCCTGTTGACGATCCATCCATCGTTTGTGAATATTTCCCAGCATCCCCATTGACTCAATCACCTGCGCATTACGGATGACTCCATCAGCATATCCCTGAGCACTTACAGCACTTCGATTAGCAGCCATAAGCGGCTGACGGATACGGCGTTCATTAACCACGCCTATAGCGAACTGCGCAAGAGCACCAGCCACGGCAAACCAACCGAGACCTGGCGCCATCCAAAAAAGCAGCACCAGCACAAGAAGTGCAAGAGGAGCGTCAACAACGGCCAGAAATGCCGGCGAAGGAAGGAACTCCCGAATGGTTTTAAGATCCCTCAATGCCTGCGCACCCCCGACAGGGAAGTTCATAAGTCGTGCGGAATAAAGAGCACTGAAAACGCGAGCGCGCAACCTCTTATCAAACTCTTGTCCCGCATCATGCATTACCTGACGACGAACCAATTCCAGTGCTTCGAGCAGAACATAGACACATACCACCAAAATGGTCAGCATCAAGAGAGTTGTATGATTGCGACTGTTGATTACACGATCGTAAACCTCCATCATATAGGCGCTGGGGGCCAGAATCAGCACATTGACAAACACACTGAAAAAAAAAACATGCTTGAAAGAAGGAAACAATGCGGCAAGTGCAGCGCGCAACGGGGACAGTTCTTTAGCGATTTTCACAAAAAAGCAAACTGAAATTCATAATAATACAACATTTTACAACGAAAACTTATCTTTGCCATCAAGCACCATCAAAGTATTTACAATGCAACTACCATAAACTTTATACTTATACTTGTGCAGGAAGAGCTGCAATCAGTGCCTGCTGATAAGCATTGCGTGCAGTCTGGGCAATTGCAAGCTGAGTCTGCAACCGATTGATTTCAGCTTCAACCGCCTGAATATTAACAAACTGAGTTTTCGCCTCATCCGCAAGATCAGCAACAAGATACCTGATTCCGTTTACTGTTAAAACAGGCTCTTCTTTCTTGACTTTAGCCATAAAAATACTGCTCCGTTATTCTTATATATATCCATTTAAAACACTTTTTACCCTTTCGGGCTCAACGGCAGGTATTATAAGATTATTATTAAAGATCTGCAAAATACAAAAAGTGATTCCCCTGTTCAAAATCTAACCAAACATCCTTATCACAAGCTTGTTCTGAGCATCTTTTATCTTTGCATCAATTGAAATTGTCATTTCTGCAAGAATATCTCTCCCAACCCTTTCAGCCTCCTGCACTTTTACCATCATCACATACATATCAGAAGTTATTATCTTCGATGTGCTTGTCTCTATTTCCATTAACCTTCTTTTTATTATTGCTACCGCCCGCTGTGTCCTGATCAGCTCAGCGGCAATATCATCGCCTGCGACTGCCTCCGGACTTTCGTGCCATTTTTGAAGGATGCGCTGCATTTTCATTGTGTCTTTACATGCATAAGCCTCATTTAATTCAGCCATCAGTTTAGTACGGAGCGGGCGCGACCTCGCTTCTGCTGCCTTATCGGGATGAATAATTGAGGCAATCTTTCTGTACACTTTTTTTACTTCTTTTACTTCTGAAAAAGTATGCAATGCAGGCTGTGTCTTAAGATTTGCAACGCTGTATTGGTCGGCAGAATTATCTAATGGTGGTGATGAAATCCCTGAAATTTTTTGTTTCGGGCCATGGCCATAAGGAACCTTTCTGGCCATTAACTCATTAAGCTCTGCATGGAGCCTGTTCAGTTCAAGCTGCTTGCGACCAACTGCAGAAGAATAACGCTGCTTAAATTGGTCGAAGGTGACGGCTAGTTCATTAAAAGCACGCTCCTTTTCTTCAAGAATACTGATGAACTTCTCTAACTCTGACTTTTCTTTCGCAAGATCGGATTCTGTTCGTTCCTTCATTGTAATGGTTACGTGCTTTTTTAACAATTCGGCGAAAGTCCTTAAAGATCATGGCTGATGCACTATCTTTTTCGTTAACAACCAATATTTTTTGATTTCTCTATCGATTCTTTAACAAAAGGAAATTCATTGAATTTGCCCCCTTAGAGATAAAAGCATATTAAGCGTATTCGCAGCAATTCAATGCATAATATATGAGTTTATGTATATCCTGATAATTGAATATGAAAATATTACTTTAGGCTAATTTTAAGAATCATGCAAATTTATCAATAGCAACATCTATTCACAGCGCTAATACGCTTATTACAACATATCCAACAATAAATAGATTGTTTTTTTTTTTTTCTTTCATCTTATTTGCATATGTTTAATTAGAAATTAAGATAAAACTTAGGGTTTAACGTGCCTATCAAATAATAGTATGAAAAAAGTATCTCTGTTAATCATGTGTTTGTCTTGCGTGGTTTCAAAAGCATACGGTGATGTTTACAACACAAATGCAACGCAATTTGCAACGACAAATGCTACACAAAGTGTAAGCGCCACGGGTGTTGCATCAGCTTATTCTTATGGGATAGGTAATGTTAATACAGCTGCCGGTGGTGCTGGAGGTGCTGGAGGCTATTCTACTTCTTATGCATCTGGCGGGTCTGGTGGAAGTTCGTACGCTACCGGCGGAAATGCTACTGGCGGAAATGCTACCGGCGGAAACGCTACCGGCGGAACATCATCAGCAAGTACAGGTGCATCAACAGCAACCACAGGTGCATCAACAGCAAGTACAGGTGCATCGACATCGGTAAATGGCGGTAACACGCTTGTGCTGAAATCTGGAGATACAATTGTACCGCAACAGTTATTGGGAACTGTAGCACAGACTGATAATCCCCATTTATACTCTATTCAGGGAGGAATGGCACAATCATCCAATCTCAATCTCCTTCTTGCTCAATCCTGGTCACCCGATCACAGAGACACTGCTGATGGAAAAAGCTGCAAAACAACTATCGTTTGCGTAACAGATTACAATATCGAAAAATATAAGGGGGCGGGTGCAAACAATTTTATTTTCCTTGATGAAAAATCGCCTGTACCTCCGGGTTTGGGATCTATTACGATTTCTCCTCATTTAAATAAAGGTGATGAAGTTGACGGCTCAACACTTAAATCAGATATTAAGACCTATGTATGTAATAAATATCATGGTTTGAATATTTACATTAAATCAAGTTGGGCAGCATCATCGTTTGGCGTACACTCGAAAGGTTTAGCTGCTCAAGCAATGTCATCTGCAAGCTTCTTTCCCGGCAATGTAGTTTCAGGCCTTGCAGGAGCTTTAGGAGGTAATAAAGGGGCAACAGAGGCAGTACCGATTGTAAGCCTGACTGTTATCCTTTCTGATAAATAAATTTAACTCACAAGGCCTCGGTGGTTAAATTTGTGACAAAGAGGCAATTATATAACTAACAAACTAAACACCATAATACTATGAAAAAAACTATACTTTCATTAGCATTAGTAGTTGGTATGGCTTCTCCAGCGATGGCCAGCATTACAATTAACAACTGGGGAGGTGGAGGTCATTCTTCAACTACTACGACTACTTTAACTGGCGGTGCTGCTGCAGCTGGCGGAGCTGGTTTTGGAACCGTAACTGCTTCCACATCAAATTCATCTTCCAATCTCAACACTATCGGCAATTCTAACGTCAGCAGCTATAACACAACATCATCAAACGGTCCGACTATATCAGCAGCCGGTGGTTTGATTGGTACAACTACTACAACCACAACTTCTGGTGGTGGCGGTGGACACAGCACAACAGTTGTTATACCTTAAGCTGTTTTTCTTTCATCCAAGACAGCCTTTAACCAATGGAGTGATACTCCATTGGTTTTTTTTTAAGCAATAATATAGTTTCCGAGTAGTTCATCCTTTTTGTAAATTTATTATCGATCAAACCATACGAATCCGTCTATTATCTCATCGCTTCATGAATACCATGATAAACAAAGCTCTGATTTTTATTGTATGCATGATACTTGTTGCTGGAACAGCTCATGCAGATTCTATTAATAAGATTGAAAGGAAACGGAATGCGGCGGCGGCGGGCAATATCATTGCTCAATACGAGCTTGGTCAAAAGTATGCCGCTGGTCAAGGGGTAAGCCAAAACTACCCTGAAGCCAGTAAATGGTACCGCCTTGCGGCTGATCAAGGATATGCAGATGCTCAAAACAATCTCGGTGAGATGTATGAAAAAGGCCAGGGAGTCAGGGTAAACTATACTGAAGCGCTGAAATGGTATAGACTATCAGCTTCACAGGGGAATTCCTCTGCCCAGAACAATCTTGGTGCAATGTATGAAAAAGGACGGGGAATTGCACAGAGCAATACTGAGGCATTTAAATGGTATCAATCTTCAGCTTCCCAGGGTAATCCTGCTGGTCAGTGCAATATCGGGATGATGTATGAAAAAGGTCAGGGCGTAACGCAAAATTTTGAAGAGGCCATAAAATGGTACAGGCTCTCAGCTGAACAGGGAAATGCCGCAGCTCAAAACAATCTTGGCGCATTGTATGCCAATGGTCAGGGGGTGGCTCAAAATTTACGCCAAGCCTTGAAATGGTATCGGAAATCGGCTGATCAGGGTTATTCACTCGGTCAATGTAATCTCGGTGCATTGTATGCCAATGGTCAGGGCGTAGGTCAAAGCTTTGAACAAGCATTGAGGTGGTATAATCTGGCAGTTGTTCAGGGCCTTGCCAGCGCTCAGAACAATCTTGGAGTCATGTACGCTAATGGCCAGGGCGTCAAAAAAGATATAGTTGAAGCCTTCAAATGGTACCGTCTTGCCGCTTCCCAGGGACACGCTGGTGGCGAGTGCAATCTCGGTTATTTGTATGCTACAGGACAGGGAGTCACCCAGAATATGGATGAAGCTTTGAAATGGTATAAATTGTCTGCTTTTCAAGGTTATGCACCAGCTCAGTACAACCTAGGGTTAATATACGCAAATGGTCAAGGTGTTATACCTGATAAACATATAGCCAAAGATTGGTTTGGAAAGGCATGTGATAACGGATTTCAAGAAGGATGTGACCGATTCCGTGAACTGAAAGAACAAGGTATTGAATAAAGGTATTGAATATTTAATAGAACAATAGATTATACTCTTATTTTTTATAGTTACTGTTTTCTATAAGAAAGTTACCTTCTTGATTGTTTTTATTGGACTGGCCCTTTATTATCTTTTGATCCTGTATTTCATTTTGATTTATTTGATTCCTGTTCTTGTTCCTGTGCCGGTCACTGTCCTCCCAATACATTATGTTACGCATACGTCGGTATTCATTGTCTCTAAATTGCTTTATATCATCCCAGCGATGACTCCTGATGTTATAAGGAACCCCATCCTTCTGGATGACATCCCACGGTCCACGGTAAAATGCAGAACGGTACCAAACCCCATCACGAAAAAGATAGTACAGGTTCTCGAAGAATATGATGTCATAAGGATTATTTACTGAAACTGAAAACCCATAGCCAGGTATAAAAATAAAACCCGTCTTTTCATCAATAGCAAAATGCACACTGTTCTCATTGCTGATATGCGTATCAGCCCGGCCATTACTATAGGAAAGGCTAAAAAGCATACCAGCTATTCCTGCAACAAGTAGACTATTTTTCTTAATCATGCTGATATATTGTAATGGTATATAAGTTTTTGTATTATCTCAAGTATTTAAAACAGGTCAGGGTTATAGTTCCTATAACCCTATTTTGCTAAGATCAAGTGTTGACACATCAAATTCACACATTCTTTTCCCTTCACTATAGAAATCTACTTCAATTCTGAGTTTCCTGGCGTTTTTTAATGCCTGTAAAAAAGTTTTCGAATCAGTAAGGATGATGTTTGATGCTCTCCCTTTTGCTGTCACAGCACCTGAAAATGATAGCGTTTTATTATTATCAAATGTTACCTTAATTCCAGATCCTTGATGGGTGCTCTTGATTTTACCTCTGTCCACACTGAATATTATATCTGTGGTATATCCTGTTTTCCTGACAGAAAGCCGTCCATAGTTATCCCCCGTGTAAGGTACCCCAAGTCGTATGGGCCCTGAGCTTCTTACTGATGCAGTTTTAACAACCAACTCATCGGTACCTGAAGTGCGAGACTTATATTCACCATAAGAAATATTGCCGGATGAAACTTCTTGTGCTGTTGACGAGCTTGCTGTTGACGAGTTTGCAGATGAATAGCTTTCTGCAAATGAGCTTGAAGAAGATGAGCTGGTGTAGACCTTAACTCTTTCAGCCTTCATAATTGGGTTGATCAGAGATGAAATTCCAATCACTAAAAAAGAGGCTATACCTATAACAACCCACAGCTTTTTCCCGGGTTTTTCGTTGATCGACGGTTTTACATCGCCCTTTAGCTTCCTATTGTTTTTGATAATATCTCCCAAAAAACAATACAAAATTAACTTTTATAATATAATGCAATATACAAAAGAGTATACAAGTCTTCCAATAGTTCAATAGATTTGCCTACTGTTCAGAAACAAATATTTTCCTGTCTGTCGGATGTCTGGCTCTATACTAAACGTAAAACCCCGGTGATGTGCCGGGGTTTTAGTTAATTAAAGCCGTATACCAAGCCAATTATTCTGCGACAAAGTGAACCCTTCTGTTCTGAGCCCATGCAGCTTCGTTATGGCCTTCCGCAAAGGGTTTTTCTTCACCATAACTTATGGTCTTAAGACGTCCAGATTCAACACCAAGATTAACCATGTAATCCTTTGTACTGTTGGCACGACGCTCGCCAAGAGCAAGATTATACTCATTCGTGCCTCTTTCATCACAATGACCTTCAAGTATAACTTTTCTTGATACATTTTCCTTCAACCACTGTGCATTGAGTTTCAGCTGTTCAACAGCATCACTCCTGAGCCCTGATTTATCGAAATCAAAAAATACATCCCTGAGACTGGCTTCAACAATAGGAGCTGGCGGAGGGGGTAATGCCGTAGGAGCTGATACTTTAACAACATCCTTACCACCACAGCAACAGGCACCAAGAAACATCATTGTTGGAATAAACAAACTTCTCATCATAGGTTTAACGGCATTCATGTCTGGCTCCTTTCATTTATTTTTAGAATATAATTATTAAATAATATAATGATTTTATATAAAACTAAGAACCCCCATCACACCGATAACACGATCAGAAAACAACAACTCCGGTAAAATAGTTCACAATAGGGGACGTTATTCATACCGTATAGTTGAAGTGGATTCTCCCTTTCGATTTAAGGATGTTCATCTCTATATTGCATCACACGAGCTCATTAACCCACGCCAGCTGACGCGGCAGGCAGATGCTCTGCAAATCATAGTGCGCTTGCGCAAAAGCTCTGGCAGATGCACCCAGTCTTGCTCTTCCATCCGGATCATCCAGCAGGGAGCATATTTCTGCAACTAATC
>JABDHL010000066.1 GCA_012972825.1 Chlorobiaceae bacterium
TGGTCTGTTTTTTGCTTCAGCGGTATTCTCCAGGGTGTTCAGAGCAAGAGCAAGCAGCACTAAAGTTATCAGCTTTCGCGTTTTTTTCATGGAATGTCAGGGAGTAATCAGGTTAAAGCTTGCCATCTGGTATATAATTATTTTGAACTTGTTCACTTGTCAGTCCAAATCTTCGCTCTCTTTTCTGAAATTCAAGTATGGCATCATAAAGTTGTGAACGGCGAAAGTCAGGCCAGTAGGTGTTTGTGAAATAAATTTCGGAATATGCACTTTGCCAGAGCATAAAATTGCTGATTCTGAACTCTCCGCTTGTGCGGATAAGAAGTTCCGGATCAGGCATGGAGGACGTAGAAAGGTATGATGAGAAAAGTTGTTCATCCACAGATTCGGGACAGACACGTCCTGCTTTAACATCAAAGGCAATAGCCCTGCAAGCCTGAAGAATATCCCATTGTCCACTGTAACTGAGAGCAATATTCAGGATGAGTTTTGTGTTGTTCTTCGTAAGCTCCATGGTTTTTGTCATAGTAGAACGTACTTTATCCGGCAGAGCACCCATATCGCCTATAACATTAAGACGGATATTGTTTTCATGGAGCTTACGGGTTTCCCTGCCAATAACTTTGATAAGAAGCCTCATCAGAGCTGAAACTTCGTTTTTCGGCCGTTTCCAGTTTTCAGTTGAAAAGGTGAAGAGAGTGAGAAAGTTGATGCCGAGTTCTGTAGATGCTTCAACAACATCTCTGACTGAGTCAACCCCTGCAGCATGTCCCTCGATTCTTGTTTTGCCTTTCGAGCTGGCCCATCTTCCGTTACCATCCATAATGATGGCAATATGGAGAGGGAGTGTGCACGATGCTTTAAGTTCAGCTTGTATTTTTTTATCAACAGAGGAATTGTCCGAAGAAAACCAGCGAGGATTAAAAGGTGATGAAAGATTCATATTTTTTGTGAGTGCCATAAATCCTTTTTACTCCTTATCGCTTAACGGGCAGTCATGAACAAACCATACGCTGATCTTTCGGAGCCTAAAATTGCTCGAATTGAATTATATGCAGTTATTTGCTATTATACAAACTTTAGACATAATGAAAACCGGTAATGTCCACAGGCATGTCTTTCATGAATGGAAGAGTTATCGGAAAGAAGGTTTTTTCAGTAAAATAATTCACAACTGACGTGCATTTAAGTAGTTACGAAGATTTACGCCTCAGGCTGTTCTCAAAGCAGATAACCTGTGAAGAGGTCGTGCGTTTTTATCTTGAACGTATAGATCGCCATAAAGATGATAACATTTATATCACAGTGTTTCATGAGCAGGCTCTTGAAAGGGCCAGAATCCTTGACAGGAAACTGAGGGAGGGTGAAAACCCTGGAAAACTTTTCGGGTTGCCGATGGCAATCAAGGATAATATTTCCATGAAAGGAGGTCGCCTAACCTGCGCATCGAAAATTCTTGAGAATTACGAAAGTGTTTATGATGCAACCGCAGTGACAAGGCTTGAACAGGAAGACGCTGTTTTTCTTGGTAAAACCAACATGGATGAGTTTGCCATGGGCAGCTCCAATGAAAATTCGGCGTTTGGCAATGTCCCTAATCCCTTTGATAAAAACAGGGTGCCTGGCGGCAGTTCTGGCGGTTCAGCAGCAGCAGTTGCCAACGGTCTTGCTATGGTGGCGCTCGGCTCGGATACCGGAGGCTCAGTCAGGCAGCCGGCAGGGTTCTGCGATATTGTCGGTCTTAAACCGACTTATGGCAGGATTTCCAGATACGGGCTTGTGGCATTCGCCTCATCATTTGATCAGATAGGGGTTCTTGCACGAAATTGCGATGATGCTGCGCTGGTGCTTGCGGTTATGGCTGGCAAGGATGTCCATGATGCAACCTCCTCATATCATGCCGTTACCGATTACACTGCAGAAATGGCGACTGTTTCGGTTGAAGGACTTAAAATCGGTGTTCCAAAAGAGTATTTTCCTGAATCTCTCAATTCGGATGTCGCCCGTATTGTGAAGGGAAAGCTTTATGAACTTCGCGATAAAGGTGCTGAACTTGTCGATATACACCTTCCGGACAGTGAATATGCCATAGCGTCCTATTATATTCTTGTTACTGCCGAAGCATCCTCCAACCTTGCCCGTTTTGATGGAGCAAGGTATGGCTATCGCTCGGAACATTCGGAAGATCTGTCTGCCATGTACGTCAATTCGAGGACTGAAGGGTTCGGCAGAGAGGTTAAACGCAGGATCATGCTTGGTACGTATGTACTTTCTGCAGGATATTACGACACCTACTATAAAAAAGCACAGCAGGTGAGACGGGTATTTCAGGACAGATATCGTGAAGCGCTTGCAAAGGTTGACGTCATAGCAGGCCCTACATCACCGTTTCCACCGTTCGGTATCGGCGACAAGATAGAAAATCCACTTGAGATGTATCTCGCCGATGTTTTCACAGTTCCGGCAAGTATAGTCGGTATGCCGGCTGTCAGTGTACCGCTTGGCTTTGACAGTATCAATCTTCCTGTCGGTATGCACCTGATCTGCAATTTTTTTGAGGAAGGAAAGCTGCTTGGTATTGCAAAAAAAATGCAGCATTCTCTATGACTTCAGGGTGAGTGCATAGTAACCATTAATTCATAATATTCTGTACCATGAGTGTATTAGTCAACAAGGACACCCGCCTGCTTGTGCAGGGGATAACCGGAGCGGAAGGTACCTTTCACACCTCCCAGATTCTTGAATATGGAACCAATGTCGTTGCCGGAGTAACTCCCGGAAAAGGTGATATTCTCTATCATGGCAATGAGAAGGACAAGTTCTGCCGGCCTGTTCCGGTGTTCAATACCGTTCGGGAGGCAGTTGAAAAAACCGAGGCCAATGCTTCAGTGATTTTTGTTCCGGCCTTTTTTGCCGCCGATGCTATTATGGAGGCAGCCGATGCCGGTTTGAAGGTGATTATCTGTATTACCGAAGGTATTCCCGTAAACGACATGATGAAAGCCTATGCCTTTGTCAAGGAAAAGGGAGCTGTTCTTGTCGGGCCGAACTGTCCGGGTGTTATTACCCCCGGTGAAGCTAAAGTCGGCATTATGCCGGGCTTCATTCACAAAAAAGGCACAATCGGTGTTGTTTCCCGCAGTGGTACCCTGACCTATGAAGCTGTACATCAGCTGACCCAGGTTGGTCTTGGTCAGTCGACCTGCATCGGTATTGGAGGCGATCCGATTATTGGTACACGGTTTATCGACGCTATCAAGCTTTTTGCGGAGGATGATGAGACTGAAGGGCTTATTATGATCGGTGAAATTGGCGGCAGCGCGGAGGAAGAGGCCGCCGAGTATATTCAAAAATATTTCAAAAAGCCGGTTGTGGGTTTTATCGCCGGACGTACAGCGCCTCCAGGACGCAGGATGGGTCATGCCGGTGCCATTGTCTCCGGAGGCAAAGGAACCGCTGACGACAAGATCCATGCAATGGAAGCAGCTGGTATTCATGTTGTTGACAGCCCTGCTGATTTGGGCGAAGCCATGATCCAAGCGCTCGGGAGGTAATACAACCCGGCGAGTCTGATCAGCATAATTAGATAGTAAACGATAAAGGCGCATGGAGATGCGCCTTTATCTATTGTTCGGTATAGGATGTCCGTGCAGCAATCTGCGAAATAAAGCAATTCATACAATCTAACACATACTCAACTCAAGTCTGTGTTTTACTCTTCCCCAATCAATACACTCCCTGGGCGCTTTCACCAGCTCAGGATTGAGAGTTACCATACCGTTTTCAGACAGGCTTCCCCATCTTTTCTGAATACCATTTGCCCAACAGTTTTTTTGTGGTTTCTGGATGTGGCACTTCTCGCAGGGTGACGTGGAAAAAACCTCTGGATAACTTGATACTATTCTCACTGTCCTGGGCAATTGTTAAACAGGAATCAGTTTTGGTCATACAATAATAATTTGTGCTTGTGCATCAATGTGAAAACCACATTTTCTGAAAAAACGAAGTCTTGTTTCCTGATCGATTACCTGAAAAGGCTGGTGCTGCTTATTGCAAGCGTATGCTTTTTTATACCTGAATACACCCACATCGTGATATTTTTGAAAAAAGAGTATCGTTGATTCAAGCTGGTCTATTGCCTTTGTTCGCCATTTACCTTTCTGATCTTTCAGTTCCACAAAATAGATATGCTCAGATGATGTGAGCATTCCATCGCACCGTCCTCGTCCACTTTCCTCATCACACTTAATGACACAATTATCTATCGCTGTAAAGGTCAAATCAACCTTGGAATTATTTTGAACAGTAGCGACCCATCTCGATGAATTATCTGTATTGGTATATGCTTTTGTCCCGTCCTGATCATCGCACAATCCGAATAGAAGGTCATTTTTTGCAGGTTCCTGACATTCGAGATCGAAGAAATTCATAACTGTAAGGCCTCCTCGATTTCCAGTAGTGCATCGAAAATCAAGTTCCCCTCTTTAAGCATTTCATTCAAAACATTGCTATCTGAAGGAATCCCCTCAAAATCAGGCAAACGCCTGATCATTCCTTTTGCATCCAGCTCATAAATCGCCACTGTATTCGGTGAAACCAATGACTTCTCAGAAACTACCTTGTACAATTTTTCTCTCAGCAAATCAGCCTTATCCGACTTCTCTATCTTATTTTTTAACTCATAACCCTGTATAACGATACTGAGGCAATTAACGACATAAGGGCTATGCGTTGTCATAATCAACTGGTTATCAGAATTCAGATTATTGAATTCCAGTAAACGATACAACAACTGCCACTGTGAAAAAGGGTACAAATTCTGCTCAGGCTCCTCAACGATATTAACAAAAGAAGTTTTGTTAAATTTTGAGGAAAGCACAGATAGCGCAGCTCTTCTTTGCTCACCTGTCAGATTTTCATTATCGACAATCTCCTCTACGCCCTTTTTAAATCGATTTAATTCCTTGCCACTCATCGGCTCTTGATTATTCTCGCTTTGCTTCTGCACCGATGCAGACAGATATTTCGAAACCAGATATAAAGGAACAAGCGACTGAAATCCACTTGAAGCCTCTGTCAATCTGATTTTATACCCATCCCCCTTGAGATTGAGATTATCATTTAAACGATCATACTCAATACCGGCATCGACGCATGGCAAATCAACAATACCTTTCAATCCTTTTTTCGCATTCTCAAATTCCACCAGGAACTCTTTCAGCGAATCAGAAGAAAGCTTCAGATCTCTTGCTGCCTTAACATAAGAGATGAAATTCCTCTCTGAAGGAACATACATAATCTGAGGAAGCCTATATGAGACATCAGAAATCTCATTAATAATAAGTCCATCATTCTCATATTTAATTTCAAAAACATCTCCACGATATTCAATAACACTCTTCTCGTCTTCTTTCGATAGGTAATTTTCCAGCCGATGATAAGCAAGAAATTGCTTTCTGAACCTGTTTTTCCGTGCAAACCATTTCACACTGTAATCTCCTCTGACCAGTGCCTTCTCAATCCATGCAAAGGTAGAGATCAATTTTGCCACCGTGCTTTTGCCGGAACCCTGGTCGCCGATAAAGACAGTAACTTTTTTCACATCGATCCAGCCATCATCGTCACAGAAACCATCCTTGACGGGGCCAAAATTTTTTATGCGTATTCTGCTCATTGTTTCACTCACAGTTAAAGCGTTCTTGCATCCAAACAGCAATATACCACAATAGAAATCGTCATGAAGCCTCTACCTCAATGCGAGAATCTTCGACCGGGCTTCGACCTTGTCGATCATCGCCTTGACTGCCAGACTTATCTTCTACATTTTCAATAATCAAGTATTATCATAATAACAAGTTAGCATCTTCAAAAAAAGTGTTGGCACCACCTGATGGTGTTTTTTCATGTCTTCCAGCAACCCATCACTATACGTGACGAATACTCGGCGGCATAGCTACCCTTATTGTCTGAAAAACCTTACCACACGTCCCAACACTTGCTGTTCTGATGGCAAGTTTTCGTCCGCTCTCCTCCAGCGTTACTTCCTGGAGTGCGTTCAGGTCGTGCTTGATATCTTCCCATTCAAACTGCAACCCAGCTTTCTCCAAGCGTTGATCAAGCTCCTTGCGACGCTGGCCAGTATTGAAGGTGGGTTTCAATCCACACGCGCCCGCGGGGGGCGCGACCGATTGGAATGGGGAGAATTATGAACGAGTCGGTGCGTTTCAATCCACGCGCCCGCGGGGGGCGCGACAAGAGTTCTCCGGAATGGATAAGGGAGCAGTGCAGGTTTCAATCCACGCGCCCGCGGGGGGCGCGACTATCCAGTTCTCCTGTCAACTTGCTTATCTTTCGTTTCAATCCACGCGCCCGCGGGGGGCGCGACTATCAGGAGATGAGATGATGATTATAGAGGAGAGTGTTTCAATCCACGCGCCCGCGGGGGGCGCGACCATTAGCTCATATAGGTGAACAATCAATTCTTAATCAAGTTTCAATCCACGCGCCCGCGGGGGGCGCGACACAGGTGCAAATGCTGGTGGAGATGATGATAGACGTTTCAATCCACGCGCCCGCGGGGGGCGCGACGCTAAACTGCACGGTGTAGTTGAGTGTCAGCTGGTTTCAATCCACGCGCCCGCGGGGGGCGCGACTCGGCACTGAGGAGGCGTTATCAAAGCTGCGATCTGTTTCAATCCACGCGCCCGCGGGGGGCGCGACTTTTGCGTAGTAAGCGGCAACGCCTCCAAGAAGTTTCAATCCACGCGCCCGCGGGGGGCGCGACCGACAACTGAAAGTTGGAGGGAAGAGATTCGTAAGTTTCAATCCACGCGCCCGCGGGGGGCGCGACACTCGCCCCTGTTTCTGAATCTGTCAAGGTACCCGTTTCAATCCACGCGCCCGCGGGGGGCGCGACCATCACCTGCGGGTCTCCAAGACGAAATCTTTTCCGTTTCAATCCACGCGCCCGCGGGGGGCGCGACACGATATCGAGATAGCTATAACCGACCTTGTCCGGTTTCAATCCACGCGCCCGCGGGGGGCGCGACACAACATAACTTCCGCATGTACATGATGCCGATGTTTCAATCCACGCGCCCGCGGGGGGCGCGACCCAATCCTTTGCATCGATAGCGTCCAGCTCTGATTGTTTCAATCCACGCGCCCGCGGGGGGCGCGACGCTCTTGTCCATCAATCAAAGACGTTCGCTGTTGATGTTTCAATCCACGCGCCCGCGGGGGGCGCGACCATCGTTATTGTCCCGCCTGAGCCGTATTGGCCGGTTTCAATCCACGCGCCCGCGGGGGGCGCGACCTTGAGTGGGCAGGAGATTGGAAGACATTCCAAGTTTCAATCCACGCGCCCGCGGGGGGCGCGACTGGAGCGTGGGAGTATGTTTATCAGTCCGGCTCAGTTTCAATCCACGCGCCCGCGGGGGGCGCGACTCGCCGAAAGTGGCAGTGTAACGGGATTGCTCAGTTTCAATCCACGCGCCCGCGGGGGGCGCGACCTAAAAGAGATTGATTTTTTTCTGCACAACCTCCTCGTTTCAATCCACGCGCCCGCGGGGGGCGCGACGGAATCCATGGCCACACGAGGGACGACGTTGTTGTTTCAATCCACGCGCCCGCGGGGGGCGCGACCTTTATCTTTTCAGGCATATAACTGCCTGGATAATGTTTCAATCCACGCGCCCGCGGGGGGCGCGACAAAGAAAGTGAAAGAAAAGAAAGTGAAATTGAAAGTTTCAATCCACGCGCCCGCGGGGGGCGCGACCCACTCCGCAGACATTCGGGATATTCAGGAAGTTTCAATCCACGCGCCCGCGGGGGGCGCGACCCTGTGTAACGGAATCAGTTGCCGAGGAAGAATGTTTCAATCCACGCGCCCGCGGGGGGCGCGACATGCTCGTAGTCGATAAAGTCTTTCATTGACTTAGTTTCAATCCTCGCGCCCGCGGGGGGCGCGACCTGGCGGCCTTCGTTCGTAAAGCATGGGGAGTTCTTGTTTCAATCCACGCGCCCGCGGGGGGCGCGACCAAGTGCGTCCATCAGAGTGTCGAACTGATCATCAGTTTCAATCCACGCGCCCGCGGGGGGCGCGACTTGCGCAAAACACCAGAGTCTTTTTCCCCAGGGCGTTTCAATCCACGCGCCCGCGGGGGGCGCGACCGCTTGACCGTGAAAGGCCCGCGATACTGAAGCGTGTTTCAATCCACGCGCCCGCGGGGGGCGCGACATCGAGACTTGTGTTGATGACTTAGACAAGAATAGTTTCAATCCACGCGCCCGCGGGGGGCGCGACAAACTCGATATGGTATTAAGGAACATCCATTCGCAGGTTTCAATCCACGCGCCCGCGGGGGGCGCGACAGAAGGCCAAGCACTTTCAAGTATAATGGTATGGTTTCAATCCACGCGCCCGCGGGGGGCGCGACACGGAAAACACGCAAATCACAGAACTGGTAACACTGTTTCAATCCACGCGCCCGCGGGGGGCGCGACCTATTGCGCCCCTCTCTTTTGTTACCTTGCAGAAGCGTTTCAATCCACGCGCCCGCGGGGGGCGCGACAGAGTATAAAAACATCACTCACTATGGAATGCCTGAGTATTCCGGCGAATGTGTACCACTGATTCCGGACGAAAGTGTACCACCTATTCCGCGACAAAATGTACCACTGATTCCGCGGCAAAGTGTAC
>JABDHL010000067.1 GCA_012972825.1 Chlorobiaceae bacterium
TATCCTGCAGCTGAAAAACAGAGATGCTGGGTTCACAAAACCGCCAATGTACTGGACAAACTACCAAAGAGCATACAGTCAAGCGCAAAGTCACTTCTACCGGGCCGAGACTGAAAGAGATGCCAGAAGCGCCTATCAACGCTTTCAGGATCGTTACCAGGCCAAGTACGCCATAGCTGTTGAGAACCTGAAAAAGGATGAGGCATCGCTTTTCACTTTTTATCACTATCCAGCAGAACACTGGCAGCATATTAGAAGTACCAATGTCATAGAATCGGCATTCTCAACCGTACGACTCCGGACAGCAAAAACTCGCGGTCAGGGCACAATGGTAACGACGTTGTCAATGGTGTTCAAGCTGGCTGAGAGAGCTCAGCTGAGATGGCAGAGATTACGGGGCCACCAGCTGATTACCAAAGTTTTTGAAGGTGTAAAATTTATCAACGGAATTGAGGAAACACTTGCAGCTTAGAACGGTCTAAAACACAACATTTGGAAATTACTCATAAGTGCTTTCCTATAGCCAATAATGTTTTTTGTTTAGAAAAAAAGAATGCAAAAAGACGCTTCAATTTACTGACTTTTTTGTTGTTTAAACTAGACAAAATGAATTATTATGTCTAATTATGACTCATGAAAAGCCCGCAAACCCGCATTTTCATTGAGGCCGGAAAAGGCCAAAACTAGACAAAATGATGAGCGAACGCAAACATCTGGTTTCTGCCGAGGTTGACAGGCTCATTGACGCCACCAAGGGAGGACGCAACGCAGCGCGAGACCGCTGCTTTTTGTTGCTGATGTTTCGTCACGGCTTGCGCGTGACAGAGGCTTGCGCTTTGCAGTTATCCCAAGTCGATATTGAGAGCCGTGTCTTGCACGTTTCCCGCCTTAAAAAAGGACTCTCCACCACTCACCCGCTACGGTCTGATGAAATCAAGGCGATCAAAGCATGGCTGACAATCCGCACAAAGATGAAGGCAGACACGGACGATTTTTTTCTTAGCAATCGACGGGGAGCGTTAAGCCGGAAAACGGCTTGGCTTGCAATCCGCAATTATGGCGAACAGGCCGGACTTTCCCTTCCCGCCCATCCTCACATGCTCCGCCATGCTTGCGGTTTTGCCTTGGCAGATCAAGGGGCAGACACGCGGCTCATTCAGGACTATCTTGGACACCGGAACATTCAGCACACCGTTATTTATACGGCGTCAAATCCGGCAAGGTTTGAAAAGTTGTGGCGGTAAAGAATTATATTTGACATAGCAATTTGTGGACGCCTTGGCGAATTGCTGTCGCAAATTGACCCTGATCCTGCATACAAAACGATCAGTCTTTACATTCGTGCCTAAATATCCCCGCCGGAGGCCGACCGCCGCGAAACGGCGGTCATTGGCTACTACAGGATAGAAACTTGAATTTTTTTCCCCAGTGCTTCGGCATAGTGATGCAGCGTAGAAAGCCTAATATCCTCAGAATGGTTTTCAATTCTTGAGATTGCCGATTTCTTAGTATGCAGCTTGTCGGCCAGAGCTTCTTGTGTAAGCCCTGCGTTTTTTCTCGCTTCTTTCAACACCACTCCGATTTTGAATTCTTCGTATCCTTTATCGAAGGTCTTAGCAAATTCAGGGTCACGGCTTTTCCGCTTTGCAATAGCGCGTTGTAAGTCATCCATATTATTTCCTTCTGAGATAGTCTTTCTTTCTTTTTTCAGCCAGTTCGATTTCTTCTGATGGGGGTTTCTGGGTTTTCTTTGCGAACCCATTTGTAAGAATTACCAAATTTCCATCATCAAAGAAGCCGAGCAACCGGAACGCATTGTTTCCATGTGCCGCCCGAACTTTCCATATCCCATCTGTGTTTTGCAATTTCTTGAAATACTCTGTTGGTACAGGTGATAATTCCTTAACCAACCTAAGAACCCAAAAAACCTTTTTTGCCTCTTTTGTTGAAAGAGATTCTAAAAATTCATCGACTGGCTTTTTGCCATTTGCGGTAATGAAAAATTTGATGGTTCGCATTATGTATGTTAACGATAATGTGAACATTATGCAAGCTTAAAAAGTGTCAGTTTTTTAAGAGATGCTCAATATTCCTGCCGGAGGCCGACCGCCGCGAAGCGGCGGCAACGTTCACCGAGCTTTAAGAAGTCTCGGCCTTGCGGTAACCCTATGGCAACACTCCACTAAATAAGGTTGCTAAAGGTTGCTATAAGTATTACCTTTCATTAAAAGGAGGTTTAGTCATGTCACAGACAAAAGGCGTCAAGTTAGACGACACTACCCAGCAACGGCTGGTAGCTTTGGCTCGTATCCGCGATAGGTCGCCGCACTGGCTCATGTGCAAAGCAATCGAAACATTCTTAGAGCGCGAAGAAAAGTATGAGCGAGAAAAACGCGAGGATATGGAGCGTTGGGAGCGTTATCAATTAACTGGCGAGGCTATACCCCATGCAAAAGCTACTGCATGGCTTGAAAAACTAGCGCAGGGGAAGGTGATGTCTTGCCCCAAATAAAATGGCTTCCAGAGGCCTTAGCCGATGTTGAGCGGCTTCATGCGTTTTTGTACGAAAAAAGCCCCGATGCGGCAGCACGAGCTGCAAAGACCATTCTGGATGGGGCGGGTTTTCTAAAATCAATACCAGACGTTGGACGCCCAATGGACGATGACACTGGCAGACGCGAATGGGTCGTATCTTTTGGAGCTGGGGCTTTTGTTCTTCGCTATATACGGGACGAAAACGATACGGTTGTTATTATTCGTGTCTGGCATAGCAAAGAAAATAGAATTTAGAGATTTTAGGTCTGGAGGTGCAGGGGGGGATGACTGAAATTTTGGATATTGCCCATGAAATGGCGCAAGACCTTTTTAAGGTTGGCGTTATGGACGCAATCATGGTGCACACAGTGGATGCGCTTTGTTTGCCGTCGAAAAGTTCTTTAACGCCTGAAGATATTCGGCGTAATGACTCTATGCACAAAAAGGGGATAAAGACCCATGAAAAAGAAATTCCCTGATTTCAAGACTGATGCCGAAGCCGAAGTCTTCGTGGAGACTGCCGACCTGAGCGAGTATGATTTTTCAGGTATGGTTTCAATGCGCTTTGAGTTGAAATGCAAGGATACGTCAATCAGTCTGCGTCTACCTGAAGAATTTTTATGACATTACAGAACGAAGCAAACTTGATTGCGGCAGGGCTTGATATTAATGCCCCGACGGCTGCCACTGATGAACAGTTGCTCCAATGGATTGAGTGGTGGAGGCTGTCATTTAAGGCAAGCCAAGCCATAGCAGAAAATCAGAAACAATACTTGAAAGCGGGAGGCTGGTGGCCTCCGGTAGTGGCGCACCAAATCGGAATCCCGCCAGAAATTGTAATAAAAACATCTCGCCCTGCTCTTCCCTATTGACATGAGTAATTATGCTTCGTCATGCCTGCGGTTGTGCTTTGGCAGACACGCGGCTGAGGCAAGACTATTTTGGATACAGGAACATTCAGCACACCGTGATTTCCACGGCGGCAAATCCGGCAAAGTTTGAGAAGTTGTGGCAGTAATACTCGGCATTGTGGTTGGCAAGGACGGCGATAACTTGTTTTACCAACCAATCTTTCTCGATAAAAGACGGATCAATAGTTTTGAGAAGCGCAACTTCTTCAAACAGCCCGTTTTCAGGGCGCCGGTTCATAACTGACATAAGCACCACCATATCCAAGCTTTCTATTGACGCGTCCCCTGACGGCGATCAACCGACCGGTAGGACCCTGTGTTGTTTTCCCTGCATTATAATCCTTCTCCAATCGGGATGGAGCGGTTTTGATTCCAAGCCTTGCCAGCGCTTCTTTCGCCAAGTCCGGCAGCGGAGCCACGGGAACCAGTTTGCCATTAATGGATGATTTTTTAGCCTTGGCATAGACGCCATAGCCCAAGCGAATAAGCCGCCCCTCTTTGGCTATATTGCGCAGCGCACGACCTACTTGATCGTAGTCGCTCAAATCCTTGAAATCTTCACGCACGAAAACAGCGCATTTCTTCCGCGCTATTCTGGCCATAATCTTATATTCGATGCTTCCGTATCTACTCATTTTTATTCAATGCCTTGCATTGCAAAAACACGACACTTTTTAAACTAATACAATTTGAATGTATGGCGTGATTACAAACACATATTTCTTGATTTAAATAATTCGTGCTTTCTTCTTATAGTTCTATCTACCTTTATCCCCTGTCGTGCTGCATTCGTTGATCGACATAAGAACGCAAGACGGCGTTGATCTTTGTTTGATAGCCCTTCCCCTGATTGCGGAAAAATTCTAGCACCTCATAATCAACGCGCATGTTGAGGACGGCCTTGGGCTGCGGTAATTCTACCGAGGCTTTAGACCAATCAACCACCATGCCCGCTTCGTCGGCATCGGCAGCAATAGCCGCTTCAATTTCCGCATCCGTCTTAGCAGCAGCTTGCGCCCAGTCGCTTTTGCTCTCGCCGCGCTCCTGCATTGCGCGTAAATCCTTATCCGTGTGCTTGACGATACGCTCTTTCCTCGCCATGTCGTGCCCTCCTGAATGATATAATTCTTCGCGTGTTTTCTCGCCATGTCCAAA
>JABDHL010000068.1 GCA_012972825.1 Chlorobiaceae bacterium
AGACATAAAATGGGATCTCGCCATTCAATGCTGTTTTTTCTAAAAAACGCCTCCCTGAAATCACGCTGAATAAATGCTGCAAACGCTCTTCAGGCCTTTTTGTGATCTTTGCGCTCATGTTGCGACTCCGGTTATACCGGATTCAAATGCCGGGAACATCAAGACATCTTGACGTCGTTCCTGAGGTATGGCATCAAGAAACCCCTTACTCAACATTGATCCATTGATAGAGCGATCTGTTGCCAAAAGCTCTGCTTCCCGTAATATTTTGAACAATACCTGACGCAGCTTATTTCTGGTTGTTGGCTTTATGTCTTCAAGCTCAGGATGCCACTCTGACTTTTTGTTGAAAAAGCAATCAAACTCTTCGTATGGAAGGTCGAACTTCAGGCCGATATACCGCTCTCGAATAACCTCTTTCGCAAAATCAGCAATAAAGCGGTAACGACGGCAAACAGCGAGCCAGAGCAGATATTTCTGCTCCTGCGTAGAACCTGAAATCAGTAAATCCAACTCATCGGCTTCAAGCGTTTTCAATCTTGAGATAATTTCACGGGATACACGTGTTAACGAATTGAGAGTTCTTGACTGTAAAAGATTTTCCGAAAAAACCTTATCTCGAACACTTTCCCAGTCCATGAGATCCAGATACAACACTCCCAGCTTCACCGAATCCCGGTGAAAAAGACCGCCTGTAGTAAAAGCCATGCTGTATCTTTTGCTGTTCATTCCTGATCTGAATTCTTTTTTATGTATTCTATTTCGCTTCTTCTCTCATTTGAAAACCTTATCCTTTCTGAACTTGTTGACTGTCTAAGGAAAACATGTATAAATATACAAATCTATTGCGCCTGTAGAAGCGATTTTGCCTGATATAAGGCGATATTATATCACAGCTTATATCAGTATTTTGATGGATATAAACATCATCCTTTGCACCTCTTGGTAAAGTGGTATCTACCCATATTTCTACCTGCACGAAGTCAAAGGTAAAAATCAAAATCCTTAAGAGCTGATGTGTTAGCGATAAACGTCATGTTTTTTTCCTTAACATGAAATACCGTATAATAGGAACAATCCGTAGCAAAGTTTTTATACCATAGTTGCATCTTAACCTCCGGAAATCCAGTGTTTGCGGCAGCATAGTGATTACGCCAATAATTACTGGCGGATAGCTCCTCTGGGCATTTTTCCTGTCAACTCATTTTCTCATAAAAACATGGTAAAGAGTCACGATAGTTCAGGAACGGACGAATCGCGTCACTGGTATGAAACGTGGTTTAATCACCCGCTTTATCTTGAGGTCTACAGTCACAGGGATCAGGAAGAAGCAGCTCGCTGCATTCGTACTATTCTATCCGTATCAGGCCTTGAGCTGAAAGATCCCGCTTCGATATCAGTACTCGATATTGCCTGTGGAGCTGGAAGGCACGCGCTTGAACTTGCCCGGCTCGGCTACTGTGTTACAGGAAACGACCTTTCGCCCTTTCTGCTTGAAGAGGCCAGAAAAGAAGCGGTGAACTGCAGGCTGCAGCTTGAACTGACCTGCTGCGACATGAGGCATATCCAGGGAAATGAACTTTTTGATCTGGTCGTGCAGCTTTTTACAAGCTTCGGCTATTTCGACTTGAAAGAGGATGACCGGATGGTGCTCAGCAAGGTATACAGTGCGCTGAAAAACGGAGGATGGTATGTGCTTGATCTCATTAATCCCGTTCATCTGGCCGGAAACCTAGCCCCGGAGACTCGACGAACCGTCGGAAACCTTAAACTGCTTGAACAACGGGCGTTTCACGAGGATAAGATTACCAAAACCATTACCATCACCCCCCCTGTGGGCGAAAAACTCACCTTCAGTGAGACAGTAAGGTTATACATGAGGGAGGAAATATATGCACTGTTGCAGGATGAGGGCTTTTCTGTGACCGGAATAATGGGCAGCTATCATGGCGACCCTTTTACAGATAATGATTCACCTCGAATGTTGATCTTCTGCCGGAAACCTCATTTTTTCAACTAAGCATGTTACGATCCCGATACCACTCGTAAGCATTTCGAATACTCTTTGCATGGGGTTCTGAGCGCAGGTTCAATTCACGTATTGCTTTGGATGAATCATAATAGAGAAACTCGGACGCAACTCTGAACATTGAAAGATTAAAAAGTTTAGATACCCGGTTCTTGTTCTTATAACGATCCAATAATGCCCTGAGTATCTTTGCCATCCAGAACGGCAGAGGAAACCGTACTTTCGGTGCCCCGGTTATCTGTGAAATCGTATCGGCAAGCTGCTTGTATGATACATTTTCGCCACCGATAATGTAACGCTCCCCTGTTTTTCCTTTTTCCATCGCGGTCATGACGGCATCGGCAACATTTTCAACATCGACAACACAGACCCCGCCAAGTGGATAAAACGGTAACTTTCTGTTGTATATATCCTTGATAATCCGTCCTGCATTGAAGTTGATATCCCCGGCTCCGAAAACAAATGCCGGATTGACGATAACGCAGTCCAGTCCTTTTTTTACTGCTGCTGCAACTTCGACTTCGGAAAGATGCTTTGTTCTGGCATATTCAAGGTTTATAGCATGAAAATTCCACTCGCAGGATTCAGTGAGGGGTTTTTTATCGAAGGCAATTCCGACCGCTGTGATGGAGCTTACATGTACAACCCTTGCAACACCTGCGGCAAGAGAGGCTTGTAAAACATTACGGGCACCTTCAACATTTATTTTGTAGAGGAGCTCGTTTTTTTTGTCACCCATGTAAGTCAGACCTGCAGAGTGATAGACAAGATCAATACCCCGCAGTGCAGCATCAAGAGAAGCCCGGTCAGTAATATCGCCATACACAAGCCTGACCTTGTCAAGAACATCCGAAAGAGAGGTTAAATCAGAAGTTTTCCGGACAAGGATATAAACTTCATCAGTAGTAAAAGCAAGTTTTCTTACAAGAACCGAACCAATAAAACCGGTTGCACCGGTTACAAGGATTTTTTTATTCACCAGTAATATACTTCAATCGATTAAAAATCACTTCAATTTTCCGCTCACCGCAAAACCTGTCGTAGTGGTTCATGATCGGCAATACAACCATTATTGTCCAACGGCGGTCTCATCGACAACAATGTTCCCTTCAATAATTTTGTTCCGAATCTCCTCAACATGCTCATAATTTTGCGTACCGATCAGCGAAGCGTTTTTGTTGTTGTACACATAATCGGTATAGCGGTCGGCAAGACCGAAAACAGAAACACCCCCACCCTTAAAACTTCCATCCAGAACATTTTCCACAGTTTTCAGAACGGCCCTGTCGACCGCCTTGATCATACTGGATAACACAAATCCCGGCGCTTCTGATTCCTGGTCACGATCAGTGCATATCACCAGCCGTCTGCTTTCCCTGGCTGCCTCAATGACCCCGAGACCACTCGCTCCTGCTGCCTGATAGACTATATCAGCTCCCCTGCCATATTGACCAAGCGCAAGTTCCTTGCCTTTGGCGGGATTGGCAAACGCAGCACCAGTCATCCCTATATAGCCTGAAATCACTCTGACGGAAGGATTGACAGAGTGAACACCTTCAATGAAGCCAGTTTCAAATTTTTTAATGATGTTAGATTCCATACCCCCTATAAACCCGACCGTTTTTGTTTTAGTAACCAGCCCGGCTAATGCACCAGCCAGATAAGAACCTTTTTTCTCTTCAAAAACAATTCCCTGGAGGTTGTCTGGTACAGGAACTCCGGGCTTGCGGATATAGTCGATACATGCAAACTTTTTATCGGGGAATTCTGCAGCAATTGCAGTAATATCATCGCTGAAGAGGAGACCAACGCCGATAATCAAGCCAATATCAGGATCTGTGGCCATCTGGCGCAACGCTGCTTCCCGATCTACTCCCTCTCCCTGCGGTTCAACGTAGAGAAAGGTTATCCCATGCTTTTTCTTGGCAAGTTCCAGGCCGTTAAACGCTGAATCATTAAATGACTTATCCCCTCTTCCGCCGACGTCAAAAACCAGACCAATCTTTAATTGGCGGTTCAGAGCGTGCTCTTTCCCTGTCTTTTCGCCGCTCTTTCCGGAACAACCCACAAAAAGGAAGAACAATAATAAAAGAATAGAGCTCGGATGCTTCATCAGTTGTTTAAAAAGAAATTGAGCGTAGCTTCAGATTCCCCGTATATTTATCAGTTTCGTAATTTATGAAAACTCCAGCAGAAAATGAAAGCTAATTTGCTCCATGGCGCTGATTGCAATGTCACAGATCTACTGTTGACCCCCGATAACAGCCTGGAATTCCGGTTAATGCCCTGAGAAGCGTCATCACCATGGGCTGATACCTGAGAGTGCGATTGCAACCGGTAATCGATCGTATTTTCGGCACAAGAGTATCAGCAACCTTTTCCGGGCTTTCCGCAACGATGCTGAAAAACCTCCTCGCTTCTGGCGAAGCATCTTGAAGAAGAAGTTCAGTCAACACAAGACCCGGACTGAGTTCATGAACTCCTATGCTTGTTTTTCCGGAACTCTTCAATTCTCCGGAAAGAAAATGCGTCAATTCCGCCACCCCCCTTTTCGATGCCTTATGATGAACTGCAGAGCGCGAAAAGGCCGCTCCCATGAATGAAAAACCCATGTTGAAAATATGGTAGATCGCTTTGGGTGACGGTGGTTGACTCATCATGAGTTTGACGGCTTCCGAACACATCGCTATGGTTCCGGAAAGGTTGGTCGTACAGGTTTCCAGAATATCGTCTGAATCAAGCTCCCATAAAGGTCGTTTCAACTTCCCCGCGGTACCGGCATTATTAATCCATCTGTCAACTCTTCCGAGTCGATGCGCGGCAAAACCTGCAAGTGCTTTTCCTCCATCAGGATCGCCAACATCACACACTACTCCATGCACCTCTCCCAGCGGAACCGCCTGACTGAGCGAATCTAATGCCGTCTGAAGCCGCTGCTGATTTCGCCCGCAAATAACAACACGATCGCCAGCCGAAAGAAACGCTGCAGCAAGAGCATACCCAAGCCCGGCACTTCCTCCAGTGATCACAACTCCCAGAGATAGTTCAGGCTTCATCTTTTTCATGCGTCGGGTTCTATTTATCTTATAAAAAGCATTGCCACCTGTTAAGCAGGAAAAACTCTTTTTTATCCGTAAAACTTTGGGATATTTCCTGATATCTGCTTATACTTTAAAGATAAATTTTTTATTGTAAGACAAAGCCCTGAACAATCATAAAACACAGAGCCTATGCCTTCTCATCAATTTCTGCCCTCATCCTTTCGTGTGAATATTTTGCGGAAAACAAAACTCAGACCATTTCGTTTTCTTGCTCTCTTCTTTACCTTATCATCGCTGCATTTTTCTCAACCGGCAACCGCTCTTTGTGACACTCCAGCAGAAACATCATTAAAACCGCCCCATCAGACCTTCGGCCATATGGGAACGTTTTTTAATGATGTCATCCATTATTTTGGAACCCGATACAGATCCGGCGGCCAAACCCCTGCCGGATTTGACTGTTCTGGTTTTGTACAGTTCATGTACAGCAAGGCATTCAACATACATCTTCCCCGTTCATCAAGAGAAATGTCGGCTATCGGCAATAAAGTTGCCAAGGATGAACTTCAACCGGGAGATCTCGTATTTTTTCAGACACATGGCCAGCAAATCAACCATGTCGGAATATTTATCGGCAACGATACCTTCATTCATTCATCACTCTCAAAAGGGATTACTGAAGATAAACTGAAGCAAAGCTATTTCGACAAGAGTTTTGCCGGGGCAGTGAGGCTTCTTAACATCCCTGCAGATAAATTGCCATCTACTTCAGTCCAGCCAGAGGCAACCGCTGAGATCACCGAACCTTCCTGAGAACGCTACAGGTTATTAGCAGATGGAAAATCAACATGATAATCCGTCTGCTAATAACCGCTTTCCGAATACCGCACCTCTTTTTTTCAAATATTAACCCGTTGTTTTTTTTGGATTAGCCTGCAATTTTCATAACCATTTCGGATATTACCACATTTAATTATTCCCCGGCAAAATTATACATCCCCTTTTTTTGTTTATGAAAGTCTTTATAAAACTGACGGTGATTTTTCTTCTGTCGGTATGTTCCGCAGTCATTCTCTTTTGTTTAAGCCTTGGTTTTATCGTTTCACAACACGCTCAAAATCCTGAAAAATCAGATGTCATTATTGTGCTGGGGGGCGATAACGGGCTCAGGGTACGCAAAGGAGCCGAATTGTACAAGGCCGGATATGCCTCCCATGTTATTTTAACAGGGATTGACGAACGATTCTACCATCCTGATCATCCAAACTGGCGGGAACGCCGCATGATAGCACTCGGAGTCCCGAAAAATGCAATTCAGGTCGATGCCAAATCCACAACGACCTGGGAGGAAGCTGAGAACACTTCTGACACTATGGAAGAACAAGGATGGAAACGTGCAATGGTCGTCAGCGACCCGCCACACATGCTCCGTCTTTACCTGACATGGAGCAAGGCACTGGAAGGATCATCACAAAAATTCATCCTTGTGCCCACAAACCCGATATGGTGGAACCCGCTGTTCTGGTGGAACAACGAGAAAAGTTTTCAGTTTGTTATGAATGAGATCAAAAAAAACCTCTTCTACGCTATCATATACTAATGATCGTTAATAATTTTTATTAATAATTTCCATAGAGACCTCTATTTTTCTTCATAGACTGAAAGATCTGAATTGTTGCTTGACACCCAGTACATTTGATTCAAGATTTCACCGTAAGATCCCCCATCTGAAAAAGAGTGGTAACCCTATCATAACCCAACCTAAAAGATCAGGCTGAAAAAATGGCATTCGAACTGGACCCTGGATTGTTTGACAACGCGGAATGCAAAGGAATAACCATAAGAATCGTCGGAGTCGGCGGTTGTGGGTGCAATGCGTTGAACACTATGATTGAGAATGAAATCAACGGGGTTGAATATATCGCCTTCAATAATGAGCCTCAGGAACTGCTGAATTCGAAAGCTCCTGTCAGGGTGAGAATCGGTAAAAACACGTCGAATGTAATTGATCCTGGCGCTTTTTTTGCCAAAGGCCCTTTGAACAACCCTTTCTTTTCTGAAGAAGACCGCGAGCATATTGCCGCTCATCTGCACGGTGCAGATATTGTCATTATTGCTGCAGGTATGGGCAAAGATACCGGAACCATGGCAGCCCCTCTGATTGCCCTTATTGCAAGAAATATGGGCATCCTCACCCTGGGGCTCGTAACGAAGCCGTTCCATTGCGAAGGGAAAATGAAGGCAAAAACAGCCGAGGCTGGCATTGCTGAGCTGCGTAACTACATAGACACGATTATTCTTGTCGAAAACGAGAAGATTATGAGTGGGGCAAAGGAGAACACAACCGTCAAAGAAGCCTTTAATCTGGCAAACGATGTCATGTTCAGGACCGCAAAAGGGATTGCGGACATTCTCAACAGCCGAGGCCATATTAATGTCAATTTTGGTGACCTTTGCGGACTCTTGTCGGGAGCGGGCGACGCTGTTATCGGCACAGCTGCTGCATCAGGCGATCGACGTGCCTTGAGGGCGGCAACTGATGCTTTCAACAATCTTCAGCTTGACGGAATATTAGTGAAGGGCGCCAAAGGGGTTCTGGTCAACATTACAGGTGAAGTCACCATGAGAGATATGTCTGAAGCCATGACCTATATCGAGGAGCAGGTTGGCAATGAGAGCACCATTATCAACGGATACATTGACAAGGCAAGCATATCGGGAGAAACAAGGGTAACGGTCATTGTCACCGGTTTCAAAAGAAAACCGATTGAAGAGCTATGGAAGGAGACTCCAGCAACAGGAAATCATCCTGAATCAAGCACTATAGGTTATGGTGCAGCGGCATCACCGACAATTGATTACTCCATTCCGGCCTATATCCGAAGGCAGAAAACAACTGATGAAGAAGACTCTCTCCAGCAAAATCCATTGTTTGCAGGCAATAAAGACCTAAGTTGATCGATCTGCCATAAAAAAAGCCTCCATATTCACGGTTAAAGTGTTATATTAAAATGGGTAACGGGAAATTACCATTTGTAATGCA
>JABDHL010000069.1 GCA_012972825.1 Chlorobiaceae bacterium
TGCATTACAAATGGTAATTTCCCGTTACCCATTTTAATATAACACTTTAACCGTGAATATGGAGGCTTTTTTTATGGCAGATCGATCAACTTAGGTTCCACTTGTTTTCCCTTGCCCACTGCTAACTGTGTTTACCGGAGGTATATCATCGCACAAGTTATTATTCGCAACATTGAAGACGATGTGAAAATTCGTCTTAAGGTCCGCGCCACTCAGCACGGATAGAGCATTGAGGAAGAAGTTTGTCAAATTTTGCGCACTGCCGTCGGCGAAGCTTGTCCAACACACCAAAGACACGGTTCACGCATCCCGGCACGTTTTGCAGGCGTTGGCTTGCTCGAACCCCTCCCTGAACTGCGAGGTAACACAATCGCACCAATGGATTTTGGTGCATGATTATTCTCGACACTAATGCTCTTTCAGCTTTGATGCAGCAACAACCCGACCCGCAGGTCGTGGCATGGCTTGATAATCAGCCCGCAGAATCAATTTGGTTGAACAGCATAACATTGTTTGAAGCCCGCTATGGTTTGGCCTTGATGTCATCTGGTCAGCGTAAAAATTTGTTAGAAGCTCGATTCGAGGAGCTTTTGAAAGATGACTTACAAAACCGAGTACTTTTATTTGATATTTATGCGGCCACTCAATCCGCAAAACTTGCAGCTGCGCGCAATGCGAGCGGCCGTCCGGTGGATATGCGCGACACCTTTATCGCATGTATTTCAATGGCAAATCAGGCAACGCTCGCCACTCGAAACGTGCGGTACTTCAACGATTTATCTATAGCAGTAGTCAATCCACGGGAATCCTGACAACTAGCCCTATACTTTTTTCTTTCTTCTCTCAGCACAGCCAACTGTCTCTTCATTGCCAACTGCCAACTATCCTTCCCTCTTCCCCGCATACTTATCCGGGTAATATTTGAAAGGCTTTCCTATACACAATAAGATCCTTAACCCCATTTTCGATTAACCTGAAGTATTTTGCGGTGAGAAAACAAAGATAAAAACGCAAATATACCGTAAAAAATATTAAGCCCATAATGTAGTCTGCCTACTGTCAACTGCTTTCACTGCCAACTGTTCTCCCTCGGCACTCGGCACTCGGCACTCGGCACTCGGCACTCGTCACTAAGAAAAAGCACTCAGAACTATTAAATGCTTGCATTTTTTTATAAATTGCTATCATTGCTTTCGTGAATAATAAAAATCGCAAGACTCTCGATAAAATATTCTCGGATCCGATATGTGGCAATCTGCCATGGGATCATATCGAAGCACTACTTATAGCGGTTGGTTGCAATGTGGTCGAAGGAAGCGGGTCATCGGTGACCTTCGAGAAAGATGGCCGAAGAGCCTATTTTCACCGTCCGCATCCACAACGCGAGGCACTTATCTACCGCATCAAAGTGGCGCGTGAGTTTTTGATAAAACTGGAGATCACACCATGAAAAACACAATGACCTACAGTGGATATATGGCCAGCATGGAATTTGACCCTGACGATAATATTCTGGTCGGGCGCGTTCTCGGCATAGATGACCTGATAAGCTTTCACGGAGACTCAGTAGCTGAATTCACGCAGGCATTCCACGAAGCGGTAGATGATTACGTATCAGCCTGTGAAAAATTGGGACAGGCGCCAGAAAAGCCTGCATCCGGACGTCTCATGTTGCGCGTTAATCCAGTGGTTCATGCAGCAGCCCTCAAAGCAGCCGCGCATACCGGCCAAAGTCTCAATCGATGGGCCGAGCAAGTGCTCCGCCAAGCAACCAACGCATAACCCAGCACTATCTTACTAAACCTGTCATCCTGAGCAAAGCGAAGGATCCATGATCTATAAAGCACTAAGCATAGATTTCAATGCCGACTGCCCACTGCCAACTATTTTTCCTTTGCACTATTTGTTAGAATGACAACCCCAACAAACCCGATCTGGCTCCGTTATACTCCAGCACCTATCCGTCGACGCATAGAAGGGCGAACGTGAACATCGTTAAATCAATAACCCACAAAGCGCGATTAAAATCCAAAAATTACAATACCTGGACTCAACTACACTATCTTTTCAGCCCCGTAGGGGCGAGATCCCGGTAGCGCAGGGTGAAACCCTGGGCTACAATGAAATTTGAAAATCAGTATCGATAGTCGTATTCTAAGATAACTATTTGATCGATAAGGAATTCGTATGGAAAACGTTATAATATCTCCAAAATACCAGGTTGTGATTCCTCGTAAGGTAAGAGAATCAATGAAGCTAATGCCTGGTCAAAAAATGCAGGTTATAGCATATGGTGATCGTGTTGAGCTTGTGCCACAAAAAAAGATTTCAGCAATGAGGGGTTTTCTGAAAGGAATCAATACCGATTTTGAACGGGAGAACGATCGACTTTGAACGTGGTTGACTCTTCTGGATGGCTTGAGTATTTTGCTGATGGCGTCAATGCAGATATTTTTGCCGAACCTCTTCAAGATATTGCAAACGTATTGGTTCCCGCTATCTGTTATTATGAGGTTTTCAAGGTTGTTTTACGGGAGCGAAATGAGTCTGATGCCTTGCAGGTCTTGGCACTTATGCATCAGGGAATAACCATAGATCTTACTCCTGATATTGCAGTTCAAGCCACCAAAAATAGTCTTCAATATCATTTGCCAATGGCTGATAGTATCATTTTTACAGTAGCCAAACAGTTTGACTCGACCCTATGGACCCAAGACGTTGATTTTAAAAATCTTGCAGGCGTACGTTATATCCCCAAAAAATAAATTCATGATATACACCGCGAGCAACAGTCTTGACAGAATAGCCGCAGTAGGCAAATAAGTATTTCACCGCAACTCCCAACTATTTTCATCGCCAACTATTTACTTTATCCCCTCATCAAATCCAGGCAACACAAGAGCCATAAACACCCTTTAATCAATAACCCACAAAGCGCTATTAAAATCCAAAAATTGCAATATCTGGACTCAACTACGCTATTTTTTACAGCCCCGTAGGGGCGACATCCCGGTAGCGCATGGGGAACTCTGGGCTCGCATACGATAGATTATTGCAAAAGCTCTTTACTTATGTATATTTGAAGAGGATTTGCATAAAGGAGCTGGTATGAACCGAAAACAACAGATACTGCAACTCGCACGTCAGAAAGGGATTATTAAGGCTGCGGATGTTGAGGATGTAGGTATATCCCGAAACAACCTCTACCAAATGCACAAAGAAGGGCTTTTGGAGAAGTTGTCGGTGGGACTTTACACCCTGCCGGAAGCTCCCGTGACAGAACACTCGGCTTTGGCCGAAGTTGCCATAAGGCTGCCACATGCCATTTTCTGTCTTCTATCAGCTCTGAGTTATTATGGGCTGACTACCCAAATCCCTCATGAGATATGGGTGACCGTTCCCAGAAGCTCGTGGAGGCCCCAGAGAGAATATCCCCCGCTGAACCTGACCTATGTTTCCGGTTCAGCCTATTCGTTTGGTACTGAGGAGCATGTCATCAACGGAGTGAGGGTCAAAATTTATAGTCCGGCAAAAACGGTGGCAGATTGCTTCAAGTTTCGGAACAAGGTCGGTCTCGATGTTGCCATCGAGGCGCTTCGCGAGACCTGGCGATCACATAAAGCCACCATGGATGAGCTGGTGGAAGCCGCTGACATAGACAGGGTGTTGAAAATCATGCGCCCCTATCTGGAGGCAACAGTATGAGCCAGAAAAACATTGCCCATTCAATCTTTCAGCGATTGCTGAACCGCGCTAAAATCAATAAGGAAGACTTCAATCTTCTGCTCTCGCGCTATGGTATGGAGCGGTTCCTGTATCGACTCAGCGTCTCGCCATACTGTGATCGATTCATCTTGAAGGGAGCAAGTCTGTTTCTTGTCTGGAAGGGACAGAACTACCGCGTCACCAGAGATGCTGATTTTCTGGGGTTTGGCAATCCCGATATGGAACAGCTTGCGGATCTGTTCCGCGATATTTGCGGCGTCGAGTTTCAGGATGATGGTATGATCTATCTCCCAGATGCTCTGAAAATTTCGGAAATCCGTGAAGATCAGGAATACGATGGTGTGCGAATTACTTTGGTAGGTTTGCTAAATCAGGCTCGGATTCCTCTCCAGATCGATATCGGTTTTGGGGATGCGATAACTCCAGCCCCTGAAAACATCGAATATCCCGTGCTCTTTGATGACCCTCCACCGCTCTTGAAGGCCTATCCACGATATACGCTGGTTGCCGAAAAACTGGAAGCAATAGTCAAACTCGGTCTTGCAAACAGCCGGATGAAGGACTTTTATGATATATGGCTGATTTCCAGACTCTTCTCTTTCGAGGGGAATGTATTGCGGAGTGCTTTGGAGAATACCTTCGAACGTCGGCGTACCTCATTTCCGGCGTCAACACCATTTGCTTTCACTCCTGTATTTTATGAGGATCATCAGAAACTGGTACAATGGCATGCGTTTAATAAAAAATCAAAGCCAGACATGCCAGTAGGCGATCTATCCGCAGTTATCGCGGAAATATCTGTATTTATTATGCCTGTCATCAATAGCCTGCAATCTAATGCGCCGTTCCAAGGAGCGTGGTTACCCGATCAAGGGTGGAAGGGAAGGACATCCTCTATTGAATACTACCAAAAATAAAGTCTTACTGAGTACTCTAACCCCACAGGTGCTTCACCAAACCCAACATGCTTGGCTGGGCGATATAAGTTCTTCAAAAAAAATTGATGATCAAAACGCCACATCTGTGCGCTCTATTAAAAGTGTTTTAATCTCATAAATAACGGAAATGATTTGATGTTTTGTAGGTTGGGGTGATTCCTGAACCCCAACAAAACTAAAGCTTCCATCTCTTATCTCGGCAATAAATAGAGGTGCCCTAAAGTAAACAGGGCATAGGTGTCAAATCTAAAGCACTGCCGTTTTTCGCTCATCACTCAGCACGAGTGTATTTCATTGCCAACTGATTTCCCTGCCCGCTGCACTTGTCATCCCGAATTCCTGTGATGGATCTATCTTTTTCCTGACATATAACTCTGGATTGACCTCTGTATTGTTGTGATTCGAAATAATTAAGGCAGGAATAAGGGACACTATCTTTTCAGCCCCGTAGGGGCGAGATCTCGGTAGCGCAGGGTGAAACCCTGGGCTTACCGGATTGGAAGAATGTTGTTGTAGCGTTATTTTGTAATCGTGTAAGGGTGGTGTATATTTCATGGGAAAATTGAGATCATGTTTGCCAAAAGAGGAGTCGTTATATGACAACAGCAGAAAGACTTTATAACACAGCGAAAGAACTACCTGAGCCTGTGGTTGCAGAGATACTTGATTTTGCTGAGTTTTTGCGGATATCCACTCAGCAGCTTCAAGCTACCGAGTGTTTCTATAGTTCAATAACACGAATGGAATTATTGGGATCCATCCACTACGCAGTCTGAAAGCAAAAGGAATGAATGATTTTCTCAAGAAAGTACCGATTTTCTGGTTAGTACTCAGTCTTTCCGCTTTTCTCTATATTCTCAATTTCAGTGTCAATGGAATTTGGACTGAAAATGAAAGCTTTTATGCTGAATCTGTTCGTGAAATGGTTGAGAAAGGCAATTATCTTGACATCAACTACAATTACCAGTCCCGTTTTAATAAACCACCTTTAACCTACTGGCTGATAGCTGCATCAACCAAGTTGTTTGGCATGAATGCCTTTGCTATCCGATTACCGATAGTCATTCTTGCTTTTTGTACTATTTTGCTCGTCTGGGCCATGGCCCGTATGCTTTACGGCGAGAAAACCGCACTGCTCGCACTTGCCATGCAAGCAATCAGTATTCAGTTTATTGCTGGTAAACAATATGCCTCCCCGGAAATACCGCTTGCCTTTTTCTTTACGCTTACCCTTTATTTTTTCCTTAAAGGAGAACTTTCCGGCAACAGCAGGAATTATCAGTTTGCAGCTATTGCACTTGGATTAACGGTGTTAACCAAAGGATATCCCTATATCATAGTCATAGGAGGTATCATGATCCTTTATCTCTTTATAAAATCAAACTTTCAATGGAGGATATTTTTTGATAACGTAAAGAAACTGAAACCCTTTTCATTTATAGCAATTACTAGCATTATTGGATTCAGCTGGATCGTTCTTATGTATGTAAATTATGGACAAAAATTTTTAACGGTTCTCTATCAGGAAACTTTAGACCGAGGTCTGTACAATGAGCCTTTTGAATTGGATGAACTGATTTTTTATCCGCTTGTAATGATGTGGAGCTTTTTTCCCTACTCACTGCTGTTTGTCTATGCATGCTTCCATTATCTTTTTACAATTCGGAAAAGAAAGGATATTGCTTTTGGCTTTTCGTGGGTTATGGTGATGTTTGTTTTTTTTACAGCATCGTCAGGAAAATTACCGACATATTTTATACAGGCCCATCCTGCACTTGCGCTTATTTCCGCACACTTTATAACTCGTTACAAGCCAGCTGGTAACGTTTCAAAATCGCTCTGGAGCCTTGTGTTTCTCCTTCCTGCTGCAATTGGAATTATCCTCAGTACAGCGATCATCATCATCTTCAAGCTTCCTGTTTTCTATCACTTGATCACGGCTGCAGCATTGCTGCTTATTGTCATTTTCTCTCTTCCTCAAAAAGAGAAAGCGGATGATATATCAGAAATGATTTATGTTCGTCATATCCTTCCGTTTATCGGCACCTTCAGTGCATTGCTTATTTTCAGTTTAGGGGTTCTACCAGCGCTTGAAGAGCGACGTCCGGTTGATAGTATCGGCCGTGTCATTAATCGTGAACAGCACATCCCGAAAAATATTCCCCTCTATCTGCAGAATGAACTGATTCATAATCTCCCTTTTTACGCTGCACGAAGAGTGATTCCTGATGTAATCCCTGAAACAATACTTCAGCAAAAACCTCTTTTGGCAATGATTCTTACAAAAAACACTCCGGATTCTTTGCTTTCATCGGTAATATGGAGAGGCGATATCTATAGAAGGAGAAGCAGCGAGTCCCGGCTAATGCTTTTTATTGAAAGTTATCTCAAAGCTAAAGAGGGAGACATGAGCGGGTTTACCAGTTACAGTCTTATTTACAAAAGGTAATTACTTTACTGGTACATATCTGATATTGCTGTCCAGATTTGTGGTTTGAAAAAAACAAAAATTTTAAAAATTAAATCTCAGGCCAAGCAAGATGGTGTTGCTTGATAATTTGCCGTTGTCAAATTCTGGGTCTAAAATAACTTTTGGTGTTACAACGTAGCGGTAGCGTGCATCGAGTTTTACGTTCTCACCGATCGGGACGGTGAAACCGGCACCGAGCTGATAGGCTAAAGATTTTTGAGCACTGTTTAAAGCGCCAAATGGGGGATTGACGATAGCTACCCCTGTACCAGCAGTTATATAGGGTGTAACGACATCGGACAAAGAAATATCATAGCAGGCATTGGCTAAGATCAACTGAGTAGAGAGATTAGTGTCTAAATTTGCGCCATATTCACCATTATTACCGACAGCCTGATAGCCAATTTCTGCCTCAAGTCGGAAGTTGTTGTCAAAGCCCAATCCGAAAGCTCCAAGCATGGTGATCCCTGAATTGTCATGGCCTCGACCCACATGGTTCATTTCTGAGCTGCCGACAAAAGCGCTGACATAGGGCTCCATGGCTGATAGAGGTGTAGCCCACATTCCAGCAACCAGGAACATTATTGAAACTCTTTTTTTCATTATCGAGTTAGTTAATTCAAAGTAACCTGGCAGCCTGTCGGACTAACGAATTGTCGATATCCAAGTGCCGTTTTCAACCCCACGATATCAACCCCACGATATCAACCCAAAAACGGTACATATGGTCTGTTGATAGCCATTTCTGAACTGATGGAGGAAACAGTAAGAGTATGTCACGGTCTGCTCTGATAAGATCGATACTCATTAAGCACAAACGGACAATCAAAACTTAAGCTACGTATAAACGATTATACATATTTACCTTTAAATCTAAGACTTTATGAGCAATTTTTTTCGAAAACCCCTCTTGAGACTGTAATTCCTGTAATTTTGTCATCAAATGTACCTTCAATTCAGTTGTTCCTATCGTACCGAATTGACTGAACAATGAGATTTTCAGGCACCCCAACTTTAAAACCAAAGGGTGTTAGCCTGCGATCATAAACCTTTCTTGAAAGGTTTTTTTTGTTTTTTCCATGCGAAAACGTCAATAATGCGTATCTTTGACCATCTATAAGCATGGTTGACAACTTACGCACCAAATTTTATATGGCATATTTTAACCATATCTGTCTCGTAGAAGC
>JABDHL010000070.1 GCA_012972825.1 Chlorobiaceae bacterium
TCCTGATCAGTTCCATACGCAACGCCAGGGTCTGCTACGATGTGCTGCCCATCTTCCCATGAACAGGCTGGTCTGCCTACTAAAATCTGTTCAGGACGTTTGCGGTTGAGTTCTATTTTATTGACGGTGGCATTGAATCGGTCGTCATGAGCTCGGAGAGCGTTCAAGACTGTCCAGACCACTTTGTAGCGTTCGTTATCGTCAAGTGCTTTGTCAGCCTCGACATCAGAAGGAACAACAACAGAGATGATGATGTAGCCGTATTTTTTACCCGGTGCTTTTCGCATGACACGACCAACCGACTGAACGACATCGACCTGTGAGTTCCGGGCAGAGAGGAACATAACAGCATCCAATGAGGGAACATCAACTCCTTCGCTTAAACACCTCACATTGGTGAGAACGCGGCACTCATTGTAATCGGTGTCAGCCTTCAACCACGAGAGCAATTCATCCCGCTGGGGAGCCGTCATAGTGCCATCAATATGCCGCGAAGAGAGCGAAACCATCCGCTCCTGGCTTTTTTCAGGCAATGAATTGAGGTAAGCGTCGGAAGCAGTGTTGTAGGTGGCTGTTATTTTTTTTGATACAGCAATGCTTTGGCAAAAGGCAACAGCCCGTTTCATAGGTTCCGGATCGCTGGCTTTGATAACACCAGCATCCCCAAGGATTTGCTTCGAGAGGGCATTGATGCAGCCAATAAGTTTGGAGGCATCGTCAGTGTTGATTTCACTTTCGTTATCGGTTATCATCTTCTGCACCGCTGGCGGAACATCGTTTTCATTCAACGTCAGAATGAGCACTTTGTAATCACTGAGTAGATCCCTTTCTACTGCCTCACCAAAACCAATACGGTAGATTTCCTCACCAAATAACCTGGTATCATCCATTGAGCAAAGAATGGCATCGGCTTGTGCAGCCTTGCTTTTGGTGTCATCACTATACAGCCTTGGGGTTGCGGTCATATAGAGCCGCTTTTTCCCTTTGAGGAAATTGTTGTCGTGAACTTTCGTAAATGCAGATTCATCTTCACCCGACAACGTTACTCCTGTGGTTCTATGAGCTTCATCGCATATAATAAGATCAAACTCCCCGTCGCTCTTATTTGACTTCAGAAGTTCAGCTTGCGCACGGGCAATCACTCCAATGGATTGGTAGGTAGAGAAAACGACGGTCAAGCCAGCGTGTCCATTGGCCTCTATATGCTTGAACTGGCGGAGAATTGAGCTGACATCAGTGGATGCAGGTAACGCCAAATCCACGATGCTGTATGAGTCACTATCTTCGTTCCTGCTTTTTTTGCGCGACACTTCACTGTCCGAACAGATACAAACAGCATTAATCGGCTCATTGGCATCGGACGACCACTCTCGCAGTGTCTGACCAAGCAAGGCAATTGAGGGAACCAAAAAGAGGATAAGACCCTTACCATTGGTTTCATGTTCAGCTATGCGCAGGGAGTTGAACGTTTTCCCTGTACCACAAGCCATAATGAGCTTACCCCTGTCTGCCGTTTTGAAATGCTCATGCGTTTTATCCAAGGCCTCCTGCTGATGCGGCCTCAGTGTTTTTTTTGGCGTTCGTGATGCTTCGCCGTGTATACCCTGATCTAATTTCTGCCAATCAACCGCTGATTCCTGCAGCTCGAAGAGGTTGAGCCGGATAACAGGCGGGCTCTGATTTTTTATGGCTTCGGTTGCATTCAGCCCCCATTTATTGGTCGTTGAAATCCAGAGCCGTTGCGCAAAGCTTGTTGTCTGCAGGTTTTCATCCTTGAACTCCCTGCTTGATGTTGAGAGAAAAGAATCAACAGCCGGTTTATCGATGGCAGCACTTTCCTGAAAACATTTACACTGAATTGCCCAATAGTTGCCATCCAAGGTCAAGGCAATCAAATCGATCCCGGTATCACCACCACCAAAATCGCCCCGCCCAGGGAATTCATTCCACAGCCACACCTTTTTGAAGAGATAGGCATACTTTGGGTCGGTTTTCAGATAGGCCTGCATCAACCGCTCAAAGCGGTCACCTTTATCACGCTCGGAGAATGAATCTTTTCTGTATTTCGTCAGGATGGCCTGGAAAGACATAGGATTGGCAGATAAATATTATAAACAGTTCTATGCCAAGCACCTTTTCCGACCGGTAAGTCTATACAGAAATCAGGCGCTATCGATAATGCCTTAATATAGTTACCATTACTTTATTTTTCCCTTTCATCATAAAGATAATGGGAACCTCTATTTATTGCTGAGATAAGAGATGGAAAGGAACGTGATAGGGTAATGGGTAATCAGGTTTGTGCTTTTAATGGGAGGCTTCAGAGTTGAAAACTGCTTCCAGGGTCTGGGCAGTGAGGATAGCCTCACCCCAAGCTTCTAATGACGGTTCATTGGCATTGCTTAACAACTCTATTGCCCAGGCCGGTAATGCGCCAAAGCGACGTTCAAGTTGTCTTTTCAGAAGCTTCGATTCACCTTCTACGCGACCTTCTTCTCTGCCTTTGGCTATGCCGATTCTTTCTATGCTGGTAATGTATTTCATGTTTTTATGCTTCTCAATTGTTTCGATTTCTTGCCAGACTTTTGTGTCCAGCCAAGCGGGAAGTGTCATTAACCAATCAACTACGGTAAGCAAGTTGATGACGCGTTGTTTATCCCAGTGCCGTTGATAGAGTATTTTTATCAAACGGAGTTTGGCTTCATAGCGCTCCTGATGTTTCTTTCGGGTTTGCCTGGTCAGGATATGTGCTGCTGTAATTAAGCCAAATGCATTGTCCGAAGCAAAGAGTTCATCGAGTTTTTCGTCGTAATCGGTCAGTTTGGCTACGGGAAAATCCAAGGTGAGCCTGCAACCCAGAACGTTGTAACCATAAGAGGTCGGTTTCCAGTGTTTGTGTTGATCGGCCAGCACCGCCAGACTTGCTACTGGTTTTTCGTATCGGTCGAAAATCCGGTAGTTGTAGACAAACATCCTTTTGGAAAATTCCGCCTGTTTTGTGCCTTGCACTTCGACGTGGATGTATATCCAGCTTTCGCTGCCGCTGAACTCTGTTACACGGACTAACTTGTCGACAAAACGGGTGCCTAACTCGGCATCCTGCACTACAGCCCGCAGCTCCTGGTCGAGAAATATGTGTTCTTTTGACCAGTCGACACTGCGGTAAGCATCAGGAAAATAAAAGGTCATAAACTCTTGAAAATAGTGCTCAATGGCTTCTTTCCACGGACTGTCGTAATGATCGTTCGGGGGTTCCATGTACGGTGCTATGCATCCAGCATCTTA
>JABDHL010000071.1 GCA_012972825.1 Chlorobiaceae bacterium
TTGTACACTGCCGGTTCGCCATGCAAACCGGCAGTTTTTATTTTTTCAGGGTTTCTGACAAGAGCACGTACATAATAGCCCCGATCCTTGAACTCTTTTACTGCATATCGGCCTAAATAGCCGGATGCACCGGTAATCAGCACTTTTTTTGTAACGGTCATAGCACGCTCCTTATTGGTTGACAATTCAATGCAGCTCCATCCATCTCAAAACGATCGCAATTTTTTTATCTCCTTACGCCAGCAATGAAACAACATATGCCCGGCATACCCTGCAAATTCAGGCTTCAGTAATGTTCTCGCCTCAGCATCCATGATAAGATAAGTCGCAGGGTTTAAAGAACGAAGTGCTGTTGTACTGTTGAACCACGTTCCAAGGTATTGTTTGACATGGGTGTCAATAGGGAAGGCATCAAAACGTCCTAAGCCGAACAGCGCAATGCAATCCGCGATTTTGTACCCGATACCGCTGTTTTGAGCGAGTGTGTTGCGTAGCTCATCAAGGGGAATCTCTCTGTTACGCAGGCTGTCAAGGTCAATTGATCCCTCAGCGATGCTTCGAGACGCTGCAATGATATTTGAAGCCCTGATACGATTATTGTTTGTGCAGCGACTGAGAGTGAATGGATCTGCCGCGGCCAGACGCTCAGGAGTGGGGAAGCCATGCAGAACAATATCCTTTCCCTTGAAAGTGACGGTTATTCTCTCCCCATAGGTTTCTGCGATCATCGAAACCTGTTTTCTAATCAGATGCATTCCAATGCCCTGTGCACACATGAACGTAATCATGGTTTCAAAAAGATCCTGCCTCAGAATTCTCAGTGGAAAATATTTCGTCACGAGTCCCCATAATTCCGGATACAATCGGAGGAAGTGTTCAGGGAACACATTATTTGTATCAATATCTAGTGAAAAGTAGTTGTATAAAAATATTGGTAATGGTAACCCATCGATCTCGTAGTGAGGTGAACATACCTCAAATTCATTCATTGATATCTGACGAATGAACAGAGGGATAGAATCAATTACAGAAGTATAATAATAATCTTCAAAATCATATAAATTCCAAAGGAATGATTGTCCACTAAAGAGAGTGTCTTTTATAGATACTGGATTGATTGATTGTATTGTAAAGCTATAAAACAAATGTATGATTAATTATTATTATTAATGATAATGAACAGTCTTGAGCTTAGAGTAATTTCTGTCTTCAGTTAACATAAATACTTTTATTTGAATAAATTAAATGTACTGAAATAAAAATTTTTTAATAGTATTTTCTATGTGTTGTGTGTGTTGATAACTGCTTTATAATGTTTGGTATTACAGATTCTTATTGATATTTATTTCAGTGTTGATGGAATGTTTTAATTGTATGTAATTCTGTTTTATCTTGAGTATGACAATATGTAATAAAGTGTTATGTTATATGATTATTATGACTGTTAAGTTGTCGTAATAATCGTAAATAGGGTTTATGTGTCAGTGTTTTTATATGAAAAAATAGCAGACTTGATGTGCTTTATTTTTGAGTAAAATAGTCGCTGAGAGAGGATTGTTGTGCTTCTTTAGACTGTATGAGTTCGAAGGTGAGGTTGTGGGCTTCGGGAGTAAATAGCGAAATAACGGCGACTTCAGCTACATCACTCCGGTCGATGACGCCTGTAACAATCCTGTCGCCCGTATCAAAATCCAGGGCGTGATTCAGAGGAGGTCCATCGATCAACCCGCCCGGACGAAGAATGGTGTATGAATATCCGGGCTCTGAAAAGAGTCTGCGTACTTCGTTTTCACCTTCCAGTTTCATGGTGAGTACCTGTCCGTATTTGTTCAGGGGATGATCAGGTTTGGTTACTCCGAGAGAGCTTATTAGAATGAAATGTTTTACACCGCACTCTCTGGCAATCAATGCCAGCCTTTTCACACCATCCCGGTCTATAGCAGAGGGCGGCGGAGCTTTTGGGTCAGTCACATTGCCGCCTATAGCACAAATAACAGCTTCAGCATGACCTGCAGCAGCCCTGATTTCGTCAGCATGCTCAATCGAGCCTATAGTAAGTTTATCAATCACCTCCGGGCCAAAAAGCTCAAGAGCCTTTTCCCCCGATCGAACAAAAAGATGGTAGTCGATACTGTGATGCTGCAAGCGCCTTACTACCCAAACCCCGGTTCTGCCGGTAGCCCCGACAACAAGTACACTGCCTTTAAATGGTTTCATAATAAGCCATAATGTTTTGTGAAACGTTTACATAATTTTTCCCGCCTCATTCCTTATGTCCTGTCATTCCTAAAAGAACTCAAGAATCTGACGTAGCTCTGTTATTCCGAAACGTAGTGAGGAATCTAACGCACCCCTGTAATCCAGTATCCCAGTGCGGAATCCAACGAAGCTCTGTCATTCCGAAAAGAACGCAAGAATCTGACGTAGCTTTGTCATTCCGAAACGTAGTGAGGAATCTAATTCGTTCCTGATGGATATCTGATCAGTAACGAGAAATGATGGGAAGGAATGTGGGCTTTATTTGAGGAGATCCCTCCCGTTGGTCGGGATGACACCCATTATACTTGCCAGAACTCCTGTGCTCCGGCAGGTAGCTTTGACAGTACATGATCGAATGCCTCTTTGTCGATGCACTGCCTGAGAGCAGTTGAAACATCTTGAATGGCAGTCTCGGTTGAGAAGTTGTGCCCGGCTCGAAGCGCCCTGACTTCTTTCGTCATGCTGGCACGATCCTCGAACGAAAGAACAGAGTTGCTGGTATCCCAATCTGCCACAAATATAGCTCGAACAACGGGTGGCAACACCGATGCAAACAAGATGGCATCCTTGACTTCAAGACGCCGGCGAAACGTCTGCAGCACCCCTTGCACCATAGTATATGCCTGATGAGTGCTGCCGAAGCCAGCAAGGTCACGAACTTTTACAAGGAACCTGAAGAAGTCGTCTGTTGCACGTTGATACTCCGAAGGTACCGGCATGGAGTGCTCCTGTTTGTCATGCTGAACCTGTATGAATACTTCAGTTGAAGAATACAAAAAAAGAATGGTGCACTCAAAATGCTTGTTCTGCCTCAATGCTTCGTTTGTTTCACGCTGCCAGTATTGACGAACAGAGAGGGCTTCGGATGCTGAAAATATTTCATAGATTGACAAGGAGAGGTTTAAACCACAATAAAAAAAGGGCGGCAAGTGTTATGGGTGATGAGTTTTTTCGAGAAAAGGTTTTTGCTGTTATGCTTTATGGATTCCGTACCATAAAAAAACCGGCATCAGTAACCGTCCATCCTGAATTGATGATGAAAATAAGAGATCAGTTCAAGGATACACAGATGGCACCGGTAAGCATTGAGGGTGCAGAAATGTTTTTCGGGCTGCCGGTTATTGAGGATGCGACGAAGGGTGAAGATTACATCGCGGTAAGTTAAGAAGTTGGCAATCAGCAGTAAAGAGAGATCCCTCCCGTTGGTCGGGATGACTGGGGAGGGGGAAAAAGTTCTGAGTGCTCAGTGCTGTGATTTCAGAGGTGAATTCAATGGAAGAGAGAAAATTTTACGTTCAGGGCCATGGTTAAATCTATCAGGGAGTGGAGTAAGATGACTGTTCTGATATCTCGGTACCAGAAAAAGGTTAAGGCCCAGCTGCATGCTATGAGCATTTGTACAGGCATGAAAAATGGTTTGTAGGGGCTGGTCTGTACGACATGTGTTGGTAGAATATTGATCCAGAAGAGGCCGTGGATCAGGCCACTGTAGATCATGAAGAAGATAAAGCCGGTGATGAAGAGTGCCCATGGATTTTCGGTGAACCTGCCGGCAAGGGCTGTACCGATTCGAAACACAGCGTAGAACATGAAGGTTTCGGCAATGCCGTTGCCGATACTGAATACCAGGACAGTCAGGATATCGAGCTTGCGGCCTCCGTCGGTTGTGGAATGTGAATATACCCAGGCATTAACCGCAACAATAAGGAGAGAAGCAACCAGCAGCGTGATTCTACGGGTGTCGAAATCCCTGTTGAATGACAGAATATCCTTCTTGAAAAAGATAAAGCCGACAAGAAAAGCAAACGCCCAATAGGCATAAATCATCACTGGTACCGATAGTTCCATTACTCAGGGGTGGTTACGGGTTAAGAAAGTGTTTCAGTGTTAAAGGCATAAGCCTCGGCATGATAAGAGCTTCGGACAAAAGGGGCTGACTGCACTTGGCGGAACCCTGCGGCTTCAGCGATGAGCCTGTACTGTTCAAATTCTTCTGGTGTGACATAGCGATCAACCGGCATATGTTCAGAAGATGGTTGCAGATATTGACCGATCGTCACCATATCGCAGCCATAACGAATAAGGTCGCTGAGTGTTGCTGTTACTTCCTGAGTGGTTTCTCCCATTCCTACCATGATCCCCGATTTTGTTGAAAGGCCATGCATCTGTTTAGCACGCTTGATTAGCTGCAGCGATGCTTTATAATTGGCCTGCGGGCGCACCTTCGGATAGAGGGAAAGTACCGTTTCAATATTATGGTTCAGCACATCGGGCAACTCTGCCATCACCAGATCAAGTGCGCCTTCATTTCCCTGAAAATCCGGAATAAGACACTCTATGGTGACCAAAGGGTTAAGTGAGCGAATGGTCCGTATGGTCTCCACCCAATGTTCTGCACCCCCGTCTTGTAAATCGTCACGGGTTACACTTGTTAGAACGGCATGCTTCAACTGCATGGAATGAATGGCAAAGGCAATATTTTCCGGTTCAAGGGGATCTGGCAAAGGCGGTTTTGCGGCCTTTCCGACCGCACAGAACCTGCAGGTGCGCGTACATATATTACCGAGGAGCAAAAACGTTGCCGTACCTCGTGACCAGCACTCATGCAGGTTCGGACACAAGGCGGAGCGGCAGACCGTATGCAGACTCTTGCTGTTCAGCAACTGTTTCGTAGAGGCAAACGACGCTCCCGCAGTTAACTTGATTTTCAGCCATTCCGGTTTTTTTCCGGGACTATGCTCCATAAGGGTACAGCGGGTCAATTATTGATAACAATGCCGCAATATAGCTATTCAACCGAAAATGAGAACATTGGTATCGCAAACAATCCTTACATCGATTTGACTTTCGAAGCACGAGCAGACTTTATTTCCCCAGACACATCATCCTCGGTCAAGTGCTTCTCCTGCGAAATCATATCGCCAAGCATAAAAAGATCACTCCACTGCCTTCTGTGCTCAATATTAAGCCGGGCGGCCTCCCTGATCAGCTCGGAACGGCTTCTGAACTCCTTTCTGGCTGTTTTATCAATTTCATTCAGCAATGAATCTTGAAAAGCAATAGTAATGGTAACAGTAGGCATAACTATTTTGTTTAAAGATAATACGTTAATATATAAACGTTGTACATTACTGTATAATTTCTTTTCCACTCGACAGAAAGAAAAATATGGATTTCTCACTGCGTTTCGAAATGACAGGGGGATGGGAGTGCAGAGGGTCAAGTGCTGAGTGAAGCCTGTAAAATCCAGCTTATGATTTATTGAGGTTGCATTAATGGTAAATCAGTGGGTTAAGTTCGCCAAACTCTTTACCTTTTCCTTAAATTTAAAATATCGGTGATATTTGATTTGTTTTTTTTACAGCAACGCTACACTTGAACGAAAATTTTGTAGAGTGCCACATCCTGATATTGCAGGAAAAGTTGTCATTAAAGGTAATATCATTAGCTGCGCACCATTTGGAGGATAAGACGAAAACCATTGCTGAAAAGTCAGGAGTAAATTTATGAGTAATAAAGAAATACTTGAGCGGGCGCTGACTCTCAAGCCTGTAGATCGGCTGATAATTATTGATGGGTTATTGCGAAGTCTTGACGAGCCTGACGCAAAGATTGATGAACTATGGGCTGAAGAGGCAGTAAATCGCCTCAAGGCTTACAGGGATGGACGGATTGAAGGAATTTCTCTGGATGACAGTGCTGTGTTTTTTTATTGCAAGGAATAATATTGTATGTTCATCACTTCCAAAACTTGAAAGTGACAAAGCCGTTGGTTTTATTTGCGTCCTTTGTTCACGGTAAAATTCAAGTCAATCAGGAACCAATCCGGTTTCATGGAAGAGTTTCAGCATTGTCGTTCTTCAACCTTGAATGGAGTTATGCAGAACATGAACACACCATCCCGCGTCCTTTGCAAGGCCTTACAAGGCAGAATCATGACGGCAGATCAGGCCGCAGCCCTTATTTCTTCTGGTGACAATGTCGGCATGAGCGGATTTACCGGTTCAGGCTATCCCAAAGAGGTGCCTGCTGCGCTTGCCAGACGCATTGAGGAGGCCAACAGTAACGGCCAGAAATTCAGGATAGGCGTATGGACAGGCGCTTCAACAGCCCCGGAGCTTGATGGAGCCCTGGCTAAAGTTGATGGAGTGGAAATGCGTCTTCCTTATCAATCCGATCCCGTTTGCCGCAATCGCATCAACGCCGGAGAGATGGAATACATCGATATTCACCTCTCTCATGTTGCTCAGTTCGTCTGGTTCGGATTTCTCGGAAAACTGAATATCGCCGTGGTTGAAGTAGCGGGGATACTCGAAGACGGGCGTCTGATTCCCTCAACCTCGGTTGGCAACAACAAGACCTGGCTCGATCAGGCAGACAAGGTAATCCTTGAAGTAAACTCCTGGCAGGATTCGCGACTTGAAGGTATGCACGACATATATTACGGCACAAGTCTGCCTCCGAACCGCCTGCCGATCCCTCTTGTGCATCCACATGACCGGATAGGCGACCCATACCTCCATTGTGATCCCGATAAAGTTATTGCCGTTGTCGAAACCCATAGCCCGGACCGAAATTCAGGGTTTTCAGAACCTGATGATAATTCCCGCCTTATTGCAGGCCATATCCTTGAATTCTTTGAGCATGAAGTTAAGCGGGGAAGGCTTCCCAGGAACCTTCTGCCTCTGCAGTCTGGTGTAGGAAATATTGCCAATGCCGTTATGGCCGGTCTGAACCATGGGCCATTTGAGAACCTGACAGCTTATACCGAAGTGCTGCAGGATGGCATGCTCGATTTGATCCACTCAGGCAAGCTGACCTTTGCTTCAGCGACTGCCTTCTCTCTGAGCAATTCCGCGCTTGAGTGAGCACACCGGAGCATAGTGTGCCACCTCTACCGGAGTAAAGTGTGCCAGCGATTCCGGAGCAATATGTGCCACCCGTACCGGAGAATAGTGTG
>JABDHL010000072.1 GCA_012972825.1 Chlorobiaceae bacterium
TTATGCGATATCGTATATTAACGATTGTGAATTTGTTCTTTTAAGCATTGCTGGTCATCAAGAAAGGCTGAGGGAATAGACCCTGTGAAGCCTTGACAACCGATTCTGTTATTCTTAACAGAACACGGTGCCACATTCTACTTCTGCACTCTATGCATCTGGATGTTTCAGATGAAGCTGAAGAACGATGAGTGAAAAAGAGCTTTTTTCAGCCTCTCTTTTCAAAACAGGTTTGCCGCTTCAGGCACTGCCATACGAAACAGAGTTATGTAATAAACCTCTTCCAGGCTCATCAGGGAAGGGGTTTTTTTATTTTGTTCATCTTTAATTTTATTATCGAGGTATCCATGAGTTTTCAGACCGACACTATCCACGCCGGAGTAGGGCCCGACAAGGCATACGGCGCCATTATGACTCCGATCTACCAATCATCAACCTTTGTGTTCGAGGATATCGGGAAGCACCGGGGATTTGATTATACCAGAAGCGGCAACCCTACTCGCAAAGCACTTGAAGACAGTCTTTGTGCACTTGAAGGATGCACTTCAGCTGTCGCGGTAACCACCGGTATGGCAGCGATTACAACAACGCTGAATCTTTTCCGGTCAGGCGACGAGATTATCTGTACAGACGACTGTTATGGTGGCACCTCAAGACTGATGAAAACCGTTGAAGAGCATTTCGGTATCAGGGTGCATTTTGTCAACCTTCAGGATGCGTCAAATCTTCTTCCGTTTGTGAATGATAATACTAGGGCAGTGTGGGTTGAAACACCTTCCAATCCGCTTCTGAACCTTGTTGACATTACGGCGGTTTCGGATCTTGCAAAAGTGAGAGGCCTTTTAACCATTGTTGACAATACTTTTCTCTCTCCTTACGGGCAGAAGCCATTTGAACTTGGAGCTGATATTGTGGTTCATTCGACCACGAAGTATCTCAATGGTCACTCCGATGTCGTTGGCGGGGCAGTGCTCTCGAACAGCGAGGATCTTGACAGCCGTTTGAAGTATCTCGTTAATGCCCTCGGTACCTGTGCCCAGCCTTTCGATTGCTGGCTGGTGCTTCGCGGCATTAAAACTCTTGTGGTACGGATGCGTGAGCATGAGCGCAATGCACTTGCTGTAGCAGAGTTTCTTGACAGGCATCCCAAGGTTAAAAGGGTCTTTTATCCAGGTCTTCCAGCTCATCCCCAGCATCATCTGGCTAAAAAACAGCAGAAAAGTTTCGGCGGTATGGTTTCTTTTGAGCTTGACGGATCTATTGAGGAACTTTATAAGGTCCTTAAAGCTACAAAGCTTTTTGCGCTTGCAGAAAGCCTTGGCGGTGTTGAATCGCTGATTGAGCATCCCGCAACAATGAGCCATGCATCAATGGACAGTGAGCACAGGCAGGCAGCAGGGATAACGGATTCCATTATAAGACTCTCTGTCGGCATCGAAGATCGCGATGACCTTATTGCTGATCTGCAGAGTGCACTTGGCTGATCGGGATATCTCCCGGAGCTGCCGACCGGCTAACAGTCGAGCAGCTCCGATATCAATGCAAGCAGCTCTTTCTTGTTGATTGGCTTGAGGATAACGCGGTCACATCCGGCCCTTTCCGCTTTTTCTTTTTCCTCGTTTGACGTAAACGCAGTCTGAGTGATCACAGGCAGCTCAGGTCTCAGCTGTTTGATCAGCCTGGTTGCTTCCAGCCCATTCATAACCGGCATTTTAATGTCCATAAGCACGAGATTTATCTCATGATGCTTTTCAACCAGTTCAACAGCTTCCTTACCATTAACGGCAGAAAGAATGGTAATGTTTTCACTTTTCAGGAACATTTTAAGCACCAGGCCACTCACCATGTCATCATCTGCAATAAGAATGGTCACATCCGGAGCAGAAGCGGTATGTTCCTCAGTGACGGGAGAATGCGGCTCTATGTTCGATATGCTGGGAGGATTATACGGCAGTGTAAAATAGAATGCGCTTCCTCTTCTTTCTTCCGATTCAACCCGGATGGTGCCGCCCAGCATGGTCACATAAGCTTTGGAAATGCTTAAACCCAGACCAGACCCCTCATGATGCCGCGTTAATGAGTTGTCAACCTGACGGAACCGCTCAAAAATTTTCTCTTTCATGTCAACAGGAATGCCAATACCTGAATCAATCACATAAAACTCAAGCATGGAATCTTTTCTGAAATAGCCGACATCAATATCCCCGGAACGGGTGAATTTCAAGGCATTCTGGACAAGGTTTATCAAAATCTGGTTCAGTTTTGAATTGTCTGTTTGAATGATGCTTTCATCGTCCGGAAGTCCAGTTGAACAACTCAAACCCAACCCTTTTTTGTCAGCTTCAGGTTTGAAAAAAATATTGATATCACGTAAAAGCTTGTTAACCGGTGTTTCAGAAATCTGCAGTGTTGTTTCGCCGGCTTCTATACGTGAAATATCGATCAGATCATTGATAAGGTTCAGCATACGTTGGCCGCTTTGCTGAATAAGCTCAATATACATCGTCTGCTTTTCTCCAGACAAATGGGGTTCCTTCAGGAGTTCTGAAAAGCCGAGAATACCATTCATCGGAGTGCGTATTTCATGGCTGATATTGGCAAGAAAAGCAGATTTTAAGCGGTCACTCTCTTCTGCATTTTCTTTAGCTGCGATCAATTCATTTAAATATTGTTTCTGTTCAGTAATATCCTCCTTGACCGCTACAAAATTTTTTACAACTCCCTCATTCAGAATGGCCGAGATAACTGCTGCTTCCCAGAAAAGTTCACCGTTTTTTTTCTTGTTCTGGAATTCTCCACGCCAAATGCCTCCTGAAAGAATTGTTTGCCAGAGATCTTGATAGAGAGCCTTTGGCGTCAGGCCCGATTGCAGAATTCGGGAATTTTCCCCACGTACTTCTTCAG
>JABDHL010000073.1 GCA_012972825.1 Chlorobiaceae bacterium
TCCCGACGCCAGATCCATGAAAATTCGTTAACTTGATATTCAGAGTTTTCTCTTAAAATGATGCATAAGGAGAACCGGTGACAACAGCAGAGAAATATATACCGTACCATCAAAGAGCTTCCTGAACCGGCGCTTCGTGAAGTACTGGATTTTGTAGAGTTTTTAAAGGAAAAAAACAAGCGCAGTGCATTATCTGCAAAAAGAATAAGCGATACTGACAACTATTTTGCCAACCCCAAGGTCATCGAAGCCATTGAACGAAGCAAAGCAGATATCAAGGCTGGAAGAGTTACAACAATTAATGACCCAGATAATATATGGGACAGTATTCTATAGTCATCTCAGAAGAGGCAAAAGAAGATCTCCGATATTGGCAAAAACTTGGTGATAAATCGATTCTTCGAAAAATTGATCGCATTTTTCAGGAGTTAGCGCTTCATCCTGAAATGGGTATCGGTGGTTTTGCTTGATAGTACTGTCGCTGAAATTTATGGGGTTGAAGTTAAAAGAATCAACGAGGCGGTAAAAAATAATCCAGAAAAGTTTCCAGCTGGGTATGTTATCGAGCTTGAGAAAACTGATTGGGATCTATTGAAGTCGAAATTTTCGACTTCAATAAAGGGGGGTAAAGTAAAGCTTCCAAGCGCGTTTACTGAAAAAGGGCTGTATATGCTTGCCACAATACTTAAAAGCCCACAAGCAACTCAAGTCACTATTTCGATAGTCGAGACGTTCTCAAAAATCAGAGGACTGTCCAGAAGCATAAAACAGTTGGCAGTAACCCAAGACAAAGAATTTTGCAGTCCTGAAGTTTAAGCACATAATTACATAATAAAGCCAAATGCTAACTGCAAGCCTTCCCCGTCCCCATCAAACCCGTCTTTATAAGTCCTATAGGGCCTATAAGTCCCATTCCCTATTCCTACTATTCCCTGCCAACTATTTTATCTTAACTCTCTTCCTCCCTTTACTCATTACAATTTCCCACTGAATGCCTGATGCAGGATTGACTTTTTCAGAGCATCCAAAGCCTCAATTTTTTTCTGGTAGATTGATTCGAGAAGTTTGGTCTCATTGGATAATTGTTCAATACTATCTACAATCTTTGCTTGGTCTTCTACTTGTTTCGGTATTGCTATCGGAATCGAATTCAGAGCTTTTTGATTCAGTTTCGGCTGCGCCGCCCCGGTTATGTAATCATCAAGCTTGATACTTTCCAAGTAAAACTCTACGAACTGCTGTGTTGCCATATTTTCAAACTTGAGAATATGAGCATGATTGTTAACCCAGTATTTGCCTGAAACTGAAAAGGCAATCGGAGTTGATCTTGCGAGTAAATTGGCACCGTCTTCAGAGACAAGTAAAGTATCGTCTTCAAAAATATAATCAGCCACATAATCAACGATACCTGAAGCGCCATAATAGGGATATTCTCCACTTACTCGGTCGCTTTTGGTTATAGGAATCCGCTTACTATCAAGATTTAAGGATATCTCGTCTAACGTCTTCACCACCCACTCTTCACCTTGCTGACTGAAAACGGAATTCAGATGCGATTCAAAAAGCTGGCGGGCGTTTTTGAGGTTCTTTTCTGCGTTGGCTTTGGCTTTGGCGATGCCATTAAATGCTTTGTCAAGAATGGCAACGATCCGCTGTTGTTCGGGCAATGGTGGAACAGGAATTGTAACTTCCTTAAGTTTGCCACCAGACAATTCTTTAAAGGTAGCGCCCGTTCCAAGCAAGTTCAGCAGATCAACAATACATAACAGGTAATAATATAGATACTTGTAATGAAGTTGACTTCGCGGAATCAAGCCCTTACAACCCTGGTTCGTTGCCATCGGATCAGTATTGATAACCAAATGCCCGATAGGAGCTCGTGATGAAAGTATCACTGATTTAGGCGGTAACATCCCTGCCGAGCTATCACGAAGTCCTAAGTCCGTAAGTTTCCGTTCGGTATCACTAACATAAGGGGTGAGACGCTTACCCATTTCGGCTGGAGTGATCCATAGATGACTTCCATCCCAATTCTCTGGAATACCAGTTTTTGGTGTTCCTCCGTTCATGACTTCGCAGACCTCTCCCAGTTTCTTTCTTTCCCAACCCTCCTTCACAATAACCCCCTGATATTCGCCATCACCTCTGCACTCTCCGCATCAAGCGCAGCAATCTCATCCATAATATCCTCCGGAGTACGATGCACAACCTCACCTCCATTGTTGGGATTTTTGGTTGAAATGTCAAAGGTGGATTGATCAACATCTTCGATGCTGATGCTCCATGATTTATCGGAAACTGCTTTGGTTTTCTGAAGCTCGACAAACTCCACCAGATCGTTGTCGTTCAGCGGGTTAGTCTTTCCCATGTTGCGACCGGGATCGAGCTGGTAGTACCAGATCTTTCTTGTCGGCACTCCTTTCTCAAAAAAAAGCACCACAGTCTTCACTCCTGCCCCTTGGAAGGTGCCACCAGGGCAGTCGAGCACGGTGTGCAGGTTGCAGCTTTCGAGGAGCAGCTTGCGGAGACTGACAGAGGCGTTATCGGTATTGGAAAGAAAGGTGTTTTTGATGACAATACCTGCCCTGCCGCCGGCTTTGAGGATTTTGATAAAGTGCTGAAGAAAAAGAAATGCAGTCTCCCCTGACTTGATGGGAAAATTATGCTGCACCTCGGCGCGCTCTTTACCGCCAAAGGGAGGATTGGCAATAACGATATCATACCGGTCACACTCCTGGATATTGGCAAGGTTTTCAGCCAGAGTATTGGTATGCACAATGTTTGGAGCTTCAACGCCATGCAGAATCATGTTCATGATACCGATGATGTAGGCAAGCCCTTTCTTCTCCTTCCCGTAGAAGGTGCTCTTCTGCAGCGTCTCCAAATCAGCTGTGGTAAGGTTCGTGCCTGCCTTCAGGTACTCATAGGCTTCAGCAAGAAAGCCTGCAGAACCAACCGCACCGTCATAGATTTTCTGCCCGATAACGGGAGCAACAACTTTGATGATGGCTTTGATGAGCGGTCGCGGAGTGTAGTACTCCCCACCGTTACGACCGGCATTGCCCATGTTCTTGATTTTGCTCTCGTAAAGATGCGACATCTCATGCTTTTCAACATTGGTACGAAAACGAAGCTCATCAATCCTGTCAATAACCTCACGAAGATTATAACCGCTCTGGATACGGTTTTTCAGCTCACTGAAAATTTCACCGATTTTGTACTGGATGGTGGCTGAGCTTTCAGCTGAGGTTTTGAAGGTTTTCAGATAGGGAAAAAGCTCACGATCAACAAACTCCTTCAGATCATCACCGGTCAAGGCATTGTTGTGATCTATTTTGCCTTCGGCGGTTTTTGGAGCTGCCCACGATTCCCAGCGGTAGTAGGAATCAAGAAGAGGGGTATAAGGTTTTCCGGAAAGTGCAGCGGCGGTCTCCTTGTCCTGTTCAAGGTCGTCAAGGTATTTGAGAAAAAGTATCCATGAAGTCTGCTCTATATAATCAAGTTCACTGCCGCAACCGGCGTCTTTGTGAAGGATGTCGTCAATATTCTTGAAAGTCTGCTCAAACAACCTGGTTACTCCTCTTTGAAATATGTATTAGTCAATATTCAAGCAATTTTTTCACTGCAGATCTCCCCATCCCGCTAATACCCTGCCGAACTCTTCCTGAAAAGCCGGTCGGCGGAGGTTATCAGCCTTGACCTTGCCAGCAAACAATGTCCATCTGGTTTCATCCTGAATGACATCCACCATCATATGGCGAACTTTGGCCATAACTCCCGCCTGCTGAGCGTACTCCTTACGTTGTGCATTGCTGTTCAGGTTACCGAGGCCCGACTTATAGTAGGTCAGAATCTGTTCAGGAAAACGCTTTTCGAGTTGTTGAACTGTATTCAGTTCATCATCTGCATCAAATGCATAATAATGATGATAACTGCTCTTGAGCAGTATTGCCAATGCCTCTTTGTATTCCTCTCGCTGCATCCGTATCTTGAGATATCCCGTTGAACATGATGTATCAAGCAGCTCAACTATTTTTGGTTCAAAAGCACTCCACTCTTCGACTGAGCAAATATTTTTAAACGTATTGTATGTTTCCAGAGAAAGATATTCAGATGCTAACTCAAACTGAAGGGCAAGATACTTCTCCCTGTTACCATCCTCAAGTGCACGGTCAGAAAGAAATTTTCGCAGTCCATCCATTCGCCCCAATCCTTTCTTCATACCCTCTTCGGCAACAGAAAGAGCTTCCTTGCGGTTTCCTTCATCCAAATAAAACGTGGCAAGATCATGGTAGTCGTCACCGTATTTCATTTTCTTGTCCCGCAGTTCCAGATATTTTGCCCGGTCACCAAGCTTTCGATAGATCTCGCGCGCCTGTCTGGTCGGCGAGTCCTGATTGATAGCTTCCAGCATCTGCGCCAGATTGCGCCAGTCCTCATCACTGCTGCAAGTC
>JABDHL010000074.1 GCA_012972825.1 Chlorobiaceae bacterium
TACAAAAGCGTTTCGTATTGTCTTGTATTGTCTCAAAAAAGAGCAATGTCTCATTTTGGGGAGTCTACGAAGAGGCCATGGCGGCTATAGCCAGGGCGCTCAGTCATCCGGTCCGACAGAAAATATTGAAACAGCTTGCGACGCTTGAATGTTGTTGTAACGGGGAACTGAGAGAACTGACTCCCATGGTGCAGTCAGCGATTTCACAGCATCTTAAAGCTCTTCTCAAAGCCTGCTTGATTCTGGGATTGATTAATCCGACCAGCGTAGCGGAAGCTGTTGTTAGCTCTATGTGCGACTGTTTCGCGACAACCTTCAGGTATGGCTTCCAGAGTGAAAAACGAGCGATGGATTTCCGCAGTTTTTGTGGCAGCTGTGTCGTGTACCCTGGTCTATGATAACCTTGAGTGGTTTGCCGCTCGGCAGCTTCAGATCGCTGGGATAAACTGGGCAAACCATAAAGGGGAAACCCTGCATTTTTTTATCTTTCCTTATTCCTGTCTCGTGCACAAATCCTTTGGACTATAGGGATTAAGCTTTTTTAATTCAATTTTGCTATATTCCAAGCTTTAATTGTTAACGTGCCGATTTGGTATCGGGATGTCACCTGTAACATTTTTTCCTATCAGTTAAGTGTAAAAGCACATGCCTCGCTATACTCCTGAACAGCTTGTTAAACGAAATGCCTCCATCTGGACCGATATTCAGATCATTCTTGCACCGATACAGTTTATGCTTTTTGTTGCCGGGGTCACCACAACCGCGCTCTATGCCAATGGTCTTTTAGTAACGAAATTTTACTGGGTCAGCATTGCAATTCTTTTTAAAACACTGTTTTTTGCCCTTCTTTTCATTACGGGTATGTTTTTTGAAAAGGAGGTTTTCAATAAATGGGTATACTCAAAAGAGTTTGTCTGGGAAGATATCGGAAGCACCGTAGCTTCGGTATTCCATCTCCTGTATTTTGTTATGGCTTTCCTGGGCTATCCTGAACATGTGCTTATATGGGAAGCTTTTCTGGCTTATTTTACCTATGTGATCAATGCACTGCAATACCTGGTCAGGATCATTCTTGAAAAACTCAATGAACGCCGACTTCGCATTGATGGTCAAATCTGACCATATCTGTTTTTTATTGTTAAATGCCGAATATCTAATGAAATACAGTTTTAAAAGACTTTGGAATACTACTTTTCTCTTTGTCGGACCAGCCTGGTATGTGCTTGTATGGATGATATGGTCTTCCGGTCAAGTGCAGACAATTGGCGACAAGTTGACATTTCTTGGGGCTATTATTCCAGGTTTTCTCATTATTTACAGTGCCGGATTTTTTATTGAGGGATGGCACGAAAAGAAGCAAAAAAAAGGTCATCCCTGAACCGGGTTTCCTGTACTGGCTATCGATATTTTTTTTAAATACATGCCGTGTCCCGGCGTGAGACGTATTATTTCCTATGCAGAACCTCTGGAATGACTCTGATCTTCAACGCTCAGTCAGAGAGCAGTGCAGCTCTCCCGAGATACCATCTGAACTGGCCGAACTGGTTTATGCTTCCCGGCTTCTTGGAAGTGAAAGTTCTCTGGTGATGCACGGCGGGGGAAATACCTCTGTTAAATGCGAACTTGCTGACATGGTTGGTAACCGTGCTGAAGTGCTCTTGATAAAAGCCAGCGGAATTGATTTGAGCAGGGTCACCGGCCTTGATTACACACCCCTCCGACTTGGTCCCCTTCGCAAGTTGGGAGAGCTTTTTAGTCGAAATGACAGTGCAAGTGAAGAGGCTCTCCGGAGATTTTCGACAAAAGAATTTAAATATCTTCTGCTTCTGAATATGTTCAGTCTAACCGATCATATGACTGAGCAGAGGCTGACCCCTTCAATTGAGACGCTTCTTCACTCTTTTCTTCCACACAGGTTTATTCTTCATACTCACTCATTCGCACTGCTTACCATCAGTAATCAACCGGATGGTGTGAGGCTTTGCCGCGAAACCCTTGGTGAAAGCTTTGCTTCTGTTCCCTATATCAAACCAGGTATTGGTCTTGCCCGATCGGCAGCTGTTGTTTATGAGGCAAATCCCGAAATTAAGGGCTTGGTGCTGCAGAAACATGGTTTGGTAACTTTTGGCTCAACAGCCAGAGAAGCCTACAGCCGGATGATTGATGCGGTCAGCAGACTTGAAGACCGGATTGCGTCGGCAGGCAGGAAAACCTTCACTCCAGTAACGCTTCCGCTCTCAATAGCTCCGGTCGAAGTCACTGCTCCTGTCATCAGGGGGGCATGTGTTGATGAAAAGTCTCCAGGCACCCGAGAGTACCAGCAGTTCATTCTGGATTTCCGTACTTCAGAAACTATTCTTGAGTATGTCAACAGTGCTGATCTTGCTCGTATGAGCCAGAAAGGAGCCATGACTCCTGACTTCATTATCAGAACCAAAAATAAGCCGCTTGTGCTTCCTCCGCCGGATGCTGCGGATCTTCCCGGCTTCAAGAGTGCTGTGCAGGCGTCCGTTCAACGCTACCGCCAGGAATACGTCGACTACTTTGATGTGCAGCAGCATGCATCAGGCATGCAGGTAACCATGCTCGATCCACTTCCGAGAGTGGTTCTTGTTCCCGGCTTAGGGCTGTTCGGACTTGGCAGAACTGCTGCATCAGCCGCAGTCAATGCGGATATTGCGGCATGCACTGCCTCAGCAATCCTTGCGGCTGAATCGGTTGGCGAATTTGAATCCATCAATGACCGTGAAGCCTTTGAGATAGAGTACTGGGACATGGAACAGGCAAAGATAAACAAGGTTCATCATGATGTCTTTGCCGGAAAAGTTGTCATGGTTACCGGAGCAGCAAGCGGGATTGGCCTTGCAACAGCCAAAGCATTCCGGCAGAAAGGTGCAGAACTTGTTATTCTGGATCTTTCTCTTGAATCACTCGAACGGGCAGCAGACGACCTTGGCGGCAACGTCCTTGCTTTGCCCTGTGACGTTACTTCCCGCACAGCTGTACGTTCTGCTTTTGATGCTGTCTGCCGCCGTTTTGGCGGCCTGGATATTGTTGTTTCCAATGTTGGTGCTGCCATACAGGGGCGCATTGGCGAAGTTGCCGATGAAGTGCTGCGCAAAAGCTTTGAACTTAACTTCTTTTCACACCAGTCTATTGCCCAGGAAGCCGTAAAGATCATGAAACTGCAGGGAACGGGCGGTGTATTGCTTTTTAATGTTTCAAAACAGGCAGTCAATCCAGGTCCGGACTTCGGCCCTTATGGCCTGCCTAAGGCTGCAACAATGTTTCTTGTTCGTCAATATGCCCTTGATCACGGACGTGACGGCATTCGTTCAAACGGTATCAATGCCGACCGTATCCGCAGCGGCCTGCTTACCGAAGAGATGATAAAAGCCCGGTCGACAGCCCGCGGCCTGAGTGAAAGAGAGTACATGGCAGGAAACCTTCTGCAGTTGGAGGTTACCGCAGAAGACGTTGCAGAGGCATTTGTACACCTTGCACTTGAGACAAGAACAACAGGTTCAATGACGACGGTAGATGGCGGCAATATTGCAGCTGCGCTCCGTTGAATGAAAGAGACAGTACAAAAACAATCATAACCGAAAAGAGGAGATGCATCACTATGGCTGAATACGATAAAGACAAGCAGGCAAAAGAGTATCATCTTGATACTCCGTTCAACAACTATGGTTTTTTCCTGAAAGGCGCCCACTCTCTCGATTGGGGAATGAAAAACCGCCTGTCGAGGATATTCCGGCCCGATACCGGAAAAACTGTTATGCTCGCTATCGATCATGGTTATTTCCAGGGCCCGACTACAGGTCTTGAACGTCCTGATGTCAATATTGTACCGCTTATGCCCTATGCTGATGCCATCATGCTGACCCGTGGTATTCTGCGTACCACTGTTCCACCTGTTCTTACCAGAGCAGTAGTCATGCGTTGCAGCGGTGGTCCGAGCATTCTCAAGGAGCTCTCCGATGAGGAACTGGCGGTTGATATTGAGGATGCAATCCGTATGAATGTAGCCGCAATAACCCTCCAGATTTTTGTCGGCGGTGAATTTGAGACCCGATCAATTCACAACATGACACGGCTGGTCGACATGGGCCTTCGTTACGGAATCCCGACAATGGCAGTTACCGCAGTCGGCAAGGATATGGTTCGGGATGCCAAATACTTCAGACTTGCCTGCAGGATGGCAGCCGAGCTCGGCGCACAGATTGTTAAAACCTACTATGTCCCTGAAGACTTTGAAACGATTACTGCATCATGTCCGGTACCGATTGTTATGGCCGGAGGAAAAAAAATCTCCGAACTTGAAGCTTTGACGATGTCCTGGAGTGCAATCCAGGGAGGTGCTTCCGGAGTTGATATGGGGAGGAATATTTTTCAGAGTGATACCCCTCTTGCCATGATGAAAGCTGTGAACAAGGTCGTGCATGAGCAGATGAATCCCAGGGATGCCTTCGAGTATTTCAATACCATAAAGGCTGAGGGATAACCGTTAAAAAAATTGTCGATCACTTCGGCAGGCCGTCTGGCCTGCTTCAGTGCATTTGTTCAGTTTATTTTTATTCATGGGAACTCTTCTGCTTCTAACGGATAGCCGGAGCAGTGGGTATGACATTTTTTTATGAATACTGAGGATATCAAAGGTTTTTTTGCCTCTAAGGAGCAGCTTGACATGGCTGACTACCTGACGCTCGATTACTACCTTGAATGTGTAGGGGATATAGAGACGGCTCTTGCGCATTTCTGCAGCGAGCAATCCACCGCACAGTGGAAGCGCGTTGATTATGATGAAGACTTTCGCCCGAAATATGCTGCCAAAGTTATCAGCCTCACCGTAGAGGGGGAGCTGCCTGAGCTTAGTTATCCTGTAAGGCATTCCGAATCAGGTGCTATTCATGCCTGCCGTGTTACAATTGCTCATCCTCATCGCAACTTCGGCCCGAAATTGCCTAATCTGCTCTCCGCAGTATGTGGGGAAGGAGTGTTTTTTACTCCAGGTGTGCCGGTGGTCAAGCTGCTTGACATCAGGTTTCCGGAATCATATCTTCTTGCCTTTGATGGTCCAAAATTTGGTATTGAAGGTATCCGTGATCTTCTCCAGGCGTATGACAGGCCAATATTTTTCGGTGTTGTGAAGCCGAATATCGGTCTCACTCCTGCCCATTTTGCTGAAATTGCCTACCAGAGCTGGCTTGGTGGTCTTGATATTGCTAAAGACGATGAGATGCTTGCCGATGTCGATTGGTCAACACTCATTGAGCGATCCCATGCTCTTGGAGAGGCAAGATTGAAGGCGGAACGGGAGACCGGTGTACCGAAAGTGTATCTTGCCAATATCACTGATGAGGTTGACCGCCTGATCGAGCAGCACGATATCGCAGTCAGAAATGGGGCCAATGCTCTCCTTATTAATGCTCTTCCTGTCGGGCTCAGTGCTGTCAGAATGCTGGCAAGACATACAAAAGTTCCTCTTATCGGACACTTTCCGTTTATTGCGGCCTTCAGCAGAATGGAAAAATACGGTATTCATTCAAGGGTTATGACCAAGCTTCAGCGGCTTGCAGGTCTCGATTCGATTATCATGCCCGGATTTGGAGGAAGAATGATGACCCCCGAAGAAGAAGTCAAGGATAATATCAAGGAGTGCCTGCAGGAGTTCGGCCATATTAAACGATCACTTCCAGTTCCAGGAGGCAGCGATTCTGCTCTTACGCTTGAAACCGTCTACGAGCATGTCGGCAGTGTGGATTTCGGCTTTGTGCCCGGCCGTGGTATTTTTGGTCATCCCATGGGACCTAAAGCTGGAGCAGCGAGCATCCGGCAGGCATGGGAGGCTATTGAACAGGGTATTCCTCTTGAAACATATGCAGCAGGGCGGCCTGAACTTCAGGCAATGGTTGACAGCGTAAAGAAAAAAAGTCAGAGCAAGTAACGTAAGCCAGGTTTGAGTATGGGTATACTCGATGATAAAGTTGCCATCATTACCGGCTCCACCAAAGGAATCGGTAAGGCAATAGCTCATGAGTTTGTGCGGGAAGGTGCAAAAGTGGTTATAACCTCTTCTTCGAATGCCAATGTTCAGGCCGCGCTATCGGAATTTCCTCCGGATTCTGTATGCGGCCTTGTTTGCAATGTTGTTTCGTCAGTTGCTATGGAACAGCTTATTGCTGCTGCTATCGACAGGTTCGGCAGGATGGATTGTTTTATCAACAATGCGGGGATATCAGATCCGTTCAGGAGCATTACTGAAAGCGATCCTGATGAATGGGGAAAGGTCATCGATACCAATCTTAAAGGTACTTACAACGGGTGCCGCGCAGCCATAAACTACTTTCTCAAAGAACAGAAAAGCGGAAAGATCATTAATATGGCTGGTTCCGGTACGGACAGGGGCTCTAATACACCATGGATCAGCGCTTACGGTTCTACAAAAGCAGCCATTGCCAGGCTTACCTATGCGGTTGCTGAAGAATACAGGCATACAGGTATTTCTGTCATGCTGTTGCATCCCGGTCTTGTCCGGACAGCTATGGTCAGTTCTGACAATCCTACTCCTGAACTTTCCCGACAATTGGCTGCCTTCAACACCATTCTTGATATTTTTGCGCAGCCTCCTCTCGTTGCAGCCAAGCTTGCGGTAAAACTTGCATCGGGCTGGAGTGATTTGAAAACAGGGGTCTACTTTTCCGCTTTAAATGGAAGAAGAAAAAAAATGTTGCTCCTGACCTATCCCTTCCGTAAAATACTTAACAGAATTGACCGTCGAACCTATTAATCCGAGGTCTGTCATGCTGAAGGAAGGCGTTGCCGGATTCCTGTTTTTGATGCTTGTAGCAGTTTCTCTTCAGGGCTGTTACAGCTTTACAGGTTCATCAATACCTCCGCACCTCAAAACTATTGCAATACCTGTTATTGATGATCGTTCCGGTGCAGGAATCGCTCAGTTCAGGTCTGAATTAACCAGGGGTCTTGTCGATAAAATAGAGTCACAAAGTCCGCTTCGCTTTACGCCATCCATGGCAAGTGCGGATGCTCTGCTGGAAGGGGCTATTATCTCCTTTTCTGATACCCCAAGTCAGCTCTCCAGCAAAACGGAACGGGCTCTTACCAATCGGATTTCTCTTATTGTGCAGGTTACGATGACAGACCGGGTGAAAAAAAAATTGTTTTTTACTCAATCATTTGTCGGAATTGCTGATTATTATGCAGGTAATTATGTTGCACAGCAGGAGGCAGTCCGATATTGCGTGGCTCAGATTATTGATGAAATCTTTGATCGGGTTGTTTCGGGTTGGTAATGTCAGCTATGTATCAGTTAAAGGAGTGATTCATGGGATTGCAAAAGAATGTCGAGTACCGGTTCGAACTTGCGCGAGGCTTTCTTAATGAAGCAGAGCTGGATTACTCCCTCAAAAGATGGCGCTCTTGCGTTGCAGGTTCCATAATGGTTGTTGAACATACCGGGCTTGCCGTATTGATGCTTTTCGGTGTATCTTCTTTTACCCATAAGCCGGGTATGCATTTATCACAACTGATTTCAGAAGGAACGGTCTCGGAAGAAATCGCCGTTCTGGTTCAGGAACTCCTTCCTGAGCTTGAACAATATGATTCTTATGAAAAAATGCTGGCTAAATATGGTGATGAATCTGCATACAAGCTTCCCTGGGATATTTTCAAAGAGCAGGAAGGATTGATGGCAATTGAATCTGCCCGCAAGTGTATTCGGGTAAGTTCCGAAATCGCAACACTGGTTAGCAATGTTTTGTCTTGATTCAACAAATCAACGGTTATGAAAGGAATTCTGGCCGATAGATCAGCAGCACCCGTTGCCATCGTAGTAAGCGAAAAAACCGCTATCATCGCCAGTGGATTTATCCCCGATTACCTCTGGTTTGCCTCAAACAACTCCACCACCGCCAGGTAAAACTCTACCCCGACACCTCGGAGCCTGCGAAAAATGGCAAACCATAGCCGCCAGCCTACCCAACGTCACCGTATCCACCATCCTCGAAAAACGAGCCATCCCCGCCGACCGAACCCAGGGC
>JABDHL010000075.1 GCA_012972825.1 Chlorobiaceae bacterium
GTATGAATTGGCCCTGAACATTGAGTCTATGGATGGGGATTAAGTGCATTCCTTGCAGCTCCCTGGCGAAGTCAGGGAAGTGTGTTGTATTTATTATTGGGTGGAATCGGAGTTGAAAACGGCTTCGAGTGTTGGTGCGGTAAGAATAGCTTCACCCCAGGCTTCTAATGCCGGTTCGGAAGCATTGCTTAACTGCTCTGTTGCCCATGCAGGTAAGGCCCCAAAGCGACGTTCCTAAAGTCTTTTCAGAAGCCTGGATTCACCTTTGGCAATACCTTGCGTTATGCCTTTAGCTCTACCGAGTCTTTCTACACTGGTAATGTATTGCATTTTTTTGCTCTCCTCGATAGTTTCGATTTCTTTCCAGATTTGTGTTTCCATCCATGGTGGCAGTGTCATTAACCAATCCAAAACGCTAAACAAGTCGATGACTCGTTGTTTATCCCAATGCCGTTGATAGAGTATTCGTACTAAACTAAGTTTGGCTTCATAGCGTTCCTGATGCTCCTTTCGGGTTTGCCGGGTCAGGATATGTGCTGCTGTAATTAAACCAAATGCGTTATCCGAAGCAAGGAGTTCATTGAGGTTTTCGTCGTAATCGGTCAGTTTGGCAACGGGGAACTCCAAGGTGTGCCTGCAGCCCAGAAGGTTGTAGCTATAAAAGGTCGGTTTCCACTGTTTGTGTTCATCGGCCAGCACGGCCAGACTTGCTACGGGTTTTTTGTATCGGTCGAAAATCCGGTAGTTGTAAACAAACATGCGCCGGGCAATTTCAGCCTGCCTGGTGCCTTGCACTTCCACATGGATATATATCCAGCTTTCCTCTCCACTCAGTTCTGTGACACGAACCAACTTGTCGACAAAACGCGTGCCTAACTTGGCATCCTGCACAACGGCCCGCAACTCCTGATCCAGAAATATATGCTCCTTTGACCAGTCGATATCAGCATAAGCATCAGGGAAATAAAACTCCATACACTCAGGAAAATAGTGCTCAATGGCTTCTTTCCACGGGCTGTCGTAATGGTCGTCAGGGGGTTCCATGTATGTGCACTGCTACCAGCATTGTATACTATTATTAAGGAGTTGCAGGAGTAAACGCTACTTACTACCAATATAATACATCTTATTTACTTATTTATCGGTTTTTTCAAAAAACAGAGAATTGGCAGTTATCAATACAGTCCAGTCTCCAGGCAATCTGAAAATCAGTTGGCAATGTTTGGAATTCCTCACGAAATAAATCATCCAATGGATTACATCGAGGAACGAATAGTACAATTGTAGAATTGCCGGAATTCATTTGAAAATCAGAAAAGCTGTTGAGTAATGATGAGCATGATTTTCAGCTCTCTTTTCTGGCAACAAACCCAACCGCGGTGATTTTATTCAGGGAACCGGTGGGATTCGAAAATAAAGATGGGCTACAGGGAACAAGGGGGAAAATGGATATCGCATGTTACGACATTTCGCTGGTATTGTAATGTCTGCTATTACAGGCAAGGATAGTAACTTCAGTCTTCAAAAAGGAAGGTTTGATGAGAAAATGAAATCGTTACTGGTCAATGAACAGAAAAAGTTGTTATACCTCAGACAACTTTTGACACACTACGGGACATACACCACAATATTGTTATTGTAGTAACTTTCAGCACTTTCTTTTTCATTGAAATCGCTATTATGTAACTAACGTATAGTATTAATGATGTATGGGAATATATTTTCTAATCTGTTTGAACGCGATAACAAAGACGATACAGCGATGCATTTAATACCGTGATCTTTTTTGGAACAATTCATCTGGTACCCATTATCGATATATGCCCCCGCATTCTAAACAACCAGTAGCTCATCTTCGTGAAAACCCTGATGGTACTTGGGGTACACATGATTTGAATGAACATCTTATCCGAGTTGCAGAAAAAGCCGCTTCATTTGCTGATGATTTTGGTAACGGGGACTGGGTAAAAGCTGCTGGTCTATTGCATGATCTTGGTAAATACAATCCAGAGTGGCAGGAATATATTCGGAAAAACAATGGAGATTATTCGGAGGTAGATAATGGGTAAAATTGACCATTCTTCCGCCGGTGCTCTTTACGCGCTTCAAAAAAATGCACAGGTTGGAAAAATCCTTGCTTACCTCATTGCTGGGCATCATGCCGGTTTACCTGATTGGCAACATCAAGCAGGTATAGGAGGGGCCCTGTCTAGTAGATTAAATACTATTGAGAATCTTCAGAAAGCATTACAAGGCAAGCCACCTCAAAACATACTTAATGTTTCATTACCTACTTCAAAGCCATTATTCACCAGCGTTGAAGCCGTGCACGTGTGGGTGAGAATGCTCTATTCTTGTCTGGTAGATGCAGATTATCTTGATACCGAGTCCTTTATGGATCCGGCCAAGTCTGATTTACGAAGTAATACCTCTACGCTCCAAGAGCTAAAGGTCAATTTTGACTCTTTCATGGCTGATAAGCAGAAGCAAGCACATTCTTCTCCGGTTAATGAGGCCAGAAAAAACATTCTCGAAGATTGCACAAACCAGGCAGGATTGACACCTGGTATATTTTCCCTAACCGTACCTACCGGTGGCGGAAAAACTCTTTCGGCAATGGCTTTTGCGCTTAATCATGCCATCAAGTATGAAAAAAAGCGAATTATTGTTGCCATTCCCTACACCAGCATTATCGAGCAGACGGCAGAAGTTTATCGCCAAGTATTCGGTAACGATGCAGTACTTGAACATCACAGTAATTTTGATACGGATAAAGAAAATTCAAAAGCGAATCTCGCTACAGACAACTGGGACGCTCCAATTATTGTGACAACCAATGTTCAATTGTTCGAGTCGCTTTTTGCTGCAAAAAGTTCTGCATGCAGAAAACTTCATAACATCGTCAATTCAGTGATTGTGCTTGATGAAACACAAATGCTGCCTAACGATTATCTTCAACCGATTGTTTCGGTCATTAAAGTATTGACTGAATACTTTAAAACATCAGTAGTTCTCTGTACAGCAACTCAGCCAGTATTATCAGGTCGAATTGGCTCGGGGCAGAATGTCCTAAGAGGTTTCAGTGAAGATAGTGTTCGAGAATTAATGTCCGATCCTGACAAACTGTTTGGGGTATTCCAGCGTGTGACTATTCAAATGCTTGGAAGTTCAGACGAACAGCATGAGTGGAAGGATATTGCCAAAACACTTTGTGACGAAGAACAAGCATTATGCATCGTCAATACCCGAAACGACTGTCGGGAATTGCATGGCCTTATGCCAGAGGGTACAATTCATCTTTCAGCCCTGATGTGTCCAGAGCATCGCAGTGAGGTTATTGCTGGAATTAAATCAAAGCTTAAAAAAAATACATCTGTTCATGTGATCAGTACACAACTGCTTGAAGCAGGTGTTGATATTGATTTTCCAGTTGTTTACAGGGCATTTACCGGGCTTGACAGTATTGCGCAGGCTTCTGGTCGGTGCAACCGCGAAGGGAGATTGGAAAAAGGTCAGGTTTTTGTTTTTCATCCCCCAAAACCTCCGCCGTCAGGAATGATGTTGAAAGCAGAGCAAGCTGGGCGGGAAATGTTCCGCGTTTATCCTGAACTTGCCGTTTCATTGATGCCGGAAGCCTTCAGACAATACTTCCATCTTTATTTCAACAGTCTGAATGATTTTGATAAAAAGAGCATCATGGATCTCCTCGCCGGGCCTGATGCCAGACAGTTTAATCTTCAGTTCCGAACAGCAGCGCTTCGCTTCAAGCTGATTGATGATTCCCAACAACATGGTCTGGTTGTCCGGTATCAATCCGGTACCATTGATAACAAAAAATTGATTGATCAATTACGTTTTATCGGCCCAAGCAGAGGACTGATGAGAAAATTACAACGCTTTTCAGTGAATGTCTATGACCGTGACTTACAGGAAATGCGAAAGAATGGGATGATTGAAGAGGTTAATGGCATTTGGGTACAGGCATCTAATAATTTGTATGATCCGATTTTCGGTCTTGATGTCAAGTCTACTCCGAATTTGTACTGGTAACTGAAAAAAAGGCAGCGTACTATGGAATACTGCAATAAAATATTTTCTCTCGAAGTCAAGGGTGATTATGCCTGTTTCACAAGGCCGGAAATGAAGGTTGAACGCGTCAGTTATGATGTGATTACTCCATCAGCAGCACGGGCAATCTTTGAAGCAATTTTCTGGAAACCCGCAATAGAATGGCATATCCGAAAAATTGAAGTTTTAAAACCGATTAAATGGGTTTCGGTACGGCGCAATGAAGTAGGGACTACGGCCAGTGAAAGGAGTAATGGTATTTTTATAGAAGACAACCGCCAGCAACGAGCTGGACTTTTTCTGCAAGATGTTGCATATCGGCTTCATGCAGAGCTTGAGTTTATTCCTCCTCCAGCAAGACCAAAAATTATTCGTCCAATAATTGAGTCGTTGCTTGATGACAATGAAAAGCATGAGTGGCAAAAAGATGAGAATCCTGGCAAATACAACGCCATGTTTGAGCGGCGGGCTCGTAAGGGTCAGTGTTTCAACCAACCTTATCTCGGATGTCGTGAATTCAGTTGCGATTTCCGCTTAATTGATGACCTGCAGCAAGAGCCTGAGCCTATTGATGAAACGCGCGATTTTGGTTTTATGCTTTACGACCTTGACTTCGAAAACCCGGAAAATCCAACTCCGGCATTTTTCAAGGCTCACATGGAACAAGGGATAATAACTGTACCTGAATGGGGAAGTGAGGAGGTGAGAAAATGATCCTGCAAGCTCTTTACGAATACTATCAGCGCAAAGCCGCTAATCCGGACAGTAATATTGCTCCTGAAGGATTTGAGTGGAAAGAAATTCCTTTTGTGATTGTCATTGATAACGATGGCAAATTCGTGGCTCTTGAAGATACACGTGAAGGTGATAGAAAGAAAAAACGATCAAAACCCTTTTTAGTGCCTGCTGCCGAGAAAAAAACAGTCGGAATTAAAGCAAACTTACTGTGGGACAATGTTGAATATGCACTGGGTGCCAATCCTCGTGACCGTGACGACATTAATGCTCGAAAGCATGCATTTCTTAATCGATTACAAGAAACATTCTCAGACGAGACGTCAGGATCACTTGTAAAGCCATTGGTTGAGTTTCTTCAGCACAACCCCATTGCACAGATTACATCCAAAGAGTCAGAAAATGATCTTTGGAAAGAAGCTCTGGAGAATAATGCCAATGTCACCTTCAGGGTTTTGGGATCACAAAACACAAGCCTGTGTGATACTATGAAACCCTATATACTTAAGAATCAAGAATCTGACGGTGGAGGAATTTGCCTTGTATCAGGGAACCGAGAACCAATTGCACGTCTTAATGTCTCAATAAAGGGAGTCCGTGGCGCACAATCATCAGGAGCTGCTTTGGTATCGTTTAATTTGAAAGCTTTTGAATCTTACGGGAAAACCCAGAATTACAATGCACCGATTGGTGAGTCGGCGGCTTTTGCATATACAACTGCGTTGAATCTGCTGCTTGGCAAGGATTCCAAGAATAAGGTTCAGGTTGGTGATGCAACGACGGTTTTTTGGGCACAAAAGCCTACATCTTTTGAGGATATATTTCAGTCTTTTTTTGCATTCCCCCGAAAAGATGATCCTGATACTGATGTTCGTGCAGTCAAAGCACTTTACGATGGGGTGTATACTGGACACACAGCTGGTGATTCTCAAATGAGATTTTATGTTTTGGGACTTGCTCCTAATGCAGCTCGTATTTCCATAAGATTCTGGCAAGAAGGAGTAGTTCAAGACTTTGCTGAAAAAATCCGGCAGCATTTTGATGACCTTGAGATTATTCGTTCTCCAAGGGATACTGGGCGTTACGCTTTGTTCTGGATTCTTTCTGCTATGTCTTTAGAAAACAAGGTTGATAATGTTCCGCCAAATCTTTCCGCTCAAATTGTTCAGGCTGTCCTGACAGGTGCGCTCTATCCGGTAAGTATGCTTCAGCAAACTATTCGTCGTATTCGGGCGACAAGGGATGTTTCCAGAATGCAGGCAGGTATCCTGAAGGCTTATCTCAATCGTTATTACAGAATTCACACAACAAAAGAAAAGGAGATCACTGTGGCTCTTGATACTGCCAATAATAATCCGGGCTATCGCCTTGGACGTCTTTTTGCCGTACTGGAAAAAATCCAGGAAGAGGGAAATCCCGGTTTGAATTCAACAATTCGTGACCGGTTCTACGGGGCAGCTTCATCGTCACCGGTAACAGTTTTCCCTCAGTTATTGAAGCTTAAAAACCATCATCTTGCAAAGCTTGAAAATGTTGGTAGAAAGGTCAATTTTGAACGAATGCTAACCGAGATTTTTGACGGTATTGGATCGGAAATGCCATCTCATTTAGCTATGGAAGATCAGTCTCGTTTTGCCATCGGATATTATCACCAGAGGCAGGCATTATTTTCGAGTTCTTCAAACAATGATAACTAAAAAGAGGAGTGAACACTATGAGTAATCTCGAAAAAAGATATGACTTCGTCCTTTTATTTGATGTAAAAGATGGTAACCCCAATGGTGACCCTGATGCCGGAAATCTACCCCGTATGGATGCTGAGACGGGAATGGGGCTGGTGACTGACGTTTGCCTGAAACGAAAAGTCCGGAATTATGTTCAACTTTCTGGACAAGATATTTTTATCAAAGAAAAGGGTGTTCTTAACCTCTTGATTGATCATGCATATGAAGAACTGAAAATTGATCTGTCTAAGGAACCTTCAGATGTGAAAGACGGAAAAAAGAGAAACAAGGTAGGTACAGCGCAGGGCGGTGAGGTCGATAAAGGCCGTGCGGAAATGTGTAAACAGTATTATGACATTCGGGCATTTGGTGCGGTAATGTCAACAGGCGCAAATGCAGGGCAGGTTCGTGGTCCCGTACAGATGACATTTGCCCGTTCTATTGACCCGATTGTTGCGTTAGAGCACAGCATTACCAGAATGGCGGTTGCAACAGAAGCTGAGGCTGAAAAGCAAAGTGGTGACAACCGGACGATGGGTCGAAAGTATACGGTACCCTACGGGCTTTATCGAGCTCATGGTTTTATTTCTGCTCATCTGGCAAATCAGACAGGGTTTTCAGAAGATGACCTCAATCTTTTCTGGGATTCACTCCTAAACATGTTTGAACACGATCGTTCCGCTGCACGAGGAATGATGGCAACCAGAGGTCTCTACATATTTGAGCACAGTTCAGCTTTGGGGAACGCTCCAGCCTATGCACTGTTTGACAGGATTACCATTGAGCGGAACATTGCTTCATCTGGCCCAGCTCGTGCGTTTGAGGACTATGTAGTTAACGTTGACAATAATGACCTTGGTGAAGTAAAACTGATTCGAAAACTCGGCTGATAACAATAAGATAAAAGGCATGTACCCCGAATCCGACTTTGTCGCCTTGTCGGCTTTGCAGCATTTTGTGTACTGCCCTCGGCAGTGTGCGCTCATACATCTTGAGCAGATATGGACAGAGAACGGCTACACTGCAGAAGGTCGCGAAATGCATGAGCGGGTAGATGATGGTAAAACGTCATATCTCAGCGGTGTCAGGATCACGAGAAGTGATGCGTTACGGAGTGTTGTGCTTGGAGTTGCCGGTGTAGCTGACGTTGTTGAATGGCACAAGCTGAATAATCATGAAGAGCCTTTTCCTGTTGAGTATAAACGAGGAAAACCGAAACAACATGATGCCGATAAAATTCAGCTCTGTGCTCAGGCAATATGCCTCGAAGAGATGCTTTCTCTTCATATTCCTTCGGGCGCATTGTTTTATGGCCAAACGAAACGCAGGCTTGATGTTGATTTTGATAATGCCTTGCGAAAAAAAACTATGCTTGCCGCTGAAGGGGTGCATGATCTTTTCCTGAATGGAATTACACCGCCACCTGATCCGGGGCCAAAATGCAAGCTTTGTTCGCTGAAGGAGGAATGTCTGCCGGATGTTATTGTGCAAAGTAAATCTGCAACGACTTACCTCAAGAAATTGGTTCAAACTCTCTCGGAGGATGAGATTTGAAAAAATACCTCAACACCCTTTTTGTAACGACCCAAGGCGCCTACCTTTCAAAAGATGGAGAGTGTGCCGTTATTAAAATAGAGAACGAAGTAAAAGTACGCATCCCGCTCCATATGCTTGAAGGTATTATATGTTTTGGCTCGATAACATGCAGCCCATATTTGTTTGGTCATTGTGCTGAAACCGGTGTAACGGTTACATTCTTAAGCCAATACGGGAAATTTCTTTCTCAAATGCAAGGTGCAACACGGGGTAACATTTTATTACGGAGAGCGCAGTACCGTCTTGCTGATAACTACCTTCAAACTGCTATTCTTGCTCGCACTTTTGTCATCGGAAAAATCGGTAATGCTCGTATTACTTTGGCCAGGGCATTAAGAGATCATCCTGAAAAAGTAAATGTAACTCAACTGAAAAATACTCAACATCTCCTTGCTGGTTGCATAAAACGGTTACAGAATGAAACCGATCAAGAGCGTATCAGAGGAATTGAAGGGGAAGCCGCAAAAGTTTACTTTGATGTATTCGATGAATGTATTACCTCTCCTGATCCATTATTCCGGTTTACAGGACGCAACCGCCGTCCGCCTCTTGACAGAATAAATTGCCTGCTCTCTTTTCTTTATACACTGCTCACCCACGATATTCGATCTGCTCTTGAGTCCTGTGGTCTTGACCCTGCCGCCGGATTTTTACATAAAGACAGACCGGGAAGACCAAGCCTTGCGCTTGATATGATCGAAGAGTTCCGTTCGTTTATTGCTGATCGACTGGCTTTATCGCTGATTAATCGAGGACAAATTCATTCCAATGATTTTACTGTTTCTGACACAGGCGCAGTAATTCTGAAAGATGATGCCCGTAAAACGCTTTTAACCGCATATCAAGAACGTAAACAGGAAGAAATTGAGCATCCTTATGTCAAAGAAAAAATGGCAGTTGGTTTGCTTTGGCACATACAAGCCATGCTGCTTGCCCGATTCATCCGGGGTGATATTGAAACCTATCCGCCATTTGTCTGGAGGTAAATAATGCTTGTTCTGGTAACCTATGATGTCAACACCGAAACACCTGCGGGGAAAAGAAGATTACGTCGGATTGCAAAAACATGCCAGAACTATGGTCAGCGTGTTCAGTTTTCTGTATTTGAATGTAATGTTGATCCAGCGCAATGGACAAAATTACGGGGAAAACTGGTTCATGAGATGGATCATAAACACGACAGTTTGCGCTTTTATTTTCTCGGAGCAAACTGGCAGAATAAAATTGAACATGAAGGAGCAAAAGAACCCCGTGATCTCGAAGGCCTGCTGATTCTCTAACCGCGAACCTCAAGCTGTACCAATATTCCTGCTATGTTCGCGATAGCCTTTATATCATTACTATTATAGTGTTTATAGATTTTATTATCAAGTTTTCTTATAATGTTATTTGGCATAGAGAATGGTTCGCGTTTCGACGCCTTTGAAACCATGAAATACTTGATTATAGAGATATACAGTCGCGCCCCCCGCGGGCGCGTGGATTGAAACATCTCAATTCATCACCATTTTAACGGTTACATTTAGTCGCGCCCCCCGCGGGCGCGTGGATTGAAACTTGACGGCAGAATCCTGATAGCGGAAGACGGCTATGTCGCGCCCCCCGCGGGCGCGTGGATTGAAACTAATAGAAATAATCCTGAATATACACAATGGCAGTCGCGCCCCCCGCGGGCGCGTGGATTGAAACAGTAGATGATAGTGGTTTTCTTATAGATGAATCACGAGGTCGCGCCCCCCGCGGGCGCGTGGATTGAAACAGCTTTTGAGGCGTTGAATTTCCTTAACGCCTCCGTCGCGCCCCCCGCGGGCGCGTGGATTGAAACTGAAGTGTTGTATCGCTGCCATAAAGCTCAATAATGGTCGCGCCCCCCGCGGGCGCGTGGATTGAAACATGTTGAATTCGCTATTGGCTTTGGATATCTCCTCGTCGCGCCCCCCGCGGGCGCGTGGATTGAAACGTTGTCTGTCGGTTTAAAACCAAAATCCTTAGCTGTCGCGCCCCCCGCGGGCGCGTGGATTGAAACTTGCTTTGACTTCGGTATATCGTCCACGAAGTACGTCGCGCCCCCCGCGGGCGCGTGGATTGAAACTCGCCAAACGGAGATCACTGCGCAATCTACGGGGTCGCGCCCCCCGCGGGCGCGTGGATTGAAACTTTACAGAAAACGGAAGCACAAACGAAGAAGCAGGTCGCGCCCCCCGCGGGCGCGTGGATTGAAACTATTGCTACAGCAATCAATTGACTGATTTTGGAGTCGCGCCCCCCGCGGGCGCGTGGATTGAAACCTGAGGTACTCAAAAACCTTGAAAAAATTGAAGGTCGCGCCCCCCGCGGGCGCGTGGATTGAAACATCTGCTTAATAAACGCCATATTCGGGACGCTGAAAGCGTCGCGCCCCCCGCGGGCGCGTGGATTGAAACTCCAACTCTTTAATTCTTTCTGTGAGTATAGAATTCGTCGCGCCCCCCGCGGGCGCGTGGATTGAAACAGGCATTCTGAGCACACCGGAGCATAGTGTGCCACCTCTACCGGAGTAAAGTGTGCCAGCGATTCCGGAGCAATATGTGCCACCCGTACCGGAGAATAGTGTGCCAGGCATTCCGCTTGAAAGTGTGCCACCCCACAGGCCAGATTTGTAACATCATAAACAGTACCTTCGAAGCAAAAAAACGGAGGTATTACCATGGCAAACAAAGCCTTGACTATGTTACAGATTCGCCGTATTCTCAAACTCATGATGGAGGAGTGTTCCCAACGGGAAATCCATCGAAGTACAGGTATTCACCGGCTCACACTCAAAAACTATCTGCATCGGTTCAAGAGCAGCGGTAAGACGTTTTCAGAGCTGTTTGCACTTTCTGATCACGATCTTTCGGTTCTGGTTCATCCACCACGTTCCACCAAAGACACTGATGAGCGGTATGCTGATCTCAGTACCCAACTGAAGCGTCTTTCCGAGGAACTCGGAAACAAGCACTCTCATGTTACCAAGCAGGTGCTCTGGGAGGAGTATCTTCAGGATCGCCCTGCCGGCTATCAGTATTCCCAGTTCTGCTATTATCTTGACCAGTATGTGCAGCAGCAGGATACCACCATGCCGCAGCAGCACCATCCAGGGTATCGGCTGCAGATCGACTTCGCCGGCGACACACTCTGTATCATCGAACCTCTTACCAGAGCCCGTCTTGAGTGCCCCGTTCTGGTCTGCACCTTGCCCTGCAGCAGCTTTTTTTATGTTGAACCGCTCTCGTCCGCCAGGCAGGAGCATTTGATACCGGCCCTCAACCGGGCACTGGCCTATCTGGGCGGTGTTCCCAAGAACATTCTCAGCGACAACATGAGGCAGGTGGTGACGAAAGCATCACGCTATGAGCCTCTTTTTACTGATGTTATGGAGCATTGGGCATTGCACTACCAGACCAACATGCAGGCGACCAGAATCGTCCGGCCCAAGGATAAACCTTCCGTGGAGGGCACGGTTCATATTGCCTACAACCAGATTTACGGACGTTTGCGCAATGAGGAATTTACCAGTCTCAACGCCTTGAAGTGTCGGGTACGGGAGTTGCTGGATAATGCCAATGACCGGCTGATGACCGATTATGGCAAGAGT
>JABDHL010000076.1 GCA_012972825.1 Chlorobiaceae bacterium
GCCATCGCGGGGAAGCGTTTTAAGTACGGCAATTGAGTTTTTATAGCTGCAGTGTTCCGACCACATGACAGAAAAAATTCCAATCTCGGTAAACGAGGGTGTTCTTCCGAGAACGTCACAGATCTTTCCATATTCTTCCGCATTCAAACCGTGTTCTGCTGCAATGGCGACAGTGACTTCGACTTCAGTATGTTTCATAGGTACCCGCTAAACGTTTCAGGGAATCATGGCTGCTGGCCGTGACAGTTTTTATATTTCTTTCCGCTTCCGCAGGGGCACAGATCATTACGGCCAGGTTTTTTGTCAGCGATGACAGGCTGCTGCAGGCTCGTCGTACTCCCGTCTTCATTGTTATTCGGCGCCATCTCTACGCCGAACGATGCGGTGTAGACGCTTTCAGCGGCCTGATGCTGGGCAACAAGCTTTTCCTGTCTGACCGCAGCTTTTCGTTGTTTTTCTTCCATCTGGCGAGCCTCATCCGGATCAACAGGAAAGAGCTTGAAGGCCAGAGAAAGGGTTTCGAGTTCTATGTCATGCAGAAGATCAACAAAGAGACGGAATGCCTCCTGTTTATACTCAAGCAATGGGTCTTTCTGACCATAAGCACGTAAATTGATTCCTTCACGCAGGGAGTCAATCTCTCTGAGATGCTCTCTCCATCGGAGATCAATGACGCTCAGAACAGCATATTTTTCAATCTGCTGCATAATCTCTGCCGGTACAGCGGCCTCTTTTCTGCGATAAAAAGCAAGAGCGGTATCGTAGAGCTTTCCTGCAGTTACCTCTATGCCTTCGCGCTCAAACACATCACGGTCAGGTTTGAACTCGATCGAGAGCTCGCGCAGCAGCTGCTCCTCAATGCCGTCGACATCATGCTCTTTGTGGTATTTTTTAATCACTGCTTCACTGTAATCCTTCAACAGGTCAAGGATATCACTGGTCAGCCGATCCTTGAGCAGACCATTTTTCCGGCGTGAATAAATGACCTCACGCTGCTGGTTCAGAACATCGTCATATTCCAGCAGGCGTTTTCTGATGGCAAAGTTCTGATCTTCAACTTTTTTCTGTGCACGTTCTATGGATTTGGTAATCATGGAGTGCTCTATCACATCACCCTCTTCATGTCCCAGACGATCCATGACGGAAATAACGCGGTCAGAACCGAAGAGGCGCATCAGTTCGTCCTCAAGTGAGACAAAAAAAACCGACTCACCCGGATCACCCTGACGTCCGGAACGTCCGCGGAGCTGGCGGTCAATACGGCGTGACTCGTGACGTTCCGAACCGAGAATAAAAAGTCCGCCCAGCTCGCGTACACCGGGCCCAAGTTTGATATCGGTTCCTCGACCAGCCATGTTGGTGGCTATGGTCACTGCGTTTTTCCGGCCGGCTTCAGCGACAACTTCAGCTTCACGATCGTTCTGCTTCGCATTAAGAACATTGTGTGCAATTTTTCTTGCACGAAGCATTCTCGAAATGGTTTCAGATACCTCAACACTTGTTGTGCCCACAAGGACCGGCTGTCCTTTTTTCTGCAGCTCCTCAACCTTCAGCACAACAGCATTGTACTTTTCACGCCGTGTTTTATAGACAAGATCATCCATATCCTTACGGATAATTTTGCTGTTCGTAGGAATGACAACAACATCAAGCTTATAGATTTCAAAAAATTCAGAAGCTTCGGTTTCCGCCGTGCCTGTCATACCCGCAAGTTTTTTATAGAGCCTGAAAAAGTTCTGGATGGTGATGGTCGCCATGGTCTGCGTTTCGCCCTCAATCCTGACATTTTCCTTGGCCTCGATAGCCTGGTGCAGACCGTCGCTGTAACGACGACCGGAAAGAATACGACCGGTAAACTCGTCAACAATCATCACCTGGCCATTCTGCACAACATATTCATCGTCGCGTTCAAAGAGGGAATATGCTTTCAACAGCTGGCTGATATTGTGCAGCCGTTCTGAACGGTCAGCAAAAAGGCGGTATACTTCATCTTTTTTCTGGATTTTTTCAGCGGTGGCAATCTTTGCATTGCTTTCAATGGCGGCAACTTCTGTACCGACATCGGGCAGCATAAAAATATCGCTGTCCTGGTGGCTGAGCTTGCTGAGAAACTCACGGCCTTTATCAGTCAGGTCAATAGTTCCGCCCTTTTCATCGACAGCGTAGTAGAGTTCATCGTCGACCTCCTGCATCCGGCTCGAATTGTCTTTAAGGAACTCGTTTTCGGTACTCTGAACCAGCTTGGCAATACCCTGCTGGGAAAGCATTTTGATGTAACGGGTGTTTTTCGGCTGTCCGCGTTTTACGCGCAGCAGTGAAAGACCGGCATCAAAATCACCTGGTTTTGTCTTAAGAATTTTTTCTGCGCTGGTTAGAAAGGATGCTGCCAGCTGCTGCTGGGCCCGGACCAGTTGTTCGATCCATGGTTTGATTTCCTGGAATTTGCTGTTATCGGCGTGAGGAACAGGTCCTGAAATAATAAGAGGAGTTCTTGCCTCATCAATCAATACGCTATCCACCTCATCAACAATGGCGTAATAGAAGTTCCGCTGCACCATCTCTTCCGGAGTTCCGGCCATGTTGTCCCGGAGGTAATCGAAACCAAGTTCGTTGTTTGTGCCGTAGGTTATATCGCACTGGTATTGTACCCTGCGTTCTTCGGATATCATGGTGTTGAGAATGACACCGACCGACAGATTGTGAAAATCAAAGACCGGATTCATCCACTCCTTGTCTCTCTGGGCCAGGTAATCATTGACCGTAACAACATGGACGCCTCTTCCTGTGAGGGCATTGAGGAAGACAGGCAATGTCGAGACGAGTGTTTTTCCCTCGCCGGTGGCCATCTCGGAAATTTTTCCGGAATGCAGAACAACTCCTCCGATAAGCTGGACATCGTAAGGAACCATATCCCAGATCATCTCTCTTCCCATAACCTGGTATTTCAGACCTTTAAGGCGACGGCATGTCTCTTTGACGAGGGCAAAGGTTTCGGGAAGAATCTCGTCAAGTGCTGTGGCGGTAGCCTTTTCATACTCTTCTGCGAGAGCGTCAAGCCGCACATTTATTGCTTCAGCCTCGTCAAGATTGATATCAGGGTTGTCGAGTTTCGAAGTGAGGTTTTTTTTCTCCAGCTCTAACGGTTCCAGGACGCTGCGTACCTTCTTTTTAAGCAACAGCCCTTTCTCACGGAGCTGATCGTCACTGAGCGATGACATGGCGGCCTGTTGCTCGTTGATCGTGGCGATAATCGGCTGGATTTTTTTTATGTCCTTATCGTGCTTGGAACCGAAGACCTTTTCAAAAATTTTCAACATGTCCTGTTATTTGCGCTCTAAAGTTTCAGATAGTCTTATGTATTGGAAAAGCAGGCTCTTCCGCATACTCTTCCTCTATATTCAATCGAGCCATAAGGTATTGAATTAGACATTGAGAAAAAAGCGGGAACCCTTGAAAAAACAGGGTGAAATGGAAGTGGGCACTCCTTCCTTGCAATTAATGTTTTACAGCGGCCAGTTCCGCAAAGAAATCCTTCAGATGCCGGGTGCCGTAAGCCGGTGCAACATGGTCAAATTTTAGTGCTTCAACGGCAAATGAGAGGAGATCAGCCAGATTGCGGTTGAAAAGCCCGGTTACCATGAGTGCACCTTCGGCGAGCCACATGGGAAGTTCCGTTATCCAGGGTTTTTTACCGCATGCATTGAATGCCAACTCCATCGTCTCCTTGAAGGTGTATATATCCGGCCCGCCAACAGGAATTTCGCGCGAGTCACCATTGACTGCATCGACACAGACTTTGGCAAGGTCAGCTCCATGAACCGGGTTGATTTTTTTCTCGCCTTCGCCGATCATGAAGATATGTCCGCTTTGCGCCATTGAGAAAAAGCGGCCCATGTCGGAAAAATAACCGTTAGGACGCATGACTGCCCAGGACAGCCCGGACTTTTTCAGTTCCGCAACAAAGAGTTCGTGAGCTTTGATGGTTGGGATTTCAGGCATCTTATCCTGATTGAAAACAGAAACATAGATGAACCTTGAGACATGTTCGGCAATTGCCTGATCGAGGATGCGATTGTTTCCGAGGTAATCAACATCGTAGCTGGTGTGATGGGCATCAGGGGAGGTAAGGCCAAGCGCACAAAAAACAATATCTATGCCTTTGCAGATACCTGCAATGGTTTCCGGCGATGTCACGTCGCCGGTAATAATCTCATCAACGATATTGTACACTGCCGGTTCGCCATGCAAACCGGCAGTTTTTATTTTTTCAGGGTTTCTGACAAGAGCACGTACATAATAGCCCCGATCCTTGAACTC
>JABDHL010000077.1 GCA_012972825.1 Chlorobiaceae bacterium
TGAAAGCTGTAAAGCTATAATTTTGCTTTGTTGCCTTTCTTTTTTGTATTTCTGTCCTTGAAAGAGGTACCGTTTTTCGAATAGCTCAGTTTAGGTATTACTTAGTAATTTAATTCAAGTCTGTTTGAATGGTCGTTGAGATATTCAGCACCATCACGGATTGTTCCCTCTCTTGCATAACCTTCGCACTCCTCGGCGTATGCAAGAAGCATATCGATAACCTGCTCCCCACAATCCTCACGCACCAGTTTATTGCGGACACGAGATACCATGGGAAGACCTTTCAGATAAGTTGCATAATGACGACGCATTTCAAGCACTCCATACTTTTCGCCCTTGAACTGAACTGAAAGCTTTAAATGCTCAACAGCGCCCTGTATCCTTTCACGAAAATCAGGTAATGGCATCGACTTGCCCGTTTTCACTAATTGCTTTGCACGTTCAAAGATAAAAGGATTTCCAATCGAACCCCTGCCAATCATCACACCATCTGCCCCGGTCTGGTCAAACATGGAAACAGCATCTTCTGCGGTCCAAATATCGCCGTTCGCAATAATCGGTATCCGTGCATGCTTTTTCACTTCACGGATCCAGTTCCAGTCCGCTTTCCCTTTATACATTTCACTTCTTGTACGACCATGCACGGCAAGGGCCTGAATGCCCACATCCTCAAGACGATGCATGACATCAACAATATTGATTGACTCCCGATCCCAGCCTATTCTTGTTTTGGCAGTCACCGGAATGCTTACGGCACGAACAACCGCTTCAGCAATTTGTGCCATCTTTTCAGGTTCCCTGAGCAATGCCGCGCCAGCACCCTTCCCTGCAACTTTTTTTGTGGGACACCCGAAATTAATATCAAGATAATCAGGACTATACTCTTCAGCTATAACAGCGGCCTCAATCATCGATTCAACACTGCTGCCAAAAATCTGTATGGCAAGTGGTCTTTCGACAGCATCTGCCGTCAGCTTGCGTACTGACTTTTCAATACCCCTGCGCAATGCCTCTGCACTGATAAATTCTGTATAGACAATGTCCGCTCCATGCCGCTTGCATAGCTGCCTGAAAGCCCTGTCAGTCACATCTTCCATAGGTGCAAGCATAACAGGACGGTCAATATCAATAGTGCCGATTTTCATACCTATCCGTTAATTACCTCCGCAGGTCGTGCCATCAGCTCCTTTACCTGCGAATGAATCTTTGCATAGAGTGCAGGATCTTCACGCAAAGCCTTCTTGACAGTTTCCCGTCCCTGACCAAGTTTGTCCTGACCATAACTGAACCATGACCCGGCTTTTTTTACAACACCAAACTCGACAGCAAGATCGATCAATTCTCCTATAGCTGATATCCCTTCTCCGTAAAGGATGTCAAATTCGGCACTCTTGAATGGAGGTGCAACCTTGTTTTTAACAACCTTCACCCTGGTACGGTTCCCGGTGCTCTCCTCACCATCTTTGATCTGGGCAATTTTACGAATATCGAGACGCACTGAGGCATAAAATTTCAGGGCCTTGCCGCCGGTTGTGGTTTCGGGGCTGCCGTACATGACCCCGATTTTATCGCGAAGCTGGTTAATAAAAATACAGACACAGCTTGATTTGGAAATAGCACCGGTAAGCTTGCGCAGGGCCTGGCTCATAAGCCTTGCCTGCAGACCCATGACACTGTCACCCATTTCACCTTCAAGCTCAGCCTGAGGCACCAGAGCCGCAACAGAATCCACCACGACTACATCAATGGCTCCACTCCTGACAAGCGTTTCCACTATAGAGAGTGCCTGTTCGCCGGATTCCGGCTGACTGATAAGCAGTGCGTTGATATCAACACCGAGCTTTCGGGCGTAAGAAGGATCAAAGGCGTGTTCGGCATCCACGATTGCCGCAATACCTCCCTCTTTCTGTGCCTCGGCAATAACATGCAAGGCAAGGGTTGTTTTGCCCGATGATTCGGGTCCGTATATCTCAGTTACACGGCCACGAGGCAGGCCGCCCACTCCAAGCGCAAAATCAAGTGCCATTGATCCGGTTGAAATGGAGAGCACCTTCATTACCGCCGAATCGTCGCCAAGACGCATTATAGCTCCCTTGCCGAACTGCTTTTCGAGAGCTTCAACGGCAAGGTTCAGTTGTTTGAGTTTTGCCGGATCAACTCCGACAGCTTTCTGATCAATTTTTTGAGTATCCATGGAACATAAACTTATAAAATTGGAAAAAAGGAGAGCCTTCAGGCTATAATGGTCTTAAGCGTTTCAGAAAACTCACGGTAACTCAATCTCAATTCCTGCACTGACCTGGTATTGCTGTATGCAAGCAGCCTTGATGAAATACGTATACTTTCCAGACTGATAAAAGAGGGACTGTTCGACAGCATCGACCAAAGTTCACCGCCAAGACCGGCAAGAAGACCCATGCCATAGGTCACCATAAATGAATGCCGGATACTGCTTCCTGCAAGAGTCCCGATCCGAACGAAAAGCTCACGGAACGACAGGTTATAACCCACAACAACATAACGTTCGCCTGAACGCCCCTTTTCCCATGCAGCAATATGAGCATCAACCACATCGCGGATATCAACGAAACCTGTACTTCCTGAAGGAAAGAGCGGCAACTTTCCCTGATAGATCATGCGCAACACATCATTCGATGAACTGACCGAAGCAGGATTAGCAGGGTCAACCCCAATCACGACACCAGGATTCACCATTACTACATCAAGCCCCTCTGCCACGCCGCGTAATCCCTCAAGTTCAGCAAGATGCTTGGACTCCATATAACCATTCCTGCGTTGCCACTCCTGAAAGGATGTCGTTTCACTGGCAGGTGTACCATCCTCTGTAGCACCTATAGCCGCAATTGAACTGGTTACAACAAGCCTTCGGACATTGTTGAAAATGCAGGCATTGACAACGTTTCTTGTTCCAAGAACATTGGTATCATAGAGTGCATTACGAAAATTCCTTGTATAGGAAATCAGTCCGGCACAATGAAACACCGTATCCACTCCCCTGAACGCTTCTATGAGCGCAAGTGAATCAAGAAGATCAGCACGAACAATATCAACGGGCAAACCCTCAAGAAAGGAACAGTCCGAACTCATCCTCACAATCACCTTGCAGCTGACCTCTCCGGAAAATTTTGAAAGCAGGGCAAGAACAAGCTGGGATCCTATATATCCTGTTGCACCGGTTATAACAATTGATGTTTTGAGCATTAAACGCTGAATATTTCCTCTTTTTTCCGCTTATGCGGTATTAAAACTTCCGTGAAGAGCTTTTTATTCCTTTTCCATGATAACATACTTGTCATGTATTCGTCTCTGTAATAAAGTAACGTATAAAAAACGTTAAAGTTTCACTGTTTACAAAAATAAGAATTAAAACTACATTGCATTCAATTCCCGTCATCAGCTTTCAAAAAATATTCAGTAATGTCAAAACAAAAAAAACTGGATCTTCCGACTTCTTCTTCAGAAGGATCAGTACATCAAGATAAATTGGCGAATGGATTAAAGATCGTCACCGATGCAGTGCCTTATGTTCAAAGCATTACTCTCGGTATTCAGATTGATGCAGGCTCACGGGATGACCCCGAGCAGAACCAGGGATTGGCACATTTTATTGAGCATGCTCTCTTTAAAGGAACAGGACGACGTTCATACCTCGACATTGCCAGAAATATCGAAAAAAACGGCGGCTACCTTGATGCATTCACCACAAAGGAGCAAACCTGCATCTTTCTCCGCTGCCTCGCCGAACATATCGAGCCATCCTTTGACCTGCTCTCGGATCTTGTTTGCGACCCGGTTTTTCCCCCAGAAGAGATTGACAAAGAAAAAGAGGTTGTCATTGAGGAGATCAGCAGCGTCAATGACACTCCTGAAGAACTTATTTTTGAAGAGTTTGATCTGCGCTCGTTTCCAGTTCACCCTCTCGGAAAACAGATCCTCGGAACTGAAGAAAGCGTCGGAAATTTCACAGGCGATACTCTGCAAAACTTCATGCGGCAACACTATGTTCCGCAAAAAATGTTGCTCACGGCTACGGGAAAAGTTAAACACGATGAGATCATGCGGCTTGGTGAACGTTTTCTCGGCAGGCTCAGAAAACCAACAGGCAGCCAGTACGTTCGCCAGCCGTTCCTTCCAGAGCATTATACTCCCTTTGTTCTGACCCTAAAAAAAAGGGTTTGTCAGGCGCAGATCGTCCTCGGCACAGCCATAGAGCGGAATGACACTCTGTTCTACAGCCTGATGGTGCTGAACTCAATGCTCGGTAATGGCATGAGTTCTCTTCTCAATCTTGAACTTCGAGAAAAGAGGGGCCTCGCTTATAACGTCTATTCATCTATTACATTTTACGATGATCTGACCACACTGAACATTTATGCCGGCACCGACAGCAACAAGATAAAAGTCACTCTGGAACTTATCAAGGAGCTGCTCCAGAGTGACTCACTGAAAAGTCCCGACAGGGAAGAAGTTCGGGCTGCAAAGACAAAGCTACTCGGATCACATATCATGGGTATGGAAAAAATGACACGCAGAATGTCACAGATGGCATCTGATATTTCCTATTTTGGCAGATATATCGAGCCGGAAGAAAAAACAGCCGCAATTGAGGCGGTCACGACTGACGATGTCGCTGAAGCTGCCTTGCAACTGCTCCATATTACACCGTATTCAACACTGGTGTATAAACCAGGGCGGTAAACGGAATGCTCGATCAGGTCTGTTTTAAAACACAGGATTAATTCGTATCTTCTTAACTTTTAATTTTTCACACTCACTAATTAACCAGAGAGAGCCTTGCAAAAGAATATCAAGAACGTCAGTGAAACCGAACAGGAACTCGAAATTATTCTTTCCACGGAAGAGTTCGGTAACGAATATAACCAGGAACTTGAAGAAGCCAAGAAAAGCATACAGATCAAGGGATTCAGAAAAGGACACGCACCTGCAGGCTTGATTAAAAAACTGGCTGGCCCATCCATTGAGGCGACAATAGCTGAAAAAATGGCATCAAAATATTTCGGGGAAGTTGCTGAAGCCGAAAATATTAAACCGGCAAGCCGTGCACAGATCATTAAATTCACCTTTGAACCCGAACAGCTTACCCTTCTGCTTTCTTATGAGATCCATCCTGAATTCGAACTGAAAGATTTCAGCGATTATTCTTTCACCAAGGCCCGCTATACTGTCACTGATAAGGATGTCGAGCATGAGATAAATAATATCCTGAAAGGTCGTGGCAATTTGATCAGCGTCGATGAAGCAGCATTATCAACAGACACTGTAATCGGAGATGTATACAAACTTGATGAAGCCGGCGAACCTATAGAGGCAGAGAAAACTGAAAACCGTCACTTCAGTCTCGAGTACCTGCCGGAAGAAAACCCTTTCCGTAAAGCGCTTACAGGGAAAAAAGCAGGAGATATGGTTGATATTGAAAACGATCGGAAAGAGTCAGCTTCAGAACCCTCCCGATACCGCGTTGCCATCAGTGAGATTAAACGACTTAAGCTGCCGGAACTGACCGACGATCTGGTCAAAGAGATCACTGGACAGCGATTAGAATCTGTAGCGGATTTCACTCCGGACGTCCACATACAAATCGAACAGCACTTTTTATTAAAATCCGAGGAGGATTTGCTCGAGTCTATTTCGGCAAAACTGATAGATGAAAACCCGATACCTGTTCCCAAATCAATGGTCGCATCCTTTACAAAAATGCTTGTAGAAAATGCCAAACGCCAAATGGGTGGAGGCTTTCCTAAAGGCTTTGACGAAGAGCAGTTCTCTCTCTCAATGAGACCTAATGCCATAAGACATGCCCAATGGCTTCTTATCTGCCAGAAAATAGCTGAACTTGATAATATAGAAGTATCGGAAGATGACATCAAAGCTTATGCCGAAAAAGAAGCGGATAAACATGGTACAACGAATGCAGAAGATCTTCTGAACGCCTATATGTCTTCTGAATTCAGGGATTACATCACTGATACTATTGTTAAAGATAAAATCTACGGGATAATCAAGTCTGCTGTCACAATCATTGAAGAAGAGACACCAATTCCGGTACACAAAGCCTGATATCTTTTCATTGTACAAACAAGCAGGCGTGTGATACATCACTTCTGCTTGTTTGTACCTGTCAACAGCCAAACATTCCACCTTAAAAATATGCCCTTCATACTCTATCAATCAGTGCTGTTGCAATTGCAGAGTGGCAGTCATGAGCAATAGAAATTTTAATAGAGCATCCAAAAGGGAAACAACCTGGATCAGCATATAGGACGAAAGGACGGCCTTGCTCATCATTAAGTATTTCAAAGCTTTTCCAGTGCACATCACCGGAAAATCCTGTTCCAAGCGCCTTGACAACGGCCTCTTTAGCTGCAAACCGACCGGCAACACTGGCAATAACTTGAGGTTTATGAAGACAAACAGCAATTTCCCTGTCAGAAAGAAACCTCTGAAGAAACCTCATTCCATACCGGCGATAGACTCTTTCGATGCGGTCAAGATCGACAATATCCACTCCTACCTCCATATCCATCCCCTGTCAAACGAGATCAATCGTCATTGAAAGATCAAGAGCCCGGACGCTATGCGTCAATTCCCCGATAGAAATAAAATCAACACCGGTTTCGGCTACATCCCGCACATTGTGCATGCCAATATTGCCAGAAGCTTCAAGAAGCACATTGCGACAGGTAGCCTTGACGTAGACAACAGCTTCCTTTATGAGATCTATGGTAAAGTTATCCAGAAGAATAACATCCGGCACACAGACCAGAGACCGGCTCAACTCGTCCATGGTGCGTACCTCGGTTTCGATCTTCACATCAAGGTGTTTTTTTTCCCGATATTTTTGTGCACGTCGGATTGCCTGAGCAATGCCTCCAGAAGCATCAATATGATTGTCCTTGATAAGAATCATATCGAACAGGCCAAAACGATGGTTCACCCCTCCGCCTATTTTTACCGCCTCTTTATCAAAATAGCGCAACCCAGGGACAGTTTTCCGGGTATCAAGAATTTTTGCATGTGTATACTTCACCTTCTCAACGTAAGCCCTTGTTCTGGTAGCTATGCCCGACATGCGCTGCATGAAATTAAGCGCGGTACGTTCACCAATAAGCAGAGGGGCAAGTTTTCCCTTTACCGCAAGAATAATATCTCCCCGGCGTACTGCATCTCCGTCCCTGAGGTGAAGCACAACTGACAGTTCAGGATCGCAGGCAGAGAAAACCTGCATGGCAACGTCAGCTCCGCCAACAATACCGTCCTCCTTAGCTTTGATCACAGCACTGCCTTCCTGAAAAGGTTCAATAGTTGCCAGGGTAGTAATATCACCTGTATAGCGATCCTCCTCGAGAGCAAGCATAATAGCCCTTGCACGGCACCCCTCGTAAAAATCGTTACGAGCTTTTTTATTCATAATTGCCGCTCTTGATACATTAATAAAATGGCCTGTCGCATTGAAGGTAGTGAAATTTTGCAAAAAATAGCAGTAAACAGCAAGACCTTGTGAACACCCGCTGAAAAATGATTTTAGCCCATTGCATTAACGAGATACATAATTATTATATTGCAGTTTATGATGTATGGGCAGATACCGGCTTCTGAAATTGCCTCGAAACCCTGCCCTGTTTCCTGGTTGTTTATTGATGACTGTGATGAATATCAATAAGATTAAATTTAAAGCATTATTTCAGAACATTGCATCACTTCAAGAGGGATGGCAATTCTCCACAGTAAATACCAGGGATATCGATTTTTTGGATTTCAGGCAACGGTCTGAATGGCTACAATTTACCGGGCTCTATGATAAAGATGGTCACGAGATTTACGAAGGGGATCTGTTACAGTGGGATGATTATATCATCACGGTTGTTTTTGAAGCGGGTAGTTTTAAAATTCTGCATGATGGAAGCTCCGATATGCTTTTATGGTATTGTGTCCCCGAATGTGAAGTTATCGGCAATAAATATGATAACAAGGAGATCAGATCTTGACTATGGCACAGCACACCCATTCATGCGTCCGGTTAACAAATATCGTTTTCTATGCGCACCATGGGGTACTCAAAGAAGAGCATACTATTGGGGCGAAATATGAGGTCGATGCAGAACTATCATTTGACTTTACCGATGCGGCACAAAACGATGAAATAACCAAAACCGTCGATTACGGCGCGGTTTACAGAAAAATTCGTGATACACTGACCCTGAAAAAATACTTCCTTATTGAGGCTGTAGCCTATAACATAGCACATGAGCTTTTACAGGACTTTCGAATTCTAGATAGAGTCAGCATCAGGGTTCGTAAACGCAACCCCCCTGTTGATGGCATCTGTGATTACGCAGAGGCCGATTATTACGTCACTCGTGCCTGAACGATGCCGATGCACAAGGTATTTCTAGGAATCGGTTCCAATATCGGAAACCGTCTCAGTCACCTTCAGGAAGCCGTTGACCGACTCGGTCTTCTTGCAAACACATCAGTTTACACCGTATCATCAATCTATATGACCGAACCGGTCGGTGAAACTGAACAGAATCGTTTCTATAACGGTGTCATTCTTCTTGAGACCTCCCTTCCGCCTGAAGAGCTCCGTCTGCATTGCAAGATTATTGAACAGGAACTTGGACGACCTGACGGATATCCACGATGGAGTCCAAGAGTCATTGACCTTGACATTCTTCTTTATGACGAACAGTGCATCCACACAGAAACGCTCTCAATCCCTCATTCCGAACTGCATCATCGAAAATTTGTTCTTATTCCTTTGCTTGACATTGCTAACCCGCGGCACCCTGCAAAGCAGCAAACCATCCTGCAGCTTCTCGAATGCTGCACAGACCGGTCAGTACTGATACGGGTAAGAGAAACCATTTACATCAAACAAAAACAGGCTGCCTCTTAAAACACTCTGTCTTTATAATGATGGGGATTACCTCAGCAAGAGTGTTTTGCAACTGAATCAGTTGGCAAACGTGATGTTAAGGTTTCCTTCAGCAAAGTCGGCACCTTCAGTCTTTCGGCCAATAAGAACATTTGGAAGGATAATGCTTTTGCGGAAGTTATTGATATCCACAAGCAACTCATCACCCTTGATGTTCACATTCAGTTTTGTCACCTCAACATTCGGCAGATAAAGGCTCAATACATATTTGCCATCGACTTTCTCCAGCAACTGGGTCTTGTCATCAATGTAAAGCACATCAGCTGGATTTTTGTCCTCGAAAATTTGCTGACTCAATTCATAGAGCCTGTCTGTATTGATGATTTCAGCAATAGATTGCTTAGCCTTGAAAATCGGTACAGGATAGAAACAGTTATCAATTACCCTGAGATATTTACTTTGAATGTCTATAAGGCTCTGCAGGTAGACATCAGATGAACTTGGAGGAAGAATCTTGTTAACCACAGCTGCATCAAGCTTATATCCAAACAGGTTGAGGTAGGTTTGCACCCGCAAAGCTTCCTTGATAACCATATTTTCGGGATTCAGCACTACCCTGAATGTCGTAATAGTTTTATCCTGAAGCATGGCATGGAGTTCTTTCATGTGCGAATTGACCTCCGGCATAAGCTTGAAGATATTTTTTTTTGGCATAAATTTGTTTAAAAGAGGAGCCGCAAAGCCAATAGCTTTTGAGTGCCAGCCTCCTATTTTGTCTGCATACCATCCATAAGATTCCGGCATTCCGAGCAACCGCATGGTCTCGCCTGTAGGAGCGGCATCAACAACAACAACATCATAATTACCTGACTTGGCAGCCTTCCAGATATAACGCAGACTTATCATCTCCTCCATACCAGGCATAATCGCAAGTTCCTCTGCGACAACTTCATTTGCACCATCATGCATTAAAATCGAAGAGAAATATGAATAAAGCTCGCTCCAGTTCTCTCTTATTTCCGCAAGAACATTCACCTCCATGGCAAAGAGATTCTTTTCAACTTCGACAGGTGTAGAAGAGAGTTCAACACTCAACGCATCTGCAAGACTGTGAGCCACATCGGTACTCATAATCAAAACACGCTGCCCTCTTCTGGCAATTGCAGTTGCAGTTGCAGCTGACACGGTAGTTTTGCCTACCCCTCCTTTACCCAAGTAAAGAATAATTCTCATGTTGATAATAAAACTATTGAGTGGACTTGTTTTTGAATGAACGCTTGTTACCGATTATGTTGTCCTTCATTATCATATTCACCACCAGTTACTTTAACGGAATTTAATGCTTTGCTTTCCGATACTTCATTATCAGCATGAAGAACGGAACCTGCCTCTGAAAGTACCTCATCCGATACAGGTGCAGACACAACCTCTTTAGGGGAATGAGAACTTTCCGGTTCCGCATCCGACATAATCCTGATTTTTTTTCGTTGTACATTTGGGACAATTCTATCCACCTCATGTTCAACAATTGCTCTTGGCTCCTTGATCTCATGCTCAGGAGATTCCAAAGAAAAGTCATCCAGACTCATCATGCTTTTCACTATGGATGGCGTGCTCTCTTCTGGAGCTTTAATGGTAATCTTTTTACGCTTCGGAGCAGCAGCATCATCAGCGTCATCTACGATCTTCATTCTTTTTGAAGATGCTGCAGAGACAGTATTCTCTTGCCTTTCTACAATATCATTCCCAAAACAATCATCATTCAACGTTGCTTCATCATCGCTTTTAATATGAATACTCTTTCTTCTGGCGGGAGTCTCACTATCGTCATCGGCTCCGCGTCGTCGTTGATTCTTCGGCAAATCATCATTTGCATCCGGTGCACCAGTTCTTGAGGAACTTTTCGGTGCTGATTTCTTTCCCCCTCCTCCAAAACTGGAAGAAAGTTTCATAAGTTTGTTAACGGAGCCGATCATCCCGTCATTGCGCACAGCAGTTTTAACAATATTCAGGACAAAGCGCTCTGCCTGCGGATTATCTGCAATACTGATCACCAGTTCATTGAGAGCTGTGAGCATGCCTGGAACATGCTGCAGATCATTCTTAAGCTGCTCTCGAATTTTAAAAGGAGCATCGCCAACCATCTCTTTTATTGATTCAGCGATTCTTTTCAATGAAGCAGGATCCTTTGGAAGAATATTTTCAATTCCCTTTAAAGCATTTGCAGGGGAAAAGCCACCCGATTGGCGTTCTCCACTTTGTCCTCCACCTGAGGGTTGTCCGCTGTAGTGCTGCGGTTGTTCAGGAGTCGCATACCCGATATTTGCCTTGTACTGCTCAAGAAGATCCTGACCATACCCGATATGACTTTCCTGTTGCGCTATATTTGGTGCATCAAATCGAAAAGAAATTACCCGAGGAATACAAACCCCTCGAGATCCACGAAGAATTGCGTCTGCAACATCGTCAGGCAGGTCTTTGCGATAATTAAGACCAAGATGCTCTTCAATAATTGATTCAATGACAGTTTGAAGCCGGGAAATCAATTCAGCTTCCCGCACTTCAACCATATCAAAAATCACATAAACCGGATCCTTTCCATCACGACAAATCTTAAAATTCAACGTCGCAAAATCATGATCTTTATTCCGGCTGTTGACTGAAACTGCCCCAAGCTCAAATCTGTCGAGATAGTCTTTACTTGAACCTCGTGCCCAAAAGTAAACGGCCTTGTCGGTATAAACCAGGTAATCCTGAAAGGCAATATTACCTACACGCTCCTGATGCGATTCATAAAAAACCCCTTCAAAAAATGCAATCGGATTTTCACCTGCATTCATGAGGCCTTTCTGAAAAAACTCAGTTACATCATCCTGTTCAGTCTGCCCTGAGATATACAAAGATAAATTTGCCATTAACTACACTCGTTCACTTGATACTTATTGGGACGTTGAGCCGAAATCTATCAAATTTTTATAATAAACAGAAATTACTCGATTAACCGAAGTGCTTTCGGCTTCATAAACCATAGGGCTGATTACAAACAGGACTGGAGAGAAAGAAGCAAGAACGGGCATCATGCATCAAATGAAAGAAGGAGGCTGTTATTCGAGATGGGCTTACTACTGATAAAATAAAAAAGGCAGTGAAAACAAATACTTTTCACTGCCTGAAATCGGAAATTTTGCTGTGCTTATTTCGCAAACTTTGATGCTACTTCTTTCGAAGGAACAGCGTAGCCTGTGACTTCCGGTGATGATCCACGAAGGCTTGTTCCGCCTCCGCCCAAGCTACCATAAGCATTGCGATTGATTCTCATGGTACCTTTACCTAAAGAATCAAAAAGCATACCGACGGTTTCCCAATGCCCTTCAACCATAACTTCAAAAATACGTCCGGCTGCAGCCAGGATATCGGTAAAAACGCCACCACCACTCATAATTCCTCCTTGGAATTTAATTATTGGAAAGTTATCAGAAAGTTAAAAGACTATTCTTTTACTAATTTACAGTAATAAACAAAAAAACAAAAGAAAAAGATTACACTTCCAAAAACAGAAAGACGGACTATAAGCTACGTGCTCCTATTTTTTTATTGGGCCTTTCTGAAATGAACCGGTAAAATTTTTGACCACTTCAGAGGCAGAGACACCTGCATCTCCAACAGCTGTTGCAGCATTTCCTGTTGCATTTTCAACAGTTTCAACAGCACTGGCATACAACTCGTTAGCGGCTCTTGATGCGTCTTTAACGGTAATTGCAACACGGTCGATGGTCTCGCCAACAACTCCACCTGTACTGCCAAGCAGATTACCGATACCTGATGCATCGATAACAGCGCCTACTGTACCGGTTACTGTGTCAAACACATTGCCTGCAAGATTCAGCCCACCTACAACAGCGCTCTGTCCGGTTAAAAGAACGCTTTCAGCAAGAAACGTAAGGCGATCAGTAAAGTCTAGCTCTTTGAAATCCTTACGAAGTTTCTGATACGATTCAGACATTCTACTCTCCATGGAAATGAGGCCGCTCTTAACAATGCCCCTGTTATGATTATAGACTAAGGAAAATATATGTTAAAAACATAAACATAAAAATTGATCTAAACAAGTACTCTTCACCATGTGAATTCAGCCTCTATCATACGCCTTTTGCTCTTTCTGCATCCGGCTCTCTTCGTGACGATCAAGATCAAAAGGAATGTGAAGCCATTTCTCCTTGAAAACAGCATCCCCCGGCTCAAGACCCGTCAGGCTGATTGGAAGCGTAATAATTTTACGCTGATTGCCGATCTGCACAAACAACTCATCACCAGTCACCCATACGTCGATATCGACAGGATTGGCAAACATAAGCTTCAACTGTACTTCATAGACATTACCGTTGCGGACAAACTTGATCGGCGGTTCATCATACATCATATCTGAAGGATCACTATCACCATACATGTCTTTTGCAAACATTTCAAGCGACTTGAGACCGACAATTTCCTGTTCGTACATCCTGAGCTTTGTTACTGGAAGAGGAGAGAAGCCTTCTTCTATTTCTCCGAGATACTTCTGTTGAATAGCTTTCCAATTCTCCTGATAACCACAATCCTCGTTAATATCAAGCAACCTGTTGACAAGTACCATATCCACCTTGAAACCGTAAAGATTCAGATAGGTCAATGCACGCATGGTCTCCTTGATCGACATTTTCTCAGCATTCATCACCAGACGAACTGTAGATTTTTTATTATCAGTAAGGATATCACGGATATCTTCAAGTTCATCAAATACCTGGTCAACCGAATCCAGGGCATCAGCGGGAGGAATAAAAAACGCAATTTTATCAGACATCCTCGAAAGAGGCTTGCTAAGCGGCTTGATAAGATATTTATTGACATTTTTCACAGCTTTCATCCCCCATGCGAGGGTATCGGGAAGGGAAAGAAGCCTCAATGTTTCGCCTGTAGGGGCAGTATCGAGCACAAGAACATCATAAAGGCCTGATGCTTTATAGCGCTTTATCCGTAAGAGAGAAAACAGTTCTTCCATTCCGGGCAGGATGGTCATTTCATCAGCCATAACTCCGGAAACACCCTGGGCCATAAAAATCCTGGTATAATACTTCTGTACAGAATGCCAATTCTGCTTGAGATCCACATAGGGATTGACCTCAATTGCATCGAGATTTTCCTTGATCTTTGTCGGTTCTGCGCCGAGAGGTAGGTTAAATGAATCCGAAAGGCTGTGAGCGGGATCGGTTGAAAGGACAAGAGTACGATAGCCAAGCTGCGACAAGCGTACAGCCGTAGCCGCAGAAACACTGGTTTTGCCTACCCCGCCTTTACCTGTGAACGTTAAAATACGCATGAACCAAACATTGATTTAGGTATACAGAGGAAAAATCATAAGAGTCAAAGATATAACTCTGAGATGACACTACAAAAGAAACTAACATACACACTTCAGGCAATGTTAAAAATATTAATCCCTGTTGTTAATTTTTTTACTGCCATACTATTCGCCTGAAAGCAATGCCGTGATCGCTGATTTGTCTCAACTGATTCAAATGAAAGAAGTAACAATGAATGAACCGTGCATCAGCAAACGAATGTCAGGGAATGACTTGCAAATGAGATCTCCACTCGCTTAATTAATACATCTCAGTTATCTACTATCACCCTTTTCATGAGCCCCGTTATGCTCGAAACAAACACTATTGTCGATGTCAGGGCAACCATAGTCCAGAACCGACGCATCAGCAGCAATGTCAGTATTATTACCATCAACTGCCCCTCAATTGCTGCCACAGCAAAACCTGGAAACTTTGTTAATATTAAGGTCAGCTCTACCTCACAACCGCTGCTCAGAAGACCTTTTTCCATTCACAACGTTCAGGGAGCCCTCATTGAAATCATGGTTAAATCCATTGGATGCGGCACGGCTCTTTTCTGCGATTCCGTAGAGGACTCGACGGTGATGGTGCTTGGACCGCTTGGAAGCTTTTTTTCAATTACCGACCATGTTTTTAATACTGCCATTCTTGTTTCGGGAGGAATCGGCACAGCTCCAATGCTTTTTCTGGAAAAAACACTGGCTGCACAAGGCAAAACAGTGATCAACCTGATCGGAGGACGGACAAAAAATGACCTTCTCGCCCAAAACCTCAGCAATTGCCGGTTTGCTACGGATGACGGATCCACAGGCTTCAAAGGCACAGTGGTTGACCTGCTCCATAGAGATCTGCCTGGAATTGAAAAAGAAGGCCCCATCAAAATATTTGGCTGCGGCCCCAACCCGATGCTGAAAGTGCTTGCAAAATTCAGCAATGATCACCATGTAGCGTGTGATATCTCGCTCGAATCAGTGATGGGTTGCGGTATTGGCATTTGCTACGGATGCAGCGTTGAAATCAACACTCCGGAAAAAGGCATACGTACCATCCTTCTTTGTCGTGAAGGCCCTGTCATTGATGCAAAACTGCTTGTAGTATAGAAGGTATAGATATATCTTTTTAACAATGGGGATATAATTCCCGAAAATTTTGATCAACGAAGAAAACAACACTATGGCAAAAGGCGTTAATAAAGTATTTCTTCTCGGAAGGCTCGGTGGAGAACCGGAAAGCCGTCAGGCGGGATCAACAACCGTTTCAAACTTTACTGTCGCAACAAGCGAAAAGTTCAAAAACCAGCAGGGAGAGTGGCAGGAGAGAACGGAATGGCATAGAGTCGTTGCCTGGGGACGGTTAGCAGAAATATGCAAAGAGTATCTGCACAAAGGATCGCTGGTACACATTGAGGGAAGGCTGCAGACACGGAGCTGGGAAAAAGAGGGAGTGAAGCAGTACACTACAGAGATTGTGATCTCCGAAATAAATATGCTTGATAGCAAGCCTTCCGGACAGGGATATAACGAAGGAACATCACAAAGTTATGAGCGACCGCAAAGCACCCTGCCTGTATTTTCTGCTCCACCTTCGGGGTCACTGCTTGAAGAGGAAAAAGATGACCTGCCTTTCTAAATTCTCTTTACTATGCAGGGTGCATTCCGTTGCACCCAATCCCCTATGGATACACTGAAAAAAAACATTCTTGCCGGAAATATTTTACCGGTTTATTTCTTTTATGGACCCGAAAGCTACCTTAAGGAAGAGTGTGCCAGCATGATCAGAACGGCTCTTTTCCCCTCGAAAAACGATGCTGCATGCAACACGCACATCCTTTGCGGATCGGATTTCACACCGGGGGAACTGATATCGAAAGCCTCCGAATACCCTATGTTCACTGCAAAACAGCTCATCATTGTCCGGCAATTTGACAAAATCAAAAAGCCCCTGACAAAAGAGCTGCAAAAACAGCACGATGCAAAGTTCAGTAACTACATCAAAAGTCCCGCTGAATTTACCGTTCTTGTATTCGATGCCGATCCTGTCGAAAAAAAAGATCAGGAAAGAAATTTGTTCAGCACGCTGAATAAATACCGCTATGATTTTCCGGTTATCAAAGACCCTGACCTATTCGCCTCCAATAGAGCGAAGGAGTCCGGATGGGAATTTGAGCCTGACGCACTCAAGGCATTTACAGCCTATATCCAGCCGTCGGCAAGGGAAATCTGCCACGAGATCGAAAAGATAATCATATACGCCTCTGTCCGATACACTGAAAAACGTATTACGGCAACCGATGTCTATGAATGCGTCGGAATATCGCGCACCTATAACGTTTTCGAACTTGAAAAAGCTCTTGCTGAAAGAAATCTGAGATTATGCAGCGGAATATCACTCATGATCATGGATCACGAAGGACTGAAAGAGGGTCTCGGCAACATTGTCCGCTTTCTTGCCACTTTTTATATTCGTCTCTGGAAACTTTCACTGCCCGACGTACGGAAGCTTCCCCATGCGGAAATCGCCAAAAATCTCGGTTTGTACGGGAAACAGGAGTACTTCGTTAAGAACTACCTTACCTACACAAGATCATTTTCTCTTCAGGATGCCGAACGTGCTATCGCTGCGCTGATGGAAACAGATGCGGCGCTTAAAGGGCTGCTCCCCTACCCTGATGAAAAATATCTTCTTCTCAGCCTTATGCAGAAACTGCTTGGCTGAACAATCTCATTTTGCCTGAGTAACCCGAATTCACAACCACCCTTGATGACGGTACCAGGAAATCGTTTTTCCAACACCTTCCACAAGAGATGTGCCAGCAGTAAAACCAAAATCGAGCTGAGCCTGCTCAGGAGAGCAGACCCAATAATCCTGAACGAGCTCATTGGCTTTATCGAGGTTGATAAGCTGAGGTTTTCCTGTTAACGAACCTGTCGCGCCGATAACCAAACCAACAAGAAAGACCAGCGGTTTAGGGAGCGACACCCTGTGCAGTTTCTTAAAACCTAATACCTGCTGCGAAGCAGCAATAAGGTCATCCCACGAACATGGAAAACGAGAGGTAATATAATAAATTCGACCCACTGCCCTATCCGAGCGGGCTGCCATCATGATGCCGGAGACAAGATCATCGACATAAATCATACTGAAACGTTGTTTCGCTGCACTGCCAGCCATCACCAATACCCCTTTGGCAAGCATCTGAAAAACCTGCAGTATATCACGATCACCAGGTCCGTAAACAGCGGGAGGACGAACAATAGTAATCGGAATATCAGCTGATCGTTCCAGACAAAGGGTTTCAGCTCTTAATTTACTTCGCCCGTAAGCACTCACAGGATGAGGTGAATCAGACTCCCTGACACCGCTTAAACCATCCGCAGCCGGGCCGGCTGCGGTAAGCGATGACACAAACAGAAACCTCTTCAAAGTCTGGTTATGTTTCCTGACGGCTTCAAGAAGATATTCCACCGGTGTTACATTACCAGCATCGTACCCAGCCTCATCAACTGCTTTTGTCAAGCCAGCAAGGTGGACAATCCTGTCAACACCTTGTACAGCACAGGCAAGAGCTTCCTGATCGCTGAAGCTGCCCCGAACGACCTCCACACCTTCTGGCAAAATTCCAACTACACTTTCTGGCCGAACAAATACCCTTATTATTTCTCCAGCTTTTGCAAGATAACTCAGCATTCTCACCCCAATAAACCCGGTAGAACCAGTCAGCAGTATTGTTTCAGGCATATCTTGATTTTCATTTATTCAGGCTCTCCCGATGCAGATTTCAATTTGAGCGTTCACAACATGAAAAAAACAGAGGGTGTTTCAACAAAAAAACAAAAATTTTAATACATTTCTGAACGTGGCTAAATGCAGCTTGCTTAAAACCCGGTCATCGAGCGAAACAAGCAATAATTAAATGACCGTAAATACACAAAATTCCAGCTTTTTTTGTTACAGCTGAAGTAAATTTGCGTTACTGTGGATAAAACGAAAGACCTATTTAAAAAATGCTTTGAGTTTACCCTGGCCGACGAAGTAAAGGCGCAGGGTTTATATCCCTTTTTTCACCCAATAGACGAAAGCGAAGGTCCGGTAGTCTCCTTTGGAGGGCGGAAACTGGTTATGGCCGGTTCAAACAACTATCTTGGGCTCACTGCTGACCCTAGGGTAAAGGAGGCCTCGATCAAAGCTATCAACAAATACGGGACAAGCTGCAGCGGTTCCCGCTACATGACCGGCACAGTCAATCTGCACGTTGAACTTGAAGAAAAGCTTGCTGACTTTTTTGAAAAAGAGCGCTGCCTGCTCTTCAGTACCGGCTACCAGACTGGACAAGGCATTATCCCGACTCTGGTTCAACGCGGAGAATATATTGTATCCGACCGCGATAACCATGCAAGCCTTGTGGCTGCGTCCATCATGGCTCAGGGAGCTGGAGCAAATCTGGTACGTTATAACCACAATAACATGGAAGACCTGGAGCGCGTGCTTCAGAATATTCCGGGAACTGCAGGACGGCTGATCGTTTCTGATGGAGTTTTCTCAGTGTCGGGGGAAATTGTAGATCTTCCTGGTTTGGTGAAACTGGCAAAGAGATACGACGCCCGGATTCTTATTGATGACGCTCATGCGGTAGGCGTCATCGGAAAAAGAGGCAGGGGCACCCCATCGGAGTTTGATCTTGTTAACGAGGTTGACCTCATCATGGGGACATTTTCGAAAACCTTTGGATCACTCGGTGGTTACGTTGTTGGAGACCGAAGCGTCATCAACTATATCAAGCACAATGCATCTTCACTTATTTTCAGTGCTTCGCCCACTCCGGCCAGCGTAGCTGCCGTTCTGTCAACACTCGAAATCATCCGCAATGAGCCAGAGCTTATTGAACGACTTATCGCAAATACCGATTACGTTCGCCAGGGACTTCTCACTGCAGGGTTTTCGCTCCTGCCTTCACGTACTGCTATCGTTACCGTCCTGATCAAGGATCAGATGAAAACTCTTCTTTTTTGGAAAAAACTTTTCGATGCCGGTGTTTACGTCAACGCTTTCATACGCCCAGGTGTCATGCCGGGGCACGAAGCACTCCGTACAAGCTTTATGGCAACCCACAAACGTAAGCATCTTGAAAAAGTTGTCAATGAGTTCATCTCCATAGGTAAAGAACTTGGCGTCATCTGAAGTATAAATATCGCAATCCGCTTATTTCAGCTCTCCCCGAAATTCAAAAGGGATTTGCACTATCTACTATTGTACGCACGATAACGTTTATACTATTAGTTGCACCTTTCTGTTTTTTTTTAATAAATTAACCAATAATTGATATTTGCTATTTGAAATGTGATATGTATTCCTGTACTGATTGCTGATAGGCGGTGCTTATGATTATGTGCGCAAAAAAGGTGAAAAATATTAGCCATGTTTTTTGTTCGTATCATTGCAACTAAACTATAACACAATCAGTGAAAACAAAACATGCACAATCAGTGAAAACAAAACATGCAGAAGCGTTTCGCTTTTTCCGTTTTGTTCTGTCGGCATTCTGTCTGATGACGTTGCTGATGCCTCTCCCCTCCTATGGAGCTGACACTGGCACTGTTAAGGGCAAAATCACCGACAAAGCTGACGGTGAAGGAGTTTTTGGCGCATCGGTAACCATTGCCGGTACCAACATTGGAACTTCAACCGACGCGAACGGCAACTTTACCATATACAACGTCCCCGCCAAACAAGAAAAAATCTCTGTATCCATCGTAGGTTACGCCCCGACAAGTCAGGTTGTATCTATTACTGCCGGACAAACCTCTACAGCCAACTTCACCATTGGCCAGACTACCGTCATGGCTTCTGAAGTCGTAGTTGGTGCTGCACTTTACAAACAGGACCGCCTTGAAGTACCTGTAACTGTTAATGTTGTATCACCGGAAAGAATCAAGCAGCAAGCTAACCCAACCCTTGATCAGGTAATCGAAGATGTTCCGGGTGTCGTAGTCACGCGCGCAGGCGGGCAGGCAACTGCTACATTACAAATTCGCGGCTCCAACACATTTCAGGGCGGAGGCATAGGTACAAGAGTACAGGGCCTTTACGACGGATTTCCTATCAACAACCCTGAAAGCGGTGAGATTGTATGGACTACAGTCAACATGAATGCTTCCGACAAGGTTGAAGTGCTGAAAGGTGCAGCTGCAACCCTTTATGGCTCAGGAGCTATGGGCGGGGTAGTTAATGTCTACGGTCATCTTCCTGAAACTTTCGAGGTAAAAGCAGGCGTTAGCGGAGGATTTTATGATGCTCCTCCATCCAGTGACCAGAGCGTATATCGCAAAAACTTCACACCATGGCTCTGGAACAGCTATGTAGGTATAGGGAACAAGAGCGGTCCCTGGAGTTATGACTTGGTCTATTCACACGCTGACGATCAAGGCTACCGTCAGAACGCCCAGACTCTTCTCAACGATATCAAGCTGAAGACACGGTACGATATTGATGCAAAGCAGTACATCCAGATCAGCGCCTTCTACAATCAGACCGAAGGCGGCTATGCTTATAACTGGCCATATGACCTGTCAGCAGCCACACAGACTTATGTACCGCACCCTGAATACGCCTATGATGTCTGGACCAGAACGAATGTTTTTTCAAGTACGGCGGCTTTTGCTCAATTTCTTACAGCAAATCAAGGCCTGCCTATTTCCCCTGCATTCCGACCACTATTACCGGCGAGCTTTAGTTCGTTAACAACCTGGCCAACATTTCCTCTCCGTATGGGGCCAACTGCAATATCCGCCGATCAGTTAGCCGCGATTATCAACTCGGCAGGTGCCCTTACTAATTTTAAAACCTATGATGTCTACACAGACGACATCATTAAAAGAAAGAATGCTCTGGTAGGAGCTAATTATGTGAACCTGCTTAGCGACAAGCTCAGCCTCGACACCAGAGTATACTATACATACAATGACTCGCGGATAGAATACAACCTTACCAACACACCTCAGGTCTATCCATTAACAACAAGAAACCCCGGCGATTTCAATGAAAATATAGCCAACCGTTTCGGTGCAGGGGCAAAGCTTGACTGGAGAGCTACTGACAACCAGCGTTTCCTGTTGGGCATTGACGGCAATATAACCGATGTAAAAACCACTCAGATAGCCGCTGAATTTCCAGTACCAAACACATTTCATAATATACAGGAGAAAAATGCAGCAGCATTCCTGCAGGATGAATGGAAAATCACTGACAGCCTAACCTCATTGATGTCCGTGCGCTATGACTGGAGCGGCATTGATGCCACACAGGCTGAACTTACGGCAGGTGGGACTCTGATTCCTCTTGAAAACAGATCGGTTGATGCCATTAGTCCCCGTATAGCCCTGAACTACAAGGCGATGGATGACATGTCGTTCCGTGCTTCATGGGGAAACAGTTTCCGTGCACCAACTCTGGAGGAACGCTTTGTTCGTGATGGAGGAATGGTTCATGGAACACCAAACCCCTATCTTGACAAGGAAACCATGACTGCTTATGAATTGGGCGTTTACAAGCAGTTCAGCGACAAGGTCTCGCTTGATGTTGCAGGATTTATCAACAATTACGATAATCTTATCCAGTCTGTTATAGACCTGTCTACTCTGTCATACCAGTACAAGAACATCACAAAAGCCCGCATCTGGGGAATAGAGACCAACCTGAACTACAGGCCGAGCAACGATTGGGCATTCAATGCTTCATACACCTATATGAATGCTCAAAACCTTTCGTACGTAAAGGGTCAGGACACGACGCTTGACCTGAATCCTGACCCGAGATGGCTGCCATATCGCCCTGAAAATACAATATCTGCAAGTGCGACATGGAAACCTGTCAACAAACTTGCTCTGAACCTCACAGGACGGTATGTCAGCAAGTACAAAGCTATTTCCTTCTTCCCTAATCCTGATGGCTTGTACTACCCCGGTGACTTCATAGTGATCAATGTCGGAGCAAAGTACCAGATTGATAAAAACATCATTGCAAGTCTGCATTGCAACAACATAGGCAACGTGCAGTATCAGGAGGCAGAATGGTTCATGGCACCTGGACGAAGCTATGTCGCAGGTGTGGATTTAACTTTCTGAAGATATCCATAAGCAATAAGTCGTAATGACCTGAGCCGGCACCTTTAACTGAGGGGCTGGCTCTTTTTTTAATCGTTAGTTTACATCACAGGATTTTATTACATTTTGCAATCCTGTTAAAACCACAACAAACGCACATCTTTTTGTAATTCTATGCACGATAAAATCAGAATTGCCGCTATTGTCGGGATGGAGCAATGCAACCAGCGTGTATGGCGCGAGGTAACCTCCAAGATAGCCGCACACATCGAATTAACCCAATGGACCGATCAGGATCTTGAGCATCAGAATCCTGAAGCAGCCAAGGCAATCCATAATGCCGATTGCATTTTTACCACACTGATACAGTTCAAAGTACAAGCGGACTGGCTGCATGAACAAATCGGAGAGTCGAAGGTAAAAGTTATTTTTGCCTATGAGTCGATGCCTGAAGTGATGCAGTTGACAAAAGTTGGCAATTATGTGGTATCAGGAGACGGAAGCGGAATGCCTGATATCGTCAAAAAAGTTGCGAAGATGCTGGTAAAGGGGAGAGACGAGGATGCACTGTACGGCTACATGAAGCTGCTGAAAATAATGCGCACCATGCTTCCGCTAATACCAAAAAAGGCAAAGGACTTCAAGAACTGGATGCAGGTCTACACCTACTGGATGAACCCTACGACGGACAACCTGGCATCAATGTTCAATTATATTGTAGCTGAGTACTTTGAGGTAGACGTCAAGGCTGAGAAGGTACAGGAAGTGCCGACTATGGGCTTTTACCATCCCGATGCACCGGAGTATCAGAAAGATCTGCATCATTATGAAAAATGGCTGCACAAACATGATAAGGCTTCAGCAAAAAGAAGAAACATTGGACTCCTTTTTTTTCGTAAGCATTTGCTCCAGGAAAAAGAGTATATCGACAATACCATCCGTGCCATCGAGGCCAAGGGGCTTAATCCCTTACCAGTCTTCGTTATGGGTGTTGAAGGACATGTAGCCGCCAGAGAGTGGTTTACTCATAACAACATCGACATGCTGATTAACATGATGGGTTTCGGCTTTGTGGGAGGCCCTGCGGGCGCAACCACACCGGGGGCATCGTCAGCAGCACGAGAAGAGATTCTTGGAAAAATTAATGCGCCATATGTAGTCTCACAACCTCTCTTTATACAGGATTTCACTTCATGGAAGTCTCAGGGCGTTATACCACTTCAGTCTGCCATGACCTATTCTCTGCCTGAAATGGACGGCGCAGTTTGTCCTGTAGTACTCGGTGCTATCAAGGACGGACATCTGCAAACTGTTCCTGATCGCCTAGAAAGGCTTGCCGGACTTGCCAAAAAGTTTTCGGAACTGCGGCAGGTTTCCAACAGAGAGAAAAAAGTTGCTCTTGTGGTCTATGACTATCCGCCGGGTATGGGAAAAAAAGCCAGTGCCGCTCTGCTCGACGTACCAAAAAGCATTTACAACATTCTTGTGTCGCTTCGTGCCGAGGGGTACAATATCGGTGAACTGCCGCAGTCGCCTGAAGCGCTCCTTGGTATGCTTGACAAAGCAACTGATTACGAAATTCAGGCACACGAACAGGATTGCTTTTCCATTGATCGTGAACAGTTCAACAGCATCACCAGCGTAAGGGAACGAGAGCGGATTGAAGGGCGATGGAGCGGATTCCCCGGCGACATTGCACCTATTAAACCTGACAGACTTTTTATCGGCGGCATTACGCTCGGCAATATCTTTATCGGCGTTCAGCCGCGTCTTGGCATTCAGGGTGATCCGATGCGCCTGCTCTTTGATAAGGAAAACACACCGCATCATCAATATATCGCCTTTTACCGCTGGATCAGCCGCGTATTCTGTGCCAACGCACTGGTGCACATAGGTATGCACGGTACTGCTGAATGGATGCCTGGCCTTCAGCTTGGCGTGACTGCAGACTGCTGGTCGGACGCACTGCTCGGTGAAGTCCCGCATTTCTACATATATCCAATAAATAACCCGAGCGAGGCGAATATCGCAAAACGCCGAGGTTATGCCACGATGATTTCGCATAATATCCCACCGCTGGCAAGAGCCGGTCTTTACAAAGAACTTCCGGCATTCAAAGAGATGCTGAACGATTATCGTGAACGTGGTCTTGAGAAGATCGTTGACGTTGAGACGGAAGAGGTTATCATCACCAAAGCACAGCAGCTCAATCTGACGGATGACTGCCCGCGCGTTGAGGGGGAAAGTTTCCAGGACTATATCAGCCGACTCTATACCTATATGATGGAACTTGAGGGGCGTCTGATTTCAAACTCTTTGCACATATTCGGTGAAACCCCAAGGCTTGAAACCCAGGTGACCACTATTACAGAGTACCTGAAGGTGCGTGGCAATGAAAAGTCATTGCCATCGATCATCATGCAGGCAATCGGTGAGGATGAAACCTACGGCGACTACGCCTCGCTTGCAACACGTGCCCGCAAGGGTGAACCGCTGGCACTCAAATCGCGTGAAACGGTTGACGAGCATACCAGAGAGTTTATAGAAAAGTCCATTTTCGGACAGACTAATCCGACAACGGTGTTCAATAAATTAACCGGTGGAGCAAAGGTATCACACGACATGGTAGATGCAGTCAACACCGCACTCCAAGACGGACTTGCTCTGAAGCGCGCACTTGAGGACAACCGCAATGAGATGAAGGGTTTCCTCAGAGCTCTGTGCGGTGAATACATTCCGTCAGGTTCCGGCGGCGACCTTGTACGTGACGGGGCCGGCATCCTGCCAACCGGTCGCAACATCCATGCTATCGACCCATGGCGTATCCCTTCAGAACTTGCCTTCAAACGCGGCAAGCAGATTGCTGAAACTATTCTTAAACGCCACACCGAGGAAAACAACGGCCAGTACCCGGAAACAATTGCTCAGGTGCTATGGGGGCTTGATACCATAAAGAGCAAGGGTGAAGCTGTTGCAGTGATCATTCACCTCATGGGCGCTGAACCCGCATACGATGCACAGGGCAAGATCAGCCACTATCGTCTCGTTCCGCTCGAAAAGCTTGGTCGTCCGAGAATCGATGTTCTGATCCAGATCAGCTCAATATTCCGCGACACCTTCGGTGTGCTTGTCGATCATCTTGATAAACTGGTCAAGGACGCAGCAAAAGCAATTGAACCGCATGAGATGAACCATATCAGAAAACATGTTGACGCCGCATTGAAAGAGGGCAAGGATTTTGAGAGTGCTACATCGCGCCTCTTTACTCAAGCGCCAGGCGCATACGGTTCGCAGGTTGAAGAACTTGTAGAAGATTCCGCCTGGGAGTCCGAAGAGGATCTCGACAATATGTTCATCAAACGCACTGGTTTTGCTTATGGAGGAAACCGATATGGCGACCAGCAGACCGATATTCTGAAAGGCCTGCTCAGTACCGTTGATCGCGTTGTGCAGCAGGTTGATTCAGCTGAGTTCGGCATTACTGATATCGACCGCTACTTCTCTTCATCGGGAGCACTGCAGCTTTCAGCGCGTCGACGCAACCCGAAAGGTGACAATGTAAAACTCAACTATGTAGAGACTTTTACGGCTGATGTGAAAATCGACGATGCTGACAAAGCTCTGAAGGTAGAGTTCCGCAGCAAGCTGCTCAACCCGAAATGGTTTGAAACAATGCTTGATCAGGGCCACAGTGGTGCAGCTGAAATCAGCAACCGCTTTACTTATATGCTGGGTTGGGACGCAGTCACGAAGGGCGTTGACGATTGGGTATACAAGGAAGCGGCTGAAACATACGCTATGGATCCGAAAATGCGTGAGCGCCTCATGAAGGTCAACCCTAAAGCCTTCAAGAACATAGTAGGGCGTATGCTCGAAGCCAGTGGACGCGGCATGTGGAGCGCAGACCCCGACATGATAGAAAAGCTGCAGGAAATTTATTCCGACCTCGAAGACCGCCTTGAAGGAATAGAAATTTAAAAAGCGCCCAAACAATCTCCACCTACAGCAAAAAAGCACGGATTACACCGTGCTTTTTTATTTCATAAAAATCTCATCTTGACCAAAGTAACCCAGGTTTCTTTTTGACGATCTGTTTGGTATATTACAGAAAATATGTACTAATGGACATAGGAAAGGGAAGCATTATACGCAGCATCTGCCGATCCATCGAGATTCTGCTTTTCTTTATGATTTCTGTTGTCGGTTTTAGCGTACTTGGCAAAACTTCTCTCAACACCAAATCAAAAATAAAGACACGTGGTACAGTAGCCATTCGTGGACTTTCAATTCCTCAAGACTCTCACACTCAGCATTACGGCATTGAACGTATGCATGGCTTTTACAGCTCTAAACACCATAAAGCCTCATCATCATTTACTCTCCATGCTGGGATTACCCCATTACCTGATATTCTGCATCACCAGGATATATCCATAAAGGATAGGGGCAATAATCAAAAAAGCAATATTCTTTCCATTGCTTTCCCTCCCCAAAAACCGTACAACCTCTTTCAGCAAAATCCCGTCTTACTGATTTAATACCACCCCTTTTCTTTTAACTATTCCGAACTTCACTCGTTAACTATTGAGGGTTCACCGCCGGAAGCTCTTCAATATGTGAAGAATCTGGCGGTAATAACATTTTATTGACAGGGTAGACTTATGCATTTTGTGTTCCTTACCATGGAGGCCACCAACAACAGCGTCCTGAAGGCTGCTGCGGGTGAGCTGAACAGAAAGTTCCATTCTGGCCTGGAGGTTTCGGTTTTCAGTCTTGGCCTTCATAACAGCAATAAACTCTGGGAAACGCTTGAAAATACCCTTCCGAATGCAGATATAGTATTCGGCTCGATGCTCTTCAGCGAGGAAATTGTACGACCACTCGAAAAACTGCTTGATGCTCTGACCTGCCCGATCTGTATCATTACCAGCAATCCCGCGCTGATAACAAAGACACGACTTGGAAAATTTTCACTCCGTAAGCCGAAAAAAGAAGAACCTAAGGCATCGAATATTTTCAAGCAATGGGCTTCAAAACTGATGCCCAGGCAGAACCATGGGGAAAGCCAGCGGCAGCTTACGCTTGTGCGCAATGTCAGTAAAATCATGAAACACCTTCCCGGCAAGGCGCGAGATATCCATACCTTTATTTCTGCTCACCAGTTCTGGCTGAACGGATCACAAGAAAATATGGAAAGATTTCTTTCCCTGCTTGTTGACCGCTACGTTCCTGGCTGGAAAGGCAAGCTCCCTCAGGAAGATCCGCTCTTTTATCCCGATGCGGCAATCTGCCATCCTGATGCACCTGAAGCATTCTTTTCCACCCCATCGTTTCTGGACTGGCATCACAAGAATAAATCAAACCTTGACACCGGTCTGGTTGTGATTCTTGCCATGCGCTCAACAGTATTGAGCAAAAACATGGCACACCTTGACTATCTGCTCCACTCATTTGAATCGAAAGGAATCAAGTGCTGTATAGCTTATAGTAGTGGCCTCGATTTCCGTCCAGTTCTTGATCGGTTTTTCAATTCCGAAATACCCGGTTCTCTGAGGCCTGCACTGCTGATCAATGCTACAGGATTTTCGCTTGTCGGCGGCCCTGCGGAAAACAAGGCTCCTGAAGCGATCGTCGTGCTGAAAAAACTTGATGTCCCATGCTTGAATCTTATTCCTCTTTCGTTCCAGCCTATTGAACAGTGGCGCAAAAGCAATCTCGGTCTTACTCCTCTGCAAACTGCTTTGAGTGTAGCAGTAACCGAACTGGACGGTTCCATAGAACCCCAGATCTATGCAGGCACGGAAACCGGTAGTGAACGGACCATCCCGCTTGAATCAGAAGTAAAAATTATTGCTGAACGAGTACAGCGGTTTCTCAGACTGCAGGATACACCGACTGATAACAAGAAAATTGCCATTATTCTTTTTAATTTTCCACCCAATCTCGGTAACGCAGGTACAGCAGCATACCTCAATGTATTTGAAAGCCTGCATCGACTGCTGCTGGAGATGAAAGCTGCAGGCTACCGGGTGGATGTTCCAGAGAGTACTGAGGTACTGAAAGATCGACTCATTGAAGGAAATCGTCTGGTATACGGTACAGACGGCAATGTTGAGGGGCATTTACCGGTCGATGAGTACCGCAGGCTTTTTCCTGCCTATGAGGACATCGAACCCTTCTGGGGAGACGCTCCCGGCGAAATCCTCAATGACCGTACCCGCTTTCATATTCTCGGCTGCTCTTTCGGGAATATTTTTATCGGCCAACAGCCCAGTTTTGGATACGAGCGTGATCCTATGCGACTTCTCATGGCAAAGGATGCAGCACCGAACCATTCTTTTGCGGCGTTCTATACATGGATTGAACATTCCTTCAACGCCGATGCAGTGCTGCACTTCGGCACCCATGGCGCGCTTGAGTTCATGCCCGGAAAACAGGTGGGACTTTCAAGCTTGTGCTGGCCGAAAAAACTGATAGGCGCTCTCCCTAATTTTTACTGCTACTGCGTCAATAACCCAAGTGAAGGGGCTATTGCCAAACGTCGTGGATTCGCAACGCTGATAAGCTACCTTTCGCCGCCACTGGAACATGCTGGCCTCTACAAGGGCTTGCGGAAACTCAAAGACCTTATTTCCAGTTATAGAAGCAATCCATCAGAAGGGCTGCTTGATGAGATCAAGGAGCTTTCCGTCGCTCTTGAAATTGACGACGGCCAGAATAATTCGCCTGCAGAGGAGTATATCACAATCCTGAACAGCGAGCTTTATCTGATTGAGGAGCGTATGATTCCGCTTGGGCTGCACATCATGGGTGAAGCCCCTTCGCCTGATAGTGTCGGCGACCATCTCGCACTCTTAGCTGGACACAGCCGACCGGAACTTGACGGAAAATCCCTCCCCGAACTGATCTGCATCCACTTGAACTACAATTACCTGCATCTTCTGGATGAAATAGGGTATAACAGAGAAGCTCAGCAGAGATGGCAACAGGTATCCGCAATTTCCCGGGAAGCTGTCAAACGATTTACTGGACATTTAGATACAGGGAAAACCCTTGAGATTTCCATGCCAAGGTTACTTGAAGGAACCCTAGCTGTCCGGATATCGGAAGCAGACAACTACCTTCATCGCGAAGTTGGCGTAAAACCGGGAGACCTGCAGCGCTTCTGGCATTTCATGAATATCGTTCTTATAAATCTTGCTGAAAATCATGAACTCAAGGCAGTGCTCCATGCGCTCGAGGGCAAGTTCATTTCTCCTTCTCCGGGTAACGATCTGGTTCGTAACCCGGACATAGTGCCCACGGGCAGAAATATTCACAGTCTTGATCCTTACACCATTCCTTCAACTTTCGCCCAGAAGGCTGGAAAACGTTCTGCCGAAGAGTTGCTCCTGCAATACAGCAAGGAGAGCGGCGATCTTCCTGAATCCATAGCCCTGATCCTCTGGGGAACAGACAACCTGAAAAGCGACGGCGAAGGTGTTGCCCAGGCACTGGCTCTGATGGGTGCAATAGTTAAAACAGATGAACTTGGAAAAATTGGCGATGTTGAACTTATCCCACTGACTGAACTTGGCCGCCCCCGCATTGACGTGGTCATGACCATCAGCGGCATTTTCAGAGATCTGCTCTCCCTGCAAGTGCGACTTCTTGACAAGGCGGCCCGCATGGCTGCTGCTGCCGATGAACCCGAAAAGATGAATTTTGTTCGAAAGCATGTTCAGAAAGAGATGCTCGAGAGAAACTGCACCTTCGATGAGGCATCGAACAGGGTCTATTCCAATGCACCCGGCAGCTATGGCGCAAACGTTAACCATCTGGTTGAAAGCAGTACCTGGGAAGAGGATAACCAGCTTGCCGAAGCTTTTGTCAGCCGCAAAAGCTTTGCTGTCACATCAGCCGGTCAGTGGGCGGAGTGCCCCGATGCGCTTCGTTCCGCACTGAAGCATGTGACCCTGACATTCCAGAATATCGACAGCTTTGAAATCGGTATTTCTGATATTGATCATTATTATGAGTATCTTGGCGGAGTTTCAAAAACCGTTGAGCACCTCAGTAAAACGAAACCCAAAGTGATGGTTGGCGATATCGATGGCGCAGGAACAAAACAGCGGATCTGTTCACTTGAAAAGATGGTCTCGCTTGAGGCACGCACTAAACTGCTCAATCCGAAATGGTATGAAGCTATGCTTGAGCACGGCTATGAGGGGGTCAGGGAGATCGAGTCCCATCTCAGCAACACCTATGGATGGAGCGCCACAGCCTCGGCAGTTAAAAAGTGGACCTACGATCAATTCAACGAAACTTTTCTGCAGGACAAAGCCATGCTGGATCGACTTGTTGCCCTTAACCCGCATGCAACCATGTCGATGACCAGAAGGTTGCTCGAAGCGCACTCTCGAGGCTTCTGGGAAGCAGAGGAGAACATCATTGAAGAACTGCAGGAACTCTATGCTGATCTTGAAACCAGAATTGAAGGGGTTCACCATTAAAGCACATGTAACGCCAATTTTTATACCATCAGCCACGTAACCGACAAAATTTTATACCATGAGCAGCTCCTCTTTCAATGCAGAAGAACACAAAAAAATGCTCCGCTCGTATTTCAACGGCCAAGGCTTTCAGCGATGGGCATCAATATACGGGGATGATAAACTCTCTTCGGTGCGCAATACTGTCCGTCAAGGCCATGCAGTCATGATGGACAAGGCATTCGACTGGCTGCAGCAGCTTGAGCTCCCGAAAAATGCAACTGTGCTTGATGCCGGATGCGGAACAGGTCTGTTCAGTATTCGTCTTGCTAAAGCAGGCTATAAGGTAAAATCGGTCGATATCGCTTCACAAATGGTGGAAAAAGCGAAAACTGAAGCCATTAAGCAGGGCGTTCAGAAAAAAATTGAATTTGAAGTAAATACCATTGAATCGGTCAGCGGCGCTTATGATGCCGTCGTCTGCTTTGATGTACTGATTCATTACCCGGCGGAAGGATTTGCCCAGGCATTCCGCAACTTGAGCAGCTTGACAAAAGGTTCAGTTATTTTCACTTATGCTCCTTACAATAAAATACTTGCTTTCCAGCACTGGATTGGCGGTTATTTTCCGAAAAAGGAGCGACGTACAACCATCCAGATGATTCGCGACGAGGAAATGCAGAAAGCTATGGCCACTGCTGGAATGAAAGTGAAAAATCGCGAAAAAATCAGTTGGGGATTTTATCATACCATGCTTATGAACGCATCTCACAAGTGACGATGTTATGGTGAAAACCGTATGAATATTTTATAAAAAAGTTGTAGATTAATAATTCAGGGATTTTTACAAGCCTAATCAAGGTTATTTTGGTACGTACTGTAATCCCTTTTTTGAAAAACATATCTGGAGGGTAGAGACCGATGAAAATACTGATGGTTCAGCCAAATTATCATTCAGGCGGAGCTGAAATTGCCGGTAACTGGACGCCAAGCTGGGTAGCATATATAGGTGGCGCTCTGAAACAGGCAGGGTACGATCAGGTGCGATTTGTTGACGCCATGGCCGATTACCTTACTGACGATCAGATTGAGGAGATCATCCGCAAAAACAAGCCGGATGTGGTGATGACCACCAACATCACACCCTCTATCTTCAAGGCACAGGATATTATGAAACTCGCTAAAAAAGTGAATCCGAATATCCGGACACTTATGGGCGGTATTCATTCAACCTTCATGTACCCTCAGGTACTGAGCGAAGCGCCGGAAACCGATTACATTGTCCGCGGTGAAGGTGAAGAGGTTACTGTTAACCTTATCAGAGAAATTGACGCGGGTACTGATCGAAGGAACCGTGCAGACATAACGGGTATCGCTTATATCGATGACGACGGCAAGGTGTTCGCCACCGCCGCACATCCTGTCATTGAAGACCTTGATACACTTACTCCCGACTGGAGCCTTTATGACTGGGATAAATACATTTACACTCCTCTCAACTGCCGCCTTGCTGTTCCTAACTTTGCCAGAGGATGTCCCTTTACCTGTACATTCTGTTCACAGTGGCAGTTCTGGCGCCGCTACCGTGCACGCAGCCCAAAGACTTTCGTCGATGAGATAGAGGTGCTGGTGAAAAAGTACAAGGTCGGCTTTTTCATTCTTGCTGACGAAGAACCGACAATCAACAAACAGAAATTCGTTTCCCTATGTCAGGAGCTCATCGACCGCAAGCTTGACGTTACCTGGGGCATTAATACCCGCGTAACCGATATCATGCGCGACGCAGACCTTCTGCCGTTCTTCCGTAAAGCAGGCTTGGTACACGTCTCGCTCGGAACTGAAGCAGCCAGCCAGATGAACCTCAACCGATTCCGTAAAGAGACAACCATTGAAGAAAACAAGCTTGCCATCAAGCTATTGCAGAAAAACGGTATTGTAGCAGAAGCCCAGTTTGTTATGGGACTCGAACACGAAACCCCTGAAACTATCGAGGAAACCTACCAGCTCTGTAAAGACTGGGATCCGGATATGGCCAACTGGACCATTTACACCCCATGGCCTTTTTCGGATCTCTTCAAAGAGCTTGGCGACAGGGTAGAGGTCCGCGACTACTCCCGCTACAACTTTGTGACACCGATTATCAAGCCCGACAACATGGAGCGCGAAGATGTGCTGAAACTGGTTTTGAAATCATACGCCCGTTTCTACGCACGCAAGACCTTCTTCAGCTATCCATGGATCAGGGATCCCTATGTCCGCAAGTATATGCTGGGCTGTCTGAAGGCTTTTGCCCAGACCACCATTACCAAGCGCTTCTATGATATTGATCGTGTCAAGACCAAAAATAACAAGATCGAGATCGACCTTGGTTTCGACAAGTCCAGGATTCTGACCCAGAACGAGGTGAAGAACCTCAAGGAGCTGCGTCCGGAAATGGTTGCCGACATGAGCTTCGGTCTTAAAGAGGCCGGTTACCAGCGTGAGCACGATGAGCACAACTGGGACGAGTTCGACGAGACAACTATCAAGGATCGTACCTCATCAACAGTTCGAAACTGCTGATAACACTTGTTCAATCATTCAACAAAATGCCCTTCAACAACGGAGGGCTTTTTGTTGAATATACTTCCAGAAAGTTGCTGAACATGCTTCCTGATGTCGTCCGGCCATGTGGTTACGATTTCATTGAACTTTTCAGAAGTTACAGCGAACAAGGCTCTTGCTGCCTCCTCAAATCCCGGCAGATCACCAGCCATGGCCGACATGAATCTGTAGACAGCCTCTTGTGCTGTACGCAACTGATCCCGATCGCTGTTCATGCGCCTAGCTTCCTCAACCAGTTTACGAAGAGCCACAGATGCGCCTCCAGGTTGACTATTAAGCCATTCCCAATGCCTTGGCAGTAAGGTGACCTCCCGAGGAATAACCCCCAGCTTCGGGCGTCCCGGCCCTCGATAAATTGTTTCCTGATTGTTTTCAAGTGCTGTGGAATTTCCCAAACTCTTCAGAACATCTTCCTTCGTTCCACGAAAATCCACTTCAACAAGATCACTGCTGATACCGTCAAATATTAATACCGAGAGCGCTTCACCAATATCAATTTTCTCTTTAACCTTTATGATAACCTCTACCAGCCCTCCTTCAGCAATACAGCGACTGCCATCAAATGCTGTGAAATATTGAATATTTTGTCTGTTCATTATCTGTTAAGTTATGAATAATATTATCCGGATAAAATACAGATAAATATCTCATGACAGAATAAAATATCAACCTTATTGACAGATTGAGACTTTTCTTCGTCTATACACTTTTTTTATTCCCTTTCAATACCGTTCCGATACCAAGACGGTCTGCAATATTTGCTTCAGGATCGATTACCGGTCTGATAAGTGACGATGCGCAGGTCATGAGCGTGGTGACGCCAGGCCCGTGACCTGCTTCCATACAGTCGCTGTGTACAATTATACCGATACTGACGGCTCCTTTGCGATACGCTCTTCCATAACGGTTATCATGATCCAGAAGTGCTACAAAATCACCGAAACGGATTTTGTCGATGCCGTACTCTTTTACCGTTTCAGCATCGCTGGTCATGATATCGTAATCCCCTTTTGCCACATGAGCCGAACCGATTCCTGATCCCATACAGACTGCTGGAACAACCGTTGTAACCGGCACTTCGAGCACTCCATCTTCATGTTCCCGAATATTCATGGCCTTAAGCAGATCGGGATCGAGATTGAACAGAATAATATCAGGATAGTCCGTAAGCTTCAGCCCCTGGCCTTTCCCCCTGATGATAATGGTATCGCTGTAAAGCAGCTTTTCCTTGACATCGCGCACAAAATCCACGATGACATGTTCCGATCCGCCATGATGACCGAGTACACGTCCTTCTGCTCCTTTTGCTTCACCGGTCGCGACTGTGGCAAGGTTACCTGCACAAGAATAGATCTGCAAGCCGACATTTGGATGCTCGAATGGTTTATTGGTATCGGCAGTGCAGCTCACACCTGGCTCTATATGATCACCTTGCCAGCCAAAAGCCGGATCTCCTACCTGCACATTCAGGGTAATGCCTCCAATTGAAGGGAGAAGAAAGGGAGTCCCATGGTGGTCAACTTCCCAGTTTCCTCTTGTTCTCGGTTGTCCAGGCTGGCACTGGAGTAAAAATTCTACAAGATAGGGTTCGTTTGTGTTAAGCATAAATTATTTGTGATGAAATGGTTGTCTGTATAATTCTATGAATCAAAGCCGGGACGTATAAAGGCCCTGGCAGCAGGAAAAACAACTTCAAGTGAACGGCGCAGACGATCAAGATGAACAAGAATAGAAAGTGTTTTATCTTCATATGCAGGATACTCGGCATAAAGTACGCTCCATGAAGCAAGAGAGCGATCAATAGCTATGAGGGTAACTTTAGCGGTACCGCTGGCATCACTTTCCGCATCGTTATGAACTGTAGCAGGTTCGTTCAGACGACCTTCGACTGCACGGACAATTTTCGGATAGATAAAATACTGATAATGTCTGATGACCTGGAAATGCTCATCAAGAAAGAGATGGTGATTGGTTAACAGTGACTCCTCCTCAGATTCGAAAAAGTCGTCAAAAGCTGCAAACCAATCGTTAACCATACCGGAATAGACAAGAGCTGCACTTGCACAAGAATGTTCGCGGGCGTTCCGATGGAAACTCTCGTACAGTTCTGAAGATGCGGTTTCCCTGTCAAGATCTTCAGGTTCGATACCTTCCTGTGCTGCAATATCCCTGATAAGACGCATTGCTTGCACAAGAGCTTCACCCATATCCTCCCAAAACCGTGTATTCAAAGCATCAAAATCCTGCAAGGCATCACTACTCTGTGTTTCTTCAGATTCAATCTGAAACTGAAGGCAACGAGAAGTATAGGTGCAGCGCTCGCACCAGCGGTCACAATAGTTAAAGATGCCAGGAATCAAGTCAGTTTCAGTGCCCATTGATTGTTCACTTAAGTTTTCCTTACCATTCCTCCACTACCACTCGATGCGACCTCTCAGCGACTTGACAGCTGAGCGCTTCTCTTTTGTTTCAAGTCGTTTAACTTTTGAACTGATGGTTGGTTTTGTCCTCCTGCGTTTTTTTGGAACATCGTTCACGCTTCCCAGAATTACCTGAAGCCTGTTAACAGCATCTTCTCGATTTTTCTCTCTTGAACGAAAACGCTGTGCTTTAATGATAAGAACTCCTTCTCTTGAAAGACGCTTATCCCTCATTCTGAGCAGAGGTTCCTTTATCTCATCCGGAAGAGAAGAAGCTCTGATATCAAAACGCAGATGAACCGCAGTCTCAACCTTGTTGACATTCTGTCCGCCTGCTCCTTGCGAACGCATTGCATGCAGCTCGATTTCGGACACGGGAACGGTAACCATCTGCTTTTTTTTCTTAACATCAGTCATTGCATCTGATTATCATGGTTTTGACTGTAAAGCATCAAGTGCAGTGATTGTTTCTGGCCATGTTTCAAATCTGATGCTTTTTATCCCCACCGCGGCAGCCGAATTGCAGTTTTCAGGCAGGTCATCAATCAGCACAAACTCATGTGCTGGCAATCCTGAATCATGAAGAAGATATTCGAATGCTTCAGGTGAGCTTTTCAGAAACCCGTGCTGATAAGAAAGATAGTAACGTTCCCGCTCCCTTAAAAAAGAATAATGGTTCAAGAGAAAAGCAAAATGCAATGGATCGGTATCGCTCATTATCCAGATCCGATATTCTCTGCTGAGAGTTTCCACGGCCTCCTCTGCACCTTCCAACGGGGAAAACACATCCTGCCACAGTTCCCTTATTTTACCATGGCTCATATTTCCGGTCAAAGAATCTCGGTCAATCATGCAGAGAAAGTCAAGTGGTGCAATAATACCTTGATCAAACTTGGTTTTCAGCTCTCCTTCACAATATTTTCTGGACACCGCCTGCAGGTCTGAAACCCCATCGGGCACTACTCCTCTGCAGAATCTTAAAAAATCTACCGATGCAATCACGTTTCCGATATCAAGTAAAATAATGCTCATGCTCTTTATTTCGTCTGTTCTTATGATGTTGGTCACTACAATATTCCCTCTTGTCGGAGAAACAGAAAACTTCAATACTCTGTATCACAACAATAAGCCCTTTTGTAAAGCCGATGTCGAAGATACAACCTTGTTGCCGCAAATCGCAGAAACGCAAAGGGCGCATAGTTATGCGCCCTTTGCGTTTCTGCCATAGTTGAAACTGTTCGGCTTCTCATGAAAAAGCTTTGTGCGGTTAATCATAACAACCACATTCATAATAATACGATAGTGCTGAAAACTAATCCGCAGGCAAAGCCGCTCGGACTAAACGGCATGAAGAACCGTTCTATGGTTCGAAAATCATTTAGAGAGGAGTTACATCTTCAGCCTGTAGCCCTTTCGCTCCCTGGGTTACTTCCATCAAGACTTTCTGGCCTTCAACAAGAGTTTTGCGACCAGTGCCATTGATAGCACTGTGATGCACAAAAACATCTTTGCCGCCTTTCTGCTCGATAAAGCCGTAACCTTTTTCTTCGTTGAACCATTTAACAGTTCCTTCAACCTGATTACCCATATCTACCTCTTTTTATTTTTGCCATTAAAATTTGGCGTTACAATGAACGAACCTCGACATGAGGCGTTCAAAAACGAATTTATTTTTCGTAAAATGAATTTACTCACTTTAAGCTAATTCAAAAAGGAAGTTGAGCAGTTTACACTACTTTTTTATTTTTGGCAAAAAAAAGCAGTTGGCCCTTTTTAAGAGCTCTCAGCTGTCATAAACCCGATGGGAAACACTTACTACCTTATTGCCCAGAGCTTGATCTTGCGATCATCACTTCCACTCGCAATTATTTTGCCGTCAGGAGAGATATCAACCGATTGCACTTCGAGCACATGACCTCGATAAGAATGCAGCTGTTTACCTGACTTTACATCCCAAAGTCGAACCGATTCATCGTTTGCTGCACTGGCAACCTTGGTGCCATCAGGACTGAAACAGACACTGCGCACAGCATCGTCATGACCCTCAAAGACGGTGATAATTTCGCCACTTCCCGCATTGAGAATCTTGACCTTGGAATCACGTCCGCAGAAAGCTATAAGCTTATCATCCGGACTATAAACCAATGCATGAGAAAGTCTGTCATTTGTACTGAAGTTAGCAATATTTTTTCCGGTTTCTGCATCCCAGATTTTTATGATTGGTTCTTCTCCGCAACTGGCGATTTTTTTTCCATCATGGCTGTATGCAAGACATTCTATATATGATTTATGGCCGAGAAACCGTGACTGTTCTTTTCCTGTTTCCACATCCCATAACCTGATTGTTGTATCGCGTGAACAGCTCGCGACAATTTTGCTGTCCGGACTGAAGGCAACCATGCGTACGGCAGTATCATGACCTTTGCAGACATGCAGACACTGTCCGGTAGAAGCATCCCAGATTCTTACTGTGCTGTCAGTGCTGCCACTGGCAAGCCGTCTGCCATCGCGGCTGATATCGACGCACTCAACCCAGGTGTCGTGCCCTTTCAAGGTAAGCAGCTGTCTGCCGGATTCAACATCCCACAGCATAACCTGTTCATCAAAACTTCCGCTGACAAGTTTTTTCCCATCGGCACTGAATTTAACACCTAACACCCTGTCGAGATGACCTTCCATCGTTTTTATCAGATTCACATCTTCAATAACCTTTGGAAGCTTCAACTCAACTTCCTTTTTTCCGAATATGTTCGATAAGAAACCCATAAGAATAGTCTTGTTTGAATTGATACACTTTTAGCCGATTCAGATCACCCTGGTTGAATGTGCTGATTTTAATCGTGCAATTTAAAAAAAAATATCACCTTCCCCGAATTCTCCCCGCTGTCAGGAAAAATTGTAGTGCCGACCTTTCCAGCTTGCCCCTTTTCCGAATTTTATCGTAAGAAACGAGTTAAACGCTATGGCAATCAGTACCATCTCGGAGAGAACATGAAGGAAAGCTATCGGAAGTGACTGGCGAAACGCACTTGCTATAATGAGCCTGCAAAGAAGGGCGATGATAATCTGGAAAAGAGGAATCCAGAACAATGTTACATCTGAGTTCCCGAACATCAGTGAGCGGAACAAAAATGCATAGGGTACTATGTAGAGTGCGGCAATTATCGACACCAGCATTAAAAGCCCCGGAGTGCTGTAGCCAATGGCGGCAAATAGATTTTTTGAAAACCCATCCCAGATCTCCTTAAAATTATGATACATCCTGCAACTAACCACATCTGAGCCGTTAAAAGCGACAACCTTGCCTCCCGCTTTCTTAACAGCTCTGCAGAGCCAGACATCTTCGACAATCGCATCTTTAACGGCAGCATGGCCGCCAATACGCTCATACAACACCTTACGAAAAAAAATATACTGACCGTTGGCAAAACAAAAAGCGGGTCTCGGGCTTGTTCGAACTAAACGAAGCGGCAAGTAGCACATGAGAATAACATGAATCAGCGGCACAACACTCTTTTCCCAGAATGATCCAAGCTCCTGATGGGGCATAAGTGAAAGCATGTCTGCGCCTGATCTTTGTATCGCACCAACGGAGCGACGGAGGGCATCAGGCTTATGTATGGTATCAGCATCAGTAAAAAGCAACAGTTCGCCCTTTGACTGGCTGCTGAGCTGAAAACAAGCCCATGCCTTACCGTGCCATCCAGGCGGAAGCGGCTCACCACGAAAAACCCGCAACTGCTCCCCAAACTCGGTGGCAAGACCATCCAACAACTCAAGGGTAGCATCGGTTGAGCCGTCATCAAGCACGAGAATCTCAAATGACCCGTAGTCCTGCCTCAATAGTGATCGGACACAGCGTTCGATGTTCAGCTCTTCATTGCGGGCAGGTACCATCACCGAAACCAAAGGCCCTGCATGGGGCGAATTCTCCCTCATACAGGGAAAGTCAATCAGGTTTTTCAGCAACAGCCCTAAAAAAAACAGCAATAATAACAAAACAGATATCTGATAGCATAAAAGCATAGAAGCGATAAAAAAGGCCACCGTTTCGGGCAGCCTGCAAGTTCATGTATTAGACCCGTAACGCCTTTCAATCAATCAGTTTGTTGATATCATACTCAAATATTCCTTCAGCGCCGGATCTTTTCAGCTCCGGAATAAGATGGCGAACAATTTTTTCTTTAACGATAACTTCAAGTGCCACCCACCCTTCTTCGGAAAGATGAGAGATGGTCGGTTGACGCAAAGCTGGAATAATTGCAATAATCTTGTCAAGGGAAGATTTTGGCGCATTCATTTTCAAGCCAACCTTTCCCTGTGCGTTAATAGCCCCTTGCAGCAGCATGGCCATATTCTCTATCTTCTCACGTTTCCAGGGGTCATTCCATGAATTTTTATTGGCAATCAATTTTGTATTTGACTCAAGAATAGTGTCAACAATCCTCAGCTTGTTCGCCCTGAGAGATGAGCCTGTTTCAGTCACTTCAACGATGGCATCGGCAAGATCGGGCGGCTTGACTTCAGTGGCTCCCCAACTGAACTCCACTAAAGCATTGACGCCATTCTTTGCAAGATATTTCTTGGTAATATTAACCACTTCAGTAGCAATATGCTTGCCTTCAAGGTCCTTGACCGATTGGACGGAAGAGTTTTCAGGAACACAAAGCACCCAGCGCACCGCCCTCATTGACGCTTTTGAATAAACAAGATCAGCAACCTCAACCACATCGGCATCAGTTTCGATAATCCAGTCTTTACCGGTCAACCCGACATCAAAAGCACCAAGCTCGACATAGTGAGCCATCTCCTGAGCCCTGATAAGTATGGCTTCCAACTCATCATCATCTATAGAAGGAAAATAGGATCGGCTCTGAACAGAAAAATGAAATCCTGCATGTGCAAAGAGATCGATAGTTGAATCCTGCAGACTTCCTTTCGGTAAACCAAGTTTCAGAACCTTGTTTAAATTACTCATAGCATCAGCTTTCTATAAATTAACGTTATAACTCCTCGAGTTTAAAAAAACCATTTTTAAAAACTCCATAAGGCAAATTACCATTAATCCACGATCCGAGATTGACATACCTGCAGGGAGAGACTGAAAGCTCCGTTATTCCCTGAACATGATTATGACCGCAGACAAAATAATCAAACTTCTTTTCAGTCGCCAATGATTCTGCAAAGTTTAACAAACGATCGGTTTCGAACACTTGATCGACTTTTTTATGCTTACGACTTAAGCGTGATAAACTTTTTATCAAACCGATAGCGAGATCAGGATGAAACTCCAAAAGTGAAAGATTAAAGCGGTTCCTGACAATACGCGTAAAAAGCTTATAGCCGATATCTCCTTTCCCCAGCCCATCTCCATGGGCAATCAGAAATTTACGGCCATCAATCACCCGCTCATTTATACCGTATATCGTTTTTACCCCAAGTTCATCATCAAAATATCGCCCAAGATAAAAATCATGGTTGCCTGCTACATAAATCACCTCTATGTTATGGCTTACAAGGTCAGACAATAAACATGTAAATCTGGAAAAACCCTTTGGAATGACATAACGGAACTCCATCCAGTAATCAAGAATATCTCCAAGCATATAAAGTGAACTGCCCTCGGCCTTGATGATGGCAAAAAGCCGATCGAGGTTATCCAGCTTGAGCTGCTCGCTTTTTGGGTTCTGCAGCCCTATATGAATGTCGCTGATAAAATAAGTTGCTGGCATATCCCCCATCTTCATGCGTTCATCTCACAAATAACAGGCTGTGACAATGACCGCAAAAGGTATGGTAAGATTATCAACCTCTTTAGGACTTACACCTTCAACAATAGTAGCAATAAGTGCAATAGTCACAATCTTTCCTGCATCAAACAATTCAGGGACAATAAGCCAGACAAAAAACAATCCCGCAAAAATACTGCCAACAAGAAAAGCAAGACTGCCTTCAACACTTTTATCACTAAGTACCCGATATTTCAATTTGCCGTACCGGGTACCGATTATCGGAGCCAGACCATCTCCCCAACCAAGAATAGCCATCGCCAGCACACCGGGAAACTGCTTGTAATAGAGAGTCCCACAGATCATCGCCACAATCACAAAATAGAGGGTACCCTTAAGCAATTCACGCTTGTCACCAGTACGGGTCATGGTTTTTACGGCCTGGTCGTCATCTGCAGCAAACAGACCTTTCTGGATCAACAGTACCGTCCAGACAGCAAACACGGTTATATTAAGATAGTGCGACCAACCGGTATCAATATAAAGCGGAAGAAAAACGATGGCCGAACCGGCACAGATATGGGTAATTTTACGGCTGATATCCCTTGGAAGCGCATGATTGGTTACAAGGTAATCCATAAGGGGAGGAACACTGAACACATAGACAAAGGTAAGCAAGGTAACCAGTGCATTATGCCATACAACTGGAAGCAGAAAAAAGGTTGTTTGAGTATTCATAGCACCACATTGATTTAAAGATTACTCTATTTCCCGGACAATGAAATTATTGAAAATAGACCAATACAGCGACTCTTGAAAAAAAACCGGCCACTGTAACCACATTTGATGCTTATACAGAATCAATACCAGCTCTACATCGTCAATATTTAATGTATTTCAATCCAACCATTCCGGCAACAAGCAGATTGTTGAGTAAAAACAGGATATTGTTTATAACCTGAAACCTGAGAAATGTATTGTGTTCCTGAACATCACTTTTACCGATTGCATTACCGAATCCATCTTCCACAGCACCCTTCACAAATGATAATCCTCCTTTTGGATCCTGTAACAGCTGCACCTGAATGGAAAGATTGAGGGCAAGACCGATCAGCACAAACACCATGGGTATCATAAACCCCCAGGTAAAAGATAGGTAGGCAAGGACTCCAAAAACAAGGTCAATAATCAAAAATGACACAAGAAAGGTATTTCTGGCACCAATCATTACCGTTAGAGACTTGAGTCCACCTTCCTTATCGCCTTCCGCTGATTTGAAATCATTAAGAATGATCAGGGCAACTGCCATGAAAAAGTTTAAAGTGGCAAGCCAAAGAGCTTCCGGACGAATATCACCGAACAATGCATTCGCTGATAAAAAGGAAACGAAACCATAGGAAAAGCCAACAGCGGGAGCAGAGGTCAGAATATTTTTTTTCAACTTGAGTGGCGGAGCGGAATAGATATAGGCTACAAAAAGAGCTGCCATGATTGACAAAACAATAACCAGACCACGAACTCCACCGATATGCACCCCGATAAAGACTCCGATACCCATAGCAAGCAAAAGAACGACAACACTGTTCCCTAAAGCCTCCATTTCCGTCAGACGACCTGAAGGAATTGGGCGGGAAGGTTCATTGACCCTGTCAAGTTCCAGATCAAAATAGTCATTGACTGACTGGCTGAATCCGGTACCAAGAGGACCAAACATCAGAAAAATGGCAAGCAGAAGAAGATAGTCGTGAAGGGTTGGCTGCATGGCACCAGAAGCCATAACGCCTCCTGCGAGGCAAGGAAAAACACTGATCCAGGTAACAGGATCAAGAAGTTCAAGATGTGCTCTTACTTTATCAATCAACCCAAGTTTTACAGGAACTGACATGCTTATACTTATCTCCGAAGCCCGGATACGAGCTTTTTATTAAAATGTTTTCAGAACTTTAATTTACAAATCCAGCACGAGATAAAAAACTCTTAATAGAAAAGGGATTTGTCCTTAATGATTGAGGAAACCTGATCGACAGAATACTCCGGTTTTCCAATCAATGTTGCTGAAGTAGATGACGTTATAAGCACGTTCAACCGTTCACCTGTCTGATAATGTTCACGATCAAAAATAACAACCCTATTCGTCCCAGTGCGCCCCATCAGTTTCTGTGAAGATCGTTTGCTTTCTGATTCAGCAAGAACTTCGACAACTGTTCCAACTGCCGCCTGATACAGTTCTCCGGATATACTGTTCTGCAGGTCAATAATCTCCTGCAACCTTCGTTTTTTCGTCAATTCCGGGACATCATCTGCAAGAGTTCGTGCAGCAAGGGTTCCTGGCCTTTCAGAGTAAAAAAACATGTATGCCAAATCAAAACGTACCTCCGAGAGAAGATCAAGCGTTGCCTGATGATCATCCTCCTGCTCACCGCAAAATCCGGCAATAATATCGGTTGTCAGTATAACTCCCGGAATAGCCTTACGAATCAATGCTATTTTTTCTCTGTAATCCTCAATAGTATGTCCGCGGTTCATAAGCCCGAGAATTTTTGAAGAACCAGACTGCACCGGCAGATGAATATGATTGCAGATATTTGGACGATCGGCTATAGTACGCACAAGCGCCTCGGAGATGTCTTTCGGATGAGAGGTAGTAAACCGGATCCTTGCCAGGGGAGCTTCACGACTGACAGCTTCAAGAAGAGCTGCAAAATCGCGACCTTCTTCCGGATCGCTGTAGGAATTGACATTTTGTCCAAGAAGGGTAATCTCCCTGTACCCGGAAGCAACAAGCTGCCGGACTTCGCCCATTATCAAAGTGAATGGATGACTGCGTTCCCTGCCGCGTGTAAACGGCACAACGCAGAAAGCACACATGTTGTTGCACCCCCTCATGACCGGCACAAAAGCACTGATCGACCCCTGCCTGACCGGCTCAATTCCTTCATAGGTTTCTGCAGAATTAAACTCTAAAAAGAAAGGTTTCTGCCCGGCTTGAACTTGCCGAATAAGCAATGGAAGAGAACGGTAGGTATCAGGGCCGGCAAGGAAATCAATTGCCGGAGAAAGGGAAAACATCTCCTGCCGCTGATACTGCGGTACACACCCTAACACGCCTACAATTAGGCCTTTATGTCTTTTTTTCAGCCCATGAAGATACTGGAGATAATGCTCAATGCGATCGACTGCATTTTCCCTGACAGCGCAGGTATTAAGCAGAATAATCCCTGCTTCATCCTCGCTTTCAGCGGGAATATACCCCGCCTGCTGTAGCAAAGCTGTTATGATTCCGGAGTCAGACTGATTCATCTGGCACCCGAACGTATGAATGTAAAAAGTGTTACTTCCGCTTGTTCTCATCATGAATGCTCTTTGTTCCTGTAACGTATTGTTAAAATAGTAAACATTTGAAAAAATGGACCTTACTGCCATAGATGCTAGATAAAGATGCTTTCATACTCAACAGCATAAGCAGAAACAATGTCGGAAAGAAAATAAAACAAAGATGGGGGACAATCATGTCCCCCATCTTTGTTTTTATCACGATCCGGATGTGACCACATAATCTATGCTCCATAAAGGCTCTTGAGAGAGACCTTCAGACACCGAAATGAATATGCTTGAATTTTTCAAGCAGCACTTCGGCTTCCTCCTTGCATTGACCACATACCGTACCAAGCTTGGTGCGCTCCTGCAGTTCAAAATAGGTTCGGGCACCTTCAAGAACCGCATCCTCTATATCATGATCTGTGATACTCATACACTGACAGATCACTTTGGACTGCTCCTTCTTAACCTTGTCTTCCTGACCGTTGCGGGTATAGTAATTATTTATGGCAGCCCGTAAAGCCTTATCACCTAGCACTGAACAGTGAATTTTATGATCCGGAAGCCCTCCGAGCGCCTGAGCTACCTCTTTGGGAGATATATGAAATGCCTCATCAAGAGTCCTGCCTTTGACCATTTCGGAAAGAATGGATGTACTGGCAATAGCACTGGCACAACCATAGGTTTTCCACTGACAATCAGTAATCACCTCTTTTTCCTTGTCCACCTTTATCACTACCATCATCTGATCCCCGCACTGCAGGTTACCTTCCATACCGACACCGTCGAATTCATCAGTATTCTCTCCCTGAAGAATATTCTTGGGATTCATAAAATGTTCCTTCAGCGTTTCGCTATATGCCCACTCACCTGCCTGCAGCATGCAATCCTCCTTTTATATAAGCCGTTGACATGTTTCTGATTCTTTCAATTATTCCTGGTAAAACATTAAGGAGGTAATCGACCTCCTTCCTTGAACTTTCCCGACCCATGCTGAAACGGATCGAGCCATGTGCAAGCTCAGCATCCACACCAGTCGCAAGAAGCACATGCGAAGGGTCAAGAGATCCAGATGCACATGCCGATCCAGTAGAAACAGCAATACCTTCGATATCGAGATAAAGCAGGATAGCTTCGCCTTCAACCCCTGTAAATGAGACGTTAAGGGTACTGGCAAGAGCATCCGTAGGGTGGCCGTTAAAATGAATATCATCGATGCTTTCCTCGATCCCGTTCCTGAGAATGTACTTCAGTTCGAGCAGCCGTTCCTCCTCCTCCGGCATTTCGATTGCCCTCATTTCAACCGCTTTTCCAAGACCTAGAATACCGAGGGTATTTTCTGTACCTGCTCGCCGGCCCAGTTCCTGATGACCTCCCCTTATCAATGGGCAATAGGGAACACCTTTTTTTACAAACAAAGCACCGACGCCTTTCGGACCATATATCTTATGAGCTGATATAGTAAGAAAATCAATACCAAGTTTGCTGACATTTACCGGTACCTTGCCAACTGCCTGCACAGCATCGGTATGCATTAATGCCCCGCTTGCATGCACCATTTTTGAAATAGTTTCAATATCCTGCAGGGTGCCTATCTCATTGTTTGCCATCATGATCGAAACCAGACCAACATCATCGGCAAGCATTCCTGCAAGCTGATCGAGATCGACTTTGCCATACTGGTCAACATCAAGATATTTTACTCGTACACCACGGTGTCCAAGACATTCAGAGGTCTCAAGAACACAGGGATGTTCTATCTTGGTGGTAATAATTGAACTGCGCATCTTTGAACCAGGAATACACTGGCTCGAGCCACAGACGAAAAGTGAGAGCACAGTATTGTTGGCTTCCGATCCACTGCCGACAAAAATAATTTCTTTTTCGGTTGCCCCGATAAAATCAGCGACCTTCCTGCGGGCATTCTCCACATTTGCCCTTGCTTCACGTCCATAAGAATGCATGCTGGAAGGATTGCCAAACATTTCCATCGCCGCAATCATTTCCTTTTTCACTTCCGGATGAAGCGGTGTCGTGGCATTGTTATCAAAATAAACCTTCATGTCTGCCATAATTCTTTCAATATTCGTGGTTTCGGCTTATGCCATTACTAATGTTACGTTATTCATTGCTTTAACCGGTCTTGGAAAATCCACTCCAACAGATTTCCTTCGCAACTGTCTGGAGACAACACAACTGTCTTCCCTTCAAATAAAAAACAATAATAGGCAATAAACATTCTTTATAACAATAACAAACATCATCAAGACTCGTGAATCAATGACGTGAATGGTGAACTTCACCTTAACAAATGTTTAAACAACATTATTAATTCCTTTAACCGGACTTAATATATCCTATTTTATTGAAAACACGACACACTCTTTGAAAAAAAGTTCGATGTATGGAAAATGCTCAATGAATGATAAGGACACGCTCAGTAGTCTGAGGAATTTTTTTTCCGTTGAGGTACAATTCGACATATTTTGGCCGACCTATATTAACCCAGAACATTTTGCGAGCCTCGTATCGAAGCACCTGACCTTTAGTAAACTTCCCGCCAGGGTATACCTTGGCACTGTCATCAGCGATAACCTTGACCCATGAATAATCTTCCACCAAGCGAACGACAAGCACCTTTCGGTAAGGAGAAGATTTTGACGATGGGAGAAAAGAAACATTTTTACCCCACTCCCTGGAATTCGAGTTAGTTTCAGGAGCAGAAGTCGGAACAGAATCAACTCTATGTGGCGCTGGTGGATGAGATGGTAAGAGTGCAGCTTTAAGTCCAGGTTTATTCGCACCAGTAATCATAAGAGGATCTGAAATTGGTTCAGCAACAGCAACCGTATCTTCTCCGGTTGGAGAAGGAAGAGTAACGGGACTCGAAGAGTGAGGAGCTGAAGACTGTACCTTATGATTTATACGAAAAAGGGACAGCCCTGCAACAACAACAAGCACAATGCCGATTATCAGCAACACAACAGATTTGGAAAAACGAACATCCCGAAAGACACCCCGTGAGACTTCACTAAAGACTTTCCGAAAGTCAGCCCGAAAGACATCACGAAAGACTTCCTGAAAGACATCACGAAAGTTGGCATCTTGGCTTGGCTTTGTTTCAGTCTTGGCGACATCTTTATCGGCTGAAACATAATCCTTAAGCGCACAGGTAAGCTGCAGCTCCTTTTTGCATTGTTCAAAAGCTTCATCGTTTCCAACCCCCATCATGAGTGCATATTCCTTGATGAAGGTAAAAATATATACCCTGGGTAGAAAACTGAAATCCCCTTCCTCTATTTTTTCAAGATAGTTCTTTTTGACCTTGGTCAGCAGGCTGACATCGTCAAGAGAAAGGTTTCTTTCCGTTCTGGCATTTTTCAACTCCCTTATAAGAAGCTCCAGTGCTATGCTGCTTGTCCCCTGTTCCGTCATAGAAAACAACCCCACTTACAATAACTCAAGGAAATGCTAAAACTTTCAGTCTTGCGAATTTACAAAAAAGCTCCTTTATCCCTCCTTAATCAATGCCATAAGAGGAAATATTCATCCATATTTCACGTCCTTCATCAGAGTTTCTGCCAAGTGAAAACAGTGCCGCCGACCCGGAAACCGTCCCCTGCATCTCTTGACTGATCTTTTGATGAAGGGCTTCAAGCTTAACTCCACTATAGTTTTTCCATAGAAGAAAAACTCTGTCGCGCGGGAAAAAAAGTTTTTGCAGCCTTGCTTCTGTCACCTTATCGGCACGGTAGAATAGAATTCGGGACACAGTCTGGTCTGATTCCGGATGTTCAGATAATAATGAAAACTCTTTAATCGACTGCAGATATGAATACCTTTTCTCAGGTATAACATGATTATTCCTGCTCAAGATATGATAAGGAATAAGATCATCGCTGATAACAACAAGATGCTTGTAGCTGCCAAGAGATCCGGCAAATGGCTCATAAAATGCTTTGTTAAACCATTCCTGTTCTGAGGAACTCTGCCTACGGACAGAAGAACTCGATGCAAATTCACTCCTGAAAGCCTCTTTCTTCGAGCCCGACGTATTAAGCGAGTCGAAACACACTTCGCTTCGAGCTATCTGCAACTGCCTCCTGCTGATCAGCATGGCACCACAAAGGCTGTCTGAAATAAGAGTTTTAATTATCGCCTGCTCCTCCTTCATGGCTGACTGAAGTGTATGAAGCGTTACCGGGATAAACTGGATCGCTTCAGCTGCAACAGGGTTAACGATCCTCACCTGGGGAAGAAGCTCAATCAATCTGCCTCTTTTGATGTTAAGAGCCTGATCGGCACTCCGGTTTTTTTCAAATCCTTCTGCCCGAATGAAAATATCAGCTTTTCGCTGAAGCAGCCCGGAAATTTCATGCTGCAGTTGAGAAATTTCCGCTTCGAGAGCTTCATGACCTTTGCCAAGATTGAAGCATTTTCGATAAATCTGCAATGAACGCTGCAGGTCAAGATGACCCGATTGTTCTGCAGCATCAAAAAGCTCAAAAATTCTTGATTTTTCAAGCAGCAAGCCAGTCAGACGCCTCGCTGATTTTTTTTCAAGCTGAAAAAGGTCTTCTGTCGGATACGGTGGAGCATAATTTCTGTTTATTGCTCCACCCTGCTGCAAAGCTCTGATCCGCTCGTCATCTTTAAGCAACTTGCTCCCTCCAAGCATTAAAAGAGCGGATGCCTGGGCATACTGCATATTTTTTAGACGAAAATATTCAGCAGCTTCGCGAAAAGGATCGGGTTTGAGCACAATGACCGCATTCGATTCAAGACGAAGTATCTGTAACAGCAAGGGATTGCGGGACTCTTCGGCAAGAATAAGTGCCTTGAATAAAAAAAAGCTGGCATTTCTGCGATGCTTCTCAAGAAGCCGAACACTTTTTGATGCTGCTCTGAGCGCCTGAATCCTTTGCTCCAATGCACCTTTCATAGCTAAAACCCTTCCCGACTCAGCAGCAATCTTTACGGCAATAGCATCAGCCTTTTCAAAAACAAGTTGCGGCTGCGACACCTTGCATTGCAGAAGCCCTGCATAAGCTGTAATCCTGGTAGCAGGATCATGCTCCACACCTGATAGATGACGATATATTTCAATGGCTTTCTTATAATCGCCAGACTTCTGGTACAAGGAAGCCAATTCAAATCGGACAGCAGGAGAAGGAGCAACTATATGTTCAAGAGAAGCCGAAGCCGCGCCAAAGCTTCCTAATTCGCGAAACCAGGTTGCCTTATCGGTAAACAGTGACGTACGAAGGGAATCAGACAGTATCCCTGACGGAAGTTTTTCAAGACGTGCCGTGGTTTTGATCGCCTCGTAATACTCCCCTGTCAGTCCTTCAATAACCCTCTTCGCATTCAATGCCTTGACGACCCACGGCGTGTTTGCTTTCAGAGTATCAAGGGCAAGCGCTTTGTTATAAAAATCAAGAGCCTTCCGATAGTCCCCGCGACTGCTACAGTAAAGTGCCTGTTTGTACAACATATCGAGAGATTCCCGCAGGTTATTATCGGTACTGCAGCCTGAAAAAAGAAAATAGAGGCCAAGAAGCACTATTCCTGACGGAAAACTCCGGAAATTAATGTTCATGACACGGAGCCTCCAACTCCCTGAAGATATCGAGCCTATAGTGTATTTTACCTATAATAACTGCAAATCAACAGGTATTTTATATACAACTCAACCAATGAGCAAAAAATAACTGGTTATTCCTGCTACTCATCTCAGCAAAGACGGAATAATTTAAAACGACCTGATAGGCCTTACACGACTTGTGTTTGTCTTATTTCCATCGAGCTGTTGGCCATTGCTGAAGTCCTGCGCCCACGCTTTACCGGCATCGCTTTCGGAGGAACTCCAGTAATAGGTAGTAACAATGCCGCCAAGAACACCGCGATGAATATAGATCTGATTCAACTGCTCTTTGTTCGGTAAAAACCAGTCGCTATAACCATCCACAAACGTGTTGGCCGCAACCTTGGCACCATACCAGTTAAAAAACCCTTCCGCTTTGCCAGAAGAACCCGTCATATCATCTTTTGCAGCAATTAGACCATGCTGTCCGGTACCATCAACATAGAACACAACTCCGCCGTTATAGCTATCACCAATTTTTGGTGTGGCCGCAATGGAAAGTGAAGAAACAGTCACCATACTCAGGCAGGCAAGAAGGTACATGATCCATCGCCGGGTAACATATTTTTTTGCATAAAATTTCATGAGTCGATCCGTTTATAATTAACAATGCAAATTTCATACTGAGGCTCTATACCATTAATATTAATATAAAAAGGGGTGACAGGGAAAGAAAAATATTGGCATAACTACTACGTAATAATCCAGATATCAGGAAATATGCTCTTCGCCCAAAAACTTGCTCATGAATACGGAGAGAACAGCCTCACCGCTTTTCATGATGGAGCAGCTGGAATTACCGCCGAGGCTCTCGACATTACATGCAGAACAATGCCGACGAAAACAGCTACACCAAGCCTTACGTCCTGAGGTACACCAAGAAAAATGCAGCCTGTACGCCTTTAAAACACCACCACCGCCGGCTACTACCCTCAGCACAGCAAGCTGTCTTCACGATTCTTCCCTCCACAGAACTCAGAACTATCTTTCTCAGCACAGTAACATTGACCGGTCGACCCTTCTGGCAAGCATCAGGGAAATAAAACGTCATAATCTCCGGAAAAAAGTGTTGAGCGAAGGTACCCCCTTTTGCCAATAACTGAATGGGTTCGTTCTGTAAATTTTATTAGAATGCCGCAGATCGTCAAGCCCTGGCACTGTCTGATTAACTGATTGGCCGCTCGCATGAGGTGCCTGAGGGCATGATGGAGCTTGCGCCGGGACTGGACGTTGCGCTCGTAGCTGAGGATGCAGAATGCAAGGTCTCCGGCTTCAGGTGGATTTAAGCCGTCGGACTCGAGAAGTGCCTGAAGCGACTGGAGGTGAAGGACCCAGATGGAAACTTTGGTTTGCCATTGTAATATCTCCGGTTTTTTTAGTCCGAAGGTACTGTTTATGATGTTACAAATCCGGATTGTGGGGTGGCACACTTTACTCCGGTAGAGGTGGTACACTTTGCACAGGTGTGCTCATGCCAAGGTAGTTTTGCCTGCCTGACGCGGCCCTGCGATAAGAACAACAGGCGTGTCACTCTCAGCAAAAATGCAATCATGATCACATATAACCGTAAATTATGGATTCTATAAGGATATAATATGGAATATGCAGCCAACAAATTTTCCTCTAAGCCTTCAGCACTGACTACTCCTCCCGTCCCTCCCATAACTATACGATAAAAACACCGTCCCCAAGTTCCTGGAAGGGTAAGGCACTGTAAGATTTAAGGTTAGTAAATGAACAGACGTTCCTTTAAAACACTATCTCGGTGACTCAAGTACAGTTAGTCATGAGCGTCCCGTAAATATAGAATCATACTTGCGCAAGGGAAGTGTACATTATTAACAACGTCCCCAATTTCTCGCAATTTCTTGTGTCAGTGTGTACAATTAGTTCAACTTAAACAATTTGCTCCTACCCTCTCAAACATCTTCTTCAAATATACCGGCCCACCATCTGGCATAAACAGGACATTGCGTTCTTCAAGGTCTGCTTGTTGGCAGGTAACATTGAGCAACCCTTCAAATCGAGTCGCTGACAGAATAAAAGCGTTCAGTGTCAGTTTTGGATCACCGAGCTTCTCCTTGATCACTTTGACTTCCTTGTAAAGGCCAAGCTTGGGATCGGTCAGGTTCATCTGGCGTAACCCTTTTGGATCAATAAAGTTCAGCCATTGTTCTCCTGTAGTGTCGTCTACCAACCATAGCAGAAAATCTGGATAGAAATTTCCTGCCAAAGCAAATCCAAGACCCTTGGCTTTTGTATCGGCATTGCGGAGCAGGTAGAGGCTGCGCTTGCCAATAACTTGTTGGCCGATTGGTGATTTATAGAACGCTTCAAGGTCGTGCACAAACTGTACTTCACTTGGTGCATCGAATACCAGTGGTCGCATTTTTAAAGGAACAGCTCCTTCGAAAAGCCCTGCGAATAAAGGGTAATAGAGATGATGATCAAAGCTGAGCGCAACCATCTGTCCTGCATTCCACTGGTTTGCTTCGCCCAGTCTCCCATTCGTCACAAGTTGCTGGAGTGCCCGGATTTTCTTCTCATAAGCTTCGCCATCCTCAGTGTTATCGATGTCAAAGTGGTAGAGCTTGAGTAATGCATCATCTTCTTCTTTGACATTCACAATGTCGTAAAACTGTCCTTCATACGCAGTTTTCAATGACTTGTAAAAACGATCGGTATAATCCTGCAGTAACCGGATGAGAATATCTTCCTGTTTACTTATAGCGGTGATAGACCTGATAGTCAGCTCTTCCAAGGGTATGAAGAGGGTATACCACTCATTGTGCGTCAGACAGAAATCAACCAGTCGTGACTGTTCAAGGCGGAGATTGCTCCAGCTGCGCTGCAGCTTATACTCCTGAACCGCCAGATAAATCCGGTCGAAATCAAACATTGCCATGGTTGCGCTGGCAATCTTTCCACTATTAAGAATGGCGATTTGTTCGTGAGCACTCTCTTTATTCTGCGAGCTCATGGCTTCAATCTTTGGATACAAATCGAGATCGATATGAGCCTCTTTGATTTTACCTGCAAACTCGGCAGGCACTTCGTAAAGCCATGGAAAATGAGTGCGCTTGAATCCCTTGATCTGGTTGTCCTTATAGCCGTCTTTGAGCAACAGTGTTTTAAGCTTGTTTGTGGGGAGATTGGAGCGGGTTTTGAAATCAAGCTGGATCATCTCATCGGATGTGCTGACACCCTCTTCTTTCAGGTACTCTTTGAATGTTGCCATATAGCCGGCATTCACCCCGAAGATGTTCAGTGTTTCCAGTCGCTCAAGATATGCACCTTTTGGCCGCTGGCCTGGAGTACTGCGCTTGAGGGAATACTCCTTACCCTTTAACCTCACACCCCGCCCGAACAACTGGATAATTTGCGAACCTTCACCTTTGCCCATGTTGAGCAGCCCCATCGTTGAAACTCGCCAACTGCTCCACCCTTCGGTAAATTTTCGTGAGCCGATCAGCACATGCAACCGACTCTCTTTTTGATTAAGTGTGCCGAACATCGACCCGCCAAAATCGTCAGCTTCCGTATCAAACATTGTGATGTTTTCGGCTTCTTTGAAAAAACCGGCATCATCGCCAATATTGATCAGGCCAAACGGTTCTGCATCACCAACACGCAAGGCCAGCTCACCCTTGCTGCTCTTCAAGTTGATCACCTTAAGCCGTTGCGGAGCATCGGTATTGAATAGCTTTCTGAGGATATCCGCATACACTTCTGTCGCATTGCTCTGCATCAAAGGAGAAAAGCGATCATGGAATATATTCTTACCTTTTGCATCCAGCAGAATTGCAGTATTTGCCATTAACTCCTTAAGCCACACCTTGGTTTTTGCTGCGTCATTTAAAAACCCTGCAAAAAATTTGAGAACATTGAGGATATCGGAGTCTTCTCCGGCAACAGTATTACCAACAAAAATCCAGAGAGGTTTTTCAATGTTGAAATCAGTCAATTTTGCTTTGTGGGTACCCCACAGATATTGCTGCTGATAAAAGCTCAGGAGACAAGCGGTAAAGTATTGACGGGCGATGTCCTCGTCTGTATAATCTTTATCCTTCAGATTGAGAATCAGAGACTCTTTACCGTAACCATCCTCATAGAAAAACTTGTAGGAGTAATCGAAGAGAATGCTTTTAGCATAAATCTCACGGGTTGCCATTGTTTTGGCCTTACGCTTTTCATCGCTGGTCAGCATTAACTGCTGCTTTTGGGCCGCCTCCAGTTTTTTCAGGTTGGTGGTGTCAAAAAGCACTTTGGATTTCTTCTTACGCAGCTCATCTTCCGCCTTGAGCACCGTCAATCCCTTTGCCACGGCCTGGCCGAAAGTAGCTGAATACTCAAATGCAAAACCGCCCCGAACAAGCGATTCACGGCGGCTCATCCAGGCACCTGCAGCTGTGCCCGTTCCACGATGCCCTTCATCCACCAGCACCAGATTATTTCCCTCAAAGGATTCTACAGCGACAGT
>JABDHL010000078.1 GCA_012972825.1 Chlorobiaceae bacterium
GTGGTAGCAAATCATTTTGAAATGACGTAATTTAAACCCGCTGCCTGGGTGATTGCTAATTTCCGAAATTGGATGATTTTTAATTTCCGACTACATTGGTATCTTTTAATGCTAATCTTCCCTATTTTCAGCCATGTTGTTTCATACAAAATAAGGTGTATTGAATATTTTTGAGATTTTTTTCAAGGAAATATTGATTTCCGCATATAAGTAAAACCGTCAGTCCATTGAAACGGCTGCTGGCGGCCCTGTTTACCGGTATTGCGCATGGGTACTCCATCAACCATATTGAAATCAGCAGGCTGGACGTTATACTTGCCTATCTGCCCGTATCGATACTCTTTACTGCATTTGCAGCGGCAGGGGTTTCCAATGCCATCAATATTACAGACGGCTTTAACGGACTTGACGGCGGAACGCTGATGATATGCTTTACAGCATTGGGCTACATTGCCTGGTTTTTTTCTCGCTTGGGTCTCAGTTATGCTCTCAATGCGCAATGCCCAAGTCTCAGTGTGGACTCGACTGCTGATATGCTGCTACCCTATAAACGAAGTTCTCTTTTCCATGGGAAGGCGCTTCCTGAAAAAAACAAACCTCGATTAGGCAGTTAGCCAGCACCTTCACAGTCTCATTAAAATCCGTATAATACGTCCTCTCTTTGCTCATTTTCCGGAATGGTTCAAAAACAGCCTCACAGCCCCATTCTTATGGCTGTATACTTATTTTACTTTGCGCACTCATTGCAATTACACTTCACGACCAGCATGAATCTTTCATGACAGCCTACTCTTGCAGTTTTGCGCTCTATACACTAATCTATCAGCTTATCTACCGACTAAAGATTGTATAGAAAACAAGTGCTTTATCGCGCACGTCATGATCTGTTATCATCCTCAAACACATTCGTCGTCAAGGCTAAGTACAATAGAACCAGCATCAAAACTGCCTCAGCAGCTATACCAATTTCTATACTGAACGATAACGAAAGCCCTGCAGCAGCCATCCCGCAAACAGCAAGCACAAGAACAATGGCACTGTTATACAGAACCGAACTCAAATGCTGCTTGTTTAAAACAGAAACCCTTTCAACATCTCTCTGAACGCCCCCAATTTTACAATATGAACCATAATGTAAAACATCAAGTTTGTTTCCTTTATTTTTCATGTGCCACCTCGATTATGCTGTATACCAAAAGCAGTTCTTTATACAAATCAGAACTACAGCTATACTTGATTAATTCACAATTTTCATACCAAAAAGCTTGATAATGAAGATCTTCAATATAAATAATGAGGTGGAGGATGGTTATACATATATAATAAATATACTTAAATATCTATTTATTATATATGCGCGTGCTGTTTATCGTAATACTTACATATATGAAAGCGTCTCATATTATCCTGGTTTGTCTCAAAAAAAAAGTTATGTCTCGTTTTGGCCCATTGTATTGGATGGCACTGCGAATAGTTGAACGCTATAAATCTGAAGATTACATCTATAATCATAAAAACCTTTGCTGGCTCACCTGCACCGACAGTAATTTATTGTAAGATTTAGTTTGAACATTGTCATATTTATTTTAAGGGAATGGATTGTCAGATGGGACACAAGATTATAATCTCGAGCTGCTTTGAATGACTTTGCTGTGCATATCGCTGGTCAGAACCTCAATACGCTGGCTCAGCTCTTTTACCAGTTCGGTCAATTGAGTGTTCTGTTGAAGCAGCGCCAGAAGCTGTTCGGACTGCTGTACCGCATAGGTCTGGCGCTGTTCGCTCGCCAATGCAAGAGCCTCACGATGCTGTGCATCTGCATCTGCATGGGCTTTGTCGCGGTCAGCCTGTCGTGTTTGTGCAAGCAGGATAAGCGGTGCGGCATAAGCTGCCTGCAGACTGAACGCAAGATTGAGCAGGATGAATGGATAAACATCAAACTTGGTAAGGCCAAAGGCATTCAACCCAATCCAGATGGCAACGATGACGGTCTGCCCTACGAGAAAAACAGGTGTCCCGAAAAAACGAGCGAACGCCTCTGCCTTGAGTGAGAACCAATCGTCTCCAAAAACAGAACCAAGATGAAGATGCGGAAGATGGAATCTGAAATAATTATTTGGCACAGGAGTGGTTGGGATAGTATTCAATTTTTTCGGGACTGTTTCCATAGGAGCCTCCTTGTTGTAAGCAAATTGGTTGCGGAAATGTAAAAAATAAACGGTATCGGCAATCAGGCGAACGGATTTTCCTGACAGGGCTTACTCAGTGATTTCGCGAGCGCTTCGTGAGTTATCGTTCCTTTCCAGATGTTAAGGCCTTTAGAGAGGCTGGGCATCATCACCATGGCGCTCTCAAGCCCGAAATCGGCAATTCTCCTGATATAGGGAAGCGTCACCCCAGTCAGAGCTTCGGTTGAGGTTTGAGGGTATGCTGCAGGCATGTTTGCCACACAATAATGGACAATCCCCTCTTCAACAAAAACCGGATCTTTATGAGTCGTCGGTCTGCAGGATTCTACACATCCTCCCTGATCAACGGCAATGTCGACAAGAACTGCTCCCTTCTTCATCGTTCGCAGCATTGCCCTCGTAACAAGCTTTGGTGCCAAAGCACCGGGTACAAGTACTGCTCCAATAACCAGATCAGCCGTATCGAGCTGTTCTTCTATATGCAATTCGGTCGAATAAAGCGTATGAACCTGAGAGGGCAGCGCTGATTCAAGGAAACGCATTTTTTCCTGATCTATTTCAAGAACGGTCACGTCGGCTCCGAGTCCTGCAGCTACTTTTGCGGCATGCATTCCGGCTGATCCGCCGCCAAGAATGGTCACTTTCCCTGGGAGAACACCTGGAACTCCACCCAACAGCTTTCCTTTACCACCATGATGATGACCAAGATAAAAAGCGCCCATAAGAACACTCATTTTTCCGGCAATTTCGCTCATTGGTGCAAGCAATGGAAGACGACCACCATCCTGAACCGTTTCATAAGCGATTGCCGTAACCCCTGAATCAAGCAATTTCGCCGTCAGTTCAGGCTCTCCGGCCAAATGCAAAAAGGTGAACAGCATGAGCTCTTCACGAAAAAAACAGTATTCCTGTTCGAGGGGTTCCTTGACCTTTACAATAAGGTCACTTTTCCATACCTTTTCGGCTGAAGAGGTCACAACAGCACCGGCACGTCGGTACTTATCATCACTGAATCCACTGCCGGCACCGGCGCCAGCCTCAACAACAACCCTGTGACCTGCAGCAACAAGATTACGGACTCCGGAAGGAGTACAGGAAACCCTGTTCTCTCCGGACTTTATTTCAACAGGAATACCTATGTTCATAAGCTTTGCTTTAGCGTTGAATGATACTTTCAGAGGTACAACGTAAAAACAATCAACTATCGGGTTGCTTTCGGCTTGTCAGACCACCTTTTCTGAACGCCTTTTGCAAATGGTTTCGGCGCAGGATGACCTGAATTTCCTCGTCCATGCTGTTTGGGTACTTTTACCGGATGATGATCAAGCAATGGAAAAGAATGAGAGTCAATAAGGGGAATTTTTTTTGCTATCAGTTTTTCTATATCACGCAGATACTCCTTTTCTTCTGCATCACAAAACGACAATGCCGTTCCTTTTGCCCCAGCTCTTCCCGTTCGACCAATACGATGGACATAGGTTTCCGGAATATTTGGCATTTCAAAATTGATTACATATTCCAGATCGTCAACATCAATGCCACGTGCAGCAATATCGGTAGCCACAAGGACGCGGGTATCCTGTGCTTTAAAATTTTTCAACGCTCGCTGACGGGCATTCTGGGCTTTGTTTCCATGTATCGCATCGGCAGTAATATGGTGCTTCTGCAAGATTTTCACAACCTTATCGGCACCATGCTTTGTCCGTGTGAAAACAAGAGCCGTTTTGATGTCCGGATCTTTTAAAATGTCGACCAGCAAGGCATTTTTATTTCCCTTGTCGACAAAATAAACATATTGATTAATAATATCTACCGTTGATGAAACCGGAGTTACCGAAACATGGGAAGGATTATGCAATATTGATGCCGCAAGCTTGACAATTTCGGTGGGCATAGTGGCAGAAAAAAAGAGAGACTGCTTCTTTTTTGGAAGTGCTGCAAGGATTCTTTTGACATCGTGAATAAAACCCATGTCGAGCATGCGATCTGCTTCATCAAGAACAAGTATCTCGACATCACGTAAATTTAAATGGCCCTGATTCATGAGATCCAGAAGCCTGCCCGGCGTTGCAATAACTATGTCGACCCCGCGAAGCAATGACGATGCTTGCGGATTTTGATTGACACCGCCAAAAATTACCGTATTGGTTAATCCTGTATGGCGGCCATAAGCTTTAAAACTATCACCTATCTGAATGGCCAACTCTCGTGTCGGCGTAACGATCAGGCTCCTTATTTTCCTTTGTTTATCAAACACCTTATGCAAACTCAGAAGCTGAAGAATAGGAATGGCAAACGCTGCCGTCTTCCCAGTCCCTGTCTGTGCACAGCCAAGCAAATCACTACCCTGCAGAATAATGGGTATTGCTTCAGCCTGTATCGGTGTAGGAGTAGTATACCCTTCTTCCTGAACTGCCTTTAAAATAGGATCAATGATGTTTAATGACTCAAATAGCATAACGTATTTTAATGATTGAACTTGTTAATTATGAGAACACATGGACGCCCTTAGACGCTCTTCTCTTCACGCATAATCACCGTCAACATTCTGAATTGAAATATCCCTGCTCAATGAGAGGGCATCGGGTTCAAGGCGTACAAAAGGCAGGAATTCATTATCTGTCAGCCGTATAAAGGGCTTTTTAGGGGCGGATTAAATCGCTAAGGGTACCTTTCAGTCAATATAACGATTCAATTCATATTGTTGCATAAGCATTAACAGCAATACTTCAAGACTTAGGGGAAACCCATGCAGGCACATATTTCCATGCACTTCTCATCTCCGCATTATTAGTGCGCCAAAAGGGATCGTGCCTGGAAACCAGAGCCCAGAATGCTTTGGAATGGTTCATGTGAACCGTATGGCACAGCTCGTGAATCATAATGTAGCGGATAAGATAATCCGGCAAAAAAAGCAGCTTGGTGTTCAAGGTTATCAGTCGACGTGAAGAACAACTCCCCCAGCGAGAGTGTTGAAGACGAACCAATACTTCAGAATAGTTGAAATCGTGAGCTATGGCAAGTTTCTCAAAAGAGGGAACAAGGTGCTTCTGACTCTGTCGCTTCAGCCAGGCAAGCAATTGCCGGCGACTGAGCTCCGCATCGTCAACATCAGCTGAAAGAAGCAGCCTTTTTCCTCCAGCATCATCAACATCAAGCACTCTCTTGGCTTTGGTATTGTAAACAACTCGCCACTCTTCATTGAGATAGGGAAATACAATGGAACAGGGCAAGCCGTTTTCTGTTGAAGGAAGAGGATCAGGCCGATGCGCCTTAATCTTTTCCGTCGCTTTTTGTATCCACGCATCGTGTCGAAAAAGAAGATCGGGAAGATGCTTTTTATTAAACCCTTCAGGTAGTACAACTACCAGACCGCCATGCGGCGTTATTGTCAAGCGCGCACTTTTTGCTCTTGAACTGACTTTGACCGTATAGGAAACAGTAAGGCTCTTGGGCACTGGTTAATTATGCGGTAAAAGATATTTTCTTATTATAACATTAATGAACGTTATTGACATAAAAGACAGTGTAAAATCGAGTTAAAAAATCAATTACCCAAAAACCTTTTTTCTGTAAGAGATTGGTATGCCATTGTAAATAGTAACATTCTGTGTATTGCTTCCATCAGCATTTCATAATGTCTTATCCATTACTGTTTTTCGATTTACTACTCTAACGAAGCCCCTTGCATAACTACAACGATAAAAAAAATGGACTTCGAAAGCAGTTTAGAACAACGTTACAAGGCCCTCCATGTAGCATTCGACACCATTGAACCTGCATTTATCATGAATCGAGAAGGAACGATTCTTGATGCCAACAAAGCTTTTGCAGCAGCTTTTAGCAAACAGGTAGAAGAGTGCTTACAGACAAACGCTTTTGATTTACTCCCTCCTGATGTAGCGGCAAAGCGCAAAATTAAAATCGCGGAGGCCCTCAGTACATCGAAAATGGTCATGTATGAAGATGAACGATATGGCCGTTTTATTCGTCTTTCTATTTCCCCCATTGCTGATAATGATGGGAACAGGACAAAACTCTATATTGTTGCACAGGATATTACAGAATTAAAACTTGCAGAGAATAAGTCGAAAAGTCAGGAAACGTTCAGCAAAGCCCTTATTGAGGCAATTCCCGGTGCTTTTTATATGGTTGACGGCGAAGGACATTATGCTGTGTGGAATACTTTCCAACGAGACGTTGTTGTAGGGAAACCAGATAGTGAAATGATGAATACCTATGCAATAGATACCATTCATCCGGCTGACAAAGCATTGGTTGCTGAAAAAATGACGAATATCCTGCAATACGGATCTGAAGAATCAGAAGAGGTTAAAATCCTTATTCACGGCGGACCTGAATTCCGATGGTTTCGAATATCGGGCAAAAAAATAATACTCAATGGTGACCCATTCATTATTGGTATTGGCTCCGATATCACAGAACGAAAAAAAGCTGAAGAAGCTGTCTTGAAAAAAAGCGAAGATCGTTTCAGAAAGCTGTTTGAAGGGCACTCATCCATCATGCTGATCATTGACGATCAAGGCAACATCATTGATGCAAACCCTTCTGCTGCTGCGTTTTATGGGTGGAGCACCGATGAACTGTGCCAGATGCATATTGATAAAATCACCACGAAGTCACCTGAAATGGTAATGCGTGACCTTTTAACATTCAGGTCATCTACCGTGAATAATTTTTCAAGTCTTCACCGGAGAGCAGATGGCTCCATCCGTGATGTAGAGGTAGTCAGCAATACTATTGAAATTGAGAGCAAAGTCGTCTTTTATTGCATTATTAACGATATCTCAGAACGCAAACTGTCTGAAAATAAGCTTCAAAAACTGAGTGCTGCAATACAGCAAAGTCCCGCTGTTGTCATTATTACTGACCCGATGGGGGATATAGAATACGTCAACCCGATGTTTACACAACTTACCGGGTATTCTGCTGAAGAAGTACGTGGGGAAAATTCCCGAATTCTGCAATCGGGCCTGACGCCAAAGGCTCTCTATCAAGATCTCTGGCAAACAATTCTTTCAGGA
>JABDHL010000079.1 GCA_012972825.1 Chlorobiaceae bacterium
TCTGGACGATACGTGTATTTGAGATCTTCCAATGTATCGATCAGGCTATGCTCGATATGGCTTTCAGTAGTCATGGGTATGTCCTATGAATGCTTTACCGAAAATATTCCCATAAACCCGTTACGTTTTGCAGAGCGCTGAGAGCAAAACATGTGTTGCACATATCAAGAGCGGTAATCTGGAATACAACGGGATAAGTACTTTATTTACTGTAATATGCAATTAATCTTTTTCATTCCATGACAAAGGCATCGATCTGCCTGCAACTCATAAGGCACTCCTCCGCAAAGGTGTCGGCTTCAGTCTCTTTCTCTTTGCCGTCACCGGAGTATTCCATTCCCTCAACAAAAACATCTTTTTTGTTATGCTTCAGGATATGAGCCGTTTCATGGAAAAAGGTGAACCAGAAAATATCATTTCTGTTCAACCGGTTTGAAAGCTGAATCAGGGGGTTGCCCTTCATCCATCGGGTTGAACCATGCAGAGGCGCTTTAGGCAGGCAGGGGGTGTGAACAACCTTTACTCCGGCTTTCCGACATAGCTCCTGAAGTTCAGGAAAGAAATCATCGGCACCGCTGATCACAAGCTTTTTTATCTCCTGCAATGTTTTCTCAAAAGTACTTCTGTCAAAATCAGGCACCTGAAGCAATTCAGCCTGTCGCTCTCCCTGCCGTAGCCATGCAGCAACAGAGTATGGGTCTTTGCTGTTTTTTTCGCTCATACTATAAGCTGTAGCATAAACCTGTCCGTGATAGAACTTTTCATACACTTCAAAACTCGCCACGTTAAAAAAGGAGAGCAGTGCTTTCCCTGCGTTAGCTGAACCGCCTTCAAAGGCAATCCACCCCTTTGCCTTCATGGCATTGCAGGGAAACCTTTTTGCCCACTCTTTTGCCTGTAAAAGAGTTTCTGCCTCATCAATTTCAGCAAGCCTCAGGCGATAGTTACGTTCAAGATTAATCCAAAACGTAGCAGGAATACCAACTACCCGTTCAAGTTGTAATGCCGTTTCCGGAGTAATCTGCGCCTTACCCTGAATGATTTCATTGATAGTCTTCTTTGGTCTGCCCATTCGCTCTGCTAACTCCGCCTGACTCATCCCTGTGAACTCAATATGTTCGGCAAGCGTATCACCGGGGCAAGAAATGATTTCACGAGCTATTGCAATATCTTCCATTGTCTTATACATGGTATTCCTCTCGTTTTAATGGTAATCCTCTCCAATCGCTGTAATCACAATACAGGTAACTTGTTTCCAATCAAGCCCACCATCTTCCTTAAGAGGAGCAGGATTATGATCTGGCATAAATAACATTCTATGGTTTGGACAAATATCCACAGCTAACTCACCAAGCCTATCAGCTTTTAATTCATGGCAATGAGCTGTTGGTACGGTTCTCATAGCATCAAGATCTGGCGCCTGCGACAACTGTTCAAGACGGAGATCCACCTTTTTTGCCCTGTCACCATAATGTTTCTTGATGGCAGAAAGGCTCTCGACACTCTTCTGCAGCTTGCGTGTTTGGTAACGAATGTTCATCAGTAAGGTAACAAATCTTATTAGAACAATACATTTTTATTAACCCAAAAGGTTAATCCATGCAAACTGGCAGAGCATCCTGTTGTTGGTCGGAGTTCTCCTGATCAGCATTCAAGATGGAGTTGAAATCGTCAACTTCACAGCATCGGTTCTGCTGATAATCGCATTCGTTCCCCCCGGTATTCAGGTCATCCGAAGTCCAATACAGGAAAGCTGAGCCACTGTGTAGCGTCTTCGAACGATCGATCACAACTGTTGAGCTACCCATTTGATGTCTGCCTTTTATCGCCGGTTTTGCTGTTTGCTTTTACATCTGATCTTTCTTCTGCTTTCTGCCTGCTTTTGCCTCATTATTGATTGCTGTGGCGTCTGGCTTTTGCCTGGCTGGGATAGCAGCTGAGAGGGGCATTGGCGATATCGTATGTATATCAATTTGTATAGAATACACTTTCTATAAAGTTTGCATTATATTGTAAACAGCTCATTTCCGGTTAACCCATTCCATCCCTTATTATGGCTGTTACCTGGCTGCATGTTTCGGACTTCCATTTGAGCGATAAAGGCCCCTATAATCAGGAGGTCATCCTTAATGCTCTTGTCTCCTCAGTCAGGCGTTTGCGGGGAGAGGGTCATGTGCCTGATCTGATCTTTGCAACCGGAGATATTGCTCAAAACGGAAAGGCCAAAGAGTATGCCTATGCAACAGAATTTTTCAATGCCCTGCTTGATGCTGCTGGGCTGGAAAAGGAGCGCCTGTTCATTGTTCCCGGCAACCATGATGTTGACCGTAAGATGGGAAAAGGTCTTGCTCGAACCCTCGAATCCAATGATGATGCCGATGAATATTTTGACAATGAAACACCTACACCTCATCTGACTCAAAAACTTCAGGCTTTCTCGGCATGGTACAATGAGTATTTCAAGGGTATAAGAACATTTCCCACGGACACAACCTGCAGCCAGGTAGAAGTTATCACCATCAGGAATACACGGATCGCAGTTTTGCCCCTGAACAGCGCCCTCTTCTGCATTGACGATAACGATAATAATAAACTTTTCATCGGACGCCGTTGTCTGGATAGTGCTGTAAAGCAGTTACAATCTCCGGTTGAAGCCGATCTGAAAATCGCCCTGCTTCATCACCCCCTCGACTGGTTAAGCCCAATTGAACGAGCAAACATCAAGGCAACTCTTGGCGCAGCCGTTGATCTGGTGCTTCAGGGTCACTATCACGAGACAGAGACAGAAGGTATTGCATCAGCGAATGGCGGGTACCTTAAACTTGCAGCTGGAGCGGCCTACCAGACAAGGCAACATCCAAACAGTGCGATGTACGCCACGTTTGAAGGTAATCATGTCGAAATCTTTCCCATTCACTACGTTGATAAACCCCAGGAAATATGGACTCTCGATACAAGCATTTTTCCTGCACCACCATATACCAAAAGCTTTCCGGTTAAAGGTTTTGATAGTTCCGGCTCACCACAGCAGCCATCAGGTAATCAAAACGCTGATAAAAACCAATTGAAATACAAATCTTATAAGGCAATAATCAAGGTTGAGCTTGGCTATATCCGTATGCTTGGCCTGCCAGGTATTGAGAGTATCAAGGTCAATCTGAATGACGATACATTTGTACCTTTGCGCCTTTCTGACAGGCAGGAGAACGGTAGTAATAAAAAAAATAGCCAGCAAGGGAGTGAGCATATTCTCTATCCCGACCAGATTATGAAACAGGCATTTCACGACCGGAGAGGAAGAAGGATGCTGCTTGTTATCGGTGATCCGGGTGCAGGCAAAACAACGCTGCTCAAGTACTATTCCTTGTGCGCACTTGAGGATTATAAAAGACTTGGCTTTACCGAACCGGTCAATGTCTTTTATATCCCGCTTCGTGAGCTTGTCCGTGATAAAGAAGGAGACTACATTTCACTGCCGGCAAACCTTGCCAACTGGGCTAAAAAGCACCATCAGACTATTGCAGCTGATGTTTTCACAGACTGGCTTAACAGCGGAACTTCACTGGTATTGCTTGACGGCCTTGATGAAATCAGCAACACTGCTGACCGCATCGAAGTGTGCAAGTGGATTGACAACGCATGGGCAGGGTTCACCAAAGCCTTTTTTGTGGTTACATCGCGGTCGACAGGGTACAATAAAGAGGAAGGTATTGAGCTTGAGTGCGACTACGAACGGGCAGATGTACAGGACTTCACGCCGGATCAGCAGGAGCGGTTTTTAAAGAACTGGTTTACTGCAGCATTTCTGAAAGAACCCTGTGAAGAAGGATTTGATGAAGCTGGATGGCAGGTAAAGCAAACGAAGGTAGCCGATCAGCGTACACAAACAATTGTTGCACACCTGAAAGCAGAGAAGAACAAGGGCTTGCGTCAATTGGCAGCCATTCCTATGATTCTGCAGATCATGGCAATTCTCTGGAAAGACAGGGAGTATATGCCGGAAAGCCGGGCGGAACTCTACGATGCAGCACTCAATTACCTGCTCGAATTCAGGGATAAGCGAAAGAAAATCAAGCCGCTGCTCTCAGCAATAGATGCCCGCCAGGTTCTTGCTCCAGTCTCGCTCTGGATGCAGGGAACGCTAAAAAAAGACGAAGCTCCGAGAGCCGACATGCACTCCATCATGAAGGGACGGCTCGATACTCTCAATACTCCCGAACCCGCTCCCACTCCTGAAATATTTTGCAATTATCTGGTCAAGCGTGCTGGCTTGCTGGTTGATAGTGCGGGCAGAGAGTACCTCTTCCGTCACAAATCATTCCGTGAATATCTTGCCGGTATTCAGCTCAAGGAAGATCGGCCCTATGATCAACTCAACACGCTTGTAACCTATTTCGGGAAAGACTGGTGGGAAGAACCTATTCGTTTTTTTTTCAGCTCAGTTGATGCCAACATCTTTGATTGCTTCATGGAAAAGCTTTTCAATTCGCATCATAGTGAAGCATTGACACCAAAGCAGCAACTTTTGTTGCAAACTATCATTGAAGAAGCCAAAGGGCTAAAGGTTGACTCCCTTTGTAAAAAACTACTTGACCCTACAACCTCAGCCGGATGTCAGCGGGTGATACTCGACTGTCTGAAAGCCATCAAAAAGCCATTTGCTCTTGAGGCTTTGCTGGATTTCAGGGTAAAGAAGCTTGCAAAAAACAAAGATGTTGCCGGTAGAACAGATGAGTTGATTCGTGCCCTTGGCGGCCAGATAGAAGAACTTGGATCTGAAAAGCCAGTATTAGGAACCACCAAATCAATACTTAACAAAAATGAGCAGAATGCAGAGTACATCTTGATTCCAGGTGGAAGCTATATCTATTCGGAGACAGGAAAGGAAGAGCCCGTAGCTGATCTCTATGTCGCCAAATATCCAGTAACCAACAAGCTCTACCGCTTATTCATTGCTGCAATTGGGAAATCGCCAGGATTCAAGGAAAAGCTGATAGAGATTGCAGAAAAGAAAACATGGGATGATGGATTTACAAAGTACCTCAAGGAAGGTAAAGACGGTCTTGCCACTCTTTTTCGTTCAGAGTATGATGAAGTGAGAAAATTCGACGGTGAGGATCAGCCTGTGGTTCGTGTAACATGGTATGCCGCACGAGCCTATTGCCTGTGGTTGTCTCTGTTGGAGAATAAAGATGAGAAACCCAAAATCTATCGTTTACCAACAGAAGTTGAGTGGGAGTGGGCAGCAGGAGGAAGGCAGGGAACAATAGGAAAGAAAGTTCGTCAATATCCATGGGCAGACGAGAAGGGTGAACCAACCTCAAAATTGCTCAACTATGATAATAATGTAGGAGCAACAACACCAGTCGGCAGCTATCCCGACGGAGCCACCCCGGAAGGACTTTACGATATGGCTGGTAATGTATGGGAGTGGACTGATAGTTGGTGGAATGAAAAAACACGTTCGAACCGTGTGCTTCGTGGTGGTAGCTGGGGCAACTTTGCTGTGGACTGTCGGTCGGCGTTTCGCGGCAACTTCACCCCCGACATCCGTGACGGCTCCTTTGGCTTCCGCCTGGTCTTCGTCCCGTAGTCAGTTAGCAGCTCATTCCGGCTTTGTTTTTGAGCGAGAGTGCAGTGCCAACATTTTGGTGAGAGGCAGTGAGGGACGAGCGCCGCACGCCAAAATGTTATGGTAACAAACGACAACAGAAATGACCACCACAGGTGGTCTAAATTTTTTTTTTGAAAACGTAAGGCTTTTTTTCCGAGCTTATAAAACCAGTCTTTGCTTTTGCGCTTATGCAGATAAAACTTTTTACTGTTTCTCTTGGTGACGGTGGCGCTGAACAGGAGATGAATACCTTTCTGAAAACACACAAGATTCTGGAAGTTGGCCAAAAGCTGATAAGCAACGATAACGGAGCTGCCTGGTGCTTTTGTGTTCGTTATCTTGAGCAGGCTGTTACTATTCCCTCAGAGAGCAGAGCAAAGGTTGATTATCGTCAGGTACTCGATGAGCCAACCTTTCAGAAGTTTTCGCATCTTCGTGGAATACGTAAACAGGTGGCGGCAACCGAAGGACTGTCAGCGTTTATCGTGTTTACCGATGAGGAGCTTGCTGAGCTTGCAAAACTCGAAGCGATAACCGTAAAGGGCATGTTGGGCATAAAAGGAATAGGCGAGAAGAAAGCTATGCGTTTTGCTCACTATTTTATAGACAAGCCAGAGACCGATGAAACGCCAGGGGCAGTTGCTTGAAAAGATTGCGGATCTGAAAAACCTTTACGAAGCATTTTACAAAGCGCAAAAAGGGAAACTTTCAAAACCCTGTGTTTGTGCCTATAGAGAACATTTGCAGGCAAATTTGCAGCTGTTGCACCGGCAACTCACGTCAGGTTCTGTCGAAACTGGAAGTTATCGTTACTTCACCATTTACGACCCGAAAAAACGGCTGATATGTGCCGCCCCTTTTTCGCAGCGTGTCATGCACCATGCGCTCATGAATGTTTGTCACGCCTCATTTGAAAAAATCCAGACTGTTGACAGTTTTGCAAGCCGTTCCGGAAAAGGCACTTATGCCGCTCTTGACCATGCAAGGGAGCATAATCGCCGCTACCGCTGGTTTTTAAAACTGGATGTTCGCAAATATTTTGAGAGTATTGATCATACCATATTGAAACAACAGCTTCGCAGGTTGTTCAAAGATGAGCTTCTGCTCTCGATTTTCGGGAAAATTATTGACGGATATGCTACCAGAGAGCATAAAAGTGTTCCTATTGGCAACCTGACCAGCCAGTACTTTGCCAATCACTATTTGTCGGTGGCTGACCATTATCTCAAAGAGGTGTTGCGTGTACCGGCTTATGTGCGCTATATGGACGATATGGTCTTGTGGCATCATAAAAAAGAGGATCTGCTGGAAATAGGCTACAGGTTTCAGGAATTTATCGCAAAGGAGTTGCAGCTTGTGCTGAAGCCATTTTGTTTAAACGAGGCCAGTAAAGGGTTGCCGTTTCTGGGCTATCTGCTCTTTTCAGATCGAGTGCGGCTTGCATCGCGTAGCAAAAAAAGATTTATCAAGAAATCAGGACTCTTTGCAACCAATCTGGAGACTGAGCGATGGTCACAAAAAGAGTATGCAAACCATTTTCTGCCATTAGTAGCATTTACAGAATATGCCAATGCCAGAGAATTCAGAAAAAAGATAAGCTGTAAATTGTTAGCTTGTGAAGTGTAAAAGGGTATGAATCGTGGGTTCGAACCGTGTGCTTCGTGGTGGTAGCTGGAACAACAATGCTGAGAACTGTCGGTCGGCGTATCGCAACAACAACACCCCCGACAACCGTAACAACAACATTGGCTTCCGCCTGGTCTTCGTCCCGTAGCTCAAAAGCAAAGTCGGATGACTGCCTCTGAACAGATTGATAACCCTGCCCCTGTTAATTCTCAGGGCAAACAGCAGCATGAATGCCCGGTGTTGGTAGGACGAGCCGGATAGCCGTTTCGAAGATGACGGGCATTTAATTCCAAAGGGCAATGTGTTATGCTTCCTCTATCTTCAGTCTACGAACGCTTTTCTCTTGACCATTTAAAACTGAATAATCTGTATAGAGAGATCAGTAATGATTTTATTGTCCTTAATTTTTCGGTTTATTGGCTATGATAGTGATGGCTGGTGCGATCTCCATCCGGTTGTCCACAGTATTCTGCAAGAACGTAACATGATTCCTGGGCCTGATGAAAGCAGAATCGAATGAGTATGCCGAAAACATCACTATCGCTACGGCAGCGGAGCAAGGTTATCAGGAGACCCTGAAAATAACAGGTGAGCTTGCCAGAGCGGTTACCTGGCTCCATGTTTCGGACTTCCATCTTAGTGATAAAGGCCCTTACAGTCAGGAGGTCATTCTGAATGCTCTTGTTTCTTCCGTCAGACGGTTTCGAAAAGAGGGTCATGTCCCTGATCTCATCTTTGCAACCGGAGATATTGCTCAAAACGGAAAGGCTAAAGAGTATGCCTATTCAACTGAATTTTTCAATGCCCTGCTTGATGCTGCTGGACTGGAAAAGGAGAGGTTGTTCATTGTTCCCGGTAACCATGATGTTGATCGTAAGATGGGCAAGGGTCTTGCCAGAACACTCGACAGCAATGATGATGCCGATGAATATTTTGACAATGAAACACCAACTCCCCATCTGACTCAGAAGTTGCAGGCGTTTGCCGCCTGGTACAACAACTATTTCAGTGGGATCCGCTCATTTCCTTCCAGCACAACCTGCAGCCCGGTAGAGCTTGTCTCTATCAGGAAGAGCAAGGTTGCGATTCTGCCTCTGAATAGTGCGCTGTTCTGTATTGACGACGACGACCATGAAAAACTTTTTCTGGGCCGGCGCTGTCTCGATGATGCAACAAAGCAGTTAGCGCAGATTGAAGCCGACCTGACCATTGCCCTGATTCACCATCCGCTTGACTGGTTAAGTCCTGTTGAGCAGGGAAACATCCGGGCAAAGCTTGAAGCCTCGGTTGATGTGCTGCTTCAGGGTCACTTCCATCAGGTTGTGACAGAAAAAATTGTTGCGGCTAATGGCGGATACCTGAAGCTTGCTGCCGGAGCCTCATATCAGACACGGCAATATCCGAACAGCGCCATGTATGCCACCTTCTATGGCAATCAGGTAACCATCTTTCCGATTCGTTATGAGGATACTCCTCGCGAAGAGTGGACGCTCGATACCAGTGTTTTTCCTTCCCCATCGTATATGGGGAGCTTCGTGTTGCCCTGTCGCAAGATTTCCGGTTCAACACCACAACCCGAAAAACTCCATGCAAAAGAGGCTGAACGCTACCAGAATACTTTGAAAGAGGAGTTGGGTTATATCAGAATGCTCGGTTTGCCGGGTGTCGAGAGTGTCAAGGTCAACCTCGATGATGATACCTTTGTGCCTTTGCGTTTTTCAAGGGGCCAGGATCCTGACCGCTCTTCCGGAAAGAGAAGTATGCCGCAGGAGTCTGGTGATGGCGATATTCTCACCCCCGACAGAGTGATGCGGGAGGCCTTCAGGGTGCGTCGGATGCTGCTTGTTATCGGCGATCCGGGCGCAGGCAAAACAACACTGCTCAAGTATTATGCCTTGTGCGCGCTTGATCGGGATCACTCCTTAAGGCTTGGATTCTCTGGGCTGCTCAATGTTTTTTATTTGCCGCTGCGCGAGCTTCGGCGTCAGGAAAACGGCCGATACGAGTCGCTGCCTGCCAGTCTGGCATTCTGGAGTGAAAAGCACCACAACACTCTTGGCTCCAAAGTGTTTGATGAGTGGCTGCAGACGGGAACATCTCTTGTGTTGCTTGACGGCCTCGATGAAATCAGCAACAGGGAAGAGCGGATAAAGGTTTGCCAGTGGATTGATGCAGCCTGGAGCGGTTTCAGCAAGGCCTGTTTTGTAGTGACATCGCGTGCGACAGGCTATCGCAAAGATGAGGGAATTGAGCTTGAGGCAGACTACGAACGCTCCGACGTGCAGGATTTCACCAAAGAACAGCAGGAGCGCTTTTTAGCGAACTGGTTCAGAGCGGCTTTTTTGAAGGAGTCCTCTGATGAGGGATTGATTCCTCAGGACTGGCAGCGTCAGCAGCGTGCAAAGGCCGCTGAACGAACCCGCAAAATGATTGCATACCTGAATGCCCCGAAGAACAAGGGGCTGCGCCAGCTGGCAGCCGTGCCGATGATTCTACAGATCATGGCGATTTTGTGGAAAAACAGGGAATTTCTGCCGGAGACCCGGGTTGAACTTTACAATGCAGTGCTCGATTATCTGCTTGAACTCAGGGACAAACGCCGTGAGATTGCAGTGCTGATTCCGGCAAAACGTGCCCGCATGGTGCTTGGCCCGCTCTCTCTCTGGATGCAGGAAGAGCTGAAAACAGATGAGGTCGGCAAGGATGCCATGCAGGCAAAAATGCACGAACGCCTTGTTGTTTTGAGCGAGAAGAACTATACGCCGCCCTCTGTTGATGAGTTCTGTAATCATCTGGTGAACCGTGCCGGGCTGCTGGTGGAGATTGGCAACAATGCATACCTAAACTGAGCTATTCGAAAAACGGTACCTCTTTCAAGGACAGAAATACAAAAAAGAAAGGCAACAAAGCAAAATTATAGCTTTACAGCTTTCA
>JABDHL010000080.1 GCA_012972825.1 Chlorobiaceae bacterium
CGAGCGCGCTTTCAATCCCGCTCTGCGCCTGCGCCCTGTCGTCGTGCTTTCAAACAACGACGGCTGCATCATCGCCCGCTCTGAAGAGGCCAAAGCGCTCGGCATCCCGATGGGCACGCCAGAGTTTAAATGCCGCCTGCTGCTAAAACAGCATGATGTGGCAGTCTTCTCCTCGAACTATGCGCTCTACGGCGATATGTCCTCACGTGTGATGACAACGCTGGCCGCACTTACCCCTGAAATCGAAGTCTATTCCATCGACGAAGCGTTTCTCAATATGTCGAGCTTCAGCCGCTTCGACCTGCCAGACTATGCCAGGCAAATGCGCAAGACGGTCCGCAAGCATACCGGCATTCCCGTGTGCGTCGGCATGGCGCCAACCAAAACGCTTGCCAAAATTGCCAACCGGCTGGCAAAAAAGAACCCGCACTATCAAGGCGTCTGCGTGCTTGCAACCGCTGAAGAGATCCTGGCCGCACTTCTGCACACCAAGGTCGAGGATATCTGGGGCATCGGGCGGCAGTGGAGCAAGCTGCTGCAGGCAAAGCGGATTGAGACCGCCGCTGACTTAGCCGCTGCATCTGCCTCCTGGATACGAAAGCACCTGCACATCGTCGGCGCAAGAATTCAGGCAGAGCTGCAGGGCAAATCATGCCTGCCGATGGAGCTGGTGCGGCCCGCAAAGCAGAGCATCTGCACATCGCGTTCTTTTGGCCGAAACGTGAGCTCACTTGCCGAGCTGCAGCAGGCAGTGGCAACATTCGCCGGCAAATGCGCTGTAAAGCTGCGCAAAGAGGATTCGCTTGCATCAATGCTGACGGTCTTCATTGCTACCAGCCCGTTCGATGAATTGGATAAGCGTTACTGGGGAACCCGCACGGCAGCCCTGCCGCATCCGACGCAGGATTCCATTGCAATGCTGAAAGCAGCAGAGACAATTCTTGCCGGTATATTTCGTGAGGGAAAAGTGTATAAAAAGGCAGGTGTTATTGTCAGCGGCATTGTGCCAAAAGCATCATGCAGCATAACGCTTTCACTTTTTGCTGAAGCAGCGCCGGCTGCAGATGAGCGCGATGCAAAGCTCATGCAGGTCATGGATGCCATCAACCAGCGGTATGGGCGAGGTGCGGTGCGGCTGGCAGCGGAAAACGCCGAGAGCTGGAAGCCGCATCAGGAGCGGCTATCGCCCCGATACAGCACGCGGTGGAACGATATTATTGATGTGTGGGTGTAAAGTGTATCCCGTAACCATTGATTATCTTGAATACACATGCCACATGGCAGGTCAACTCACCATACACTTTAAACTTCGTTATGGGAAGTCAAATTTTGCTCCCAGCGAATCAATATAAGTTCGGCAGGACGGATACGTCCAATAACAGAAAAGAGCATCAATACTCAACATGGTCAAACCCATGCTCGCTACAACATCGAAAAATGCAGGCCAGTCGTCGTGGTGGTAGCCATACCGTGAGCCATTGGGGTAAAACACTCCACAACGATATCCGAAGCCCATTTTGTTTCGTTTGGATAGTTCGTCGTTGTATAGTCCATGCCAGAGATGCCAATGGAGAATGAATGAAAACTCCTTTGAACGAGCGATAAGGTTTGGATCAGGCATTGAAGGTGGCATTATGGTCTCCTTTATCTGATTTGTTACCAGTTACATCCCACTTGTCACTTCATGAAACGGATTTTAAAACCATAAGAAATTAATATTTCAATTGAAATTTAGAGAGCTGTTGAAAGAAATACAAATTTTCACTTAAGCTATACAACAGATTATTCAATGTGCGGTCGATTCGGATTCTTTGAACGGAAGTTCCAGACCGAATTTCCGTTTTATGGTGGGTATGCGGTTAGTCGTTATGATGCCTGTTTTTGACAAGAAAGGAGGTAAGCCCTAAAACCATGCAACTTGAATGCGGAAGAAAAGTCGGCAAGCGCGTCATTGCCTGGCTGGAAAATCGCAGAGGGAATGAAAGCACAGAACCTCGCATTCATTTGGCAGCAGTGATAGAGTTTGTCTCAGGATGGCATTTTTTTATTTCCAAAACCAAGTCAGTTTTATTACGGAGTCATTTTCTGTGAAGTGCTTCAGAAACGACCACGGAGGGCGACCACCAGGGTCGCCCGTAAGCCGCGATACTCCGAGAGTGCAATTTGAAGTTATGTACTCTTTTCGAAGAGATAGGTTATTCTCTGTTTAGAAACTTGCCCTGACAGCCAAAGCAAAAGTGTTCTGATTGGTAACACCGGTTATTGCGTTTGTGGTCCTCTCTTTTGTAAAATAGGTGTATGTTCCGGTAAGAGAAACTGCCGGGGACAACCACGCGGAAAGCGCTGGCGCAATGGTTGGCTGATGCACGTCATAGGGACTTGATTTTATGACATTTGCATTTGCGACGTCTGAGTAAGCGAGTTTTGCAAAAAGCCAGGAGTAGATAAAGTATCCAGCCTCAACTTTGAAGTTATTGAGTTGCAGATCACGATCATGGCTTGCAGCTACACCGAGGTAACCGGTGAAGGTTTTGCCTGATATGAGCGGCACAGTGTAGCCTTCTCTATCCAGGCTGATTTCATCGCCGTACTGTGCGCCTATTTGCATG
>JABDHL010000081.1 GCA_012972825.1 Chlorobiaceae bacterium
GCACGTTATATCATAGTCTAACTTATTGCTCCGACCATGAAAACTCATACTGCCCCTGAAGATCCTGAAACATTGACTTGATAGATAAGGCGGTTGTCTTTTTCCATTCAGCATAAGCAGTTCAACGGGCAAGCATATCATCAAGCAAAACAATTACAATGCGAATTTTCTAAAGCAAGCGAGAAACGGAGAGATATGGCTAATGGCTTGAAGCATGGTCGCACTCTAAATCTTGTAATTCAGATGCCAGGGGAAATACATTATAGCGATTGAGACTGAGTAAAAATTCAACCCGGCTCATTCCGGCAAGCTCTGAGGCACGACAGGATGATAACCTCCCCATCTCAAACAGCTTGACTGCCGCAAGCACCCTCAATTCCCTTCCGAAAACAAGTGCATCAGTCTTTTCAGCAAGCAGTATCTTTTCAGGAATATCAAGCGTAATTTGTTGAACCACCATGGTTCTCCTTTTTCTTTGCTTCAATTCAAGCCTTGCCTGTATACGCAAGCATGTTTAGTAACAATACACGAAACATATCAAAAATTCGCTGCACATCATAGCACCGCCCGGCACATCAAGAATAAGATCACGATCTCGCGCTGTAATTGTTTTCATACCGAATGGTACGGTTACCGAGTATTAACTTGCGGCTGATTCGACGACAACCCGTATTGAAGGTTGACTGCACCGGAACCTGAGTGCTCTTTCCCGAAGCATAGTCACGTTGTGCCTGACCCGGTTGTGCATCGATATGAAGACGCCTGAGTGTTTCCTCTGCAAGAACTTCAAGCGGTTCACGAGGAACCGGCTTGCCGGTGAGCGAGCTGATTCTGGCTTTAGCAAACACTCCGTGCCCGAGACGAACGAGACGCCCCTCTTTGACAAAATCACTGAAGATCCGGCTGATCTGGCTCTGGCTCCCCATTTGCTCAAAATCAGAGCGTAAGACAATTTCACCTCGCCTCATGGTAACGGACAGGGTAATCCGGTCTCTGATGCTTAAACGAGATTTCATGGTACGATGATGCAATAATTAACCATTGACTTCTCTTTATAGTAATCAAAAGAATAAAGTATAGCAGGGCTTTTATGATGCAGATAATACCCACTTTCCAAAATCATATAGCAGGATTTTTGGAACCCCAAACGCCTTGTGAGGGCTAAAGAAGCCAAAAACATACTGAAGCTATATGCTATTGATATAATAAGAGTTACAGGGATAAATAAATTTTCATGTCGCATCCGCATCGCAGATTTTTTATCAAAATCTATAAATAAAAATAAAAAACAATTACTTCTCTCATCATCAATCCTGATCGATTTTTGTTTTTTTTATCCCTATTCCCGCGTCTGCCATCAACCTCTGCAAATGATTATCCGCTCTGCCAACTGATGGAAATATTCACGTGACCAGATTTTCAGGCTGTCAGCATTACCCACAAACCTCGATACATCGCTCTTGGCCAATGTCACATCGAGGGAGTCGATTCTCTCTTTCAACTGCCGGCGAAAATCCTGTTCAGAGAGCTGAGACTCCATCAAATGACCACTCTGTTGAGCTCGACTGACAAAATGGGATAAATTAAGCTGAACACCTTTCCTGACATACCATTCGAAATCGTACCAGTCCCGCCCTTTTACACGGCTCTTCCAGTTTCTGAACAACAATGCATGCATTTTTCCTGCAAACAAATCAGGCAAACCAAAACACTTGACATAAAATGAGAATGGCTCAAGCAGGAGTTTTTCTTCTGTTGAAAATCCCAATGGTGGAAGCGTATCAACCTCAAACTTGATTTTAACCGTTTTTTCTCCGTGCACGGCAAGACTGAACAAACGCGTGTCGCTCTTCAAAAACGCCGACTCTATCCCTGTCCGGACTGTTTTCTTTTTCGACGAAATCTCAACATTAAGACCCAGTGAGAGAAATTCAGCCATGACTGCCCTGAAATACGGCTCCAGAGAAAAATCGGCGTCAGACGTCAGCAATGAAAAATCAAGATCCTCTGAAAACCTTGGCAACCCATAAAATATCCTGAGACAGGTGCCTCCGTAAAAAGCTGCCCGGTCAAAAAATCCGCCACGATACAAACCGGCAAGTGCAACCTCCTGCATCACCTCCCTCAGTCCATTGACTCTCCCTTCGACTGTGGTCGTATCATATTTCTCAAGCATCTGGCCGAGCACACTCATTTCACATCTCCTTTCATCGAGTGGACAAGCTCCAGCAATGCCCGCAGCATTCTTTCTTTCATTCCAAGCATGATACAAGCCTCTATCACCTTCGGGTCAAAGCGGGTGATACTCTCTTCATCGAGGCGCAGGTCATCCATCAGCAGTTCCTGCAATGCACGTTGTGATGCGATATTCAGGTTCCGGGTAAACACAAGCTTGTCACACAAGGCCTTCGCTGGAGAGGCCATCAAAAAACCTGTTTTATCGGTATTCTCGACACGATCAATTCCGACTGGATAAAAATCAAGAGGAGAATGCGTATAGGAAAACCGGCCTATCGGAATATCGTACACCTTCCCACGCCTGGTGGTCATTGAAGTCACCTCAACCACTCGCTCGGGAATAATCCCGTAATGGTACAGCGCATAATCCATCGAAACATAGGATGGCCCATAGAGGAGATTTGCCAGCAGCGGTGTGGAAATGGGAATCGTTGTCCGTTCAGGTGAAACGGCATAAAGCCCTTTCTTGATGGGTACAAGCCACCCTTCATCTATCAACCGGACAATTTTATCGTTCGGAGACCTGTACTCTTTGAGCATGGAGACAAGTGCTCCGTGCGTCAGAGGCACTCCACCCAGTGAGCTGAGCTTCTTTTCGAGTTGCATGAGGTCATTATTTTGCATAGATAATCGACGAATATTCGATTATCTATGCAAAATATGGTTTTCCTGGTACAATAAAAAACATAGAACAACACCCGAAAAAGTCACTGGTTCAAAAACAATTTATGAACAAGACCAATACGATTGCTGAATGCATTCCATTGCACCTGCTTTTCTTCAATAAACTCAATCGAAAAGGCTGACACCGGGTGAAGGAGCTCTGTACCGCGTTGCTCAAAGTTTTGCCTGATGGCTTCGGCATGTCGAATACCAGAAAACGATAAGGTGTACGAGATTCTGCGAAAGTGAGCAACCCGCCTCTTTTTTTCGTGCTTTGCAATGCAACGGTAGGATTATTGTGTAAACGGTAAAACCTTCCGCCTGATTCGACGACCTATATTGCGGGTTGCCTGCACAGGAACCTGAGTGCTCGTTGCGGAGGCATAGTCACTTTGCTCTTGACCCGGTTGTGTATCGATATGAGCCTGAGTATTTCCTCTGTAAGAACTTCAAGCGGTTCACGAGGAACCAGCGTACCGCCGAGCGAGCTTATTCCTGCTTTGGCAAACACTCCCATGACAGAGACGAACAAGACTTTGTTGCTGCGGCAACAATACCCATACGGGACAAGAACAAATAACGGTCATCATCACCTGTAACAATCCGGTTTCCCTCGATTCCTCTAACCATCACATGATGCAGGGTTCCCGGTTTATCCAGTCTTGCTCCTCTCGGCATTATATGCGTTGGTTGTTTTTCTTGAGCTTATAGCAACAGTTCACCCTTTAATGTACTGTTTTCAAGAATTAAATACACATAGTCATGTACGTCCCCTAAATACCCCGAATTATTTCGACACATTTGCCTTTTCTCAAGGATTTGGTTAGGTTGATATTTGCGACAAACTCGATGCATTAGGATGAATAACGCGACAATCCGACCGAAATCATGAAGACATCGCTAAAAAACACGACAGTCGATGACTCTCTGATCCTTTATGCAGAACTCAATGATGCTGAGATAAGAGCTGCACAACGGCACCTGAAAACCGGGTTGTTTAAGCGGATTGTCTCTGGCGTTCTCAGCGCCAGCCCAGAAAAGGAGTGGCCGGCAATTATTGCTTTGCACAGAATACGAGTCCTCGCTGCTCTTTTCCCTGGTGCGGTAATCGGCTATCGAAGTGCCTTCAGTGGAGGTATGCCTGTCGATGGCGTGATGCACCTCAGCTACAGCTACAAAAGGGTTGTCGATTTACCAGGATTACAAGTCGTTCTGGTCAAGGGACACGGTAACGTTCAAGGTGACCAGCCAATGTCCGGACGAAACATATTTTTTCCCTCTCAAGCACGCATGCTGATGGAAAACCTCACCCAGAGTCGTGGAGCGATCAGAAAAGCCATGGGGCGTGTTGCCGTCGAAGAACGGCTGATCAGTTTTTACGAATCGAGAGGCCCTGAGGCTCTCAACCGCATCAGGGATGAAGCTCGCACTATTGCTGCCACCCTGAAGTTTGAGAAGGAATTCAGCGTGTTGCATGACCTCATCGGAAGCATTCTCGGAACAAAAAGTGCCCAACTCGCCACTGCAGCAGGTCAGGCACTGGCCGCAGGTACACCTTTTGACGCTCGGCGTTTGGCCCTTTTTGAAACGTTGGCCGCCACATTGCGAGCAATGCCTCTCATGCAAAAACCGTCACCAGCCACAACCGGAAGTGCGCGCTTCAATTTTGCGTTTCTGGAGTCCTATTTCAGCAACTTTATCGAGGGAACGGAATTCGATGTCTCTGAAGCACGGCGAATTGTACTTGAAGGGAAAATTATCGACCAACGCCCGAAAGACTCTCACGACATTCTCGGTGTATTCAGGCAGGCCATTGATCCCGGGTGGTCAAACCAGTCGATGGCACCAGGAGAAGCTGTCTTGCATCAGTTGCGGCAACGCCATCTGGATCTGATGAAAGAACGGCCGGAAGCGGCTCCCGGTGATTTCAAAGACCGTGAGAATTTTGCAGGAAACACGACGTTCGTTTCACCGAGAAACGTACGCGGAACAATGATTGAGGGAAGCAAGCTGTTGCCATCGGTTCAACCCGGCATGGCGAGGGCGTTGCTTGCAATGTTCATCGTCTCGGAAGTACATCCATTCATTGATGGAAATGGCCGACTGGCACGCCTCGTCATGAACGCTGAATTGTCTGTTGTCAATGCATGCAGAATAATTGTACCAACATTATTCAGAGAGGAATATCTGGACTGCCTGCGCGTGCTTACACGGCATGGAAAACCAGAACCATTCATTTCCGCCATGCAGAAAATCCAGCAATGGACCGCCGCGTTCGACTACACCGACCTGGATCGGGTGATTGACCAGATGAAGACCTGCAACGCATTCGAAAAATCCCTCAAGCAGTACCAGTTGCTCAACCTTTCTGACTTGGGTACCGGTTCTCACTAAACATGGGCCTCATCATGAGGACATAATAACATGGTGACAATGTCCGCATGATGACAGGCAAACAAACAATCAATCATACTATCATGGCAGCATGCTTACCTGGAAACAAAAGCACCGGATCAACCGGGGTCTTTGTTGTGATGGCCAAGGATGTAATCGGCTGCCTTCTGAACTCTCGATCCTGCCTCATGTAATTGTTTTGATTGAAGACAGTAAGAGTTGCAGGGATACTTCGTTCAGAACCGCAACTGAATAGAATGAATACCATCCCTTCTCTCACTTGTTGGATACTGACTTCAAGCTTTACCGATATTTCTGAACTTGTTGCAAAATTCGCAACAACTGCTTGAAGTTACCGTGGTGGAGACTCTTTAAGCTCTTCAGAATCCCACATCTCCCGGTAGGTGTACACGTAGCTCGCCGTTGCGTTTGGATCGATGTCGTAAAAATAGCAGCAAAGTCTGCGAAAAAGCTGAACCATCGGTTCGAAGAAACAAAAATCGAGCAGGCGGTCGAGGGTATGCTCGATGTAATGAACATCCTTGCTGTTTCTGCTAATAATATTGTCAACAACCGGGGTGTATTGCTGCAGGGCAAGCCCCGCCAGCCTTTGCATCTCTCCAGCAAGTGCCCTTATAGACTCAAAACGTTCGTCGAAATGATTATTCATGGATCAAACAGTGCTCTAATCCTGTTTTTTGGGAAACAAGTTTTATCTCAAACTCTCAATCTACAGCCTCCGCATATTTCCTGAAAGTGGTTTTGGAGGGTATATGTTTTCCGTCTGACTCCAACCGGGATACCGCGCTCTTTGCAGTGCCGATTTTTTGGGCAATCGACTCCTGAGTCAACCCCGAGTGTTGGCGTGCAAGAAGCAGTTCACTGATAAGGGTATAGGCAGGAGCAAAAGCTTCATATTCATTCCGGAACACCTCGTCCTTTTTCGATTCACGAAGAAACTCTTCATGATCGTGACAAGCCGGTTTGTAGGTCAGTTTATCCATGATGATCCTCTGTTAAGCCTTAACCAGCTTTCAGACTTGTTTGGACGAGATAAATCTTTTTTATCCAAACACTTACGCAATATTTATGACAGCTGTGAACTGGGTCGTAAAACAACTGTTGCATTTTTTACAACAGTTCAAAAAAAAGGTGGACGTCAGATTGAGCGACAAATTGAATATTTCAACCTTGATGCAATCATTTCAGTTGGATACCGTGTAAACTCAAAGCAGGGTACCCAGTTCCGTATCTGGACAACGGACGTGCTGCGAAACCACATGGGGGTATACAGCTAATAAAAAAAGGTTGAAGGAGTTACAACAATCGCTGACAATTGCCCGAAATATTCTGGAACGCTATGATGTCACTTCCGATGAAGCCACAGCGCTGCTGCTGGTAGTCACCAACTATGCCTATGCACTTGAGCAGCTGGATGATTACGATCATCAAAGG
>JABDHL010000082.1 GCA_012972825.1 Chlorobiaceae bacterium
GATAAGGTAAGGTCCGGTCAAGCCGAGCAGAGAATAGAGAACCACTAACAAGGCAACTCCGATCAATTTCGATCTGAAAGGAGAGAGATATCGAACCAATCGCTGAACAGCGGCAGCTGAGTTTTTCGGCTTTTCAATTCTTCCGGGTTGAACAGGATTACCAATACCTATATGTTTGTGGTTGTCATGCCCATTATACTGGTATCGACTCATGATAACACCCCTCTGGCCAATAACCTATTGACGTTATCAGATGACGTATCACAACCCAACTGTGAATCGAAAATTTCGCGATAAACTTTACAGCTCTCGATAAGCAACGCATGGCGACCTTCTCCAACAATGCGGCCTTTGTCAAGCACCATGATCTTGTCGGCGTTCAGTACAGAACTTATGCGCTGAGCGACAACAATCATTGTGCATTTTCTACTATCGGAATGAAGTGCATCCTGTATTTTCGTTTCAGTGTCAATATCAACCGCGCTTGTGCTGTCATCAAAAATCAAAATCTGACGGGATGCAAGCAACGCCCGAGCAATTGCAATACGCTGTTTCTGACCTCCGGAAAGATTAACACCACGTTCTTCAACTCTTGTATCATATCCATGCTGCAAATTGAGAATAAACTCATGAGCCTGTGCAGCTTTTGCCGATTCAATAACTTGTTCATGACTTGCATTGGGTACGCCATATCTAATATTGTCAAGGACAGTACCCGAAAACAGAATAGTTTCCTGGGGAACAATTGAAATTTTTCGAAGCAGGGAGTCCTGTGTCACCTCTCTGATATCAATCCCATCAATCAGTATTCGGCCGGAAGAAACATCATAAAACCTTGGAATGAGATTAACCAGCGTGGACTTACCTGCTCCTGTTGCACCGAGAATAGCAAGAGTTCTGCCCGGTTCAACGACAACACTGATATCATCCAGAAGAGGTGCTTCGCTTGCATTACTATAACGGAAAGAAACATTTTCGAAAACAATTCTTCCCTGCGTATGTTCCTGCATCTCTTTTGCAACAACATTGTCCTGAATGTCAGGGATAATATCAAGCACTTCAACAACGCGCTTTGATGATGCAATACCGGCGGCCCAGACATTGGTCAGATTTGCCATAAAGATCATCGGAGCCATTGTTGTGAGCAGATAATTCGTAAACGCAACAACCTGCCCAATCGTAAGCTCTCCACGAACAGCATTGAACCCGCCAACCCAAATCACGAGAACCATACCTGTGTTAATACACATCGTCAACATCGGCGGCATACTGGCCATAAATTTCATAACGCTGATAGAGTCACTTGTAAACGCCTGATTAGCCTTATTAAACCGCAAGAACTCAAAGTCCCCCCTTACAAAAGCCTTGATCAGGCGAATACCTGCAATATTTTCCTGCAGCACTGTATTGAGGCGATCGAGCTGCTGCTGGACAGAACGCCACAGGGGCTCCATTTTCAACACAAAAAATATTATAACCAAAGAGGTTATCAGAAGTAACGGAAGCATAGCGAGTGAGAGAGGAATACTTGTTCTGATCATCAGAACAAGACTGCCGATCAACAGTAAAAAGGAGCGCGTACCAATCCGCAACGAAAACTGAGCAACACGCTGCACAGCTGAAATATCGCTGGAAAGACGAACCATAAGCTGGCCGGTATTAAGACGGTCAATATTTCCGAATGAAAATGATTGAATTTTTAAAAACAGGGCTTCACGAATATCACGAGCCACACTTTCACCGACTCGAACCGATAAAATATGTGAACTGACAGCAAAAAGAACACTAATCAACGTAATGCCAAGCATAAGCAAGCCAGTATTAACAACCAGCTGCTGGTTATGCTGATGAATGCCCTGATCGATGATTTTCTGAACTAAACGGGGAATGCTTAAATCCATTGCAACAACTGCTGTCAACAAAAGAAGAGAGGCAAACGAATGTTTCCAATACGGTTTTACATAAGAACTCAGTCTGAAAATATTCTCCATACCCCTATTCCATAAGTTTATCAATTAACAAGCATTAACAAGGATATGCAACTTCAAAGGTCAGATCGCATAGGCAAATGGATATTCCGTTCCAAGATGGAACTCTTTCAATATCTCGGCTTTTATCTGCATGAATTCAGAACTTGCCCTGTCGCGGGGCCTTGAAGACGGTACGTCGATTATTTTTTTGATGACTCCCGGGCGGGAAGACATTATAACCACTTTGTCACTCAGGTATATCGCTTCATCTACATCATGCGTAACCATGACCATGGTAATCTTTTCAAGAAGCCATAACCGCTCAAGTTCTTTCTGCATATGTATTCTTGTGAGAGCATCCAGTGATCCGAGAGGTTCGTCCAGCAGAAGTATTTCAGGTTTGTTCGCCAAAGCTCTGGCGATAGCAACCCGCTGGGCCATTCCACCTGAAAGTTGAGAAGGATAAGCACTCTCAAATCCGCTGAGACCAACAAGTTTAAGATGTTCGTCCACAATAAGTTTCTTCGCCTTACGGTTTAGGCGGTCAAGACCAAAAGCCACATTTTCGCCGACTGTAAGCCAGGGAAGAAGCCTGTGATCCTGAAATACTATTCCACGGTTTGATCCAGGCCCCTCTATCCTTTCCCCATCCATCAAGGCTTCACCCTCATAATCCGTATCAAGACCTAACATTATGCGAAGCAGAGTTGTCTTTCCGCAACCGCTGCCGCCAATAATTGATATAAACGCCCCTGCCGGAAACTTTATGCTGATATTATTCAGTATATGCAAAGGATTATTATCGACTATAAAGCTTTTACTGAGGTTTTTGATCTCAAGAGTACCTTTCTCGACGGACATTGTAATCTTCCTTGAATTTAAGTTTCATTACCGATCGCCCTTCCTCGATCAACGATTCGGGCTACTTTCTCTATCATCATCGTCATGACAAACCCAAGCAGTCCTACCGTTAAAATTCCGGTAACAACCAAAGGCATATTAAATCCCTGACGCCCCATCTGAATCTGCGTACCAATACCGTATTGTGTCTGTATGAATATTTCAGCTGCCATCAAAATCGCCCAAGACATTCCAAGGCTTAGAGTCAAGCCCGTTATGATGGAAGGCAACGCCGCCGGCAGAATAACCCGCCTGATCAGTTTAAGCTGATTGAACCCATAGACGGAAGCAAGCTCAAGGTACTCTCTGGGCACACTCCGTACTCCAGCAAACGTATTGAGGGTTATGGGATAACAAGCAGCAATGGAGATAATAAGGATGCGCGGCAGTTCAGTCATTCCAAACCACATGACAATTAACGGAATCCAGCCTATCATCGGAACCTGGCGTACAGTATGAAAAGAAGGAGCAAAAATCTTTTCTGCAGTTCTTGACAATCCCATAAGCAGCCCAAACAAAAAACCAGTCGATGAGCCAATCAAAAAACCAATCATGACCCGCTCTAAACTGGCGGTAATATTGCGAAAAAAGGTCTGTTGGGTTAATAGAATCTGGAATGTCTTCAGAACCTTGTGCGGTGAGGGAACAACCGCTGAAGAGGCATACCCGGCTGAAGAAATAAATTGCCATAAAAGAAGCAGCAGAATGGGAAAAATAAAACTGCTGAGTCTGGCTTTAGTCTGCTTTGTGATCAGCTTCTTCTTCATGATGTCCTCCCGTCAAAAGAAACGCGCCAGCTTAACAGGCGTTTTTCAATGAAGAGAAGCAATGAATTCATGGCAAGACCGATGGCCCCAATAACAAACAGTCCAACCATAACAATATCGATCTGGAAAAGCTGACGACCCCATGTCATCATATAACCAAGCCCTGAATCAGCACCAAAAAGCTCTGCTCCGACAACGAACATCCAGGACAACCCGAGACTGAGACGAATACCTGTAATGATAGAAGGCAGGGCGCTCGGAATGATAAGCTTTGTCAGATATCGAAACCGTCTATAATCAAACACCCATGCTAATTCCTGATATTTTTTCGGCACACCACTTACCCCCAGATACGTATTAAAGAGCATTGGGTAAAACGCCCCTATGGAGACAAACACGATTTTGGCAAGTTCATCAATGCCAAACAACAATATGATCAAAGGCATCCATGCAAACTCAGGAACCTGCTGAAGAGCCTTTATCAATGGCGTCAGGACTCTGTTCATAAAGGGAGATAATCCCGTTACAACCCCGATTATAAACCCTAAGGACCCTCCAAGCAAAAAACCTTCCATGACTCTTTGCAGACTGGCAATAATGTTGTTGGTCAAATCACCCGAACCGACCAGTTCAAAAAAGGTGCTGACCAACGTTAACGGAGGAATCAGAATAAGTTCTGAAAATAAATGCAAAGAGAGTGCTCCCTGCCATAGGGTAAGCACCAGAAGAGGAACAATAAATGCCAGAAGTTTATCCCTCAACGCAAACCGGTGTAAAAGATTTTTGATCATTGCCTTAAGACTTAAATAACCGGATTTTTAATTTCCGAATAACTTTGTTATCCAACTTTTGAATCTCTCTTCCGGAAAACCCTGTAAAAGGCGTCCTGCGGAAGAGTTATATCAGCGCCGGCAGAGCTTATACCATTTCTATAAATGCCTCAACGCGGTTTGTAGATTGTTCAGTAGCCTCTGAACGTCCTAATTCCCCAACCTCAACAAATGTTGTGACTACACCAGCTTTCTCCTTGACGATGTCTGAAATCATTCGTGCCACTCCGCTCTGATAGTTGCATCCCCACTGGTACATAAAAATAACACCATCGGCACGCGAACGTCTTACCTGTTCGGCTGTCCATTCAGCCCGTTTCTCGGTGCGCTGTTCATAAGGATAAGCAAGCATTGACCTGGCAATATTGAGGTAAGGATCTCCTTCTTCTTCAACGGGAACTGAAATGCAGCTCCAGCTGTCATCACGTCCAACAAAAATTGCTCCTGCAGTCTGGGCATGATGAGCATTCGGCCCAACGCAGGAGCCGCAGATATAGAGACGTTTAGCATGATCAGGAACACCAAAGCCTCTGACGTTATTGCGGATCCGCTCCTCGATCTCAATTTTGCTCTGCTCGAGCAGATCGACTGATGCAACAGGGTCACCAAGGAAATCGTTGGCAAGAAAAGCAATTCCGAAAAAGTCTGTACTGTTCGTGGGCGGATTTTCGGCACCCCACCACAGATCGGCAATTTCGGTAGCAATCCTGCGGCCTCGATTCTCCAGCCTGATTTCATCAAATATCACCTCATCTGTGACAGTTCTGCCAGAAAGAGCCGCGATCTTTGCAATAAGTTCGCGCAATTCAGTCGCAATGTACTCTGCCGCCCATGGCTTGTTTTCGTGATCAACAGGATAATCAACAAGATATCGAGGAATATCATGCTCCCTGTTGCGATGCGTTTCCACCAGAAATGACATATCTGAACAGCGAAGGCACAGAAAGGGAGCAATAAGATCGATCGGCACTACCTTGTTATCAATGGCAGCGTGCGCCGCAATCTGATTGCATGCATCAATACTGATCTTGCGCCTCCCCGATTCCAGAATGTTGAGTCCAAGTGTTTCCGACTGGCGAAGAGACAGCCCTTCATGCATATTACGAGCCCATTGCATGACTAATCCCGGCCGCACAGGGAGACCCCCTGCTGCATAATAGGCGTCCATGGCCTGACCTCCCTGAACAAGAACCGTCGGCGTCCCGGCCGCATGTTCTTTCATTACACGATCTTTCAAAGTCAGCGTCAAGTAACCCCTTTTAATACCTGAAAGAAAATTGACGTCATCTGAAAACCGCCCCATGTTATTTGCTCCTGCATCAAAAGCGTACGGAAAGCGCGTTGGCGCCTCTTTCGTCATGAACTCCCAGATCTCGGCAGAACTGACTGTTGAGCCATCCTTGAACTTCAGGCCCTGTGTTGCTGTAAATTTTTCTTTTATCGATTCTGGATATGAGAATGGTGCCGTGATTGCCATAATATTTCTCTTAGTTATTATTACTTATACACTTATACGAGTTCAGCAATTTCTTTTTTGCTTTTGATCATTTCAATGAATGCTTCGACCCTTGTGCGAATGGCTTCAAAATCAGACCCGGAATATTCTGTATGAATCTCCAGAAAGGGCACATTCCCCAGAACATCCTTTGTTTCACCAGCTTTAAAGGTAAATGCATCGCAATAACGAAGAGTGTGGTAAACCACTCCATCCGCATTAAACTCTTTTATCTGATGTTTCAAATTTGCGAGCCGGCCGTCGCTCTCAAGATCGAGATAGGGTAAAGAACCATGCGGTACCCGATCGAGATAAGCATCTGCAACACTATAGGGTGTCGGCTCTTGTATGTTCAGGTTGAGAAAGAAATTAAGTCCTGACCACAAGTCATCCCCGACAATCCTGCCGCCTAATTGCTCAATGATATCAATAAGCTTGGTATCGCCGGGAGGAATAAGACTGCCGGAAAGAAATATCCTCGCTTCAATCTCCCGACTTCCAGTCCCCGCTGAAAGGTTCTTTTCAATTTCCTTTATGAGTTCCTGCAACAATTCCAGATAGGTCAACCTGTCAAGATTGTAACCCGCATTAATAACACTTGAGACCTGGCGCCAACTCAGAGGAGCATTATCCAGACTTTGATATCGGTACAATGTTTTTATTGCTTCCCTGATGTTGTCATAAATGCTGATCGCTTCCTCAAGCCTGGATTGTTCCAGAGCAGTTCCAGCAAAGAGTTCGAGCTTTTTCGTAAAAAACTCAACTTCCTTCCGGAAATACTCGTGTCCTTCTGTTGTGGCAAAATTGCGAGGAACGCCTAGAACAATGGTTTTATAGTCAAAATAGAAGTTGATGAGTTCTTCCAGACGATAGAGCTGAATGCAGGTTGCATCAATTGCTACCAGATCGAGCTGCTTTATGTACGGATCTGTTTTCTCTGCAAATTGGCCAAGTGCCTGACGGACAAAGACACAGTTCTTTGTGGAAATATGCCGTGCTCCTACCTCTACCAGGCGACCGTCACCTCCCTGACCTATTCTGATCGGGATCAGACCAAGCGCGTAGATGATCTCTTCGGGTATGTTATAGGCCAGCCAGCCAACGATCTTCTTACCTTGTTTGCGCAGCTGCTCAAGCTCTGCGGGACGGCTTTCAAGGGCTGCCGTGATTTTATCAAGTGTTTTCAAGCCCATAGCCCTTCCTTTTTAGCGAAGTTGCGTGCAATAACAGCAGCACCGAGGGCGCCGATAAGCTGTGGATCTATTTCCGGTTTGACAATGCTG
>JABDHL010000083.1 GCA_012972825.1 Chlorobiaceae bacterium
ATCGCTTAACGCATGGGAAATCATATCACCCACACTATGACGATGATAGTATGATGGTGAAAGGGTTCCCCATTTTTCAAATAACTGTTTTCGCAGGTCATAGGTCAGTTCGCGCCCCTTATGATGGACAATCACGCGTCCTCCCCAGCCTGTACCAACCCGAACGACACCAATCAATACGATCAAGCCCACATAACCTGCCATTTCAGAAGTCCCAAGAGTTCCATCACGCAGGCTGTCTGTAACTCGTCCAATCAGACGAGGAATCTGTGCGGCAAAAAGGCTGCCGGCAGCAACCATGCTGATACCTGCAAAATAGGTGAACCAGTGAGTCCTGATATGAGAGCCGACAATCCGTAATCCGGACATGATATCTGTTTTACTACCTTATTTGGGGAGAAACTGCTCATCGACTATCTGATGAGCAGTAACCTGAGATTTCGGATCTATATCGCCCAGATCTTTAAGAATCGTAAGAGCGTGCTCAGTTCCTGCAAAATCTATTCGCCCACTGGTATCCCAGGCAGGTATCTCTTTTGCATAAACTTTTGTATAGGGTATCGCATCCTGATGCAACTCTTTTACGGCAAACTCTATGGCTTCATCAGGATGGGCTTTAAGGTAGTCGACGGTCTTGCGATAAGCAGCCAAAAAGCCTCTGACGGTTTCTGGTTTTTCATTTATAAAGCTCTTCGTTGCAAATATGAAAGAGTGCTGATAATGACCAAAGTAATCTGCAGCAGACTCCAGTACCTTGCCAAATCCCTCAAGTTCTGCTTTAACCCCAACAATTTCCGAGGTGATGACGGCTTCAACTTTTCCTGTCTGGAGTGCGGCCAGTGCATTGCCACTGGTTCCTGCATTAACATACTGGAAATCCGAAGGCTTGAATCCCTTGGCCTTCGCTATGACATTGAAAGCCTGGATCGTCCCTTGACCTGGTGAACCAGGGCTGACCGGTTTACCTTTCAGTTCAGCAAAACTCTTGTATTGAGGTTTTGAGACCAAAACAAAATGCTGACCTGAGGCTGGTGGCGAACCAATAATGGTAATAGGTACACCGGCAACGGCACCTACAAGGATGGGAGAACCCATGCCGCCCAAATCCGCCTCACCCGCAGCTGCAGCTGTGACAGCTTCAACACCGCCTGTGATGGTTACTACTTGCAGATCAATCCCCTCTTTTGCGAAATAACCTTTCGAAATACCAAAGTTTATCGGAAGGTTGCCTGCGTTGGTGGCAAACCTGACAACAGTTTCTGGCTTCGCGCCCGCTCCGGTCGATTGTTCAGTTTTCTTGACGCAGCCCCCTGCAAGCATGGAAAGTAAAAGCAGTGAAAGAATTTTTATTCTGTTTCCTGTCATCATTACAACAACACTCCTTCTCATGTTTTTATTGTTAAATTTTCAGTGAACAGCTGTATCTGAACGCCATCTGTCGAAATGACGGCCAACACGATCAAGCGTAACATCAAGTGAAATTCCGACTATTGCCACAACCAGCACGCCAGCGAATACCTTGTCAGTCTGGAATGTGGAGCCTGCATACTCAATCATGTAACCAATACCTTCCGATCCGCCAAACACCTCGGCCACAATTACCCCTAGCAGTCCACGACCTGCTGCAAGGCGAAGTCCAGTGATCAGAAACGGTAAAGAGGTTGGTAACGCAATACTCCGGAATATCTGCCAGCGACCAGCGCCGTAAGCTCGGGCAACATGGACCAGATCAGGATCAATCGTACTCATGGCGACCTGAAGATTAACGATCAGCGGGAAAATAGCACTCAACAGTACAACAACAATTTTGGCTGTAATACCGAGTCCAAACCAGATAATAAAGAGTGGCATCAATGCAATACGGGGGGTTGCCTGCAATGCTGCAATAAAAGGGCCAAATGAAGCTTTAAGGAGTTTGAACCATCCCAACATGATTCCAAAAGGAAAGCCGAAAATAATTGCCGCTACATACCCAAACCCAAATTCTTTGGCGCTTACAATAAAATGCTTAAGTAACGTGCCGTCTTTGATGATTGATATTTCGGCAAGGACCACCCGGGAAGGAGCACTGATAAAAAGCGGATTGACAAGTTTGAATTGAAAAAGAAGCTCCCAAGCAATCAGAAAAACGATAATGACACTTGATCCGAGCATAAGGCTGATAATTTTCTGCCTTTTTGCCGCCTTCGATTTCGGAAATACCGTCACTTTGCTCATATCCCTCCCCCAATGTTTGCGTTACCTTCAATGATTTTCCAAACATGACTCATCAGACTCCGAAACTCTTCGGAATCCTTGATAAGTCCTTTACGGGGACGAGAAAAGGGTACTCGGATATCATCAAGAATGTTGGCTGGACGGGCGGAAAAAATGATAACGCGATCTGAAAGCAACACCGCTTCATCAATCTGATGAGTGACCATAACAACAGTCTTGCCGACCTTTTCACATAACTCCAACAGCTCATTCTGCATAAGCTCACGAGTAATCGCGTCAAGAGCTGCAAACGGTTCATCCAAAAGAAGCACTTCGGGATCACATGCCAAGGCACGCGCCAGATTAACCCGCTGCTGCATTCCTCCCGACAATTGGTGCGGATAGTGATGCTCAAATCCGGTCAGACGGATCAGGTTCACAAAGTAGCTTGCCTTTTCTCTTGCCTCAGCCGGTTTCATGCCGCTCAGTTCAAGTCCATACGTGATATTTCGGCCTACCTTTTTCCAGGGAAAAAGTGATGCTTTCTGAAAAACAACCGCTCTATCCTTCCCTGGTCCATTCACAAGACGGTCATTGACCTTTATTTCACCATACTGGTGTTTGACCAGACCGGCTATCGCATTCAAAAAGGTTGACTTGCCGCAGCCGGAGAGCCCTACAATCGAAACAAATTCTCCTTCCCGTACATCAAGTGAGACTTTGTCAACTGCTACAGTGGTTTGACCGCTCTGATGGTCGAGGTAACCTACAACAAGATTTTTGATGGACAGCTTTACCGGGCGGTTATCCGGATATTTTACCGTTTGGTTCGCCTCATTATGGGACTTCATGACATTGTCCAATTCTCCCATTACCGCAGTGGCGACTCCTGACTGTACAAATCTCTGTAGAGTAGTGGTTTCAGGGGCATCTACTGTCATGCCGTTCCTCATAACTGACTCACGACAATCTTCTGGAGTGGACCGATTCCTTTGCTTCGATCAAGATATTCGAATTCACTTGTCTTGATCCGGTATATTGCCGCACTCCCCAAATCACCTTTTGCGATTCTTTCCCTGAAACGGGGACTTTTAGTGCCAAGGCGTTCTACAGCTTGATCATAATCAGTTGAGCCAAGGGTCACCAGCTCCGCATTACCGATCAAAAGAAGGCTCTTCCAGCTTTCAGGGGCCTGATTGTCATGTTCAAAGAAAAATGATACCCGATTGTTTTTTTCAATTTCACGCACTTTTGAACTCTCTTTGCCGGTGGAGAAAAAGAGGTTCTCTCCATCTGGCGCGAAGCTTCCTATAGTCCTTGATATAGGGCTCTGATCACTTCGCACATAGTTCAGCAGTCCATATTTCGCATCCAGAATGTATTTCAGGATTTCGGTCTTGATCTCAGAATGGCTCATTATTTTTTCTCCGCTTATGTTTTTTTTGCTATAAAATTGACTGACAGCTTCCATAGGCATGCACAAGGGTGGCAATCAGGGATATTGCCATGACCTTAATTCATCTTCATCAAAATCCCCTTGATCAATCTGAAAAATGGTAACTGCAAGGCCTGCCGTAGGACTGACATTATGGATCGAGTTGTTTTGCTGACGAAAACCTGTATCAAAACCTGTACCTTTTATTTTTACACCTACAATGTTATATGCCAATGGGAATGCATCCGATAATGTTGAAAGTGTATGGCCGTAATCACTATTGAGTTTGCTGATTTCATCCTCATCAACATTAATTCCCTGAATCGAGAGATCAAGCTGAAGTTCCAATTCTTTATAAAGCGCCTCTTTCAGGGCTTTATTATTTTGTCCTGCATGAGCCATACCAAAAATCTTCTTTGTGAGATATGAAATGAATGACTACAAAATCCTTAAAAACAAAAAGCCGATCCTCTGACAGCAAGAATCGACTTCCTTATAAACTTGTTTATGCAATCAAGTGTTTTACATAAGGGTGAAAATGTTGATGTCTGCATCAGTCACTTACCAATGACAGCAACAACAAATATTTGATAAAAGAGTAAAACTCATAACGACGACACTTGAGTATTCGTGGGAAAAAAATTATTGTTCTTCAATGATCTTTTATAATGATGATAATATCTGCAATAAAATGAACTCTCTAAATCCCCTCCATAAGGGATATTGTATACCGTAAATGGATTATTTTATAAGGATTCAATCAAGAGATGGATATTTATACTGTGCAAGTCTGTTCCCTTCAAATTCACCTTTTTTGATTTGAAACACCTGGCCACTATGCGGGCCGGAAGCAGGACCGCTATACATCTGCAGTGTCGTAAAACCATAATGGATAAAAATATCGGTTGCTTTATCGAGCAGTTCCCAATGCCATGACGCTTCGGGACTGCGATACCCTTCAAGAGGTGTCCCTTTTTCAGGATGAAAGACACTGAAATGGCAAACTATGCCTTTTGATGCCAGATACTCTATACCTTCAAGGGTTGACTCCAGGGGTGCAAGTCCGCCAACAAGGTTGGAATGAACATTTCCTTTACCAAAAACATCGACAGCGTACTCAAGAGAATCCACCCAATGCTTCCATCCGAAATTGCGTTTTTCCTTGCCTGGGCAGATAGCTGCAAAAATATTTTTATCCCAGACCTCCATATTGTGAGAGATATTGGTAAATCCAGCCTCCTTGTATTTATGAAGCACAGAAAAATCTGAAGGCGCTCCGATAATACCTACTCCATAAAAGGAACTGTAATACTCATGGATTGCATCTGCAACATCAAGGTAATATTCGAGTTCCCTCCTTTCAGGCACAAAGCCTCCGGTAAGACGGAAGAAATTACCCACTCCGGCCTGACGAGCAAGATGATATGCCTCGGCAACCTGTTTGGGAGATTTGATGAGCACCTTGTTCAGAACACCATCTTTTGCCCGTTCATTGATTGAGCAGAAAAGGCAATCTTCACCCCTGTCTTTCAGCGAACATTCAGAACTGTAAGCGACACTGATGCCGCCTTCCTCACTGACGTTGGCAATATGACGGAACTTCTCTCCGTTGCGGAGCAATTGCTCTGTTATTGGATGAGTCACGGGAAACGTAACAAATCCAAGACGTATACCATCATCATATAATACAACTCCACTTTCTTCAACAACAAGCGAATAGGGAGTATACCTGCTGTAACCGCTTAAATATCTTGCAGTAAAGCCATTTGGAAGCCTTAAATTAGTCACCCCTTTATGGCGATGATAAGCGGAAGTCTGTTCAAACTGATCCTGAAACTTCCTTATCTCTTCAATATTGTAATTGATTCCTTTTTCCGTGAGCAGCAACCCAAGTTTCGCTTCATCAAGCAGAATCTGCTTTGCCGCATTTTTGTCTTGTTTCGCAATCTTCGTTTTACTGATTATGTCCTGCTCTGCAATAACCATAACGTCTTCTCTCCTCGTGAGATATTTAATGTTTAATCCAGTAACGGAAATTTCCATTGAGTAAGTTGTTCGCCCTCAAATTCTCCAGCCTTAATCTGAAATACCTGAGCACTATGAGGACCAGAAGCGTTTCCGCTATACATTTGAAGTGTCGTAAACCCGTAACGGTGAAAAATGTCGGTCGCTTTATCAAGCAGCTCCCAATGCCACTCAGCATCCGGACTGCGATATCCTTCCAGAGGTGTCCCCTTTTCCGGACGAAACGCACTGAAATGACAAACCACCCCTTTTGATGCGAGATACTCGATACCTTCCAAAGTTGACTCAAGTGGTTCAAGACCAGCAACAATCGCCGAATGAACATTCCCCTTGCCAAACAGGTCTACCGAGTATTCAAGGGCATCAACCCAATGCTGCCAGCCCCCATTACGCTTCTCTTTACCGGGACACATGGCTGCAAAAATATTTCTGTCCCAGACTTCAATATTTGTTGAGATATTTTCAAACCCAGCCTCTTTATACTTGGAAAGAACAGATAAATCCGCTGGAGCACCGACAACAGCACAGCCATAAAAAGTGCTGTACTTCTCTTTTATTGCATCAGCCACATCAAGATAGTATTCCAGCTCACGTCGTTCGGGCACGAAGCCGCCAGTGATACGAAAATGGTTTGCCACTCCAGCCCTGCGAGCTATATCATAGGCTTCGGCAACCTGCCCAGGTGATTTTAAAAGAACCTTATGCAGTGCACCATCTTTTGCTCGCTCATTAAATGCACAATAAAGGCAGTCCTCCCCTAAATCCTTCAAGGAACACTCATTGCTGTACATGACATGAAGACCTCCCTGAGCACTTATATGTGTTATATCGCGAACTTTTTCTCCTGTAGTGAGCAATTGCTCTGATACAGGATTACCCTTGTTAAAGGTAATTTCACCAATACGAATCCCATCGTCATATAAAACCGGCTTATTATCTTCAACAAGTAATGAATAGGGAGTCCATCGACTATAATGCCCTCTGGCGTTGTAGCCATGGGGCAAAGAAAAGCCGGTTAGACCTTTACCGCGATTAAATCCTGAGTTCAATTCAATCGGATCCAGAAACTTCTTGATCTCAGCAGCATTGTATGAAATACCCCTTTCAGTAATTTTCACACTTAATTTGGCTTCGTCAAGAAGAAGCTGCCTGACTTCATCTTGACTTGACAGTACAATCTCTGTTCCTATATTTATTTCTTCTTGTACGCTTACCATAGTCTTTTTCTTCTTTTTTCAGAGGAATAAATTAAATACCCCGCAGTTGAAATACGGGGTATAATTTCATTTATCATTAATAATGTCAAGAAGCAAAGCTTCGGGGAACATATCCCATAGAAATTTAAAGCCCCTAATAATCGCCAATAAAGAGAACTCTGCAAATCCCGTTTAAACGGCATATTGCATACCATAAACAAGTTATCCTGAACATGGCATCAGACCATTTCATCCAAACTCGATCGCTCAAAACGCTCAAGCTTTCAGACACTCAAAAGAACCCCATTTTTCCAAGAGGACTCTTTTCTGATGATTATGTATATTGATGCTACTTGTTTTAATGACTTTTAATTTCATGAAGCCATGGTAGCCAGAATTCAGAATCTTTACCTCTTCCTTGCCGGTTTGCTTGCGTCAGGGAGTATGTTTTTCCCTTTCTGGAGCTTCAGCGCCGGCAAGGTTTATTTCATTGCTGATTTCGCATCTTTCAGCACCCCCGGCATCCTGTATGTCACAGAAAGCTGCTATGCCGCTGGAATATTTTCGCCTTTGACCGCCATACTTTCGCTTGCTTCAATTTTTCTCTTTAAAAACCGTACTCTGCAAAGCAAGCTCATCCTGCTGGCAATTCTTCTATTTCTCGGTGATCTTTTTTCGGGACTTACTGCGGCACATTTCCTGAACCAGTATTTTCAGATCATCGGAACTGCGGTGACGCACAAACCTGAGGCAGGTTTTTTCATGCTTCTGCCTGAACCAGTTCTTTTTATGATGGCACTGAAAGGGGTGAAAAAGGATGAGAAGATTGCCAACGCATATAAAAGACTGTAACCATGCGCATAGTCTGGTCTGCCGGTGATCCTCACGGCATCGGGCCGGAAATTATTCTTAAAAGCTTTCTGAAACTTGAGCAAACCGGTCACTCATTTCTTGTTGCCGGTTCGTATAGTGTGATGGAGTATTACAGAAAAGCGCTTGATCTGCCGGTAACGCTGGAGTTGGCAGAAGATGCCCTGGCTTTTGAGAAGAGAGAGAGTGCCGCGTACAGGGTTCTGCCGGTACTGAGTGTTGCTGAACCTGAATGCATTGTACCCGGTACAATTTCGGCTGAAGCCGGGAGGATTGCCATGGAGTCCATTCATACAGCTGCTGAACTTTGCAGAGAAGGGGTTTGCGATGCACTCGTTACTGCACCAATCAACAAGGAAGCCATTGCATTGGCTGGCTATAAGGAAACAGGCCATACGGGTTTTCTCGGCAGCATGTTCGGGATACCTTCTCCGACTATGATGTTTTTTGATCCTGTTCTTAACCTCATGGTTGCCCTTGCCACTATTCATGAACCACTTGAAAAGATTCCCGGACTGATCCGGAAGATGGATCTTGACGCTTTTCTCTCTGCCATTGCTGCATCACTGCAAATCGATTTCGGAATTGCTCATCCCCGCATTGCGGTGCTCGGCCTCAATCCGCACGCTTCTGACGGAGGGGTGATGGGATGTGAAGAGCAGGAGATTATCCGTCCCTCAATCGAAAGACTCTCTTCCCGCATCCAGGTGGAAGGGCCTTTTCCTGCGGATGGTTTTTTTGGAGCGGGAAGATATAAACACTATGATATTGTTGTGGCGATGTATCACGATCAGGGTCTCCTGCCGTTCAAGGTACTTGCTTTCGAAACCGGTGTGAACGTCACGTTGGGGCTGCCGATTGTGCGGACATCGCCCGATCACGGAACAGGTTTTGATATTGCCGGAAAAGGAGTTGCCTCTGAAAAAAGTTTTTATGAAGCTACGCTGCTTGCCATAACGATTGCCAACAATAGAAAACAAACGCTGCAACTATTATGATCTCATTTATCAACGTTGACCTTGAAATGAATAAAAAACCGGTTTTCCAAAATCTTAACCTTACCATTCAGACTGGAGAGCTTGTCTATATTGTCGGTAAAAGCGGGAGCGGCAAGTCGACACTGCTCAAATCGCTCTATATGAATATCCGTCCGAAAAAAGGAGAGATCCGGATTGCCGGATACAGCTCTCGCACCATAAAAAAACGCCAGATACCACACTTGCGGAGAAAGCTGGGGATTGTTTTCCAGGACTTCCGATTGCTCGAAGACCGCAACGTGTACGATAATCTGGCTTTTGTACTGCAGGTAACCGGCACGAAGGAGAAGCTCATCAAGGATAAGGTGATGCATGCGCTTGAGAGTGTCGGCCTTGAAGATGCGGCAAAGGTAATGCCCCTTAGCCTGTCGGGAGGTGAACAGCAGAGAATTGCAATAGCGAGGGCATTGGTGCGTGAACCACTGGTTATTCTTGCTGATGAACCTACGGGACATCTCGATCCAGATACCTCTCTGGAAATCCTTGAGTATCTGAAAAGAATCAACCAGAAGGGCATCACTGTCCTTATCGGCACTCATGATTATGAACTGGTTCGGCACTCCCCTTTCAGAACGTTGCAGATCAGCGAGATGAACCTGGTGGAGACCACCATGGAGCCATCGGCTACCGGCTTCAGGCCGGCCACAGCAGCACAGGCCTGACACCTGAGGTGCTTGAGCTGCTTATAGTGGTAAGAAATTGCGCATCGGCCATTGTCCAGTGGTGTGGGGTGATTGAGAGATTTGTTTATGTGTTACTTTTCGCTAC
>JABDHL010000084.1 GCA_012972825.1 Chlorobiaceae bacterium
GGCCGATGGGTTGAATCATCAGTTGGCGCTCATCTCATCAATCATACTCGTACTGATGCACTCAAGCTCTATTACTGGCGTCAGGGAAATCATGAAGTTGATTTTGTCCTCGAGCACAAAGGGAAAATAATCGGTCTGGAAATCAAAAGCGGTCGATCACAACATGCATCAGGCATGGCTGTATTTTGTAAAGAATGTAATCCCTACAAAGTTCTTCTTGTCGGCAACTCCGGTACCCCCTGGCAGGAATTCCTTGAACTGAATCCGCTTGAGTTATTCAACTGATCCTTTCCATCAAAGGTTTTCTCGAACAACAAACCATGGCTATGACTTCTTAAGGTGTCCGCTTATTTATTGCAAGTTCACTTTAGCCATTGACTTTTTCGGATAAGGTGAGAAACTTTTCCTTCTGCTTATACTCATAGCTGCTATCAATCCCGACCAGCCCAGTTTTGATCAGATGCGCATTGACAAATGTCTTGTTCTCAAGATAGAGGTAACAGAGCAGGTCGTTTTCTTCGTCATGTTTCAGCTTGTCATACTTCAGGAAGATACGCTTACCCTTTATCTTTTCGGTCAGATACCCAACCGCCTTGTCGTGCGTGAACGTCTCGCCCTTGATGCCGATCAGTTTTATCGTTAACCCGTTGGATAACCTCACTTTTTCGGGGCTGAGCACCTCCTTGACCGTAAAGAACTCTTCGCGCTGCGCATCACTATCCTTTTCAATCCTGGAGCCAAAGGTGAGTTTTCGGGGATCGGTTTTTTTATCGAGTTTGTGGGGATCTTTGAACTGATAGGGCAACTGCTCAATGGCAGCAGCAAAATCACCCTTGACCGTATCATACAGAAACTCGTATTCTGTCCCCATAAAATCGGGCTGCTTAGTATTCAGCTTCTGCCTGGCAATCTCGATAAACTCCGGATTGATTTCGTACCCGACCGAGTTTCGTCCAAGATTCTTTGCGGCAAGTGACGTTGTCCCGCTACCCATAAAGGGATCAAGCACGGTATCGCCCCGGAATGCGAACATTTTGATAAGCCGTTGCGGAAGCTCTTCGGGAAACATTGCAAGATGCCCATCCTGTTTTGCACCGGCAAAGTTCCAGTGACCTGCAAAGTAGGTATTCCACTCCTCAGTGGTCATGGCGGAGCTTTCTTTCTGCTCTTTGGTGGGTTTTGGAGCTTCTCCCTGTTTTTTGAAGATAAGAATGAATTCATAATCAAGCTTGAGGATGCCGTTACGGGGATAGGGAAAGCTCCCCATGATCGAAGCACCGCCGGTTGTATTTGTTGTGGTGACCTTCTGCCAGATCACAGCACCCATGTAGTCGAACCCGATTGTCTCGCAGAACTTGATGATCTCCGTCCGGATGGGAATGACCTTATACCTGCCATAGTAGACCGAACGGGCAAACTGGTCGCCGATGTTGATGCAGAGGCGGCAACCGGGATGCAGCACCCTCTCGCATTCATTCCAGACAAGGTTCAGGTTGTTGATGTAGCTTTCGTAACTCTCGTGAAAGCCAATCTGGTTCTCCGTCCCATAGTCCTTGAGCTGCCAGTAAGGCGGTGAAGTGATGACAAGATGTACCGACCTGTCAGCCAGGAGGCTCATCTGTCGGCTATCGCCTTGAATTATAGTGTGATGGGTCTTCAATGTTCTGTAGGGTATCTGTTCGTGTTCTGGATAAAGAAGGTTCGGGTGTTTGAATCAAGTATAGAAAATTTCTGTTGATTTACACTGCTGAGTTTAAAGTGTTTTTTAAAAACCGGGTTCGAATTCACCGGTTTAAGATGCATGATAAGTTTTGCTGATGCTGCACTCTGGCTTTTTTCCCTGTTTTTCGTTTTCGTGGTCGGGCATTATGAGGATCGGAAAAAAAGCTCCGTAACAAAATAACTGTTACGGAGCTTCATGCCATGTGTAAACCCCGATGCTCTCGAACTCTATTACTGGCGTCAGGGAAATCATGAAGTTGATTTTGTCCTCGAACACAAAGGGAAAATAATAGGTCTGGAAATCAAAAGCGGTCGATCACAACAAGCATCAGGCATGGCTGCTTTTTGTAAGGAATGTAATCCCTACAAAGTTCTTCTTGTCGGCAACTCCGGTATCCCCTGGCAGGAATTCCTTGAACTGAATCCACTGGAGTTATTCAACTGATCCTTTCCCTCAAAGGGTTTCTCGAGCAACAAACCATGGCCATGACTTTTTAAGGTGTCCTGATTTTTTTGCAAGTTCTGGAAAGGATTGTTGGGATAAGTGTTCGTTATGAATAACGTAACAGGTACGTTCCGCTGATACTCAGGAAAGTATTTGATCAAGCCGATTGATAAGATAGAATGGGAGATTGAAAAGTTTGAAAGGCCGTTCAATTCCGTTTACTTTTGCAATCAACTCATCAATCGAGGGTTTTGCTGAGCTGATTCGGATGGCTTGATCAGCCTTTTTTTTGATGATATAAGAGTGCAGAGATTTGATCGATCCTTTTCCGGATGATTTTACCTCCACCGGATAGATCAGATTACCATGTTCATAAAGAAAATCAATTTCCGCTTGAATTTCTGATTTTGGAGGATGCCAGTAATAGAGTGCAGGGAGCACATATCCAGGTTTTGCGCTGAGCAGTTGCTGACCGACAAACTGTTCAGCGAGAATTCCGCGATTGGTCAATTCAAGAGGCGCACTCATGATTTGCTGTGCCGGTACTCCTTGAACTGCCAGCAACAACCCGGTATCAATAAATAAAAACTTGCTGATTCTGATTTTAATCTCTGCGCCAAGCGGGATACTGTCGGCACTTGTATGCAGGACACGATAGAAAAGCCGGGCTTCCAGAAATCGCTCAATGGCCTCATTAAGCTGGCGGGTGTCACCACTTGTGGCAGTGGCAATTTCGTTTGCCTGTTTATGAGAAAACTGCTCTCCAACCTGACTAACGATTCCGTTAAAAAATGCATTGAGTTTCAATGCTGAGAATGAACCACTGTACTTCGAAAAGTCATCTTTATAAGTTTGGAGGAGTTCAATCTGATATCTGATAATTTCAGCATGGTTGAAGCTGGTATCAACGGCGATCTGAACACAATAAGGCATCCCGCCGGTTAAGGTATAGCGACGTACCAGCGCGAGAAGCTCTTCATGCACCTGATCAGAGACAAGATGCATCGAATTGCTGTTTAGCTTGGCAAGTGTGTTGAGTGCTTTGGCTTCACCTGTCGCAGCAAGAAACTCTTCAAATGTCAGCGGTCCCATAAAGTATTGCTCAATACGGCCAACCGGTGTAGGAAACTTTTCATCATGCAAGACCTGGTCGAGCAATGAGCCAGTCAAAACAACCGCCAGCTGAGGCATATCCTCCCAGAAATATCGCAGGCACGCATAGGCTGAAGGAATGGCCTGCGCCTCATCAATAAAAAGGATGGCTTTGCTTTCTCGGGTGATTTTCTGGCCTGTAATAAGCGAAATCGCAAAAAGAAGCTCTTCGACTTTATAGGTGCGGAACATTGACTCAAGATCAGTGTGCCGTTCAAGATTGATTTCGACCAACGCTACACCCAGGTCTCCCGCTGCAATCCGAACAGCTGTAGTCTTACCGACCTGGCGAGCCCCGCGAATAACGAGCGGCTTTCTTTTTGTCCGGCCATACCATGCTTTAAGATCTTCTACTGCTTGCCGATTAAACATGCCGGGTTGTTTTTATGATCAGGGTTATTACAGACGAACTGCCAATAAATGTACCACCTTAATGCATTAATTACAACAAAGTCAACCACCTTAATACAATCCATATTATTCTCTTGTAATCACTCTACTTTATGAGGTCAACAACGTCATCATCAGAGAAGGATGATGGCACCCATTTGTATCGATGATATTTTCCATTTCGTCCTTTCGCGCTTTGACAGATGAAGGTTGAGTCCTCTTAAGGGTCCGTTCGGCGAACATCTTTGAGCAGAAGAAATAAATGGTATGGGTCTGTCGGGGAGGGGATAAAATTAAAATGCGTGTAAAACTGCCGCGCTGCATCATCTTTTGCATGGGCAGCAATGGCTCGAATCCCTGCAATATCTGCAGCCTGCATAGTTCGTCGCATGGCGTCTTTTAAAAGACCAGCCCCAATTCCACGCGTTTGCCAGTCAATACTCACAGCCAAACGCGCCAGCAACATGATGGGAACAGGGTGCCGGGCCAGCCCTTTTGTGAGACGTTGCGGGGAGTCGTCGTAATTTACCTGACCTACAGCCAGGGTATAGAATCCGGCAATGACCCTATCTGCCATACCTACATAGGTTTGCGATGAAGAGGCCTGCTGGCTTGTAAGGGCAAAACGGACAAGAAATCTGTTGAGCGCCTGGCTACCGCAATCAAAATCATCAAGATTGTGACCGCTGCCAAGCTTTTCTATGGAGAAGTGTGGGGTCATCAATGGTTACTCATTCTCAAAAATACTTTTTTCCTGAAAAAGCTTCTTGAGTCTGGGCAATTCACGTGGCGAGGCATCCAGTGCCTCCATAAATAAGGTCCATTGCTGCCCATCAAGTTGAAAAGAACAACGGTCTGCCAAGGTTTCCTCAGCCCGGGAAAGGGCGCTCTCAAGCACGAACTCACTGACGGAGCGATTTGCGGCAGCTGCTGCACTACGAAGCACCTGCTTCGCCTGCTTGGAGAGACGAAGGTCAAGTTTTTCGGTTCTGGTTGTTGTTGCCATAGGTAAAGGAGTCTTGGTTCTGCATCTCCGATAATATACAAGAAACGCCAGACATTGTCATGACAAGGATTTCTTCGAAAGACTGATACTGATGCAATCAAGCTCTATTACTGGCGTCAAGGAAATCATGAAGTTGATTTTGTCCTCGAGCACAAAGGAAAAATAATCGGTCTTGAAATCAAAAGCGGTCGGTCACAACACGCATCAGGTATGGCTGCTTTTTCTAAAGAATGTAATCCCCACAAAGTTCTCCTTGTCGGCAACTCCGGTATCCCCTGGCAGGAATTCCTTAAACTGAATCCACTTGTGTTATTCAACTAAAAAAAAATTCCCCACCATAACACCCCGAACATTCGTTTTTTAAAAATCAACTACCCTGCGAGCAACGGGGGATGAGTTCATATTATATGGCTCATTAATCATTTTTTTGCAACGTTAAAGCCAAGAAAATTGACCATTGTTTGAACCAGCTTTGCCGTCAGCGGCCTTAACGGGCAAATGTTTGTAGATCAATCAGTTGGTGTGAGACTACCGGAAAAGTCCCCGCTGGTAACTATATGTCGATCTGAGAGGAAATGCTGACTCTGCCAGTGGGAGGCAGAAAACTGTGCCGCTTTCTTCCTTGTCCCCCCCCCGTTAACTCTGTATATATCCCATTCTCAGAAAGTCCCATTATTCACCACTTTCTGAAATATAGAAAAGTTAAACGGTGAGCGAGACAATAAACAGCTAAAAACAGGGCCTCCCCGCAACCTTGACATGTCTCTTCAGGCAACGGCATAACAAAAAATCCAAATAAAAAAGCTCCGTAACAAAATATACTGTTACGGAGCTGTAGGTCACGGGTTAAGCCGTAATCCTTTTACTCGGGTATCTTTCGAAAAAGAATCCTCAGGCTTCTGAGCCTTCAGCCTCAACTTCGAAGTGAACCTTTACGGAGATATCCATAAAGATTTTTGCGTCAGCCTCATATTTGCCGAGTGACTTGATCGGAGCTTCAATGGTGATTTTCCTGCGGTCGACATCGAAACCCTGAACTTTAAGGGCATCTGCAATATCTGCCGCGGTCACTGTTCCGAACAGTTTACCCGATTCGCCAGCTTTGGCAAAAACCTTCAATGACAGCTGCTCGATTTTCTGAGCATGTTCACGAGCGCTTTTGCGCATCAGCTCAACCTTTTTAGCCTGCTGTTTTTTCTCTGTTTCAAGAGCTTTGAGCGTTCCCTCGGTAGCTCTTATAGCTGCACCCTGCGGAATCAGGAAATTGTTTGCATAACCGTTTTTTACGCCAACAACTTCACCTGCATCGCCAAGGGTAGCCACATCTTTTCTTAAAATGACTTTCACTGCTTAGCTTCCTCGTTCAATAGATTGCGAAATTGGT
>JABDHL010000085.1 GCA_012972825.1 Chlorobiaceae bacterium
ATTGCACTTCGGTACGATTCATGCCGAACTCGTTATCCGCTACTTCATGGACATTTTCCGGGGCAATCGGTTGCCAGAAACTTGGCCAGCCGGTAAGAGAGTCATATTTGGTGCGGGCATCAAAGAGCGCTGTCACAGTAAACACAACAGTACAGTCCCTGTTCATGTCTGTCGTAACCCGGTATGGAGTAGACGTTCTCGGTATCTTTTTCGCGTGTTACGCTGTGATGTTAAATAATCAATTTTTGGAAGTGCCCAACAAACAATCGACCAGACCTTCACCAGATGGACATAGGATCCTTGCGCGATAATAATGGCCTGCGCATTTGCAGCGAGATGTGGCCTGGCAATGCCACTGATGTAAAGACACTCTTGCCCATGGTATCAAGACTTCAAAGTCGATTTACGATCAAGAGGTTTTGAATTGTGCCAGACCGAAATATTATCAGTGCTGAGACCATTACAAAGCTCTACCTGATATACTTTCGCCCGGAATCACTGGTACACTTTCCCCGGGTGCGACGTGAAGTCGCGTAATTGAACCGTTCATTATTATTGAACCAGTTGTGCCGTCAACTGCTTCCACCAGTACGTGCAGGTAGGGTAACCAACCTGTACGAAGCTATTGGAAACGTACCCGCAGGAAACTGTAGGCCGATCCGTGAGGAAAAGCCGAATCTGCCAGTAGCAGGCGGAGAGGGGCAAGGAAGAGAGTGACATGGCTAACACATGTGAACCATCATAACTACCGTCAAGTGTGACAAGTGAAAGCTACTGGAACACTTGAACCAAAAAGGTACGTAGGAAGGTAAAGGTATTCTGGCGTTGCCTTTACACGGCCAGACATTCTCGCCGGTGGATAGATGGAGCCTAACTCACTCGTATGTTCATTACGCGGAACACGGTAAGCCCGTAGTATCGCCCGGCTATCCGGGCAATCGAACCGTAAGGAACGACCATGATGCTGCGGGTAAAGGATCGAGGCGGCAGAACAATGTTTCATCTGCCTCGCCAAGCGCGATTCCGCACAATGGGTACTTGAGGCCGATATTGCAGGATGCTTTGATGCTATCAGCCATCAGTGGCTGATCGACAACATACCAGTTGATACCTCAATCCTCCGCAAATGGCTCAAAGCAGGATTTGTGTTTAATAACAAGCTCTTTCCTACAGAATCAGGCACGCCACAAGGCGGTATTATCAGCCCGGTTCTGGCAAACATGACGCTTGATGGTCTTGAAAAGGCGCTCGCAACAGCCTTCCCGCGAGCTAAACAACAAGGCCTGAAAATGCACATGGTGCGGTACGCCGATGACTTTGTCATCACAGGCAACTCGAAAGAGTGGCTGCAGCAAGAGGTCATGCCGGTACTGATCAAGTTTCTCGGAAAACGGGGACTCATGCTCTCACCGGAGAAAACCAAAGTAACGCATATCACGGAAGGATTTAATTTCCTTGGCTGGAATGTCAGCAAGTACAACGGAAAGCTACTCGTCAAACCGGCAAAAGCGAACATTACAGCACACCTAAGCAAGGTGCGGGAAATCATCAAGACAAACAAAACAACACCGCAGGTGAGCCTCATACGTCTCCTCAACCCCATTCTTCGTGGTTGGGCGAACTATCACCGGCATGCTGTTGCAAAAGAAGTCTTTGCTTGGGCAGACTCACAGATCTGGTCAATGCTCTGGACATGGGCAAAACGACGACATCCAAAGAAAAGCTCTCAATGGGTAATGAACAACTATTTCAAAACCCGTGGAAATCGAAAATGGATATTTGCTGCCAAAAAGGAAAACGGTGAGGAAAAACTCATCATTGAAGCTGACACACCAATCCGGCGGCACGTCAAAATCAGAGAAAGTGCTAATCCACGCGATCCAGTGTGGAGAGAGTATTTTGCTGCTCGTAAGAAACAGATGAAGCAATCAATACCGTGGTGGAGCTGGGTGCCTGAAGGCGCCTTTGTCGAGGCTTGAGCCGTGTGCGGTGAAAGTCGCAAGCACGGTTCTTAAGGAACGGTGGCGCAGCAATGCGCTGCCGTTACCTGACAATACTCAAACATCTCCTATATTAGCGGTTATACCCGCTACCTCAAAATCAATACTGGCGACATGTATCAATCAAGACAAGATTGAAAAAGAGCATAGCTTCGATGGCAAATGGGTATTGATTACCTATTCTGAAAGAACTGTCAACCGAAGAGGGTGCGCTCAAGGACAACAAGTTGTGGCAGGTGGAGCAGGTCTTTCGGGATCTCAAATCAGTGTTTGACACACGACCGTTTTCCACAAACAGTATGAGACGATACGATAGGGCATGTTTGCTGTAGTGTTCTTGCCTTAGTACTGTGCAAGGAGCTTAATCAACGCTGGGAAAAAGCTGGGTTACAATTTGAAAAAGAATGCCACCAAGCATTCGTAACGTATAGTGTTAGGTTGCTGGAAGACATGAAAATCATTATCAGGTGGTGCCAATACTTTTAAGACGATAACTCATTATTATGAGATTATTTGTTTTTTCTAACTGTATGAGGATGAGGATATTTATCTAAAAGCTTACTTCAGCGGAGTAGAATTACAGTGCGGATTAAAGGAATATTTCATATTTTTGAATACAGGATGACTGCATCAGTAGTTGTGCTACTGTACAACAGATAAAGTTTACCGGACAGCCAGTGGATGCGGTGCAAGAACAAGTAGATAAGTATACGAATCTAAACAAGCAGACAGAAGAGTTAAAGGTTAAACAGGGGCATCGCCTATCTGCTACCTGAACAGGCAATGTTACATACTTAAACTCAGCCATTTGTTGTCAACCGGTTGTGGGCCACTTCAATTCACTCAAGAATTAATATTTAAATTTAATGGACGTTTACTCTAGTAATGCAATTGTACTTACAGATTTTTTTTCGGTACAATCATCGAAACCTCTACCACAGGATGATTCACTGAAATTGCTAACGTTAGGTGTTACAAAAGCTATCGCAGTTAAATCAGGGATTTCTTCAGAAATTGAAGTTCACAAAATTTTTAAAAAAGTTAATTCTGCGTTTAAGCTATTTGGCGCCACAAGTAAAACGATTAAACATAGGTGTATGGTTTTCGGACCAGGTGACTATAGTGATATTTTGGCTGCTAAACTTGTTGAAAATGATCACTTTGTTAATTTTGACTTAAGTTTTCCATTGTATGATGATTTGATTCACAGACATTCTAATCCTGATGGTGCCGATCTGAATAAGCGAATACTAATGATTTATAAAAAAACTATTGAATTAGTTGAGTCCCTTTATAAAGGGATAACAATACAACCTGATGATATTATTCATGTCACATCAACTGGCTATATCGATCCAAATCCCATAGACGCTCTTGCAAATAATCGCAAATGGTATGATACGATAATTTCAAACTGTTATCACCGTGGTTGTAACGCATCTTTGCAGGCAATCAGAATGGGACATGATTTCTTGAAATCGTCGATGTATAATAAATTTGAGAAAAATAAATCAAGAATTGATATTGTTCATACGGAAGTAAATAGCGCACATATGAATATTTGCAAATACAACCCAATGAATATAATATTTCTTTCTGAATTTAGTGATGGATTTATTCGTTACTCCTTGCTTCCTCAAAGTTCAATTATAAATAATGGTCCGAGCGGCTTAAAGATATTATCTTTAAGTCAGCAATTAATTCCCGATACAATTAATTGCTCTAAAGTTAGTACAGCTTCCCCTAGTTTTTTATTAGAGGTTGATACACTTGCCTATATTTATTCTATAAAGAAATATTTCAAGAAATTTGTTGTTAATCTATGCCACAAGGTTGGTATTGATTATGATAAAGAGAAAGGTAAGCTTGTCTTTGCAATTCAGCCATCTGGTGCTGAGTATATAAATAAAATAGGTAAACTGTTACATTTGGCAGATGAACAATTATATTTCAGCAAAAATGTTATGTATGAGTATGGTGATATGACATCTGCCGGCTTGCCATACATTTACAGAGATATACTTGCCTCTGATGACGTTCCAACAGGAACTAAGGTTTTGGGGTTGGGATATGCACAAGGTATAATTCTTGGGGGTATTGTTTTTGAGAAAGTATAATTTCAATAACTATGGGTTGTTTAATTTACTGAAACTTGCATCGAAACTGACTGAACCTTTATTGAAAAGATACTTAGCTACTTGCGGCAAGAAAATTCATTCTAGAAATAAGAATCTATAATGACAGTAGAAAAGCAAACATCTTTGATTAATCTTACTCCACTCAATTGGTTTAATATTTTGACTGCATGGAGGGTAGCTAAAAATATTTTCAAAAAAGAAGCAAGGGATATTCTGATTTGTTATTCAGGATCTCTTTTGCCTCGTTGGATTTGGCCTAAAACAAATCGAGATACAATCAGCAAACTTAGTTATTTCATCGCTATTAAGGATAAACAACCAATTGGTATTACGGGCTTATACACGATACATAATCAGTCTGAAGAAGTTTGGGTCGATTGGTTTGGTCTAGATACAAAATTACGCAGCCGCGGTTTAGGTAAAGAAATTATGGTAGCAACAATAAATATGGCTCGAAAAAACGGATATAAATATTTGAGATTATGGACGACCACGAATGACCATCAATCTATTGCTGCTAATTATTTATATCAAAAACTTGGTTTTATAGCTCAAGAAACCGCTCTAAAATCTTACGGATTTCCGGTTCTAATATATAGTTTAGGTCTAATTGGAATAACTCCATTACCCTATGAAGCTGATATCACCACTACAATTGCAGGAGCTTATAGTAATTTGAAATCACGTAACTCTATTTTCCGAATACTATTTCGCTTGTATTTCAAACAATAACTTGTATATATTATTTTAAAATGAATAATATTAAACGCTCCACAGAAGTCCACTTCATCCCATAGATATTTAAGTAACGGAAACATATTTAAGCTCGTCCGATATCAAGCTAAAACCTTCTTGATTGATAAGTCCTATCTTTGCGTCTTACTATATTTTCAAGATAGACTTATTGGCTTATAATTTAACCTTTTCCACGGAAACAACGTATATAAAGTGTAAGAAACTTTCCCACCATACTACGCACTTCCCTGTCGCCAAAAAGAGGAAATAGCTGATCCGCCAGCCTCACAGGATTATTACTGAAAAGCTCAACCCGACAAAGTAAA
>JABDHL010000086.1 GCA_012972825.1 Chlorobiaceae bacterium
TAATTCTTGCATGAAGTAATCTGGAGGCACGGCATTGTCATTTGTTCCATCCAAAATATTTTTCACCAAAGGGGTGGGAAGGCATAAGGAATATTTATCGTCGTTCTTGCTTGCGCTGAGGGATGCCAGAATAGAGGGCTGTAATCTGGTCACTGTGTCCAGTATTTTTCCGCCTCACTGCAAACGCATAAGCGTTGAAGAAGGAGTGAAACTTCTTTTTCCCGGACAGATTACTTTTACAGTAATGGCTCGCAATTCTACCAATGAATATAATCGTCTTGTTGCGGCTTCGGTTGGTGTTGCCATCCCGGCGGATGAAACACAGTATGGATATATGTCGGAACATCAGCCCTACGGGGAATCTGCCGAACAGTCGGGTGAGTATGCCGAGGATCTTGCTGCAACGATGCTTGCTACAACTCTTGGTATTGAATTTGATCCGAACAAGGATTGGGATGAAAGGGAAGGTATCTACAAGATGAGTCACAAGATTATTAATTCATATAACATCACTGCGACAGCAGAGGGCGAAAACGGACTCTGGACAACGGTCATATCATGCGCTATTCTTTTGCCTTGATGTAAAACGTTACTTTTAATGCAATGAAACTCGAGGCATTACGTGCGGTTAAACTTTTCCATCTGACAGCACAGCCAAAGTCAGATGACATGCCTGCCAATGCATTGCCATGTCTACATCTGCTGAGATGATGATCAATAATCGTGTTCGCTGAGGTGTAGAATACCACTCTCAGGGCTCACCAGAATTAATCCGATGCCGAAGAACTCCTCACGGTCAGGATTCGGTGTGTATTTTTCGGTCGTGAAATATATTTTCATAGAGTCAACCGTTTGTCATTGCGTAGACCACATCACCGAGTTCGCGGCGGAAAGATTCGTTTTCAACAAAGAGTTTATAAAACTGCGTATCGTCTTTCAATATCAGTTGCATCACCTTGCCGAGCGCTTCGTCGTGCACCATGCGTGCCGTGTGCGGGGTGTTTTCCCTGGCGTTCCGGTAAGCTGTATTTTCAGCCACTTTCGGCGCAATGTCGTCTATAATTCGTTTTGTCTGGCGTTCAGGATCCTGCAGTTGCCCGCCCCAGCGATCGTTGAAGCTCTTGAGGATATTACTCAAACGATCAAGCTCCGGTTCAGGCTTGTGACCGCCACCTTCCATCGGAATTGGCTCTATTTCAGCATCGTTATCCTGAAGAACAATGTTCTGCATCGCTTTCTTCTCGACTCGGTAGCTGTCCATGTCGATAGCGTCAAGGATACCTTTCGAGAGATCCTCCTCTACCGGAGCAGGAAGTTTGGGGATAAGCAGGTTCAGAAAGATCGAGAGCTTTTCCCATTCGGCTTTGTTATAGGGCAAAATTGAGGAGAGAAAGCTGTATGCGCGGCAAAAAGCCTTGGCGTTGCCTTTGAATTTTACCTGCTCATCCTCGTCCAGCGAGCCGGTATAGAGTAACACACAATTATCGAGAATCGGGTCAAGTTTATCACGATCAGCACCACCAAGAAAGAGCGAAACAAGTTGATGCACCTGTTCGGGTGTATAGAGTTGCGCGTTGTCGAGCGCCGCCTTGAGATCGTTCAATTTGTTCGGATCGGTCTCTTCGGCAAGCAGCGTGGTACGGTAATAGTCCTGAAAGGCGTATTCAATAGTTTCAGCGTTGTTCTGGAAATCGAGAACAAAGCAGTCATACTTCAGCGGATGTGAGCGATTGAGGCGCGAAAGGGCCTGCACTGCTTTGATCCCTGAAAGCAGTTTATCAACATACATGGTATGCATCAAGGGCTCGTCGTAGCCTGTCTGGAACTTGTCGGCACAAATCAGAAAGCGGTAGGGATCATTTTTGATTTTCTCGGCGATGTCGCCGCTCGGAAAACCATTAAGCGATGCCTCACTGACCTGAGTACCATCGTTATCGTGCACTCCTGAAAATGCCACTATCGCCTTGTAGGGGCTTTTGCGTTCCATGAGATAGTTCTGGAAGGCGTGGAAATACTGAATTGCCCGTTCGATGCTGCTCGTAATCACCATGGCACGCGCCTGACCCCCAATTTTATTGGTGGCCAATACCTGCTCATGAAAGTGATCTACCATGATTTCGGCCTTGAGCCGGATGGCGTGGTCGTGGCTTTCGACATACCGGTGCAATTTCTTTTTCGCTTTTTTTGTGTCGAATTCCGGATCGTCTTCGATCTTCTTGATCAGCTTGTAGTAGCTTTCAACAGGAGTGTAGCTCTTGAGCACATCGAGGATAAATCCCTCATCGACCGCCTGCTTCATGGTGTAGCTGTGGAAAGGGCGGTGCTTCACCTTGCCTTCGGCGTCGGGCGACAGCGCCTCACCGAACATTTCAAGAGTCTTATTCTTGGGCGTTGCCGTAAAGGCGAAGTAGCTGGCGTTGGTCAGCATTTTGCGGGCAGCCATCCGTTTTTCGAGCGCTTCGTTCACCGTATCTTCAGGATCAGGCGCATCATTATCGCACGAATTCTTACCGGCAAGAGCCTGACTCATTGCTGCCGATGTCTTTCCTCCCTGGCTTGAGTGCGCTTCGTCGATGACAATGGCAAACGTTCGGCCAGCCTCCATGGAGATTTCGTCGAGAATAAAAGGGAACTTCTGCACCGTTGAAACAATGATTTTCTTTCCCTCCTGAATAAAACGGCGCAAGTCACCGGATTGCCGGGCATGACCTACAGTAGCACCAACCTGCATGAATTGACGAATGGTTTTCTGAAGCTGATCGTCGAGGATTCGACGGTCGGTCACTACAATCACGGAATCGAACACCTCCCTGCCTTCCCGCTTCAGCCCAATAAGCTGGTGCGCAAGCCAGGC
>JABDHL010000087.1 GCA_012972825.1 Chlorobiaceae bacterium
TAGCCGAACCGCCAGTGGCTGTCGTTGATAAAAACGTTGATAAACATGGTACCCGCAAGGTGGCTGAAGCTTATCTGAACTTCCTCTACACACCGGAAGCACAGGATATCATCGCGAAAAACTCTTACCGGCCAAGAAACCCCGCTGCGCTAAAAAAATATGCGGCAAACTTCCCTGCCATCAAGCTCTTTACGCTGAAAGAAGTGTTCGGAAACTGGCGCAGTGCCCAGAAGATACATTTCAGCGATGGCGGAGTTTTCGATCAGATCACTACTCCCTGACATAAGGTTTAATTCAGAATGCGATTAAAGGAGAAAAGAACATGTCCCTCGCATTAGCAGGAACATTACATGCAGCATTGAGCCTGAATGAGATTGTGGCTAAATATCCAGATATACCCCGCCTGATCATCATCAAGACCGACGTGCAACGACGGGGTATTCATTATACAGAGAGGGCATTGAGTATTGTCGACCCGGCCATTCATCAGATACGCAGCCCTTATCTTTTCGGATCCCGCGATGGAGCAATAAAGCCGCTTCCGGAATCACTCTTATTGAGGGATGGTACCACGATTTTTGTTGATCCGACGCCACTGGAACAGAACCCATATCAGGTCGATCTTGTCGAGGGACGCCTGGCTTTGGTGGATAATGGTGAAGTGGTGGAGTTTGTACGACTCTGGGAAAAACCCCTTTACTACGATCAAAAGACCTCCTCGGGTATTCCGATGAGCCACATAGCAAGTGCCCGGCCACAGCGGCTCAATATTTTTCAGTCAAGCTATTGCCATTTCTGGGCTGAACAGAAAGGATGCCGTTTCTGTGATATCGTCAATCACAACAAACAGCAGAAACATGAACTTGGTGTTCCAGTGCGCCTCAAACCAGAGGATGTTTCTGAAACTATCAGGGAAGCATTGAAAGAGCCTGGTCGCTTTACAAATATCTGCCTCACTGCAGGTTCGGTACTTAAAGGCAAAGATCTCTTCGATCATGAGGTTGATTATTACATCGAAACACTGCTGGCCATCGGAGAAAACTTTGCAACGAAAAAATTTCCAAGTGAACTGATCTCCTCGGCGTTCAATGAAAAACAATTGATACGCCTCTATGAGCAGACAGGCATTATGAGCTATACCAGTGACCTCGAAGTTCTCAATGAAGAAAAATTCAATTGGATATGCCCCGGAAAGGCAGACACGTTGGGATACAATGAGTGGAAAAAGCGCTTGATCAGGGCAGTAGATATTTTTGGAAAAGGAAACGTTGGTACAGGTCTTGTCGGCGGTGTTGAGCTTGCCAAGCCCTACGGCTTCGGCAGTGAGAATGAAGCTCTCGAAGCGACATTTGAAGAGGCTGAATCGCTTGCAGTGAATGGCGTTACAACCTTTTTCATTGTGTGGGTACCAAGACCGGGCTCAGATTTTCGTGGTCAGCAGAATCCTTCTCTGGAATATTTCGTGCGGCTGGCCAGCGGCCTGCATCAGATCAGGGCAAAATACAGACTGTCAATTGATTTTAATGATTACAGACGATGCGGCAATCATCCTGATACAGATCTGTCAAGACTTCTGTGATCGAATTTGACAAAACTTATCGTCTTCAAAAAATGAGTTACAAAAAAACGTGGTAAAAGGAGATGCGGTATGAGTGTTCAACTGTCTGACGAGCTGGTTTCACTTCTGCACGATCGAGAGAGCATCAAACTGCTGGCGACCACTGATGAATCCGGAACACCGCACGTCGTTGCAAAGGATTCCATACATATCTCTGAAGACGGCACCATACACTATCTGGAACATCTTGAATCCTCCAGAACAAATCACAACCTTGTCCGGGCAATCTGGTTTGATCGCAGGGTATCAATCGTAATCATTGGGACTCATCAAAGTTTCCAAATCAAAGGAAGGCCTCTCGAGGTGCACATTACCGGCCCTCTTTTTCAGAAACACTATGCAGAGGTTCGTCATCGTCTCGGAGATGTCGATCTATCAGGAGTCTGGGTTATCGAACCACTCGAAGTTATCAACGAAAATCCTGAAATCCGCAGGCAAGAAGAAGAGAAAAGACGGCCGTTTTTCCGCCATCTGGACCGGCTGGCCAAACCACTGAAGGGAATTTGATTGCAGGCTAACTCTTTTTAAACATTCATTGTGCCAAAAAAAACGATAAAAATATTCGACCGATTTCTGCTCCCCGTTGTGCTGCCGGGACTCCTCATCTTTCTGTGGGAGTATCTTGCCCATAAAGGGGTGATTCGATCGACCATTCTTCCTGCGCCGTCAGTAATCAGTGCTACTTTTTACGACATGGTTGTCTCAGGGGAGTTGTGGGGGCATCTGAAAACCAGTTTATGGCGCGTCTTTCAGGGATTTGCCCTGGGAAGTTCATTGGGATTGATTGCGGGCCTTCTGATTTCCGCTTCGCCACGGGTGGAAAGGTCACTGCTCCTGGTTACAGGAATTCTGCGACCAATTCCAATCATTGCATGGGTTCCAGTTTTGATACTGTGGATGGGAATCGATGAAGCATCAAAAGTCACCGTGATTTCCATTGGAACATTCTGGCCGGTGCTGCTCAATGTCATCCATGGAATTCGCAGCACAGACAGAAAACATATCGAGGTTGCTACCATGCTTGGGAAAAACCCTTCCTCAATCCTGATTCATGTAATACTTCCATCTGCTTTGCCATCCATATTCACGGGATTGCGCGTCGGAATAGGCATCGCATGGATGAGCGTCATAGGAGCAGAGCTCATTGCTGCCTCTCAGGGCTTAGGTTATCTGATCGCCTATGCCCGCGAACTTTCTCAGGCAGACGTGATGCTTGTCGGTGTCGCATGCATTGGATTTACCGGATTGCTGATCGACATCCTTCTGCAGTGCATTGAAAAGCGACTGCTGTACTGGAATGTAAACCTGTCAGGAAAAGGATAAGAATATGACAGCTGCCGGTAAAGAGATGTTGCGAATTCGGAATGTGAGCAAGCGCTTTGAGCTTGATTCGGGATCAGTACTTGCGCTTGATAATGTCAGCATGGATGTCAAACCGGGCGAGTTTGTCTCCATTGTCGGATCAAGTGGATGCGGCAAGAGCACCTTGTTACGACTGGTTATGGGGCTGGAGAGCTGCACATCCGGAAACATCGAGCTTGGAGAAACAAACATCAGCAAGCCTTCGGCAGAGCGGGGAATGGTATTCCAGGAATCCCGTCTGCTTCCCTGGAAAACGGTCGCTGAAAATATCGCCTTCGGGATTCCGAAAACCAATCCAAAAAAAGAACACAACGCTATTGTTAAGGAACATGTCGAACTGGTAGACCTTCATGGTTTTGAGCAGGCCCTTCCCTATCAGTTAAGCGGAGGAATGCAGCAGCGAGTAAGTATTGCCCGGGCTTTAGTGGGCAGACCAAATATCCTTCTGCTTGACGAACCTTTCGGCGCTCTTGATGCGTTGACCCGCATTCAGATGCAGCTGGAAATTCTGCGCATCTGGGAGACAGAACGCAAAACAATGATTTTAGTTACGCATGATATTGATGAAGCCATTTTTCTCGGAGATCGGGTCATCGTCATGTCCGCCCGACCGGGTAGCATCCGCAAGGTGATTCACATCAATCTCCCCCGTCCACGTGACCGATCAAGCACCGAATTCATGAATTACAGGCGCGACATATTCCAGGAATTTTTTGGCGAACAGCAGAAACCTTTTGTTTTTGAGATTTAATAAATTTAACAAGCAGGAGAAAAACAAGATGAAAAGAATAATTACAGCGATTGCCTTCCTAAGTATTTTTTTAAGTGCTGCTGCAGCCCGGGCTGCCACGGCCGAAAACAAGGAGGTACGCATCGGCTACCAGGCGGCCAGTACAATCATATTGCTCGGCAAGGCAAAAAAATTTTATGATGAAGAGTTTGCAAAAGCGGGCTACAAGGTCAATTACGGACTCTTCCTTTCTGGTCCGCCGATGATTGAAGCTTTTGCAGGTGACCGGCTTGATTTTATCCATACCGGCGATATGCCGCCGGTTAATGGGAGATCGGGAGGAATTGACCTGAAGGTTATCGCCAATGCAGGACTGGATCCTTCTCACAATGCAGTACTAGTAGCACCGGATTCTCCCATCAAGAGTCCAGTGGATCTCAAAGGAAAAAAAGTCGCTCTGCCTGTCGGTTCCAGTGCGCATCATTTTCTCTATCTACTGCTTGCCAAAAACGGGCTCAAAGCAACTGATGTCAGTCTCGTTAACCTCCCTGCTCCGGATCTTGCAACAGCCCTGGGCAACCATGAAGTTGATGCAATAGCAGTATGGGAGCCGTTCACCGCTAAACTCGAACTTGATAATAAAGCCAGGGTTCTGGCCGATTCAAAAGGCGTGAAGCGTGCAGTGAATGTTTATCTGACCCGTAATGCATTCGGTAAGGGGAACCCAAAACTTGTCCATATCTTCCTGAAGGCGACAAAACGCTCTATCGATTTCTACAAGAGCAATCCGAAAGAGGCCATTGCCGCCATTTCGCAGGAGAGCAAATTTCCTGAGGCTGTTGTCTCTAAAATCATTCAACGCTATAACTTTTCTCTTGCCATCAGTAAGGAGGATATCAATGCTCTTGGTCAGGTGAAGGACTTTTTACAGGAGACTAAAACCCTGCGAAAGGATTTTCCGATCAACGATCTGTTCGACCTGAGCTATCTGAAAAAATCAGGACTTTGATTGATGTGTACACTTGGCGTCATACCACACCACTATCTCTTCAAGACCCGGGATCTCTGGCAGAATTCCGGGCAGAACGAGGTGGTGGTTGAAAAGGGTGACTGTTTCCGATATATCGGTGTGCAGGGTCATGCTCACCCTAATGAAAAAGGTTTGAACAGCGGGATCAACAATGCAGGTTTAGCTGTGGCTATCACGTTTGTGGACAGGGTAACTTTAGAGGATGCCCTCGCCAGCAAAACCCCTCGCGGGGTGCTTGTTGAGGATATTTTAGGGCATTGCCGTACAATGGTTGAGGCTGTTCAACGATTCATCAGTTACTGGAACTCACCGCTCGTGGGTGGAAATATTGTTATTGCCACCCCTGAAGGTGGTGTGACTATTGAACAGTTACATCCCCTGTCGGCACTGGAATGGCATAGCGAACATCCGGTGGTGCGTACCAATCATTTTGTCAACCTGAATGCTGATATTCATGTGTTGAATGAGTTGCAGGATACTTTTGATTGGTATCAGCGAAATTCGCGTGATCGCTATCGGCGAACGGAAGAGCTGCTGGGTGAAGAGGTGTTTGATGTGTCCTCAATCCAAATGCTGCTCAGCGACCATGAAGGAGATCATCCTATATGCAGCCACAGCGGTAATTTAGTGACCAGGTCTGCTGCTATCTATGACTTGGAGAGGCTTGAATTGCATTACCATTCAGGGTCGCCTTGCAACAATAAATGGAAAACGTTCACCCTATCATGACCGCAAGCTGTTGCAGTACCATTGCGAATATTTTCGAAAAGCGTGCAGTACAAACCCCTGAACAAACATTTCTCCATCTGCCACAGACAGAATGTTCTGTAAGCTATAGCAAGTTTGATCGTCTGTCTGCAGGATTGGACAATGAGCTCCTGCGAATTGCCGGACACCCGTTATCATGTATAGGAACCCTGCTCCCCAATGGCATTGAAGCTGCCTTGGCTATTCTAACCGTTCTGCGGAGTAAGGCGACACTGGTACCTATGAATCCCCGTCTAACGTGGAGAGAGATTGGCAATATTCTTGAACAATCCTCTCCCGAGCTCATTTTATTATCACCTGCCCATGCATTGATCGAATCATTTGTTGAGAAAGGCTGGGTTCAACACCAGGTGAGTCTACCCGAAACTGATCTTGTTGCGCTGGTGCAAGGTTCCACAATTGAACAATCCAGACCTGAATTATCAGGAGCCTCTCTGCTTCTCTTTACCTCGGGAACCACCGGAAAACCAAAGGGGGTTATTCTTTCAGAGAACAACCTGCTTGCCAATGCGGGCTATGTCAATCAGGCCCACGAAATCACCTCCTCCGATATTGCCCTTTGTCTTCTTCCTTTATATCATATCAACGGACTTGTTGTAACGCTGCTTGCACCTCTGCTTGCCGGTATACCTGTTGTCATGCCTGAGCGTTTTTCCATTGATAAGTTCTGGAGCCTCATTGCACGGTACAAACCAACATGGTTCAGTGCAGTACCCACGATCTTTTCGAAAATTCTGTCGGAACCGCAACCCGAAAAAGATCTTTACGCAAGCCTCCGGTTTGCCCGATCTGCTTCAGCTTCTCTTCCCGAAGCAGTTCTGCAGCAGTTTGAAGCTCGTTTTGCTCTTCCATTGATTGAGGCTTACGGTATTTCCGAAGCTGCCTGCCAGGTATGCAGTAATCCCTTACCACCCGGCATTCATAAACCAGGTTCAGTAGGAGTTCCCTACGGGAATGAAGTTAAGGTCGTTGACAGCGAGGTATGGGTGCGCGGACCCAACGTCTTCAGCGGATATCTTGACCGGCCACAGGAAAGCACCGATGCCCTGCTTGATGGATGGTTTCGTACCGGAGATCTTGGCTGGATGGATACCGATGGATATCTCTATCTTACAGGGAGGAAAAAAGAGCTGATCAATCGTGCAGGTGAAAAAATTGCCCCTCGCGAAATTGAAGAGGTATTGCACGAGCTGCCTCAGATTGAGAGTGCGGGAGTTGCAGGAATCCCCTCCTCAATCTATGGAGAGGATGTCGCCGCATTCCTGGTGCTTCGGCCCGGGAACTCCATCTCTGTAGAGGATGTGAGCATTTATTGCCGGAAAAAACTGGCGGATTTTAAAGTGCCTCGCACCATCCTTTTTGTCGAAGAGCTCCCGAAAGGCCCAAGCGGAAAAGTCCAGAGACGATTTTTAACCGAGCTCTATCTGAGAACAATGGAAATAACATCATGAGGCGCATCTTCGACACCGGTAATGCGGCAATCTGTGAAGGGGCTATTTTTGCCGGATGTCGCGTTTTTGCCGGGTATCCAATAACCCCTGCAACTGAAATAGCAGAAAACATGGCACGTCGCCTTCCTGAAGAGGATGGCTTCTACCTGCAGGCTGAGGATGAAATTGCCGCTCTGCATATCTGCAACGGAGCGTCACTTGGAGGACTGAAAGCAATGACGGCAACGTCAGGCCCAGGGTATATACTCTTTGCAGATGCTTTTGGGTGGGCTCTCTCTTCGGAAATTCCAGTCGTCATCATCAATTCTCAGCGCGTCGGGCCTGTCAGCGGTATCACTGGAGCACCGGGTCAGGGGGAATTTTATCTCTCCCGTTACCTTGCTCACGGCGGAAACTATGAAACCATTGTGCTCGCACCGGCTTCCGTACAGGAGGCATTTCTTCTGACCGTGAGAGCTTTTTATCTTTCGGAACGATTCCGCACTCCTGTAACCATTCTTGCAGACCAGATGGTAACCGATGGATGGGAAACGCTTGAACTTCCTGAATCAGAGGAAGAGGCTCAAAACATGGACCTGCAGCGCTGGGAGCGAAAGGTTCATCCAGGTCCTGATTTTTATCCACCGACCGATGCTATTGATATTCCTCCTGTGGTTCTCGGCCACAATACCGGAGGGGCCTGTTCAGATTGGACACCTACGCTGCAGGGTCATGACACTGAAGATTTTGAACTGCACCATAAGCACGCATGGCGACTCATTCACAAAATCCTCAGCCATCGGGAGCTGATCGACGATGCTGAAGAGTGGGAGGTAGAAGATGCTGAAATCATCCTGGTTGCTTACGGAACGCCTTCCCGTGTGGTAAAAAGCGCTGTGCAGGAAGGACGAGCAAAAGGGCTTCGTATCGGCGGAATCCGCCTGATATCCCTTTGGCCTTTCCAGGATCGACTTTTTAAACGCAAGGCAAGTTATCTCGTCGTTGAGTTGAACTGGGATGGGCAGCTGGTCAAGGAGGTGCAGAGAGCTGCAAGGGGAAGCGCAGTTCACTTCTGGGGCCGCTGTGGAGAACTTCCCTCCGTTAAGGAGCTCCTGGCTACGGCAGAACAGATCAAAGAGGGGAAAACACTTTCAAGAGATGCATGGAAAACAGAGCGCTGGTAATATGACGGAACTGACAACAAAGTACCTTAGGGATGAAAAAGCCAGGGGAACATCATGCCCCGGTTGCGGATTGCGGCCTGCTCACCTCAAGGTGCTTGAAGCTATAGACCGGCTGGGAATTTCCCAGGCCGACATCGTATGGGGAACTGGTATAGGCTGCTCAGGAAGACAAACCTACGCCACATGGAAAGGCGATACCTTTGCCGGAACCCACGGACGGGTTTACGCCATGGCAACCGGGCTTCGCCTTGCTCTTCCTCCGAATAAAAAGATCATTCTCACAGTTGGTGACGGTGATGCTTACACCATAGGACTCCAGCATCTTCTGAACTGCGCACGACGTAATGTAGGGGTCACGGTGGTGGTACTGGACAATCTCGGGTACCAGTCAACCGGCGGACAATACAGCATCACAACGCCTGAAGGGAGCGTGACCGATTCGAGTCCAAGGGGAACCTGGGAGCAAAACTGGGCAGGTTCAGGGCTGGATATTCTGAATGTTATCAAAGAAGCCGGTGCCACATTTATTGCGCGCCATACCGTGCTTCAGGGAGATGCTGTTGTATCAAGTCTTGAAAAAGCAATACAGAATCCCGGGTTCTCCCTTGTGCAGATTGTTTATCCCTGTGTGAGCCACTTTGGGGTTCAGGCTTTAGGTACACGGAATATTCCGCAAGTGTATACATGGTTTGAATCGTACCCGCTTGCAACCGGAATTCTCCAGGACTCAATCGGAAGCCGGCCTGAATTTTCGGACGCGTTCCGGCAACAGAACAAAAAGGTCAAAAAAGGAAATCAAGATGTCTAAACGGGTAGAGTTCCTGTGCAGCGGCTTCGGCGGACAGGGAGTAGTGCGTGTGGGGCAGATTATTGGAGATGCCGCAGTTCAGGCCGGGCTCCATGCAACTATGCTGATAAGCCATGGGACAGAGACTCGCGGGGGGTATGTGCGCAGCCAGGTGATTATTTCAGAAGAGCCCATTGCCAGTCCCGTCGTCGAAACCCCGACCTGTTTTGTCGCACTCTCGCAGGCAGCATGGGATCGGTTCGGCGGACTTTGCCGAAGCTCTTCTTTTGTACTTTACAATCCGGATAAGGTTACAATAGCTGATAACCTTGATGTCAAAAAAGTCGCCATTCAAGCTGAACAGGAAGCTGCCAACAGGTTTGGAGAGCCTCTCTATGCCAATACACTCTGGATTGGAGTTTTCAGCGGGTTATCAGGCACATGGATCACTGAGACTCATTTTGAAAAAGCCATACGTCATCGCATCTCCCGCAACATTGAAGAAAATATTGCGGCATTCCATCATGGACGAGCTCTTTTCAACAAGCTTCCCGATTTTCGGCTGACATAAGCTTATCTGAACTTCCTCTTCATTCCGGAAGCACAGAATACTATCGCGAAAAACTCCTATCGTCCATAAGAT
>JABDHL010000088.1 GCA_012972825.1 Chlorobiaceae bacterium
TGTAGTCGGAAATTAAAAATCATCCAATTTCGGAAATTAGCAATCACCCAGGCAGCGGGTTTAAATTACGTCATTTCAAAATGATTTGCTACCACTTATTGAAGCGATAGATGCTTTTTTCTACGGTTGGCCCCTCCTTCGGCCGGTTGTTGTTGTTCGAAGATAGTTGTCCGGTGTTCGAGCCGGTAGCTCTTTCCTGTGAGTTTAATGACTTCGCATTTGTAAAGCAGCCGGTCAAGCAGCGCCGTTGCAAGAACCTCGTCGCCAAGCATCTCTGCCCACTCTTTCGGGCTTTTATTGGTCGTAATGATGAATGATGTTTGTTCATGCAGTTGGTTGACAAGCTGGAACAGACCGACGGCAACCGCCTTTTCAAGCGGGAACATCATGATATCGTCGATAACCAGCAGGTGCGCACTCAACAATCGCTTGTACTCCCTTGCCGCCGCCGCTGTAATCTCTTTGAACCTGATGGTCTGGATGAGGTCATCCATGGTGCGAAAGAGCGCGTGATAACCCAGTTTAAGCGCTTCATGGCAGAGCCCGCCAGCAAGATAGCTCTTGCCGGTGCCGCTCGGTCCGATCAGGATCAAGTTGTAGTTTTGGTCAAGCCAGAGCAGTTGCCGCAACTGCTGGAGCTGGACTTGGCTGATCCCGTTCTGAACTCCAGAGTCATAATGATCAAGATCATGGAGCAACGGCAGGTTGGCTATTTTCCTGCGCCGTTCAAGCTTAGCCTTTTGTCGATATGAGCGTTCTGTCTCCAGCAAAATCAATGCAAAATCGCTGTAGGATGGTTCGCTTTTACGCGCTTCTTCGAGCAGGACATCAACGGTCACTGCCAGCCCGGTGAGGTTGAGTTCACGGGCGTGTTCCTGTATGGTGGTAATGGTTCTTTCCATGGTGATTAACTGAGAATGTTTTCATAGGTAGTTATGGCACTGCTCTCCGGCACAAATGAAAGTATCCTATTCATGTCACTCTGGAGTGTTTTCGGGCGAAACGTGCCGAACACTGCTTTATGACTCGGTTTTTCATTCTGTTTCCGGTAATGGTGCAGGATGTCATGGAACTCACCGCATGAAAAAAGATGCTGATCGACACAGTATGCAAGTGCATCGTCAATAAGCCTTTGCTGGCATCCGCTGATGGTATTGCGTAGATGGAGAAACTGGTCCCTGCTGTACCGAGGATAACGGGTATGAATGCTTTCAAGGAACAGGCCTGCCTGTTCCTGATTGGTAAAAAGAGGCCTGAGTGAATCCTGCAACTCTCGAAGTTTTGAGGAGATATCACGACGGTGGTGGTTGTTGAGCACGACGATACCTTTGCCGGTTTCTACCGGGTGATTGGCCAGCAACTTGCCATCTTGGGTATACAGAAAAAGGTTGCTCTCTCTGGCTTCCAATACAACACGCGTTCCCTGTCCCTCATAGGTGCCGATCGGCAGGGTATAAAAATTCCCTCGATACGAGATCGTGTTGTCTTTGCGTACATGGTATTCTTTACCGACAGTACCGGAAATCAGATAGGGTAAAGGTTCAAACGGACGCAGATGCCGTTTTTCCACCTGCCATTCTGCGTCAGGAACCAGACGTGTTGTTGCATGTTCCTTGGCGTTTGCTGTTCGTTCGAGCCAAAGCAGCACCTCCTGGTTCAGGGCTTCAAGATTGACAAATGCTCTCCCCGGAAGGAAGTTGTTTTTCACATATTTGACACCAGCTTCGATTTTTCCTTTGCTTTCCGGATCGCTTTTCCGGCAGAGATGAATCTTGAGAGTGCGGTGTAACAGGTATTTCCTGAATGCTTCAGTATAGAGGATGGCACCACGGTTTTCATCGCAAACAATCGTTGAGTCTTGATCATAAACCACGGTGTGCGGTATACCTTCGAAAAAGGCAAATGCCTGTTCATGAGCCTCAAGCACAAAACGGGTCGTAATCGGCTGTTGGCTGAAGCTGACAAACTTCTGACGGCTGCGGGAGAGGAGCATAATCATGAAGTGCACCTTCACTTTGTACTCATCAGCATTGAGCATCCAGTACTCGCCGAAATCCACCTGCGCCTGCTCACCATAAGGAAGTTGCTCAACCGGCTGATACTCCCGATGGGTTCCTTTCGGTTTCGGTATATCGTGGGACTTTCTGATCCACTGGACAAAGGAGTAGATCGTTCGAGTTGTTACCTCCTGAAAATCCGGGTGATGCTCTTTCAGCCAATCTTCGACTTGAGCGGCACTGCAGTCAGGATAGTCGGTAACCCTTTTCGTTATAAACTCTTCATAGTGTTGCAATTTTCGGTTACGCTGCTTCTGCAGAGCGAGAAAGTCACTGAATTCCTCCTCGGTCATGCGGAGGTACTTGCGCACCGTTACCCTATCCAACCCAGTATTTCGGCTGATTTGGCGGATGCTTAATCCTTCTCGGGAAAGTTCTTTAACTTTGTGGTACATGGTTAGCTTTTTTAACGGTGTCCTCATAGCTTTGGAGTTTGATTTGGTTCGCACCTTCAAACTACGAGCTATGGGTGTTTTTTACGCTAACCCTGGGTGATTCTTATTTTCCGTTTTTGGCTTATTCTTGTTTTCCGATCACAA
>JABDHL010000089.1 GCA_012972825.1 Chlorobiaceae bacterium
GACTAAGGGAATCAGATTTGCTTGAATACACCATTCCGGATAAGCCAAACAGCCGTTTGCAGAAGTACCGGTTGAGCGGAAAAGGCAGGGCTTTGCTAACTTCGGTATGCAAGGGTAAGGGGAACCAAGCATGAAGGTGAGAATGGATGCAAATGTGAAAAATTGCGAATAAGACTTGTTTAAAGCAGAGCCTAAGGAAATAATCATGAGTAACGAAGAGCATATTCTTTCTACTAAAAAGTCCAAACGCTTTTTCTTCAGTGCCTCTGCCGCCGATTTCAAGAAAATTCCGGGTAGTCCTATTGCTTATTGGGTGAGTGATATTTTGAGGAATGCTTTTTTGTCAAGTCGGTTAGGTGATATATCAGTGGCAAAGCAAGGCTTGGCGACGGGAGATAATGAACAGTTTTTGCGTTTCTGGTATGAAGTAGAAGCTTCTAATTTAAATTTTACAAACGAAAATATTCACGTTTCTGAAGTCTCTACTCTTACATGGGTACCTTATAGTAAAGGTGGTGCATATCGAAAATGGTATGGCAATAATGACTACATAGTGGAATGGATAGATGGAGGAAAAAAAATTAGGGCATTTAAGGATGAGAATGGAAATGAACGATCAAGGTTTAGGGCTTCAAGTTACTATTTTAAGCCTGCCATAACTTGGAGTTTGACGTCTTCAGGTTCATTTGGATGTAGGCATAGACCAAAAGGTTTTGTCTTCGATATTAATGGAATGTCCTTGTTTCCATTTAAAGTCAATGATACATCAAAGATACTTTCTTTACTCAATTCAAAAGTTGCCAATGCAATTCTGAAAATACTGAACCCGACAATGGCATTTCAGATAGGAGATATTTCTTCTGTACCCGGCCTATTCCCAGATATCGTTAAATTGTCGGCAGTGGGTACAATTAATCAATTTCCTCAAGTAAAACTTGCTCAAATAGACTGGGACTCCTTCGAAACCTCATGGGACTTCACCAGTCTTCCATTGATGCACCACGGATCCCGCCAACCAACTATTAAGGCTACTTACCAAGAGCTGCGAGCACATTGGTATAAAATGACAACGGAGATGCAGCGTCTTGAAGAGGAGAACAACCGCATTTTTATCGATGCATACGGATTGCAGGATGAACTGACGCCCGAAGTGCCGCTGAATGAAATCACCTTAACCTGCAACCCGCACTATCGTTACAGCAATAGCAAAAACGCGGATGAGCTTGAAGTGCTGCTGTTGGCTGACACTATGAAGGAGTTTGTCTCCTATGCTGTTGGTTGCATGTTTGGTCGTTACTCGCTCGATAAACCTGGATTGATCCTTGCCAATCAAGGCGAAACTATCGAGGACTACTGGAAAAATATCAGGGCCTACCAAAACCTGCCAACTGCCAACTGCCCACTGCCAACTGATTCCATCTTCCCTCCTGATGCTGACAACGTCATCCCCATCCTCGATGGAGACTGGTTCACTGACGATGTCTCCGAGCGGTTCCGCAAGTTCCTGCGCATCACCTTTGGCGAGGAGCATTATGAGGAGAACCTGAAGTTTATTGAGGGTGCGCTTGGTAAGGATATTCGTAAGTATTTCCTGAAAGATTTTTATAACGATCATGTGCGTCGATATAAGAAGCGCCCTATCTACTGGCTTTTCAGCAGTACCAAGGGAAGTTTTAATGCGCTCATCTACATGCACCGTTACCGTTCGGATACGGTGAGCGTTGTACTCAACTACCTGCGCGAGTTTCGCATAAAGCTGACCACCCAGAAGAACCATCTCGAAGCGGTAAGTATCAGCGCCAGCGCTTCACCGGGGGAGAAAACCAAGGCACTGAAAGAGATCGAGAGTCTCAGAAAAATGATCGAAGAGCTCGACAATTATGAACGAGAAATCCTTTACCCGCTTGCCACTGAACAGCTTGAAATAGACCTCGATGACGGCGTAAAAGTGAACTATCAAAAATTCGGCCCGGCTCTCAGGAAGATTCCCGGCCTTGATACAAAAGAGGAGTGAACCATGCATGTTGACAAACTGGTAATGACCTGTTTTCGTGGAGCTAAGTTGCTGCCGCTGGATTTACATAGTCGATTAAATGTATTTTTTGGAGTGAATGGCTCAGGAAAGACGAGCATTTTGGATGCAACAGCTATAATGCTTTCATGGCTTGTTAATCGTATCAAGTATGAAAGTTCTTCAGGTCGCCCTATTCAGGAGCCAGATATTTTTAATGGGGAATCGTCAGCTAACCTTGATATCTCTTTTAATTTCAAAGGCCACCCTTTACGCTGGACTTTGGCAAAAACTCGTAAAGGGTATAGCAAGAGGGATGTTGCTTCGATTCTGATTTCGACAACTTATATAGCAAGACAAATACAGTCAAAGATTTCGGAAAGCAATGGCTTGACAAATCTGCCACTGTTTGCCTATTATCCTGTTAATCGGGCAGTTCTCGATATTCCTCTTCGCATAAAAGAACGGCACAGTTTTGATCTTCTTTCAGCTTATAGTGATTCGTTAACGGGTGGTGCCAATTTTCGGGCTTTTTTTGAGTGGTTCAGGGAGCGCGAAGATCTTGAAAACGAAAACAGAAAATATGCTGAACAACTTATAAAGCCAGAAGGATTCCAGTTTCCTGATTTGCAACTTGAAGCTGTTCGAGCAGCTTTACTGTTCTTCATGCCTGAGTTTACCAACCTCACGGTTCGTCGTAATCCGCTTCGCATGGAGGTCGAGAAAAATGGCAAGACCTTAAAGGTTAACCAGCTTTCAGATGGCGAAAAGTGCCTGATGGCTTTGGTTGGAGATCTTGCACGACGAATGGCAATCGCCAACCCTTTGCGAGCAAATCCTCTGGAAGGAGAAGGAGTTATACTGATTGATGAAATTGACCTGCACCTTCATCCAAAGTGGCAAAGGATGATTATACCAAAGCTTCTTGAGGTGTTTCCGAATGCTCAGTTTATCATCTCTACTCATTCTCCGCATGTTATTACTCAAGTGCAGCCGGAGAGTCTGTTCCTTCTCAAGCAAACCGATTCAGGCATAGTTGCTGAACAACCCATTGAGTCTTATGGAAAGAGTGTAGAGAGGATTCTCGAGGACTTGATGGGACTTGAGACGACCCGACCAGATGAAGTCAGTGTAAAACTTCATGATATTTATTCTTCCATTGATCAAAACCACATAGAAGAAGCTCGTCGGTCAATTGCCGTAATGAAAGAGGAAATTGGCGAAGATCCTGAACTGATGAAAGCTGAAATTCTCATCAGGCGTAAGGAGATTATCGGTAAATGAAGTACATCGTCAAACAGAATGAACCAGAGGATTTTACCAAGTGGAAAGCTCTCAAGAATGAAGAGTGGACGCCCACTTATGACAAGCTGAGTGGAGTTGTTAAAATCGCTGTTAAACAGACACTGATGACTGAACAAGGTTATATTTGTTGTTATTGTGAACGCAGATTAACTGATAACGATTCTCATATCGAGCATTTCAGGCCTCAGGAGAATAAATCAACAGACCCGCTGGATTTTAAGAACATGCTTTGTTCTTGTCAGCAGAGATTGAAAAAAGGAGATCCACGCCATTGTGGCAATCGTAAAGATGACTGGTTTGATGAGCAACTGTTGGTATCTCCATTTGATTCAGGAAGTGAGAAGAGGTTTACTTTTACCGGAGACGGATACATCAGTTCTGCTCAATCGGCTGATAGAGCTGCAACCGAAACAGTATTAAGGCTTGGTCTTGATATTCCAAAACTCAGAAGCTTGAGAAAGAGTGCGATTGAACCCTTTTTGGATGAATCTTTGAGTCAGGATGAAGCGACTCGTTTTGTTTCGGGATATCTTCAACTGGATAGTCGCGGTATGTACGGAGAGTTCTGGACAACTATCCGCTATCTTTTTGGAGACTGACTCGTTGAAAGTGAACTATAAAAAATTCGGCCCGGCTCTCAGGAAGATTCCCGGCCTGGATGCAAAAGAGGAGTGATCAATGGCAATAATGAATTTCAATACGACCAATTCTACTTTCCGCCAGTTGCTCGGTAACGGCTTGAGCTACCATGTTCCTCCTTTTCAACGTGATTATTCTTGGACTGATGACGAGTGGGATGATTTTTGGCAAGACATTCACGGCTTGTTCGAAGAGGACGGTGAATTGGCTCACTACATGGGTTATCTGGTATTGCAGTCATCCGATAACAAGCGGTTTGATATCATTGATGGGCAACAGCGGCTTACGACAATAAGTATTATGATTCTTTCCGGCTTGCAGCATCTCCAGGAGCTGGCTGCTGCCGGATTTGATGCCGACAATAACATCAAGCGTAAAGAACAGCTTCAGAGCGGTTACATCGGCTATCTTGACCCTGTAAGTCTGGTATCGCGCTCAAAATTGGAGTTGAATCGCCATAATAACCGTTTTTATCAGACCTATCTGGTGACGCTTGAAGCACTGCCGCAAAGAGGACTGAACTCATCAGAGCATCAACTTCGAAAATCTTTCAACTGGTTCAAGGAGCACATTAAAACCCGCTTTGGGATGAATGACGCCAGCGGAAAGGAGCTGACCGTTTTTCTTGACGGGTTGGTTGATAAACTGTTTTTCACGGTTATTACGGTGACTGACGAATTGAATGCCTTTAAAGTATTTGAGACTCTTAATGCGAGAGGTGTTCGTCTTTCAGCAACTGACCTGCTGAAAAATTATCTCTTTTCGATTATCAGTACGCATGACACGCATGAGACCGAATTGAAGGCTCTTGAGGATCGCTGGGAGCGGATTACAGGTTTGTTGGGGAGTGAAAGTTTTCCTGAATTTCTCAGGATATTTTGGAACAGCCGTAACAAGCTGGTAAGGAAGTCGGACCTTTTCAAGACCATCCGAAAACGAATCAGTGACCGTGAAGCTGCATTTGATTTGCTTCGAGATCTCGATCAATCAGCAGCCATTTATGCGGCTCTCCGTGATCCTCAGGATGCTGCGTGGAACAGTGAAGAAAAACTTTGCCTTAAACAGTTGCTGATGTTCAATGTCCGGCAGCCACTGGCTATGCTGATGGCCTGCCATGCAAGGTTCTATGAGCATGACAGAGCTGCCTTTACTCGCTTGATGAAAGCAGTGACGGTCGTATCATTTCGCTATAACGTCATTTGTAACTTTCAGGCACATGAGCAGGAGCGATTGTATAATGACATCGCTTTAAAAGTATCAGGAGGCACTTATTCACGTTTTACAGAGATTATCAGTGCATTGCGGGAGGTTTATCCCGACGACGTGCAGTTCAAAGCGGCATTCAGTGAGAAGGAACTCTGTACTACGAATAGTCGGAACAAAAAAGTGGTGCGGTATATCCTTTTTGAAATTGAGCGCCAGCAATCTGGTCAGGATTTCGATTTTGAAAGTGCTACGTACAATATCGAGCACATCCTCCCGGAACATCCATCTGAAATTTGGTCTTACATAGAGGAAGCCAAACAGGATCATCTGATTTATCGTCTTGGCAATATGACACCTCTTGAAACCAATAGAAACCGAGCGTTGGGTAATGGAGATTACGCATCCAAGCGGCCTGTTTATCAAGATAGCGCCTTTCAGATAACCAATGCGGTTGCGGTGCACTATGACAGTTGGGATGAACAGAAAATCGAAGCTCGGCAAAAGCAGTTAGCGACTGTTGCATCGGGTATATGGAAGATTGAGTAGGCTTATTTTCAAGATCACTGACGCTGCAAAGCGTTTTGTGTAGCGTAGATTCAGTTTTACGATACACAAGACATTTTGTGACGTTTCTGTAATACACAAAGGTCTAATTTGCGAGGCAATGGTGCATTTTTACTGATTACTTAAAGAAATTTTGCTGACGATGGAACAAAGAACGAACAACAACGGACCTCGTATGAAGCTGAAGTTAATTGACCTTAAAGGGTTCAAGGCTATTGATGGTCATTCTGGGCAAAAAATTCCGTTGGGTGATGTGACCATACTGCTTGGGGCGAATGGTTCCGGGAAAAGCAATGTCGTATCATTTTTCAAAATGCTGAACTCCCTTACTACCGGTGTACTGCAGAATTATGTGGGGAAGCAAGGTGTGAGTCAGCTTTTGTTCTATGGATCAAAAGTTACCGATTCTATTTTTTTTACACTTCACTTTTCGTCGGATGATATTACCGACACATATGAAGTCAAACTGACGTATGGTTTACCGGATCGTTTGTTTATCAGTGGTGAAAAGGTGACATGCCAGAAAAATGGAAAAGAAAAACCTCAAGAGAACTATCTGGAAAGTGGTGGAGCTGAGTCTGGATTAGGCAAGGATGAAAGCAATACAAGCAAGGTTGTTTACAATCTTCTCTCCGGGATTCGTGCCTTTCATTTCCATGATACATCGGATACGGCACCCATTAAAGATCGTCGTTATGTTGACGATGCGAAATATCTTCGCCATGATGCTGGAAACCTGGCAGCTTTTCTGAAAATGCTCAAGGAGAATAGCGAATACACACGATACTACGATCGGATTGTCCGGCATATTCAGCGTGTCATGCCTCAGTTTGGTGATTTTTCTTTGGATACCTTGCCAGGAAATGACAAGTATGTCCGCCTCAATTGGACGGATATTTATACAAGTGAATACCTTTTTGGGCCGGATCAAATTTCGGATGGGTCACTCCGTTTTATGGCTCTGACAACGTTGTTATTGCAACCTCCAGAGCTGTTGCCGAAGTTCATTGTTCTTGATGAACCGGAGCTTGGTTTACATCCTGCAGCGATAGCTGAGTTGGCAGGGATGATTCATACTGTAGCGCAAAAAACCCAGATTCTTGTGGCTACGCAATCCACCCGTTTTGTGGATGAGTTCAGCCCTGATGATCTGGTTATTGTTGATCGTGACGAAAAGAATCGTTGTTCTGTTTTCAAAAAGTTGGATACCGAGCAACTTCATGAATGGTTGAAAAGCTACAGTCTTTCAGAGTTATGGGAGAAAAATGTGCTTGGAGGTCAGCCATGATTCGCCTGCATGTAACTGCTGAAGGCCAGACTGAGCAGGCTTTTATCAAAAAGGTTTTAGCTCCGTTCTTGGCCAAATCAGGTGTTTTTGCTGATGCTCGCTCTGTATTGACGAGCAAAGATAAACGGGCAGCAAAAGAGTATCGGGGTGGATTGCTGTACTATCAGAAAGCAAAAAACGATATTCTGACATGGCTGAAAGAAGACGGCAATGCTGAATGTCGTTTTACCACCATGTTTGATCTTTATGCTTTACCATCTGACTTTCCTGATTATCAGGATGCTCTAAGGCAGACCGATCCCTACAAGCGATGTAAAATACTGGAGGATGCTTTATACAAGGATATCGGAGACAGCCGATTCATTCCCTACATTCAGCTCCATGAGTTTGAAGCCCTTATACTTGCTGACCCGAAGAAGTTAGACTGGGAATACATGGAGCATGATGATCCTATCAAGAAGTTGCTACAAATGGTTGGCGAGCAGAATCCGGAATTGATCAATGACGGGCGCGATACTGCTCCGTCAAAACGGATTATCAATGAGATCCCGGAATATGATAAAGTCAGTTCAGGTGTGTTGGTGACTGAAAAAATCGGGCTTCCTGTTTTGCGGAGTAAATGCCGGCATTTTCATGAATGGCTGATTCGCCTTGAGAAGCTTGGAGAAATAACGTGAACAGCCGCATTACCCAAGCGCTAAGTCGGCTCTTCGATCGTCATAGAATTGTCTTTTGGAATGACGTCAAGAAGGAGTTGCGCGCAGCATTCGATGCTTTGCAGCTTGATGGTGTTGAAAAGATTGAACTTGCCAACAACGAGTTTGGCGTGAAGTATCGCATTCTGAGGGAGCATCCTGACCGGAAATTCCTGCTCTATCGCGAAGGGGCTCAGCCTGAAAAGCTGGATAACTGGTTGCTGGATGTAGAGCTTGCTTATGGTGATTTCCATGCTGACCAGGTTGGCCTATGGCTCTCCGAACTGGAACTTGGCCATGAGTTTCAGGACGTGGTTAAAGATCATCCAGAATTCTACAGGTCTACCAAGCGGATTGAGAGCCTCCGGCAATTGCTCAAGCAGGACGATACACCCGGTATAATCCGTTTGAAGATGCTTGGAGTTTGTGCCGGATCAGAACCACGGCTCGATATTGTGGTGGAGCACCTGCTGGACGAGGTGGCGGGTAAAGCTTCAAAAGAAAAACAATTGGGCCTTGAATTTCAGGATGGCGACAAGTATCGTCTGATTGAACGCTGTCATCTCGATGGGTATTTCTGGGAGCTTATGAAGCGGAGCTATGGCTACGAATCATCTGACCCTGGTATGAAGGATTTTGTTATTGAACTTTTCAAGTTCGGCTTTGCAGTGGGAATTGGTGGAAAGGGAGTGCTGGCCAGTGATGCGCTGGTATTTCTGAAGCGCTGGAAAGACAGCCGTCAATTTGAAAAATGCTTTGATGCGCTTGCTGAAGAGTGTGGAGAGATTCTTCGTATTGAACAGAAATTGGAAGTTCTGGATTTCCGTCAATTGATTGAACTCGATTATTTTCGGTTGATTGACAAGAAAATTATCAGTGATCTGGTTTGGGCTCTTGTAACTCAGACGGCGTTCAGCCATGAGATAGCACAATGGATACGCCAGCGCCGTCAAAGCCACTGGTACAACGAATTCCAGCACCTTTACGAAGGTGTAGAGTATGCCGCGCATTTTATGCAGGCATTCGAAGAGGCAAAGCTGGAAATGAGCTCTATGGCTGACGGCGTGCAGCTCTACAGCCGCTATTGGTTTCGGCTCGATCAATACTATCGCAAATTCATTTACCATGTCAGCATGTCCGGGCAGGCTTCGTTGATGGCTGAACTGGCTGATAAAATTGAAAATCTCTACTCCAACAACTACCTCCTGAAATTGAATGATCGGTGGCAGGCATTTGTGGACAAAGCCGATACATGGGAGGCTCCGCCTGTGCCTTTACAGAAAAGTGTTTTTGAACGTTTTATAGACCCATTCCTCTTAAAGAATAATAAGGTCTGTGTCATTATTTCCGATGCATTGCGCTACGAAATCGGCGATGAACTGCTCACGCTTATACGGCAGGAAGACCGATTTGATGCTACTATAGAGCCTTGCCTTTCAATGCTGCCCAGCTATACACAGCTTGGTATGGCTGCGCTTCTCCCAAATAGAGCCCTGGCGTTTGCCGACAACGATACAGGAGCGGTGTTAGCGGATAATATTAACTCTCAAGGCACGGCGAATCGCTCCAGGATTCTCAACCGGACTGCTTCATGGAAGGCTGCTGCCGTAAAGGCTGAAGAGGTTATGGCCCTTAAAGCTGATGAATGTCGGACTTTGCTCCGTGAGCACGATGTCATTTATGTTTACCATAATCGCATTGACTTAACCGGTGATAAGCGGGAATCGGAAGAGAGGGTGTTCGAGGCTGTAGAGGATACCTTGCTGGATCTTATAAAGCTTATCAAGAAGCTTGCAGGGGCTAACGCAACTAACTTACTGGTTACGGCTGATCATGGTTTTATCTATCAGAATCGAGCTCTTGACGAAAGCGATTTTGCGGGTACGGAAGCAGACGGAGAGCAGATTCTCTATCGTGACCGGCGATTTGTGCTTGGTAAAGGACTCAACGAGAGTTCAAGCCTGCGGAAGTTCAGTTCCTCTCAGTTGGGACTTTCGGGAGGGATGGAGGTACTGATTCCGAAATCGATCAACCGTCTGCGTCTCAAAGGTTCTGGCAGTCGTTTTGTGCACGGTGGCGCATCATTGCAGGAGGTGGTGATTCCACTTGTCAGGATCAACAAAAAGCGCCAGAGTGACCTCTCTACCGTTGACGTGGATATTATTCGTGGAACAAGTTCAGTTATTACATCAGGCCAGTTGGCTGTTGTGCTTTATCAATCGCAGCCGGTTACCGAAAAAGTTCAGGCAAGGACTCTTGTTGCAGGTATTTATACCCTTACTGGTGATCTTATTTCTGATTCACATACCCTTGTTTTTGATGTCATCTCCGATAACTCGCGGGATCGTGAACGGCAGGTTCGATTCGTTCTTACCAGCAAAGCTGATGAGGTGAATGGTCAGGAGGTTATTTTGAGGCTTGATGAAAAATACCCGGGCACCTCCCACTACAGCGAATACAAGTCAATCCGATATCTGATGAGGCGGTCATTTACAAGCGATTTTGATTTTTAAACAGCCAACTGCGGACTATGAATACCCTTGATCAGAAAATAAACACTCATTTTTCTGGACTTGTTGTCCGAAAGGATCTTGTCAAGACTGTTAAAGGCAATGCTATTGTTCCAACCTATGTGCTTGAATATCTTTTGGGTCAATACTGCGCGACAAGTGACGAGGCTTCGATTCAAACCGGCATTGAGACTGTTAAGGAGATTCTGCGTAAACACTATGTGCACCGCAATGAAGCCGGGCTCGTTCGCTCTAATATCAAGGAGAAAGGCAGGTATAAGGTCATCGATAAGATCAGTGTTGCGCTCAATGACAAAACTGATGCTTATGAGGCTGAGTTTTCAAATCTCGGCATCAAAAAGGTTCTAGTAGATTCCGGTACAATCAAGACCCATCCAAAACTTCTGGTCGGGGGAGTATGGTGCATTGCCGATATCGAGTACGAATTCAAGGAAGACAAGAACGCGATACCGTGGATCATGTCGACACTGAAACCCATCCAGCTCTCTCATTTCGATTTTGAGGAATATGTAGAAGCTCGCAAGCAATTCACTACTGATGAGTGGGTTGATCTGCTTATCCAGAGCATAGGTTTCAATCCTGAGCTGTTTGGCAAGCGCAGCAAGCTGACCCAACTTATCAGGTTGATTCCTTACTGTGAACGCAATTACAACCTTATTGAACTTGGTCCGAAGGGGACAGGGAAGTCTCATATTTATTCAGAGTTTTCCCCGCATGGTATTCTTATTTCCGGTGGAGAGGTGACTGTGCCCAAGCTTTTTGTGAGTAACTCTTCTGGTAAAATCGGACTGGTTGGGTATTGGGATGTCGTTGCTTTTGATGAGTTTGCAGGCAAGCAGAAGCGTGTCGATAAGGCACTTGTGGATATCATGAAAAACTACATGGCCAACAAGTCCTTCTCCCGAGGCGTTGAAACCCTCGGTGCAGAAGCTTCCATGGTTTTTGTTGGGAACACCCAGCATACCGTCCCCTTTATGCTCAAGCATTCAAACCTGTTTGATGAACTGCCCGAAAAGTTTTATGACTCAGCATTTCTTGACCGGATCCATTTCTATGCCCCAGGCTGGGAAATAGATATTATTCGCGGTGAGATGTTCTCCAGTGGGTATGGGTTTGTGGTCGATTATCTCGCAGAAATACTTCGCTCGATGCGCAACCACGACTATTCAGACAGGTATAAGGAACACTTTTCACTTTCATCCGATATATCAACACGTGATCGAGATGGTATTCATAAGACCTTCTCTGGCCTTATGAAAATCCTTTTCCCCCAGGGAGGCGCTTTAAAAGCTGAGATTGAAGAAATGCTCACGTTCGCAATCGAAGGGAGGAAAAGGGTAAAAGATCAGGTCATGCGTATTGATACCACGTACCCGACAGTTCACTTCACCTATACGGATGCCTCAGGTCAATCAAGAACGGTTAAAACGCTCGAAGAAGAGACCTATCCTCATTACTACAATCAAACGGTAGGTGAACCAGAAGGCGAGGTTCCACAAGCGGAAAGCATTGAGCTTGATTTTCCGGAGGTGACAGTAAAGCAAACCTCCTTTGCTGGCCCGACAGTCAAAGAGCAGCATCTGACTTTTCAGGAGAATCAGCGTGGAGTTTCTTATGATACCCTCTTTGGCCACTACCTGAGCGGAGCAAGCAGGATAGTTGTCACCGATCCTTATATCCGACTTTTCTATCAGGTTCGAAATTTCATGGAGTTCCTTGAAACTGTTCTGAAGTATAAACCCATTGAGGATGAAGTTGCCGTTCATTTAATTACAACAGAAGACGATTTCAAGGGTGAACAGCAAAAAGAAAACTTCGAAAAAATCAAGGAGTCCTGCGACACAGCAGGTATTGCTTTTACCTGGGAGTTTGATGGAACCGGCACGATTCAAGCTCGCCATATCGAGACTGACAATGGATGGAAAATCCTGCTTGATCGGGGACTGGATATTTTTCAGCACTATGCAATGAACGATGCGTTCACGTTTAATAATCGCCTCCAGCAGTTCCGCCCATGCAAAGCGTTTGATGTGACTTTTTTAAAAGTACAGGAATCTAAAACAGGAACTGAGAAAGAATAAAAGTATCTGTATCGGCGTGATTTGCAGGAGGCTGATGATTATTGTCTCTGTTTCCTTGTTTCGTCCCGAGGTACAAAACAAGGAACAAAAACTTGTTCCATTGCCTAATCAAGCTTATTCAATGGTGTCTGGCGGCGGGGTGCATTAACAGGTCAACTGATTATTCTGCAATAAGGTAAAGCAAAAAATGTAACACAGTATATTATGTTTGCTCTTATTTTGCGTAATCAGAAATCGCTTTGGAAAGAATCACCTGATCATTTTCTCCGTTGGGAATCCGGACGTTTTTCTCAATGAATCTCCATGCATTGGTTTTCTCTGATTTAACAGAAAAAATCACTTTCGCACACTTGAAATCACTGGTACCGGATTTTTTGCCTTTATCTGCAAACGATTGTTTCTTTGCCATGACTCGTGAAGTAGTTCTTTTGGTTAAGTCGCTGTACTTTTGTGTTTACTGAAATGAACATGAAGGTAATAAAAAAATAATCGATAACCAAGAGCTGTCATGAAGGAATCAGTAGTGCCAAGTCTCCGCTTCATGCAGTTTTCCCTTATGGAAAATTCCTGTTGCCTTTCCTTTCAAAGAGCGGTTAAGAAATGGTGTGTTTGCTGATTTGGATTTGAGTGAATCAGCGGTGACAATCCACCGGGTATCAGGATCAATGATCGTGAAATTCGCCTGTTCTCCAGGTGCGAAAAGAATCGGCTTGAGGTTCAGGATTCTTCTTGGATTGACCGACATCAGTTCAATGGCACGGGAAATGGTAATAACCTTTTTTTCAACCAGCTCGGTTATCGTCAAACCGAGTGAGGTTTCAAGACCGATAATACCAAACGCGGCCTGGTCAGCAGGACACTCTTTTTCATGAGAGGCATGAGGTGCATGGTCGGTAGCTATGGCATCAATGGTGCCGTCAGCAAGAGCTTCAAGCAGAGCTTCCCGATTCTCAACGGAGGAGAGCGGAGGTTTCATAATATAGTTGCCAATCTGGTCGGCCTGAAAAAGATCTTCATCACTGAGGGTGAAATGGTGCGGTGTCACTTCGCAGGTAACCTGAAGGCCGTCCTGTTTAGCTTTTCGGACAAGGTCGAGTGCTGGTTTTGTACTGATATGTGCAACATGGTAGCGCGGCCGTTGAAGAGGAGCATGCAGTTTATGCTGTTCCAGATAGTGCATAAGAAGCAGATCTCTGCTGAGTGTTATGGCTTCGGAGACATCGGGAATTCCTTTCAGCCCGAGTTTGGTTGAAAACAACCCTTCATTCATGACTGCTTTTTCAGTAAGCGATTTATCTTCACAGTGCTGAATGATGAGAAGATCAAAGTTTGAAGCATATTCGAAAGCCAACCGCATGATCTGGCTGTTCTGAATGGCTGAACCGTCATCCGACACGGCGGTGACTCCGTATGAGCGGAACTTTCCAAACGGCGCAAGATGTTCGCCTTTGCTTCCTTCCGTCATAGCCCCGATCACTTCAAGATCTATGGGGAGCATCGTCGAGTGATGGCGGATATAGGCCACGCCAAGAGGGCTGTCAATGACCGGCTTCGTGTTCGGCATAAGGGCAACGCCGGTAAATCCCCCGGCAACGGCTGCATTAGAGCCGCTTTCAAGGGTTTCCTTGTATTCCTGCCCCGGTTCCCTGAAATGGCAGTGCATATCGAACAGTCCGGGAGAAAGTATCCGGCCGCTCAGGTCAATAATTCTGTCATCCGACGAGGCTGCAATACCCTCATTGCCGAAAACGACGGCTTCGATGGTCCCGTCATTGGCCACTTTTATCGACCCTGTGGCATCGAGATGTTCAAGAGGATCAAGGATACGGGCATTCTGAAAAATAAGGCTCATTGCTCTTGAAAAATTAAAGCGTTAGATAACCCGTGCCTGAAGACTGACAAGCTCCCGATGACGCTGAGTGCTGTTTTCCGGCATGGAAAGTACTGCCTTCAATGTGTCACCGGAAGAAACTCTGCCCACACCGGCGGGCGTTCCTGTAAATATAAGGTCACCGCGGCGTAATCCGTAAAGATACGATAAATAATGGATAAGCGCGGCTGGAGTATGGAGCATTTCAGACACATTTCCCAGCTGAACCTGTGAACCATTCAGTTCAAGCGAAATTTCAAGATTTTTCGGAAACACAGCATCATTGAAGGGCACAACATCAGAAATCAGCGCGCTTTTCCTGAAACCCTTGCTTTTCAGCCATGGGTTACCTGCTTTTTTTGCAGCAAGCTGAACATCGCGCAGCGTCATGTCGAGACCTGCACCGAAACCGGCAATGTAGTTCGGGGCCTCCTCAATCGAGCAGCCATCGCACGATTTCCCTATAAGCAGAACTATTTCAGCCTCATAGTGCATGTTTGAGGAGAGAGGGCGACCCTGAAATTCAGGCACAGCAATCACTCCTTCAGTATCAAGAGCAGTGGGGGGTTTCATGAAAATGATCGGTTCACCCTCCTCCTCGATGTGTGCGCCCGCTTTGGCACCTTCAAGCAGCTGCATCTCCCGGGCATGTTCCCTGTAGTTTTTTCCGACACAATAAATGGCACCAGGAACAATAGTTCTGCGATCAAGAAGGGTTTCCATCTTCTATTTTATTATTTTAGTTTCAGGTAATGTATTCTATCAAGCATAATTGTTCGACGGGAAATATCATGCGATGACAGGTATGGCGACAGGGGAAGAAGATACAGAAGTTGTTTTTAAAAAAGCAGCTCTCAGAACAAGGATGCTTGCTTCAAGACGTTTGATTCCGGAACGATCGCGCGCTGAAATGAGTCAATCTATAGCCGGGTATGTCCTTGGATTGCCCGAAATTCTCACTGCCAACTGTATTCATCTCTATCTTGCCATTTCCTCTCATGCCGAAGTGGATACCGCTCCAATTGTTGAGGGGCTTGGTGCAATGGGGAAAGAGATTTCGGTGCCGGTTATCAGGGATGGCAAACTTTTTTCGGCTGCTTTCCGGAAAGGGGATTCACTTCAGCCTGCACAATTCGGACTGCCCGAACCAGCAGTGGTCTTGATGATTGATGAATTGCAGCTGGATGTGGTTCTTATGCCTCTTCTAGCTTATGACAGAAAAGGATATCGTCTCGGATATGGCAAAGGGTTTTATGATTTTTTTCTTCGGCGGCTTTCCATGCAGGGAAGAAAACCTTGCCGTATAGGCCTTTCGTTCAGCCGGCAGATGGTTGATGAGCTTCCTTTAAACCAATGGGATGAAGCTCTTGATGGCGTTGTTCATGAGCATGGAATTATTCGGTTTACTTAATAATTACAGATTTTTTTTTATGACGACAGGGGCTGAAACCAACGTACAGGCGTCTTCGCTCAAGTTTTTCAATACCTCTCTCTATGTCAACAGGGAGTTGAGCTGGATTGATTTCAATCAGAGGGTGCTTGAGGAAGCGCTCAATCCAGAAGCGCATCCGCTTCTGGAGAGAGTGAAATTCATATCGATTTTCAGTTCAAACCTCGATGAATATTTTATGATCAGGGTTGCGGGTATCGAGGATCAGTATGAGGCCGGTATTCAGGATCGGACAATCGATGGGCTTACACCTGCAGAGCAGCTGGAAAAGATCCGTACCATGGTTCTGCAGCAGCTCAGTGAGCGAAACGAATGTTTTTATCACGACCTCCTGCCTGCCTTGCAAAAGGAGGGTATCGAGTTTCTTCGGGTATCAGAACTCTCTGCAACAGAGCAGAGAGCGTTGAGTCATTTTTTCCGCAAGGAAATATATCCCGTATTGACTCCTCTGGCATTCGATACCGGCCATCCATTTCCTTTTATGTCAAACCTCTCGCTGAATCTCGCAATTGAACTTGAGGATGAGGAAAGCGGGTCTCTGAAGTTTGCCCGCGTGAAGGTTCCGAGTATTCTTCCCAGGTTGCTTCGACTCAATGATATCAAAGGGTTTAATGATGAAAGCGGCATCATCCGCTTTATCTGGCTTGAAGACCTTATTGAAAACAATCTGTCACACCTCTTTCCGAAGATGAAGATTACAAAATCGCATCTTTTCAGATTGATTCGCGATGCTGATATTGAGATTGAGGAGGATGAAGCCGGCGATCTGCTTAAGACTATTGAGCAGGGTCTCCGCTCCCGCCGTTACGGCAAGGTAGTGAGACTTGACATTACTCCGGCAATGCCTCAGTCGGTGAGAAAACTCCTTATGAAAAATCTTGATGTTGCAAAAAGAAACGTCTATGAAATAGATGGAGCGCTGGGACTCAGCTGTCTTATTGATCTTTTAAAGATAGATCGTCCTACTCTGAAAGATGAACCTTTTATATCCGGCAACCGGCTTGAAGAGCAGTTCGGTGCTGATATTTTCAGTGCCATAAGGGCTAAAGATCAGCTGCTTTACCATCCATACGACTCGTTTCAGCCGGTCATCGATTTTATCAATCAGGCAGCAGTCGATTCTGACGTACTTTCAATAAAACAGACACTCTACAGGGTTGGAAGCAACTCACCCATCGTCAAGGCATTGATGAAGGCTGCTGAACGGGGTAAACAGGTTGCCGTTCTCGTGGAACTTAAGGCAAGATTTGATGAAGAGAACAATATCGTCTGGGCCCGGGCCCTTGAGGATGTCGGGGTGCATGTCGCCTACGGTTTGCCTGGACTGAAAACCCATGCAAAGCTTACCCTGGTTGTTCGTCGTGAACAAAAAAGGCTGAAGCGCTATCTACATCTTGGTACAGGTAACTACAACCCTGCGACAGGAAAGATCTATACTGATTACAGTCTGTTCACGGTCAACGAACAACTCGCCAATGAGGTGGCTGAACTTTTCAATGCCTTGACCGGATATTCCAAACATACAGCGTATAAAAAGCTTCTTGTTTCGCCGATCAACACCAGAGAGAGGCTTATCGAGATGATCGATCGTGAAATTGAGTGGTGCAGTCAGGAAGGCAAGGGTCGAATAATCATGAAAATGAATGCCCTTGTCGATGCGAAGACCATACGGGCACTTTACAAAGCTTCCTGTGAGGGTGTTACTATTGATCTTATTGTTCGTGGCATCTGCTGTCTGAAGCCCGGAATCTGCGGGATAAGCGACAATATTCGTGTTATCAGCGTTATTGGCCGTTTTCTTGAGCACAGCAGGGCATACTACTTTCATAATGGAGGCAAGGAGGAACTCTATCTCGGCAGTGCCGACATCATGCCAAGAAATCTTGACGACCGGGTTGAAACCCTTTTTCCTGTGTTTGATATATCGCTCATTCAGGTTGTCAAAGCAGATCTTGAACTTATTTTAAGCGACAATGTCAAGGCATGGGAGATGAACCCTGATGGCGTATACTCAAAAATCAACAATGATGCACCGAAAGTAAACAGTCAGGTTCTCTTTTTAACACGGTCAGTCTTTAAAAAAATTACGTAAACTCAAAGTAAACAAATTATGAAAATTGCAGTTGGAAGCGATCATGCAGGAGTTGCATTCAAGAAAACCGTTATTACCTGGCTTGAACAGCATGGTCATGAATATAATGATATGGGAACCTATACTGAAGAATCGGTTGATTACCCAGATTATGCCCGTAAAGTAGCAATTGCTGTTGCTGACGGCAGTTATGATCAAGGGGTGTTGTTGTGCGGCACCGGTATCGGGGTTTCAATTTCAGCAAACAAAATTAAAGGCATTCGTGCGGCGCTTTGCTGCAACCCGGAGTTCGCAACACTTGCCCGGCAGCATAATAATGCCAATATTATCTGTTTATCTGCCCGCTTCAGTGATAAAGAAAAGATTGAAAAAAGCCTTCAAAATTGGTTTGCCGCTGATTATGAAGGAGGAAGACATGAACGAAGGGTGAATAAAATTGAACCATGTTGTTAAATGAATGCTTAGAGAGCTGTCTTGATAGAACATATCCGTTTTTTACGGATGATGCTGATATAGCGGATGTTATCACGGTGATGCAGAAGGGGCATCTTGAATGCGTTCCTGTTCTGCATGATGGAAAAGTTGCGGGAATTTTAACCCTTCCGGACCTTCTGCCCTTTTGGCAGTCAAGGAAAATGAATAAACTCTGCCTGAAGGATCTGAAGCTTCAGCCCGCTGAAAGTATTGGACGCCACGAACATATTTTTGATGTTTTTTCAAGGATACGATCGTTTGCGGGCACTGTGATTCCCGTTTCAGAAGAGGATGGCAGGTATATCGGCATTATTGAAAAAGTGCTTCTTCTTGAAAAAATTGCCACTGTTTTTCACTTGAGAGGAGAGGGTATGACGCTTGAACTGGATGTACCGGCATTTGAACTGAAGCTCTCTGAGGTTATTGCAACACTTGAAAAAAACGATGCAACCGTGTTGAGTTTCGGTATGTTCCGTGCGACTCCGGATCATGACAGCAGGGTTGTCACTTTCAGGGTTGAGACGCATGATCTTTTCCGGCTTGTAAAAAATATGGAAAAATACGGCTATCTGATTCGCTACTCGTCGCCATTCTTCAAAGAGAGAGATGATGAACTCAGAGAGAAGGCTCTTGAGTTTATACACTTTATGGATATGTAGTTACCTTAATACCGGACATCCAATGTCAACAGAACACTTTACCGCGCTCGCCGCACGGATTCGGGAGCGTGCAGCAGCGATATTTCCTGAAGTGCTTGCCCTGCGCAGGGATATGCATCTTCACCCTGAACTCTCTTTTGAAGAGGTCAGGACTACAGCGCTTATAACCGACTATCTTCTTGGTCTCGGCATTACACCTGAGCCGCCTTTGCTGCCAACAGGAGCAGTTGCCCTGATCAAGGGGGGAAAAGCGTCTGGAAAAGCCTCTGTTATTGCGCTACGGGCTGATATTGATGCTCTGCCGCTTCATGAAGAAAACCTGCACGATTTCTGTTCGCTTGAATCAGGAAAAATGCATGCATGCGGTCATGATATGCATTCAGCCATGCTTCTTGGCGCAGCCAACATCCTTGCAGGAATGAAAGATGCGCTGGAAGGTGATGTGCTTCTTATTTTTCAGCCAGCCGAAGAAAAAGCTCCCGGCGGAGCAAAACCATTGCTTGATGCGGGTCTTTTCAATCGGTTTCATCCATCGGTCATTATTGGACAGCACTGTTTTCCAAATGTTGAAACCGGCAAAGTTGCTTTGTGCAAGGGAAGTTTTATGGCGGCGGCTGATGAATTGTACTTTACAGTGACAGGGCAGGGGGGGCATGCGTCGGCTCCGCATAAGGCAGCTGACCCGGTTCTTGCTGCCGCTCATATTATTACCGCGGCTCAGCATCTTGTCAGCAGGGTTGCTCCGCCTCATAAGCCTGCAGTGGTATCAATCGCATCAATTCATGGCGGTAATGCCCCTAATGTCATTCCCCGACAGGTAACTATGTCCGGCACGATGAGAACCATGAACGAGGAGCTGCGATCGCTGGTGCAGGAGAAGCTGCGCCAGACTGTGACGCATGTTGCTGAAGGACTTGGAGTTGAGGGTGAAGTTGAGATCAGGAAAGGATATCCGGTACTCTTTAACGATCCGGCAGTGACTGAAAAGGCTGCAGTTGTCTGCAGCGAGTATCTTGGGAGCGACAATGTACTTGAAAGCGAACCGATCATGACGGCTGAAGATTTTGCCTACTATCTCCAGGAGTGTCCGGGTACCTTCTGGCAGATTGGCACAGGTTCACCGCTATCCGAAAAAGGCAATACACTGCACTCTCCGACCTTCAATCCCGTGGAGCGAGCTCTTGAAACCGGCAGCGGTCTGCTTGCTTACACCGCATTCCGGTTTCTTGATTTTTTGAAGGTCTGAGAATATGTGCTGTTGAAATTATGCTTTTCCGTTAGAACCAAGAACATTGATGATTTTGTGGATGTAAAGTTTCTTGAGAGCTTCACGGGCTGGACCAAGATATTTTCTTGGGTCGAACTCTTCCGGTTTTTCATCAAGCACTTTACGTATAGCAGCAGTCATTGCAAGACGGCCGTCAGAATCAATGTTGATTTTACAGACAGCGGACTTGGCTGCAAGGCGAAGCTGATCTTCGCTGATACCGATTGCATCCTTCAGTTTTCCACCATGTTCATTGATTGTCTTTACCAGATCCTGCGGGACGGAAGATGAGCCATGAAGAACGATAGGGAACCCGGGGATGCGCTCTTCAATTTCAGTAAGGATGTCGAGGCGGATTTTTGGATCCTCGCCCGGCTTGAACTTGAAAGCGCCATGTGAGGTGCCTATGGAAATGGCAAGACTGTCAACACCGGTTTTTGCCACAAAATCTTCAACCTCTTCGGGTTGAGTATAGGTATGGGCTGCAGCAGAAACTTCGTCTTCAATACCTGCAAGCACTCCAAGCTCTCCCTCAACGGTAACATCAAACTGATGGGCATAAGCCACAACTTTTTTGGTCAATTCAATGTTCTCTTCGTAGGAAAGATGTGAACCATCAATCATTACTGAAGAAAATCCGGAGTCGATGCAATCTTTGCAGAGCTCAAAGCTGTCGCCATGATCAAGATGAAGTACAATAGGAATAGGGTTTCCAAGTTCAGCGGCGTAGGCTACAGCTCCCTGGGCAAGATAGCGGAGAAGAGTCTCGTTCGCATAGCTCCTTGCTCCTTTTGACACCTGAATTATAACAGGCGAACTGGTTTCAACACAAGCAAGAATGATAGCCTGCAACTGCTCCAGATTATTGAAATTATAGGCGGGAATGGCATAGCCGCCTGTCACAGCTTTTTTAAAAAGCTCCCTGCTGTTACACAGTCCAAGTTCTTTGTAGCTGATATTTTTCTTTTCCATTGAAAAGCTCTCCTTTTATTATTATTATATGCCGTATTTTCTACAAAGGATACCATCCCGTAACGATATACCTCAAGTCTCTCAATATAAATATAATTATTATCCCATTCAACAATAGCCTGGATGCTGTTGCCGAACCTTTGATCATCATACAACACAATGTTTAGAAAAAGTCTGCTTCTCACCATGGTTCTTCTGGGAAGTACTGAGTCTGCGTTTACTGCTACTGCTCTTCAATCTGCGACAGCAGAATCTGTGATTACGTTCAAACCAACCGAAGCAGAGGAGGAGGCGGGCAAATATATCACTCAAAATCTTTTATTGCATCACTTCAGAAAGGTTTCGGTCAACGACTCTCTTTCTCAGCAGATATTTAACCGTTATCTCGATAATCTTGACGGCACAAAAAGCTACTTCGTGGCAAGCGAGGTTGAAAGTCTCAGAAAGATTTATGGAAGCAGGATCAATAAAGAATTTCTTAATGGTAAAGCAACTTCCGGGTTCGGCATCTATAATTTTTTTCTGAAAAGAGCGAAAGAGAAGATGCGCTTTATGAAGGCAGCCGCCGATACCATACATTTTAATTTTTCAGCGCCGGAAACCCTTGAAGTTGACCGTAAAACTGACCCTTGGCCTGCAGACAGGCGCCAGCTCTACGATCTATGGAAAAAAGAGTTGAAATATCAGTGGCTCAACCTGAAATATTCAGGTGAAAGCAGCAGTGATATTCGGGGAGCACTTGCAAAAAGTTTTACGAACCGACTGAACCTTCTGAATCACCAGAAGCCTGAAGATGCTTTTCAGGCATACATCTCAGCGGTTACAACGTCGTTCGATCCCCATACAAGCTATTTCTCTCCGGACGAATATGAAAACTTTCAGATCGACATGAGCCGTTCTCTTGAAGGAATCGGTGCTAAACTGCAGACTGAAAGCGAGTATACCGTTATCAATGAGGTTATTCCGGGAGGTCCGGTTTATAAAAGTAATCTGTTGAAAAAAGGTGATAAAATTATCGGGGTCGGTCAGGGAGCAAAGGGTGAGATTGTTGATGTTATGGGTTGGAGAATCAATGATGTGGTGAAACTTATCCGTGGCAGGAAAGGTACTCTCGTCCGCCTCAATATTCTTCCTGCAAGCCAGGCAGGCAGGGGGCCGTCAAAAATTGTACAACTTCTCCGAGATAAGGTTGACCTTGAAGAACAAGCTGCAAAAAAAAGAATTATTCAGCTGAATGGGCAGAAAATCGGTGTTATTACGATACCGTCATTTTACCTCGATTTTGAAGGTCAGCAAAAGAATGCGACTAATTATAACAGCACAAGCCGTGATGTGGCCCGTATCCTGAATGAACTGAATGCCGAGCACGTTGAAGGTATTGTCATTGATCTTCGCGACAATGGTGGAGGTTCGCTTGAAGAGGCCGTGAGTGTTACCGGACTCTTTATTGCAACAGGGCCTGTGGTGCAGGTCAGTAATGCCACCGGCGGAAAAATGGTGCTCAGGGATGAAGACCGCCACAAACTGTATAGCGGACCGCTTGCCGTCCTTGTCAATCGGTACAGTGCTTCGGCTTCTGAAATTTTTGCTGCGGCAATTCAGGATTATGGGCGCGGCGTTATCATAGGAGAGAGAACGTTTGGAAAGGGAACTGTTCAAAGCCTTATCAAACTGACAAGGCCGTTTTCTTTTTTTGGAACAAAGCCTGATCTTGGAGAGATCAAGCTTACTGTTGCTAAATTTTACAGGATTTCCGGAGGCAGCACCCAGCATAAAGGGGTAGTTCCTGATATTATCATGCCCTCAATGATTGATACATCCACTATCGGAGAAGATACCTATACCAGCAGTCTGCCCTGGAGTACCATATCAAAGGCATTCTATCGGCCTACCGCAGAGGTCAACCAGGAAGAGATGGGTCTGTTGAAGAAAAAATTTCAGGAACGATCATCAAAGAACCACCTTTACCAGGTCTATTTACATGATGTGAATGTCCTTAACCAGATACGCAAGAAAAAGCTGACATCGCTTCAGGACACTGTGTTCAAATCGGAGATAGAAAATATCAAGCAGATTGAAAAGCTGTGGGTTCAGGCACCGGATTCGGCCAAAAGCATGAACAAAGACATCCTGGTCAATCAGTCGGCAGCCGTTGTTTCAGATATAGCAGAGCTGAAGGCTATTGAACGTCATACTGTTGTTCGAACTTCGCCTGCCGTTTTGAACTGAAGTTGTTTTCTTGCCTCTTCGATCTGGAATGCAACGGAATCAAACGAACAACTGCCGTGTGTTTTTTTTGAATTCACGCTGCTGTCCGCCTTGAGACATTCGTAAATATCCGGGTCGATGGCTTCAGAGAACTCCCTGAACTTTTCTACAGGAATGTTCGGCAGGGTAATATCTGAAGCAATGCTCCAGGTAACAATTTTACCTGTAATGCGGTGTGCATCGCGGAAGGGAATCTGTTTGCCGACAAGATATTCAGCAATCTCCGTAGCAAGGCTGAGATCTTCAGAGGTCAGTTTAGCAAGTTTTTCCTTATTGAGAGTCGTATGCTCCAGCAGCCTGGCAAATATTTGAACACTAGAGATCGTTGTTTCAGCACTGTCGAAAAGCGGCGGTTTATCTTCCTGCATATCCCTGTTGTAGGAAAGCGGCAGCCCTTTCATGATGGTAAGCATAGCTACAAGATTTCCATATACCCTCCCCGTTTTGCCCCTGACCAGCTCGGCAATATCTGCATTTTTTTTCTGCGGCATGATGGATGAGCCCGTTGCGAAGGCATCACTGATGTTCAGATAGCCGAACTCATAGGAACTCCAGAGTATCAGATCCTCAGCAAACCTTGACAGATGCATCATGATTACGGAACAGTCTGATATGAATTCAATCACAATATCCCGATCACTCACAGCATCTATGCTGTTTGAAAAAAGATCGTCAAAACCAAGCAGGACAGCCGTTCTGTGCGGATTAAGAGGAAGAGTGCTGCCGGCAAAGGCTGCAGCACCGAGTGGAGAGATATTAACCCGTTTCATAAGATCGCTGATTCGCTGCCGGTCACGTAAGAACATGTTGAAGTAGGCAAGGTAGTAGTGGCCGGCGGAAACAGGCTGGGCACGCTGCAGGTGGGTATATCCGAATATGATAGTCTCCCGGTAGGTTTCCGCTTTTTCAACAAGGAGCTTTAGAAGAGTTCCAAGCACTTCCTGAAGTTCACTGATCTGGCGGCGCATATAAAGGCGGGTATCGGTTGCAACCTGATCGTTACGGCTCCTGCCGGAATGCAGTTTACCGGCAGCAGCTCCTATTTTTTCTTTAAGCCTGTTTTCAATAACCGTATGGATATCCTCGTCTTCCCATTGTGGAACAAGAGTACCGCTTGCAAGCTCCTCCTCTATTTCCAGAAGTCCATCAATAATTTGGCGAGCCTCATCCGCGCTTACAATGTTCTCTTCTGCAAGCATGGTTACGTGCGCAACTGAGCCTTGTATATCCTCGCGGTAGAGCTTTTTGTCAACATGCACCGAAGAAGAAAAGAAGAGTGCATCCTGATCGAAAGGCTCTGAAAAGCGGCTCTGCCAGAGTAATTCTTTTTTCCTGGTCATAAGAGGGGTTGGTTGTTGTCGGAATGAAACTGCCGGAAAATACTAAAATCGAAGCAAAAAGAGGCCTCTTGATGACAGAGTATCAGACTTTTTTGACGAATTCAGACTTTAATTGCATAGCTCCGAAGCCATCGATTCTGCAGTCGATATCATGGTCGCCGTCGATGAGGCGGATATTCTTCACCTTCGTACCGCCCTTAAGCGCTGAAGATGCTCCTTTGACTTTGAGATCCTTGATTACCGTCACGGTATCACCGTCGTGCAATATGTTTCCATTTGCATCCTTCCAGACGCGGGTTCTTTCTGATGCATGTTCAGCAGAGCTGCTCCATTCGTTGGCGCACTCAGGGCAGATCAAGAGGGTCCCGACTTCGTAAGTGTATTTCGAGTTGCATTTCGGGCAGTTTGGCAAGTCGCTCATGATGTTCAGGTTTCGAGATTTTCCAGTAAAGCTTTTCGCGACAAAATAACGAATTGTTACAGCGCTCCTACATAAAAGATGGTATTTCTGGGATTGTATGCTGATCGGTTACAAAATAAACAAAAGTCTATTTTTCAAACTTTAAAGAGGCAAGTGCTTTTATGGTAATATTGTGTGACTGCATTCAACAATATCTCGGATGCAAAAATTAAATTCAAAGGGCCAAAAATGGCTTAAAAGGTTTCTCCTTCATGCCGTTTTTTGCTCGATCGGAGCTGGGTTACTTCAAGGCATGATCGTATTGATTCTTTTAGTGATTTTTAAGCATACCTTCAGAGTTCTTTAAGGTTGACTGTTATATCTTTCTGGCAGTATATGATATTCAAGATATGACCAAAATGACAACATTAATCACAATATTATTGCCATGAAAAATCAACCAGAAACAAAAAATCAATCTATGCAGCACAATTACAACGTTTTGTATGGATTGCTTATCCTCCTAATATCATTGATGACTTCCATATCCGATGTCCGAGCCGAAAAAGCTGCAGATATCGACGGCAATACTCATAAAACTGTAACCATTGGCCATCAAGTCTGGATGCAGGAAAACCTGAATGTCACTGCATATCGAAATGGAGATCTCATTCGCCAGGCAAAAACAAATGAAGAATGGAATGATGCAGGTGCTAATGGAGAGGGAGTCTGGTGTTATTATAATAATGATCCAGTTCATGGAACAAAATATGGAAAATTATATAATTGGTATGCTGTACATGATCCCCGTGGCCTTGCTCCATCAGGTTGGCATATCCCAACTGATAATGAATGGACAACGGCAATCAGTACGTTGGGTGGAGAAAACATTGCTGGGGGAAAAATGAAATTCAACGGAATATCACAATGGCAAAGTCCAAATATTGGAGGGGATAATAGCAGTAATTTCAGTGCACTGCCAAGTGGCATGAGAGGAATAGATGGAAAATTTAACTTTATAAGTGAAAGTGCCTATTTCTGGTCCCAATCAGAATACTCACCAACAACTGCATGGTACAGAGTAATTAACCATCACCTCCCAACTATTGTCCGCAGCAGTGAAGAAAAAGTTGATGGCTTATCTGTTCGTTGCATAGCAGATTAAAATAATCCACAGGCTCATTTGCAGCAGTTGCCTGCGCCGAAGAACGCTCGCGGTTGCTGCAACCAGCCCTCCCCGCCTTAAAGTGCCGATAATAGCCTTGCACCCCATACAAAACCAGAAGAAGAGAGCTGTCAAAAGGTTGGTCATTAAAATGCATGCAAAAGGTATCAATTGCGGCATGTTATCTGGATCTCTACATTAGACTCAAGAGAGGAGAACACTCCTGTTGAATCACCAGAACTTAAGCGATGAAAAGTAAGCTAATCGCAGGTGGAATTCCTGATGAGTAAAGTATCTGATTTGGAGCATATATATAATATGTATACTTTAGCAAATCATTGTTGCTTACTCTATCGAGTAATGGCATGGAGATCAACGTCACTCTTGAGGTCGTCCTGTCAGGCAGCACGAGGCAATGATGGGGGATAGGTTCTATGATCCGGGACATAAAAATTCCGCCATGTTAACAAAAGAAGTATCCCTTTCCTGCGAAATGCCTCATCGTAACCTTATCGATTATATGAGTAACGGTTACGCATACTGCCAGATGATTATCGATGAAGGACATCCTGTTGATTTTATGTTTGAGGAGGTCAATGAGGGTTATGAGAAGATCACCGGCTTGAGTAACGTTGCGGGCCGGAGAATAACCGACGTGCTCCCAGGAATTGCCGAGTCAGACCCTGATTTTCTTGAGAAACAGAGAAGGGTGGCCGAAACCGGGATGCCCGATCATTTTGATATCAACCTCAAAGCATTAAACAAATGGTTGAGCTGCTCACTCTACAGCCCTGAAAAGGGGTACACGGTGACAATTATTGAAGATATCACCGATCGCAAGGAAGCTGAACGTCAGCTGCAGCAACGGTGGAGTGATTTGAACACAGAAAAAGTAAGAGTTGAGGAAAACGACCGCGCGAAAACAGAGATGCTGGCCTATATCAGCCATGAAATACGGAGCCCGATGACTGGTATTCTTGGTTTTTCAGAGCTTTTGAAAACGCATCTCCTCTCCACTGAAGAACAGGCTGAGTATATCGACCTCATTTATCAAAGTGGTCAGAGAATGCTTCATCTCATTGATGACCTTAATAATATATCATGTATAGAAGCCGGCAAGAACCTGCTGCACATAACTGAAACCTCTGTCAACAGTGTGCTGCATGGTCTCCATGCATTTTTCAAGCTTCAAGCAGAAAAAAAAGGATTATGGCTGCACTGTACAACAGAACTTTCTGACAGCGAAAGCATGGTTAAAACCGATAGCTTAAAACTGACCCAGATAGTAACGAACCTTATCCAGAATGCCCTGAAATTCACAAATTCGGGAGGCATTGATTTCGGCTATGCTCTCATCAATGGCTTCCTTGAATTTTATGTCATCGATTCAGGCATCGGTATTCCTCTGGACATGCAGCAGGCGATTTTCGATCAGTACCGCCAGGGAGTCAGTTCTTTAACCCGGAAAAATGAGGGATCAGGTCTCGGATTGAGAATTTCCAAGACATTCGTTGAAATGATGGGCGGCACGATACGAGTCAAATCGCTGGAGGACTGGGGAAGCATATTCTTTTTCAACCTGCCGTATAATCCTCCCTGTTCACAGGAAAAGATATGCACTGCACATTAAAAAGTCATATACCGGAAAAAAAAGAGAGTTCAATCGTTGAACCGCTGCTCAACATCCTTGCTCGGCCTGGCAATCCCCCCGCTTTTCGGTGAAGAGCCCTTGAACACTGAAGAGGCAGTACCACCATAAAGAAAAGGATAGGCATTCACGAGCAGGCGCTTGGTACCTTTACCAACATTTTCAAGATAATCACCAACCATCCACCACGTCCCATCAACATATGTTTCGCCTAATCTTCCTGACGCTTCTCCCCAGCTGGTGAAGATTCCCGATATTTTGCTCATGGCCAGTGGTTTTGTAGTTTATTATACTCTTTGTATCAATGTAATAGAAACAATCCGATGTTAAAACAAAAAAATACTGAAAATCCATTTCATTATCAACCTGCCGGAGCTTTTGTGTAGAACCTAAGTTCAATTACCCAAGGTTCTTTTCTTTTCAGGGCGGCGGAGCGGTGGGAGTGTACCAGGCTCTGTTGATTTTTTGAGAACCCGGCAGTGTATTCCATTCTCTTATACGATAATAACGGGCCGGGGTCTTGAGCTTTCCAACACTGGCATTCATTATCCGAGTAATGGTGTCGTCATTGGGGTTATTTTCCTTAAAGGTCTCTATAAATGCTGCCGGACGATGGCCATACTCATTATCAGGAATTGCGACAACAAGCGCTTCGCGGATACCATCAATCATCATCAGCGCTTTTTCTATTTCTTCAGGGTGAATATTTTCTCCTCCTGAGATAAACATATTATCCTTGCGGCCAAGCACCGTAACCGTGGCATCCTTCTCTATACAGCCAATATCAGCAGTATGGAACCACCCGTCATTGTCGGTCTGGGGTTGAATAGCTCCCTCGCGCAGGTAGCCCTTAAAGAGGCATGGCCCTTTAACAAGAAGTTCGCCATCTGCTGCATTTTTGAGTTCCCGGTATGGCAGGAGCTGTCCGCTGTTTTTCGCCACGCTGTTTATCGGTTTCGGAGAGGTAGCAATCTGGGTACTCATTTCTGTTGAGCCATAGCTCAGGTAGAGAGGAATGTTGTGCCGGATGGCATCGTCAATCAGAGATTTCGGAGCCGGACTTCCGCCAAGCAGGACAGCTTTCAGGCGACGCAGATGCTTAGTGCTTTGTGTGTCGGCAAGCAGCCGGTAAAGCTGTGTCGGCACCACGGAGAGGTGAGTGACGGGAAACTTCTGCAAGGAAAGAGAGATAGGGTCATCAAGGCGTCCGACAGCAACCGCCCCCCCTGAGACAAGTGAACGGAAGAGGAGGGCATAGCCTCCAATATGGTAAAGAGGCAGCGAAAGCAGCCAGCAATCTCCGGTACCGAAAGGAATGTTATCATTGGAACCGAGTGCGCTGTACCAGTGATTTGACAAGCTGTGCACAGCAGCTTTTGCCACTCCGGTGCTTGCAGAAGTGTGTATTATGCTTACCGCCCGTTCCATTGTTTCAGGGAACTCAAAATCCTCGCGCACGGGGTTCCCAATGGCATTCTCAATGGCATTCTCAATAATCGAAGCAATCGCTTCCGTTCTGATACAAGAGAAAGAAACTTGCTGAGTCAGCACCAGCTGAGGACGAAGATTGTCAAGAGTACCCTTCAGCAGATGTTCAGGAAAGCGGTAGTTGAGCGGAGCGGCAATCATTCCCGCTTTCAGCACTCCGGCCAGAACAAGCACCATATCTGAAGTATTTGGTGAAACAACAGCAATAATATCGCCGGAACGGAGTCCTTTTTGGCAGAGGTGGTTTGCGATCTGTGCAGACTGATTATTGTACTCTACAAAGGAGAGGGTTTTCTCCGGCATTCTCAGGGCTGGAGAGTTGCCAAAAAGCTCTGCAGCTCGTCCTTGCAAGTCCATAGTGAGGCAGTAAGAGTTGGCAGAATAGAGCAGGTACCCCCAAATGGGAGATAAATATATTTTTCAGGCAGACGCACAGGCCGGGTAAATACACCTGAAACCTGCACGCAGCTCTGAAAGGTGTGATCTTATTTTCCCTGATTGACCTCACTGAATGTTTTCAGACCAAGACCATACAGGTGGATAAAGCCTGCAGCCGCCTTGTGGTTGAACGTGTCAGCTTCAGTATAGGTAGCCAGCTCCTCGTTATAAAGCGAGTATGGTGAATTTCTTCCAAGAAGCGAAACTCCACCTTTATAAAGCTTCAGGCGTACAAGACCGGTCACAGGATGCTGTGTTTCATTCACAAATCCGTCAAGCGCCTTTCTCATCGGCGAAAACCAGGTGCCGTTATAAATAAGGTTGGCATAATCCTGACTGATATTCTTTTTATACTGGAAAACCGATTTTTCGAGGGTAAGGCGTTCAAGTTCACGGTGAGCAAAATGAAGGATTGTCGCTGCCGGAGCTTCATAAATTTCACGCGATTTAATGCCGACAACACGATTTTCGATCATGTCAAGCCGTCCAATGCCATTGGCAGCACCAATTTCATTAAGACGGATTATAAGGTCAAGTCCGCTTAATTTTTTGCCATCGAGAGAAACCGGTACGCCTTTTTCAAACTCGATTTCGACAACAGCCGGTGTATCAGGAGAATTTTCAGGGGATGTGGTTATCTGATAGGCATCTTCAGGAGGGGCAATCATCGGATTTTCAAGCACTCCGCACTCGATACTGATACCCCAGATATTTTCGTCTATAGAGTATGGGCTCTTCTTAGTAGCAGATACCGGAATATTGTGCAGCTGTGCATAGGCAATTTCAGCTTCTCTTGAGGTGAATTCCCATTCACGCAGTGGAGCAAGCACCTTGAGATGCGGTGCAAGTGAGGCGAATGTGACTTCGAAACGTACCTGATCGTTGCCTTTTCCCGTACAACCATGGGCAAGCATGGTGCATCCTTCCTCGAGGGCGGTATCGACAAGGGCTTTGGCAAGCAGAGGGCGACCTAGCGCTGTCGCAAGCGGGTAGACATCCTCATAGAGCGCTCCAGCCTTGAGTGCACGCCAGATATATTCTTCGACAAATTCCTTACGCAGGTCAACAAACTTGAATTTTGCGGCACCGGTAGAGAGTGCTTTCGACTCAAGGTTTTCAATCTCTTTCTGCTGGCCGAGATTACCAGTAACGGCCACAATATCAGCACCATACTTGTCTTTAAGCCATTTGATCATGATGGATGTGTCAAGTCCACCGGAATAGGCTATTGCAATTTTTTCCTTACTCATGCGCGTTCCATTGAATTATCAGTTTTTTGAAAGATTTTTATGAATATATGATATCAAAGCCGAAATATTTGCAACAGATGCTGGAATGAGCAGCACGGTATCATCTCCGGCGATAGTGCCGAGAATGAGCGGGCTTCTCAGCTGATCAAGATAGGAACCAACGCCGTGAGCCCTGCCGGGAAGAGTCTTGATAATTACCGTGGTTTCATTTGCATTTACGGCAAGCACTTCAATTCCAACAAGACTTTTGATAATCCTGCCTGCGTTATCTTCAGGAAACAGGAGGCGGTAATTTCCATCCGTTTTCGAACGGATAATCCCAAGTTCCGCACAGTCGCGCGAAAGAGTTGCCTGAGCAACTGTCATTCCCGAATCACGGAGAAGCTGCAGAAGGTCATGCTGATTTCCTACTCTGTTCTGCTGAAGAATTTCTCTGATTTTTAACTGCCTTGCATGCTTGTTCATTTGTGCTTCTCTGTTCAGGCTTTGATTTTTCTGGAAGCATTCCGCAACCGGTGGGTCAGATGAAATTTTCGGTACTGATCATGATTCAACAGTTTGACAAGCAGTGCTTTCTGTACATGCAGTCTATTTTCGGCCTCATCAAGAATAATGGATTGAGGCCCATCCATGACCTCAGCGCTTATCTCCTGACCGCGATGAGCCGGCATGCAGTGCATGACCACAGCTGCAGGCTTTGCCTTGGCGAGCAAGGTACTGTTGATCTGAAAAGGCGAGAATATTTTGAGTCGTTCCTCTTTCTCTTCCTCCCTGCCCATACTGGTCCAAACATCGGTATAGAGTACATCAGCATCGGTGACGGCTTCCACAGGATCATGCAGAATCTCGATTCGGCTAATTCCTTTCTCTCTTGCGGCATCAAGCACTTTATGATCCGGCGTATATCCTTCAGGACAGGCAAGAACAAAATGAAAGGGGAGCACTCCGGCCAGTTCAATCCATGAATTGGCCACGTTGTTGCCGTCACCAACAAAAACAACCTTGACCGTTTCATGCCATAATGACCGTTCGTAAAGGGTAAAAGCATCAGCAAGCACCTGGCATGGATGCGACAGATCGGTCAGGGCATTGACAACAGGAATCGAGGCATGCTCTGCTATCTCCTCGATTACGGCATGTTCATGCAGCCTGGCAACAATGGCATCGTTATATCGCGATAAAAGCCTGGCGACGTCTTCCACCGATTCACGTGATCCAAGACCGATTGATTGTCCATCAAGGCTTATGGCATACCCTCCCAGCTCATGAATGCCGAGTTCAAAGGAAACCCTTGTTCTCAACGATGGCTTGCTGAAAATCATCGCTACCGTTTTATCGCGCAACGGCAGAAAGCCTGAAACGGATGGGCTTTCCTTTCTCTGTTTTTTGATAAAAAGGGAATAATCGAACAACTCAATAATTTTAGCGGCATCCAGATGAGTAAAGCCGAGAAAATCACGTTTTGCCAACCCCTGCTTTATTTTAGCGGCATCCATTCCATTTTTGTTTAAAGATTTTTTACTTCTTCCTGCTCTGCAATAAACTGTGTGCCAACACCTTCGTGAGTGAATATTTCAAGCAGGAGAGAATGTGTTGATTTTCCGTCTATAAGATGTATTTTTCCAACACCACCGTCCAGCGTATTAAATGCTGACAGCACTTTCGGGATCATTCCGCCGGAAATAATACCCTGTTCGATAAAGTCTGCAGCTTCCTCCTTACAGATGGTTTTCAGAATTCTATCGCCCACATGAATGCCTTCAACATCACTGACATAAATAAGTTTTTCAGCTTTCAAAGCAATAGCAATACTGCTTGCCGCATCATCAGCATTGATGTTATAGATATTTCCCTTTTCGTCAAATCCGATGGGTGCTATAACAGGAATAAGCCCAGCGTGGCAGAGCAGATCAATATATGCAGTATTGATCTGCTCTACCTCTCCAACAAGGCCAAGAGTTTCAGCATTCTGGTGTGCAACAGCCCTGATGGTATCGGCATCAAGACCGGTAACACCCACAGCCTTGCCTCCATGTTCGCTGATCAACTGAACAATATCCTGATTCACCTTTCCCGCAAGTGTCATCTGGATTACGGAAATCATCTCCTTGTCAGTGACGCGCCTGCCTTCAACAAACCGCGACTTCAGTCCAAGTTTTTCAGCGGTTTTTGTTATGGCATCGCCTCCGCCGTGTACCAGAACCACGTTGATGCCGACCTTGCGCAACAGCGTCACATTCTGGGCGAAAATGTTTTTGAGGCAGGCATCCTTCATTGCAGAGCCGCCGTATTTAATAACAAAGGTTTTTCCTTCGAACTGGCGAATATAGGGCAAGGCCTCAATCAGCACCTGTCCGATAGCTGCCTGAGGGGCTTTTCTTACCGATTTAAGTTCACGGCACTCTGAATGTTCCATTCCACGCAATGTTCTCTTGTTCAGGTTTAAGAAAATTTCAACTTCTATAACTTCCGTTTATATCGACATATTCCTTGCTCAAGTCACAAGTCCATATCCTTGCATGTCCAGGTCCGCTGCCAATGCGAAGGGTGATGCTATAGGAATTTGTCGCCATTATTTCAGCTGCACTCTCTTCAGAAAAGTCGGCAATGAAACCCGGTTTAAGCACATTAAGATCATTGAAATAAAGCTCAAGATCATCCTGATTGAAGCGTGCTCCTGAGCGTCCCGCTGCAGCAACAACTCTTCCCCAGTTGGCATCCTCACCGTGAATGGCGGTTTTCACCAGGCTTGACTGGGCTATTGTTCTGGCTGCAAGTTCTGCATCTCTCTGGTCTGATGCTCCGACAACATTGATCTCAACCAGTTTTGCTGCACCTTCTCCGTCAATGACAATCAGTTTCGCAAGAAAAATCATCAAAGCCTCAAGGGCTTCACAAAAAAAAGTATAATCCATGCTTTCACCTGCGATTTCCGGGCCTGTACCGCTGGCAAGTATGGCTACCATATCGTTTGTACTTGTATCGCCATCAACAGTAATGGCGTTAAAACTGCTGCGGTTTGCACTCTGAAGCGCTTTCTGAAGGAGAGAGGGAGCTATATCGGCATCAGTAGCAATAAAAGCAAGCATGGTAGCCATGTTCGGGCAAATCATCCCTGATCCTTTCGCGAGTCCGCTCAGACGGACTTTCCCTCTGGAATGCCTGACTTCAAGAGTGAAAAACTTCGGAAAAGTATCGGTGGTCATAATGGCACGGGCCGTATCAATAACAGAGTCACACTGGAGAGTGGAGGGCAGGGAAGCAATTCCACCCAGAACCTTCTCCATCGGAAGAAGCTGTCCGATGACCCCTGTTGAAGCAACCAGCACCTCTTCAGGTTTTAAGGCAAGTTCACGGGCTGCAGCTTCAGCCATAGCCAGGGCATCATTCATTCCCTGCGCACCGGTGGCTGCATTGGCATTCCCGCTGTTGCAGACAATAGCGCGGATCGATGACGCAGATTGTTCAAGATGTTTACGCGACAGCATAACAGGAGCAGCACAGCACAGGTTCGTTGTAAAGAGTGCGGCAGCGCTGCAGGGGGCATCTGCCGAGAGCAGCATCAGGTCTTTGCGGTTGCTGTATTTAACTTCGGCAGCAACAGCGCCGGAAGAAAAACCTTCCGGCCAGAATCCATGTGTTCCATCTGATTCTGCTTCCATAGGAGTGACCGTCGCCGGCCAGGTGGTTACGGCAGCAAGCTCCTGAATTATTTTAAGCCCTTTGTTGAGTTTCTCCAATGCAGTATGAAGAGTTAAATATTAATGAAATTGATCATGACAGCCCGGTTCTTTCATCAATGCCGAGCATGATATTCATGTTCTGTACCGCCTGTCCAGCAGCACCTTTCAAAAGATTGTCTATTGCTGTTACAATGACGAGGGAACCGCCTGCACCGGTATGAGCAATATGTATATCGCAATTATTTGTACGGTAGACATGCCTGACCTCCGTCATGCTTTCACGCACTCTTACAAATGGTGCTTTTTTGTAGAACTCCCTGTAATGCTGCTTTATATCTTCCATGTCAGAAGGTTTGTCCAGCTGGACATTAAGAATGCTGTAGATCCCCCTCACGAGTGCACCGATCATGGGCGTAAAGGTAAAGTCAAAGGATGGACTGGTGGCAGAAGTGCCAAGAGCCTGCATGATTTCCGGAGTATGCTGATGGATGCCGACTTTGTAGGCTCTGACGTTTTCACTCATTTCTGAGAACGACAACTCTGTTCTGCTGCTTCGCCCGGCTCCGGAAATACCGGAAGTGGAGGTGCAATTAATGGATCGTACTTTTATTGAGCTCTCTCTACTGAAAAATAACGGAGCAACCCCAAGAATAATACTGGTAGCAAAACAGCCAGGGTTACTTACTGCCTTTGAGCTTTTTATCTCTTTCCCAAACAGCTCAGGCATACCGTAGGTCATGACGGCTTCGGGTGATTTAGTCTGGTTATAGAATTGCTTATGTTCAAGGACACTCTTCAACCTGAAATCGCCGGAAAGGTCTATAACTGTTTTACCGGTCCGCAAAAGAGCTGGAACAAGCTGCAATGCCTCCCCATGGGGAAGAGCAAGAAAAAAGATATCACTCTCTGTTTCTCCGTTGTAGGTCTTGTAAACTTTGTCACAGTCGAGAGCGGGGTAGAGTTCTGAAGCGGGTTTTCCTGTCTGTGAAAAAGCATAAAGATTCCGAAGCTCAACCTGCGGATGATGAAGGAGCAGCCTCGTCAGCTCAGCTCCTGAATAGCCCGAAGCACCGATGATCGATACTGAATATTTTTTTGAACCATCTGATACAGGCAGAGTCATCGTAAGGGTGGCTTTATTAATTATCTTAAGTCTTGCAGTTGCGGAATATTTTGTGAATAAATATCCAATAAGGTGGAAATATTAACCTTTTTTATCTGATTTTCAAGGAGTGAATCAATTATTTTCACAATGATAACAATGCAGTTTTTTTTTATGGCAACATCTTTGTTCCCGATATCTTAGCTGGTATGCACCGACAAATTTCATCTATCGAATTTTATGCTCCGAATATCTGACTATGAATTGCTATGAATAACAAGGTCTATCAGAGGATGTCCATCAAGCTCATCAACGTCCTTTTTCTTCTTTCTGCCATGTTTTTATTGATGAACTGTTCGCAGCGGAAGGTCGCTGACAGTGCCCGGAGCGGACAGATGACACTTGCAGTCGACCGCCATCTCAGCGATATTGCCACCAGTCAGATTGAGACCTTTACCCGTTATTATCCGGATGCTGTAATCACACTCATGCCATCCGGTTCCAGCAAGACCATCAAACATCTTCTTGATCACAATGCCCGTGCTGCATTGATCAGCGGTGAGCCTGAGAGTGTTGAGGATTCTTTGTTTACAACCATGCATCATCCTCTTCGCCGCGAACCTGTCGCACGTGATGCTATTATCTGTATTGTCAATCGAATGAATCCGGTGAGCAAGCTTTCAATAGAGGAGCTGAAATCTTTTTTTTCGGGCAAGGAGAACAATGGGGCAATTCCTCTTGTAACGGCTGATGATTACCGCCTTCAGTCAGTTTTTGCTGCAGGTATCGGGATACATAAAAAAGAGCTTAAAGCACGGGGCTGCAGCAACGAAACTGAGCTTATCAAAAGAGTTTCCACCGATAACAAGGCGATTGGAATGCTTTTTCGCTCATCACTTGACGGAGCGCTTAAGGCGGGGAGGATTGAAAAGGATATCAGAATCGTTCCTCTCGCCAGAGAGTCCCACGGATTATCAGCTTACGAGCCTACTCAGCAAAATATCTTTGAAGGAAGCTATCCGCTTGTTACGACCGTTTACTATGTATATTATTCGGGCGATGCACTTGCTGCAGGGTTTGGCTCCTGGCTCAGCAGTTCAGGTCAGAAAGCATTTGAAAGAAGCTCTCTTGCCCCTTACAAGGTGTTCGAACGGACTATTATTTTGAAATAAATTTATGGGTGCTCTGCATTCGATAAAGAAAATATCTCCTTTACAGGCTATCATTTTTACCGGAACGATCAGTATTCTGATTGTGATAGCCGGTACTGCAGGATTTCTGGTCATGCAGCACAATCTGCTTAACAAGGTCGAAAAAAAACAGACATGCTACCTGGAACTTGTGGATTTCAGGAGCAAACTTATTGAATACGATCTTTCCCGAAACCTTGCGCATACGTTAACGGTTGACGGGGAGGAACGGAAAATAAGCATGAAGCAGTATGCAGGAGTGCTGCGACTTATCTACGAAAAACTTCTCGTTCAGATGCAGGATGCCGGATTGCAGCCGGTTGCCCCGATGCATGCCGACAGACAGAATTGGGCTGTGGTCCTTACTGGTGAAAATCTTGAGCTTTTCAGGTTTGGACTGGAAAATACCATAGACAAAGCAAAGATCGAGACCAAGGCAGCAGCTGACGAGCTTGTGGTAATCAATCAGTTTTTTCTTTTTTTTATTCTTGCTGTGCTTCTCACCTTGAGCATTACAGCCGGATGGCTGCTGCACAACAATTACCGGCAGACGCTCCTGCCTCTTGCCCAGCTTTCAGGGCAGCTTAAGCTGCTGAACAGAGAGCTGCCGGAGAGCATCCACGACACAGCTGAGGAAATCAAAAAGGAGTTGACTGAAACAGAATACTCCAGTGATATCACTCAGATTACCGAATCAATCATGAGCTTTTGCGGCGAGATTGAGAAAAAAAATAAATTGCTTGATGAACTTCATATACGGGATGAAAAGACCAATCTCTATAACTACCGCCATTTTAAGGAGCATCTTATTATTGACATCGAACGAGCCAGACGTCACGGTGACAAGGTCTCTCTTGCGATGATTGATATCGATCATTTTAAGCAGTACAATGATGCCAACGGTCATATAGCAGGAGATCATGCTCTGAAAAGTATTGCTGATCTCATTATCAGCCAGTGCCGCATATCTGATGTTCCAGCAAGATTCGGCGGTGACGAATTCGCTGTTTTGCTGCCAGAAACAGATTCTGTTACCGTCAAGGAGGTTGCAGAACGTCTACGCAAAGTTATCGGTGCCGCACAATTTTCGAGTAAACATCAAAAAAAGACAGGGCACCTTACGGTCAGTATAGGGATAGCAACTTTTCCTGGTGATGCTTCCGACAGGGAGACCCTGACCAACAATGCCGACAGAGCCCTGTATATGGCCAAATCCGCAGGAAGAAACACCGTCGTTACTTTTGCCTCCATGAATATTCCGGAAAGCAAAACAGGATGAAACCTGAGTTCTACATTGCAAGACGCTTTGCATTCAAGCAACGTTCAGCATCAAAGCCGACCTTTATCGTCATGGTCGCGGTTATCGGGATAGCCGTCGGAACCGCCGCTCTTATTCTTACACTCTCCATCGTCAAGGGGTTCGCCGGCAGTGTGGAAAACAAGCTGATCAGCTTCAGTTCTCATATACAGATTCGTCATCCTGAAGATCAGCTTTTTCAGGAACGCCGCTCTGATTTTGCTAAGATATCAAATCATGCAAACGTTTCGAGCGCAACACCGTTTCTGGAAAAAAACTTTGTTCTGCGCAGCCGTAATGCCGTTAAAGGCGAGTCCTATCGCAGCAAACCTGTTGTCATCAAGGGAATCAACGAACAGCAGCAACAGGTTTTTCTCAAGAAATTTCTCAAGTCAGGGAGTCTTCTGCCTGTTGGAGAGAAGGTGAAGAACGAAGGAATTGCACTTTATGCAGGGCAAACCCTGGCAGAAAATCTCGGCCTGAGCGTGGGTGGAAAAGTCATGCTTATCGGCCTCGGAAGCAACTCATCAGGTGCAAAACTTATTGCGGGCAATAAAAGCATTGTCGACCTTTTTTCCTCTCTCGATCTTGAAGTCGGAGTCATACGCGGAATTTATGACACGGGGCTTCAGGAAGGATTTGATGACTATGTCGTGATCGCTGATTTGAAACAGCTGCAACAGCGATTCAATCCCCTGATGATCAGCGGCTATGATGCGAACGTCCGCCAACTTGCTCAAGTCAGGAATACCGTGAAAGAGGTGACGGCTTCTCTTGGTTTTCCGTTTTATGGATTTACGGTTTTTGAACGGTATGCAAATCTCTTTGAGTGGCTGAAACTTCAAAAAAACATAACACCACTGCTGATTGTAACCATTACTATCGTAGCTGTTTTCAACATTATCTCCACGCTTCTGGTGTTGATTATCGAAAAAACCCGAGAAATAGGCATGCTCAGTGCCCTAGGCCTTGAACCGGGAAAAATCAGTACGGTTTTTATGGCACAAGCCCTTCTTATCGCACTTGCCGGTATCGCAGCGGGTAATATCCTTGCACTTTCACTCTCTCTTTTCGAGTTGCATTTTCACCTTATCACCCTGCCCGAAAAAAGCTATTTCATAAAATATGTACCACTGCTTATCGATCCACTCGATTATGCCATGGTCTCCATTGCCGTCATAGCCCTGACACTGCTTTTCGCCTTCATCCCCGCCCGTATAGCCGCATCCCTGAAACCCGGAACAGCTCTCGGGAACTGAAGCCCTGCCATCATGCTTATTTTATGGAAGTCGTTTGCCTCGATATTGACAGATGTTTATATTTGCAATAGGAATTATGAGTAACCCATAACCTTAAACAAACTGAACGGGAGTGATATGCTGAAAGAAGCTACAGGTCTGGCAGGTGGGGCTTTGTTGTTTTCACCTCTTGGAATGCCGATTCTGTTTCACGGAATTTCTGGGATAGTAGTGGGAGGTGCAGGACTTTTTGTTGCTAATGCTGTTATGAAGCAGGTGAAAGATCTTTTGCCAACTCAACCTTCATCAATACAGACAGAGGTCAATCAGACAGAAGAATAGAAATTTATCATTAAACGGCCACTTGTTTAACAAGTGACCGTTTAATATGGGGTTAAGCTGCTTTTACAGCTTCACACAACAGGTGGCCGTATTTTCTGACAGTACGGACATCTCCAAAACCGATCGATTCAAGAATACCCTGATATGCACTCTGCTGTTTAAAGCCGAGCACTGAAAAAGGCATGCCTGCACCAAGGATGTAGTGGCTGAGGTAATCGAAATTCGGATCTTCAGGTTCATCAATAATCATATCGAGAATCAGTACCCTTCCACCTGCAGGAAGAGCGTCGTAGGCTTTTTTGAGAAGCAATGCAGTCAGCTGTTCATTTGCCGAATATAAAATTCTGCAGAACATGACTGCATCTGCTGCAGGGTAAGAATCTCTATAGATATCAACAGCTGCACCCCTGAGTCGGTTTGCAACACCTTTTTCTGCAGCGTTTTCATTGACGAGCTCAACAGCACCGGGAAGATTCAGAATGGTGGAATCAAGCTGAGCGAAATTCTTGAGAAGGGCTGCGGAAATATCGCCTATACCGCCTCCAACATCCACAAGGGTTTTCGCGTTTGAAAGGTTGGCTTCTTCAAGCAGAAGCTTGATTGCAAAATGTGCATTGCTGCGGTGAATTTCCTCAAAATACCAGTTATCAGCACGTGTCACCGGAGGGTAGGGTACCTCTCCCTTAAAGTTCAGGTTACCCTTGACAGCTTCAGCAATATTAAGATAAAAATTGTCTGCAAGATTTGCCATGGCTTTTGCCACTGGAATCATATAGAGGTTCGGAAGTTCAGGATTCGGCACAAATAATCTTTTTGCTAACAAAGTGAGGCTCCATTTTCCATTCTCTTTGGCAGTAATTCCAATTTGAGCAAGAGTCTCAAGCAGCATGATGAGTCTTTGTGGAACTGCTCCGACTGCAGCAGCAAGTGCTTCGGTCTCTTTTGCCTCACCGGAAAGATGCGTAAAAAGATCCAGTTCCAGAGCAGCCTTTAAACTGCCGAATTCCACAAGCCCTTTGAAAATAAGTTCATTTGCTTTGTGGCTTTGCTGTAGTAACTCAAGGTCATTCATAATACAGGTGAGGCTAAAAAGTTAAAAAAAATGGCGTTGTAAATAATGACGGACGACCAGATCATTGTTTGATGTTGTTTTCTTTCTCGAATGTATCCAGTTGTTCACGGAGGTTTGTCCGGAAGGCCAGACTTGTGACCAGGTTGAGCAGTTTATAGGGGTTGCGTCTAACCCTGTTGGCAATATTTTTCCATGAGTAAACCTTGTAATAGCTTTTCATGAATTTATGCTGAAACTCAACAGCGTCGTATTTCTCTGAACGTATAACGAGATTCATGGCGTTATACTTTTCCCAGTCCTCATTGGTAATCCATCCGTTATTCTTGTATTCCCAGTACATTGAAGTTCCAGGATACGGGGTAATGATCTGAAAAATCGGCATGAACACACTGTTTTTACCCACAAACTTCACCAGGTTATCCATGTCTTCGAAACTGTCCAGCTCAGGATTGACCAGAAAATTACCCTGAACATTCAACCCTGCCTGACGGCACTCCTCAATAAGCTGTGAAAATTTATCTGCCGAATTGACATGGCCTTTATTGTAGGCTTCAAGGGTGCTTTGATTGATGGACTCAAAACCGACAAGAACCATAATGCACCCTGCATCAACGAGCCTTCTGACCGTCTCCTTGTCTTCCAGGAAATTGATACTGAAAAAGACGCTGAAGTTGATATCGCACTCTTTAATCAGCTCAAGAGCCTCCCATAACTTCTTTTTGCTGACGCCAAGGTTTTCATCAGTCAGCATGAACCAGGGTTTTGATGACTTTCCTTTCGGTTTAAAAAAAACCTTTTTAGCGATTTCAATTTGTTTTTTGAGCTCTTCAGGTTTTTGACTTCTGTAGAGTTTTCCAGTATAATTCGGGGTAACGCAAAATGAACATTCAAAAGGGCAACCGCGAGTTACATAAATAGGGATAGATTTTGTTCCATCAACTTTTTCCCGTTTTGAGAATTTCGCAATACGTTCGTAATCAATCGGAATGATCTCTTTTACCGGCGGAAAATCTTTGGAGTCGTAGAGTGGTTTTAAGCGGTTACAGGCAGCATCTTCAAGAACGGTCAACCAGAGGTTCTCTGCCTCGCCGCAAACGATACAGTCCGCATGGGGTCGGGCTTCTTCAGTATTAAAGGAAACATGCAATCCTCCCAGCATGACTTTCGTTCCTTTTTTCCGAAACCTGTCAGCAATTTCATAACCTCTTGTTGCATCAATGGTTCGCGAAGTTATGCCTACAAAATCATAATCACCGTCATAATTGATGGTGTCGCCAAAATGTTCATCTACAATCTCAATATGATGCTGTTTCGGAGTCAGGCTTACCAGAACACCTATCGCCATATTAAATAATGGCTTCTGGTTGGTTTTCGAATCTTTTTTCCCTTTCGGGGCGATGAGAAGAATTTTGAGGGGTTTAATACGAGGAGGTTCTGGGTAGCTCATGCTTGAGTTCTTTGTTTAGTCAATTGCGATCAATAAATAAAAAATGCAGCGTCACGGTTAACTCATGCGTTTCAAAGTATGTATGAGCTCATAGTATCTAAAAATTGTTTAATGATTTATTGATAATCAACAATAACGGAATACGATGTAAAAACACACTCAGCACCTGTTCACAATTGTTCAGTTCAATACCTTGTCATAATCCTTGCGCTGGTGGTTCTGGTCATGCTGGTTAAGATCAAAGGGAATGTGAAGCCATTTGTTCTTAAAGAATGCTTCCCCCGGCTCAAGACCCGTCAAACTAATCGGAAGCGTAATAATTTTACGCTGATTGGCGATATGAATATAAAGCTCATCACCGGTTACCCAGACGTCGATATCGACAGGATTGGCAAACATCAGCTTCAACTGCACCTCGTAGACATTCCCATTACGGATAAACTTGATCGGCGGTTCGTCATACATCATATCTGATGGATCGGTATCGCCATACATGTCTTTAGCGAACAGCTCAAGCGACTGAAGACCGACAATTTCTTTTTCGTACATCCTGAGTTTTTTAACCGGAAGGGGAGAGAAGCCCTCCTCAATCTCTCCAAGGTATTTCTGCTGAATTGTTTTCCACTTCTCCAGATATCCACTGTTTTCTCTGGTGTCAAGCAGTCTGTTGACCAGCACCATATCAACCTTGAATCCGTAAAGGTTCAAATAAGTCAATGCCCGCATGGTCTCCTTGATCGACATTTTCTCCGCATTCATGACCAGACGCACTGTCGATTTATTATTATCCGTCAGGATTTCGCGGATATCGACAAGCTCATCAAAAACCTGATCAACAGAATCAACGGCATCTGCAGGAGGGATATAAAAAGCTATTTTGTCAGACATCTTTGAAAGAGGTTTACTCAGCGGTTTGATAATATATTTTGTAACATTTTTTACCGCTTTCATACCCCATGCGAGGGTGTCTGGAAGAGAGAGAAGCCTCAATGTTTCACCAGTCGGTGCCGTATCGAGCACAAGAACATCATAAAGGCCTGAAGCTTTGTAGCGCTTTATCCGTAAAAGGGAAAACAGTTCCTCCATTCCTGGCAGGATTGTCATTTCGTCAGCCATAACTCCGGAAACGCCCTGACCCATAAAAATTTTTGTATAGAACTTCTGGACAGACTGCCAGTTCTCCTTAAGATCTACATATGGGTTAACCTCAATTGCATGAAGGTTTTCCTTGATTTTTGTCGGCTGGGAGCCGAGAGGCAGATTGAACGAGTCCGAAAGGCTGTGCGCAGGATCGGTTGAGAGGACAAGGGTACGATAGCCCAACTGCGACAACCGGACAGCTGTAGCTGCCGAAACGCTGGTTTTACCAACCCCGCCTTTACCCGTAAAGGTTAGAATCCTCATGAATACTGATTTGAGAAAATTACATAGAAAAAAATCAGAAAGCCCCTAACAGCTTTCATTAATAATGCAAGAAACTTGTTATTAACGTCAGTAGAAACAAGAGGCGCCAGCAACAAAAAAGCAATCTCTATGAAATTATTCCACGTGTTTATTTAAAAAGTGGAGTTTCGTGTTCAAACGGCTGAAAACTACTCCATATCTCCCTAAAATCCATGCTTAAAGCCCTCCGTTATCCTTAAAGAAATCTACGTAAGATATAACTCGTAGATAATTGATTGATATCGTAGAAGTGATTGTGAGATTGGGATAATTTTATGATGAGTACCTGATTGAGTTAGAGATTTTTTGTCAGTAAAAAAAACCAGGAGAGAGTTTGCTGGTAAAGCGGTTCATGGCGTAGTTGGCAAGCCAGATCCAGTTCAGCGGTTTACCTTTCATACGCTGCATAATCGCACGGCCTTTATAGACTTCTC
>JABDHL010000090.1 GCA_012972825.1 Chlorobiaceae bacterium
GACAAGGCTGCTGCGATTATGCTGGAACTTGAGAAGAACCCGATAGCCGTGGAGAAGGATTTTCCGGCCCGTGCGTTTCTTATGCATGTTGAGAAAACGGCCTGATGTCGCTGTTAAGAGGGAGTGGTAGTGAAACGGGGATACTGAAGTCGGTGACAATTGTTGTTGTGGCTGCTTTTTCTGGCTCCTGCGGATTATTCTCGCGTGCTGAAGGCGAAGAAGAAGGGCAAGATTAAAAGTATTAGTAACTGAGAGATTTGCAGTACGTTGAAGATTTCGCGGGCGAGGTATTACAATGTATGTTGGTTTATAGCTATTTAGTTATGATAAAATACATTATCATGTTTTCGTTTAAAAACGAGGAGCATACTATGAGCTCCTCCTGCAGGCGTTCTGGACGACTTAAGCTTTCAGCAGCTTTACGCCACACGGGATATCGCACTCTTGAAGATCGGTATAGAAAACAATCAATAATGATCTCTTCTCAGCTTTCTGTTGCCAAGAGGCATGATGTAATTGGGGAGTCGACAATTGCTGATGGAATCATGCATCGGCTGCTCAGATATGCTCATCGGATTGAGCTGAAAAGCGAATCATTGAGACGGAAAAACTGGATAAAATTGTGTAAGTTTTAACAGCAAATCTGGCCTAAAAAAGGTGGCACACTTTCGCCCGGTAAGGGTGGTACAGTTTGGTGTGGAACGTGCCGCGGCCATACTCGTTACAACTGACGAAGCCTTCATTGAAAAAGACTGGCATGTAGTTCGTGCGCTTAACTTGCTTAACAGCCTTCATATCCAAGGATTACAACTGGCTTTTGGAGGCGGAACATCGTTAGCCAAAGCAGGACTTATCAAACGCTTTTCTGAAGATATGGATTTTAAAGCCACCATACATTTCTGAGCACTCAGACCGTTACCCCTCTTTCTTTACAAACTTTAAAATCCGTTTCCTGAAGTGACACCTGAAGAGTTATTGGCGTATAATGCTCAGGCAAAGGTACCTTTGCATCGTGATCCGTTACTTAACGGCACTAACCATGTAAGTAACTGCGTGTGTTATATCGGTATTGCTTAAACTCTCGTTTCCTCCCTTGGGTGGCATGGCGCCGGTTTTGCCTTCGAACCCTTCAATCGATTTTTTGACGATCATATCCATTCCACCATGAGCAATTCTTTCGCTCCAGGCAGTTTTATCGCCAGGTTTGGGAGCGCCCGCTACACCGGAATCATGGCAGCCAGCACAGTTGGCTTCATAGACTGTTTTGCCATCGGCAAGTTTCAGCTGGCCTGAAGTGACCTCCTTTGATGGTGCTGTCTGTTTGCTGGCCGATACCTTCTCAGGGTTGCATGCTCCGAGAAACGTAAGTCCAGCAATCAAAAAAAATAGAAACGGTTTCATAATAAGTGTTCTATGGCTTGCAGATTAGGGAAACGATGCATATAATAGATTTATACCAATACAGGGTATGGGTATAAAATGATAAATTAACGGAATAAAAACAACCGATTTTTTGCACAGGTTCCGGTCAGGAAAATATTTCCGGCCCCCTGTGTGAATGTGAACATACATCAGGCTTTGCGGTTAACTTGATTTTAAGCTTATGCTTATAAATATGTTATGACGTTTTACCATCAACCATTGTCACTCTTGTCTTATCTATGAAAAGCGAAATGATCGTAACGTTCGGGGGCGGAAAAAAGGTTAATGCCGAATTTAATGGCTTTACCATTCATACCGACCAGGCGAAATATGCGGGTGGCGAGGGTTCTGCGCCTGAACCTTTTGCTCTTTTTCTTGCTTCCATCGGCACCTGTGCCGGTATTTTTGTCTTGTCTTTCTGCCAGAGCAGGGGTATACCGACAGATGCTATCCGTATCGTTCAGTCTCACACGGTTCATGAGTCAGGGCGTGGGATAGGAAAAATCGAGATCGCCATTGAGCTGCCACCGGATTTTCCTGAAAAGTACAAGGATGCTGTTATCAGTGCGGCTAATCTCTGTGCGGTAAAGAAGCATATACAGACACCTCCTGAGTTTGTAGTCACAACGATCGCACGCTGACCAATGCATAAGGTGCTGATTCTAGGTGGAGGCATAGGCGGTGTGGCATCAGCCATTGCTTTTCGGAAACAAGGGTTTGAGGTAGAGCTGGTTTCGGAACGGGACTATCTTTTTATCTATCCGCTGGCGATCTGGATCCCGGTCGGGAGTATGCAGTTCAAGGATGTTTCGATGCCATTGTCAAAACTGGCCCGCAAACACGGTTTTTCACTGACGATCGACAGGGTTGCTGCGCTTGATGGTGATGCTAAAACCGTCACCCTTGAAAAAACTGGTGTTCTTGACTCCCCTGCTCTTGTTGTTATCGCTCTCGGTGCTTCAAAACTGAAGCATGAGGGTATTGAGCATACCTGTTCCATTTGCGGCAAGCCTGAAGAATCGCTGCGCCTGAAGGAAAAGATTGAGGCGCTGGTTGCTCGCGGAGGCGGCAGGATTGCTCTCGGATTTGGCGGTAATCCCAAAGATGCAAGTGCGGTACGTGGCGGTCCTGGATTTGAACTCCTTTTCAACCTTGATTATCACCTTAAAACACTGGGTATTCGAGACGAATTCGAGATAACCTTTTTTGCGCCTATGGCCGAGCCCGGTGCACGAATGGGGAAAAAAGCACTTTCGGCCATGGCTGCCATGCTTAAAGCTAAAAACATTGCAACCCGTTACGGCAAAAAAATCAGTCGCTTTGAACCGGATGGTATTGTTTTTGAAGACCAGAGAAAGCTTGAAAGTGACCTCACCATGTTTATTCCAGCCGGTGAGGGAGATGCGGTAATCAGGAGATCAAACCTGCCTCAAAACAGTGCCGGGTTTATCTGTATTGATGATTACTGCCGGATTGAGGGAATCAAAGGATGGTATGCCGTTGGCGATGCTGCTGCTCTGGAGGGCCCGGAATGGAAAGCAAAGCAAGGGCATATTGCTGAATTAATGGCCGGGAATGCTGCCTGTAATGCAGCGATAGAGCATTCGGGCCGGCAGGGTGCCATGAAGGGTTATCAGGCCCATTTGAATGTTCTCTGTATGATGGATATGGGCGATGGCGCCGGTGTTGTCTATAAAAACAGCCTCAGAGAGGTGTTTATCCCCATGCCGATTGTCGGTCACTGGCTGAAACAAAGCTGGGGGCACTACTATAAACTTTCCAAACTCTGGATATGAAAAACAATCGGGTCAAAAGACCGACACACTGCCGCATCGAACAGGGGGAGGTTGGCCACTCTGATAAATTTGATCGGGAAGCACGGCAGTGGGATGACAATCCTCAACGGAAAGTGCTGGCACAGTGTGTTGCAAAAGCAATCATTGCAGCAGCAAAACCAGCAAAGAGCATGCTTGCCCTGGAATTCGGATGCGGCACTGGGTTGGTCACGCTTGAAATTGCTCCGCTGGTGAAAAGGCTTTATGCCGTTGATACCTCCAGGGAAATGGTGGCGATATTGCGGGATAAAATAGATACGTGCCGGATAACAAACATTGAAGCGAGCTGCCTTGATATTTTATCACCTTCGGCAAACGATTTCGATGAAAAACGTTTTGATCTGATGTACTGCAGCATGACCCTGCACCATATCGATGATACCGAAGGGTTTTTAAGCCGGATATCACATCTTCTTTCTCCAGGCGGCATGATCTGTATTGCTGATCTCGTAGAGGAGGACGGCCTGTTTCATGATGACCCTCTTGAAAAGGTTCATCGTGGGTTTGACCGTGACGGACTTGCTGCAATGCTGAAAGCTGCGGGCCTGGAGCCAACATCGTTTGAGATTATTCACACCTTTAACAAAATAAACAGATCAGGCGCAACTGCTGCATATCCGGTATTTCTGGTTACCGCGACTAATACAATATCATCCTAACCTTTTAATACTTTTCACTATGAATATCGATCGTCTGGTGTTTGCAATTGCGGGTATTTTTATTCTTTCCAGCGTTTTACTCTCCGTCTATCATAACCAGAACTGGCTCTGGTTCACTGGTTTTGTGGGAGCAAACCTTTTTCAGGCAGCATTTACGGGCTTCTGTCCGCTTGCCAAAATTCTTCAGTCTGTCGGTGTTGTGCCCGGTAACGCGTTCAAGTAGATGAGCATATCTTTCAGAACCATTAAAAACATTGAGTGTCTATGGCAAAGGTTGTTGTTTTAGGAGCCGGTGTGGCAGGTCACACCGCAGCCTCATTTCTGAAAAAGAAACTTGGCAAACATCACGAGGTCATTGTTGTTACCCCGAACAGTTACTACCAATGGATTCCGTCAAACATCTGGGTTGGTGTCGGCCAGATGACTATTGATGATGTCCGCTTTGAGCTGAAAAAAGTCTATAACCGCTGGGGCATTGTGCTTAAACAAGCCAAAGCGCTGGAAATCCATCCGGAAGGCGATGTGGAAATCCGGAAAGGCTATGTGACGATAGAGTATACCGACAGTGTACGGAACGGTCAGACCGAAAAAGTGGACTATGATTATCTGGTCAATGCAACCGGTCCGAAGCTTAATTTCGAGGCGACAGAGGGACTTGGTCCAGATAAAAACAGCTTCTCGGTCTGCACCTATAACCATGCCGCCCATGCCTGGGAACACCTTCAGGATAATATCAAAAAGATGCAGGCTGGACACAAACAGCGTATCCTGATCGGTACCGGCCATGCGATGTCCACCTGCCAGGGTGCGGCCTTTGAATATATTCTGAATGTGGCTTATGAAATCTCAAAACGCGGCCTCAGCGATAAAGCGCAGATTACCTGGTTGTCCAATGAGTATGAGCTGGGTGATTTTGGTATGGCAGGCGCCTTTATCAACAGGGGCGGTTATTACACCCCGACGAAGGTCTTTACTGAATCCATTATGGCTGAGTACGGCATCAACTGGATCCGACGGGCCGGAGTTCATAAGGTTGAGCCGGGTAAAGCGCACTACGAAACGCTTGCAGGTGAAGAACTGACCCAGGAGTTTGATTTTGCCATGCTTATTCCCTCATTCTCAGGAGTAGGGCTGACCGCTTTCGATAAGAGTGGAGTGGAGATTACCGACAAGATGTTTGCACCGAACAAGTTTATGAAGGTTGATGCAAATTACACGGCGAAGGCCTTTGAGGATTGGGAGGCGGAAGACTGGCCCTCAATTTATCAGAACCCTCTTTTCAAAAACATCTACGCTCCGGGTATTGCCTTTGCCCCTCCACACCCGATTTCGAAACCTATGACAAGCCCGAGCGGTCGACAGATATTTCCAACGCCACCACGTACAGGCATGCCGTCCGGTGTTATGGGAAAAATTGTAGCGCTTAATATTTCGGAAAAGATTCAGGGAGCGACAGAGCATCGCCATAAAGCATCAATGAGCAAGATGGGCGCAGCCTGTATTGTATCGGCAGGGTTTGGTTCGTTTGATGGCCTTGGTGCTTCAATGACCCTGTTTCCTGTGGTGCCGGACTGGCAAAAGTATCCTGAATGGGGGCGTGACATGAACTACTCGGTTGGAGAGGCCGGTCTTGCCGGACATTGGCTGAAAGTAATACTGCACTACCTCTTTTTCCATAAAGCAAAGGGCTACCCGTTCTGGTGGTTAATTCCGGAATAACCTGTATTTTGAAAATAACCTCAAATTTGAAAAACTTATGGGCACGAATAAAGTCAAGGCGTATTACGACGAAGCTTATCCGCCGGTACCGTCAAAAGGCACTCTCTACTGGCGGAAAAACCTGCTGTGGCAGCTTGTTCGCTTTGTGGTGTTGAATGTTAAGATGATAAGAATTGTTGTTGGCGGTCACTCCTGACAGCCGGTAAGACTTGATCTTCAAAGCAAAGTATGTACAAAGCAACCTGAAGCACTGACAAATGTTGCTTTGTACGTCTCTGTTATCATAATTTGCAGGAGCTGTTTTTGCCCGGTTTTTCATTACAACAGCAACTTCCACCTGTCGAAATATTCAGCACGGTGTAGAGTGGACAAAACCCTATCAACGAGGTCAGAAGCGGTACAAGTCCAACAGCTCCCCACCACGATTGATTGATGACTCCTGCGACAATAACGACAACTCCGACAACAATCCGGATTATTTTATCTGTTTGCCCTACATTTTTCTGCATGTGTTCTTTCTTGTTTAACGGTGAGTGAAATCAGGGATATAAGAATAGCGAATAGCGGTTTATTCAATTAATTATACAACTTTGCACATTGATAAACAATTGATATATGATGGCGTCCTCTTAATAATTGATTTACCTCTAAAGAGAATAACATGAATAAACAGCTTATTAACAATTGTATAAAAAACGGCATTTGACTTAGCAAAATCATTCACAATTGTTACTTGAAAAATGAAATAAATATACATGCTGAATTCTTAAAGCCATCTTAAATTTACAAATAAAGCCCTATTGAAATAATCACGTAAGATATTTATTATAAGTATTTTATAAAATAATTATATCTAAAGAAACCTCTTGCATCAATCAATTGTTTGGTCTTGTATTGATTATTTAACTACATTTATTTGATAAGTATTACAGGAAAGAAGTTTTTTTAATTAATGTAATGATCTCTATCGCTATGAAACGATTATTGTTGATAATGGGTATGGGGTTGTTGTTCAATTCTGCAGCACAAGCAGCAACAGGCAGTGAAGATGGTAAAGCTATCTTTGACAAGAACTGCAGCGTTTGCCATTCCATTATGCCACCGCCAAAAACAGCTCCGCCTATTACCCCACTCGCTTCCCGATACCACCAGAGATTCACAACAAAAAAAGACGGGGTTAATCACCTTGCTGCCTACCTGAAAGCACCGGAAAAGAACAAAGCAATTGAACCTCAAGCAATTACGAGATTCGGTATGATGCCAGCTCTCAATCTACCAGATTCAGAACTGAGAGCCGTAGCTGAATGGGTATGGGATCAGTACAACCCGAATATGGGGATGGGACGAGGGATGGGGATGGGACGGGGAATGAACCAGCAGTAAAGGTTTAAGAGCCCTCGCTGCCATGAAACGATTATTGCTTATCACTTTAGCCTTGCTGTTCAGTCCTGCGTCAATTACAGCGAAAACCACTGAACAGCACGCAAGTTTTGACCATAGCAGGCTGAGCACTTCAGCGCAGTGCATACGATGCCATGAACGTGACCAGCCGGATGATAAGCTGCACAGCCAGTCGAAGGGAAACTGCTCTATATGCCACACGACCAAAGAATGGAAACCAACGATCACTGAACCATGAAAAAATCATTCAGTTGGAGGGTTTTTATAAGCTTCGGGCTTTTCATTGCGGTGCTCATGATGCTGGTGTCGGGGGTAATCCTTTATATCTCTCCTCCGGGAAGGGTTGCCAACTGGAGTGACTGGAGAATGTTAGGCCTCACAAAAAGGGGATGGCAACACCAGCACATTATTTTTGGATTTGCCTTTTTAATTCTCTCTCTGTTTCACCTGTTTGTTATTAACTGGAAAGCATTTTTCTCTTACCTGAAATCAAAGACAACGGAAGGCCTTAAAAGCCCTGTGGAACTGCTTACCATAATAATTCTCTCCGCCTTGTTCGGGATAGGAACTTACTATGGTATCCAACCCTTCTCGGCAGTCATCAAGATTGGCGATACAATTTCCGACTCCTGGGAACGTCGGGAAAAGCAAGCCCCGATTCCACATGCAGAACTCATGACACTTAGACAACTTGCAGAGCAGCCAGGGCTTGGCGGTGATCCCGCCGCTTTAAAAACCAAACTGGAAAAGGCAAAATTAAAAGTTGCTTCCGAGGAACAAACCCTTGCTGAAATAGCAAGCTTGAATGGCAAGACAGCTGAAGAAGTCTATGAATTTATTGCTCCAGAGAAAACCGGAAGGCATAAAATTCAGGGGCAGGGTTTCGGGAAGAAAACCTTGCAGGAAATAGCCGACGAGGGCGGGGTTTCATCGACGTCACTGCAGCTTGCACTTCGGCAGAAAGGGATTGAAGCAAAAACCGATCCCCCGTTGAAATCAATTGCTGCAAATAACAAGATTGAAATGAACGAGCTACGCAAAATACTGGAAACAATGATCAGCCGGTAGAGAGTAAAAACATCCGGACAGCACTGATAAAAAATGCACCCGACTACATTTTTCATCGGCAGCCCGGATGCACGGAGGAACATCACTGGACAAATATGTACAGAGGCGATGACAAGATTCGAACTTGTGATAAAGAGTTTTGCAGACCCTTGGCTTAGACCACTCACCCACACCGCCTAAAAAAAACATCCGGGCATACTTGAAGATAAGATGCACACACACACCCAAGTCCCCACAAGACTTCACAACAGATGCCCGGATGCCGGAGAAATACTTCGGCATATTCAAAAACTGAGGCGATGACAAGATTCGAACTTGTGATAAAGAGTTTTGCAGACCCTTGGCTTAGACCACTCACCCACATCGCCTAAAAAAACATCCGGGCAGCACTGAAGAAAAGATGCACACACACCTGTAAAGCCCCCATATGACTTTACAACTGCTGCCCGGATGAGGGGGAAACGTCAGAATGTCACCGTTGCCCAGAGTTCAGAACGAAGACGAGTCGTGTCGTTTGCAGGAGTCACGTCATCCTTTGCTGTCAAGTAGCGCAGCGTAGGCTGAATGGTAAAGCTGCCTTTTGCTGCCTGATAAACCTTGAACTGGTACTGAGCCCATACAAAGTTGTTGGTATACTTCTGGGTAATGCTTGTTGATTTGTCGGTTGTTTCGCTATGGTCATACCAGGCAAGGAATGGGCCGTACTCGGCTTTAATCCTCAAGAGATAACCTGTGTAATCGACATTTTTATTAGCATTTGCACCGTATATGGCACTTGAAGGAGTGGTGCCTTGACCGATATTATATAATCCGGTGAAACCAAGTTTCAGATCGCCTGCAGGAACCCCAACGTTCGCTCCAAAAGTTACAGGCCTGATGCCCTGATGCCAAGGTTTTCCAAAGTCAGAGCTTGTTGTTGAGAACGTTTGCTGAGTAATAGAATCGAACTTGGTTATTGCGGTAAGAACCTCCGGCTCGAAAGTAATGTCTCCGATAGTGGTTTTGTAGCTCACGAGTGCTGCATAGCCATCGTTCAGAAGGCCATCGCCAGTACCTGCGGTGTCACTTGCTGAGATATTATCAAATACACCAACTACCACATTCAAGTCACCAGGGCCGATTTTTGTTCCGTAGTTCGCACCAAAAAGCCTGTCGTTGTCGAACGTCGTCGTTGGAATGTCGAGCGGATTTTTTGGATACAGGGTCAGATCTAAAATAGGGTTGTTTGTCGAATTGAGCGGAAGACGGCCAAAAAGGTAGTGACTGTCTCCATAAAAACGGCCAAAATAGAGCTGGGAAGCACCAAGAGTGTATACTTCAGTATTACCATATCCGACAGTCTGCCAACCTCCGGCACCACCAAATGATCCTGGCTGTTCGTTTGTAAGCTGCGCCTTAAAAACGTAACCATCACCGAGATCGGCTGAAGCGTTCAGACGAACCCGATACTGGTAATACAAATTGTCTGGTTTTGTGCTCTGATGGGCAGCATCGAAAGATTCGTCTCTGGCACGGACAGAGGAATCCCCGCTGAATGTCAACTCTGCAGAAGCTGGTGAAGCATAAGAGAGGACTGCGAACATCGCGGCAAGTGAAAACATTTTTTTCATTGAAACGTTACTCCTTTTTTTTTGTTATGTCGAGTTGTGTGTTATGCGTTCAGGTAAAAAAAATTAATAAAAAAAGCCGGCTCTGATACTGAAAACCGGCTTTGTGATATTTCAGACCCAGTGAACCGGGCAACTAAGTCACTCCTACGGTATTCAGTATATCAGCATCCATCACAAGACAACAACAGCATGATGAAGTACTGATAAAGCCTTTAATGAATAAACCCTGAGAAATCATAAAAGTATTATTTGATTCACAATTGTTAACAATGAGCATTTTATCTCGTTTATTTGCAAGCATATACCATAAAAATACCTTAAATATGGTAGAGACAAGGGCATCGTCCCGCTCTATGTTCATCCATGATCTTATAAGCTCCATTCGCTGAGGATTCGTGACCATCTTGAATCTCTCTCTGCAAGAATGTCTTTTACGTCTTCTTCACCCAAATGCCGAAAACGGCTTTGCCCAAGCAGATAGTTTTCTGCTGATGTGAACTTTCCCGGTTTATGGTTAAGAGTAAACTTACCATCTGAGAATTCTGCCAAAAACCAGAGGCCGCAGTCGACAGCATTTTTTGCAACTGAAATTGTATCTGACGTATCGTGCCCCCAACCAACCGGGCATGGAGCAAAGACATGAATGTACGATGTACCGTCGACCCTGCTGGCATATTCAAGCTTTCTAAGATAATCCAATGGATAGCCGACACTTGCCGTAGCTGCATAGTCTATTCCATGAGCAGCAACGATTTCGAACATGGGTTTTTTATGAGTAACAGCTCCTTTCAAACGCTTGCCTGCAGGTGATGTGGTTGTCCGCGCCCCGATTGGAGTAAGGCTGCTCTTTTGAACGCCGGTGTTCATATATGCCTCATTATCGTAACAGATATACATAATCTTGTCGTGCCGATCTATTGCGCCTGAGAGGGCCTGCAGGCCAATGTCGGCCGTGCCGCCATCGCCGGCAAAACCAACTGCATGAAAATCTTTTATGCCCAGAGCGCGAGCACCGGCAGCGACGCCTGAAAGCATCGATGCCGTACCAGGAAAGGTTGAAATTATTGCATTACAGCTAAAAGCCATCTGAGGGAAAATAAAACCGACTGCAGACATGCAGCCTGCCGGAACAACTGCATAGGATCGTTCCCCAAGGACTTTCAAGGCAAGTCGAAGAGCAAGGCTTCCCCCACATCCAGGACAAGCCTTGTGACCATAAAAATATTCACGGTCTCCTAAATCGCGAATGGATATTTTCTTATCAGATAAATGCAACTGTTTCTCCATCATCGGGACTCTTAAGTCTTAAAAAAAGACGTTCAATATCTGTAGCCGATATATCTTTGCCACCCAACCCTCCAACAAAGTTCAGAAGTCGGGGCGGCAGGACTTTCGCTCGCATTAATGCTGAATTCACATTGGTAAAAACAGTTCCTTCGTAGCCGAATGAGATATCTTTTTCCAACACACCGACCGATTTCGCACCTGCGAGGGCGGTACTGATTTCAGTATCGGGAAATGGCCGCATGTAGCGAATTCGAACAAGCCCTACCCGTTCTCCAAGAGAGCGCAGCTTTTCAACAACCGGCCTTACCGTTCCGGCAACACTGCCAAGGGTGACAAGAATGAATTCGGCATCATCACAGTGGATGGTTTCAATCAGCCCCGGATAATGTCGTCCAAAAAGTTGTCCGAATCGCTCTTCAGTTTCAAAAATCACTTTTGAAGCGGACATCATGGCCTGATGCTGTAACTGCTTGAATGACTGATTATAAGCCGGGCCGGCGGTAAAAGCAAGGCTCATCGGATGATCAAGATCCATCTTGTTTACTGTTCGGAAGGGTGGAAGAAATACATCGACATCTTCCTGTGTCGGCAGATTAAGCAGTTCATAGGTGTGTGTAATGAGAAATCCATCAAGATTGATCATGAATGGGGTGAGTACATGGGGATCCTCTGCAATTGCATATCCATGGATTATCAGGTCAAGCGACTCCTGGGCATCCTCCGCATAAACCTGTATCCACCCGCAATCGAGGAGGGAAAGTGAGTCCCGCTGATCGCCATAGATATTCCAGGGCAGAGCCAGGGAGCGGTTCGCATTCATCATAACCACAGGAAAACGACCGCCGCTTGCATAGTGAAGACATTCGGCCATGTAAAGAAGCCCCTGTGATGATGTGGCGGTAAAGGTTCGAGCCCCGACTGCACTGGCACCGATACAGGCGGAGAGTGCTGAGTGCTCAGACTCGACGTGCAGATATTCCGCTTTTAAAGAGTCGTCTTCCACCATTTCAGCCAACCGCTCGATCACCGTGGTTTGGGGTGTTATGGGATAGGCGGCAATAACGTGTGGACGCGCAAGCCGAACCCCTGCTGCCACGGCCTCATTGCCTGATAAAAAAGCTTTTTGCGCAGGTATCATACTCCCTCATTCTCCATTCGAATGGCTTTCTGGCGACACTCTTTGGCACAGATGCCACATCCTTTGCAATAATCGTAGTCAATCTCAAGCCCTTGAGGTGTACTGTTGTGAATAACACCATCAGGACAAAGCAACCAGCAAATACGGCAGTTGGTGCATTTTGCAGCATCAATGACTGGGCGATGGCTGCGCCATGAGGCATTTGTTTCAACCAGATGACCTGCGGGGAAAGCGGTACCCACAGGATAGTCTGCCAGAACTTTTGGCGGCTTGAATGATTTTTGCCGGACTGGATAGTTCATGTTATTTGTCCTCCCGAGGCTTTGAATGTCTCTTCAAGCAACACCGCATTCTTTTCCGCCGATGATCCTTTCATTTCATGACGTACAGCTGCCAGAAGTGATTGTAGAGTGACTACCTCACTCAATGCAGCCAAAACACCTAACATGCCTGTATTGGCAATAGGTCGGCCAAGGTATTGCAGGGCCAGCGCAGTTGCATCTACCAGAACTGTCCGGACATGAGCAGGAACTGAGAGAGGCAGTTCACTATGTGCCGTATTGACCAGCAGCAATCCTCCCCGCTGCAATCCATTCAAGATCGAAGCGTCAAGTAAGGTGTCATCCAGAACAACAACCACATCACATCGGGTAATAATACTCCGATCTGCAATTTTTTGGTCGTCTATGCGAATAAAACCAAGTACAGGTGAACCCCTGCGTTCCGGCCCGAATGAGGGGAATGCAAGAGCGTGACGATTTTCAAAAAGAGTAACAGCAACACCCAATAACCGTGCCGCTGTAAAAGCACCCTGGCCACCCCGACCGTGAAAGCGAATCTCAACCATTGTTGAAGCTCCCGGCATGGGAGCGTAATGTCAACAAACGCGCTCCGGCAGCATTGAGGGTTTCGGGCTGTTTGGCAAAATGAAACCTTATAAGGTGATGGACGGGCTCACGGAAAAAGCTTGATCCCGGAACTGCAGCGACTCCAACTTTTCGTGCCAGCCATTCAGAGAATGCAAGATCATCGGTGACTCCAAACTCGCTGACGTCAACCATAACATAGTAAGCTCCCTGAGGTTTCGTATAGGAGAGTCCTGCTTTGTCAAGCCAGCCGAGAAAAATATTCCTTTTTGCGGTGTAACTTGCCTGAAGCTCCCGGTAATAGGAGTCCGCAAATTCCAGTGCGGTAACGGCTGCTTCCTGAAGAGGGGCCGCTGCACCAACCGTCAAAAAGTCGTGTACCTTACGGATTGCATCAATGATTTCAGGTGCTGCCACCACTGTCCCAAGCCGCCATCCAGTGATTGAGTATGTTTTGGAAAGCGAACTGCAGGTAATCGTCCGATCAAACATACCAGGCAACGCTGCCATGCTGATATGCACGTTTGGAGCGTATACAATATGCTCATAGACCTCGTCAGTAATGACAAACGCGTCAAATTCACAGGCAAGAGCGGCGATGAGTTCCAGTTCACTTTTTGTAAAAACTTTGCCGGTCGGGTTGCCCGGATTGCAGAGAATCAATGCTTTTGGGCAATGCTGCTCAAAAGCATGACGGAGAGCCACAGGATCAAAGGTAAACTCCGGAGGATGCAGTGGCACATAGACCGGCATAGCCCCGGTCAGAATGGTATCGGCGGTATAATTTTCATAGAACGGGGAGAAGATCACAACCTTGTCGCCCGGATTGCAGGCGGTCATCAAGGCAGCCATCATCGCCTCGGTACTGCCGCAGGTGACAACCACATTGGCGTCAGGGTCAATGGGAATGCCCATGAATCGTGATTGTTTACGGGCAAAAGCCTGACGGAAATTCGGCGCACCCCACGTGACGGCATACTGGTGCGGCCCTTCCCTGCCTGCACGTTCGGCAGCTGCAAGCAGAGCTTCCGGAGGATTAAAATCAGGAAACCCCTGTGAGAGATTAACTGCATCACAGGCGTTCGCCACACGGGTCATTCGCCGAATAATCGATTCCGTAAAATGGCTTGTGCGTTGACTTGTTTCAGGCACGTAAATATCCTTGAACGTTTAATGTTACCATCTCAACCCTTACCCTGTATTCCAGTATATTCGAATAGACATCCGGCATAGAATTTTCCTGTGTTTCGATTTCTCAGATTCCCGCGCCTTTCGCCAAATCTCCTGTATCTCGCAAGTCCACAATCCTTTTAGCCTTATGAGTGGCACGGGGCAAGGTTCCGTTCGGCAGCACGTTGACCCGCCTTGGCTGAACTCCGGAGCGGTGCTTTATCTGCTCGATCACCAGTGTTGCAAGCTTCTCTCCCTGAGCTTCGTATCCTTCGATTGTTTCAACGTCAACATCAAACCTCAGGAGTCTGTGCTCGGTATAGACAGTAATCCGATACTCTCCGGTTAAACCCGGCAAACCCCTGACCACATATTCTATATCACTTGGAAAAATATTGACACCGGAAACGATAAGCATATCGTCTATGCGCCCCTGCACTGTAAAACGGGCATGGGTACGACCGCATGAGCATGTATCACGGAAGCGTGTTACAATATCACCGGTACGGAAACGAATCATGGGGCGTGCCTGTTTTTTGAGGGTGGTGAGAACCATTTCGCCATGCTCACCATCAGCAACTGGCTCCAATGTATCAGGATCGAGCACTTCTATCAGAATGTTATCCTCGGCAAGGTGCAAGCCGTTTTTCCCAGAACACATACCTGCACAAGCTCCGAAAATATCTGAAAGACCATAAAAATCGAACAGTTCTGCACCCCACAGTTCTTCAATCGCAGAACGTGTGGCAGGAATTGAGCCTCCAGGTTCTCCGGCAACAATAATTTTTCGAATATATAAATCACGTTTCGGGTCAATCCCCTGCTTCAGGGCACTTTCGCCGAGATGCCAGGCATACGATGGTGTTGTCCAGGTAATAGTAGGTTTGAACTCTTTCATGATGTAGAGAAGTCGCTCAGAGGGAACCGTACCGGCCCAGATGCAAAGAGCACCAAGATTCTGGGCACCAATAACATCAGGGCCCCCAACAAACAAGCTGAAGTTAAGCGCGTGCAGATACCTGTCTTTTGGTCTCATTCCTGCAGCCCAGAAAAGACGGGATTCTACATTCTGAAAATCATCGAAATCCTTTTTCGTAAAAGGACTGAGGGTAGGAACACCTGTTGAACCGCTCGAAGCTGAAACAAAGACAATCTCTTCTTCCGGCACAGCTACCATATCCCCAAGATCAGGAACTGCCAACTGGCGATCCCGTTCAATTATTTTGTTGGTGAATGGAAAGCGAGCAAGGTCTTCAAAATGCTTCAAATCAGTTGGTTTGACTCCAGCATCATCGAATGCCTGCCGATAATAGGGTGAGCGCTTGTAAGCAAAGTCAAGATGCTCCTGAAGCAGCGACAATTGCAGTTGTTCTAATTTTGGACGGGAAAGGGTTTCTATCTCCTCCTCCCAAAATGTTCTGTTACTCATGCTCTTATTGTCTTCAGTGATTATTCAAAATCTATTTTAAAATCTCTGAAACGGCTCTCTATCTCATTTAAGCGGTGACGACGTTTCAGCATGCTTATAAATTGCGACCTTCAGTGAATAGCCGTTTATAATAAAAACCACTCGTATAGAGTGCTGCTGCCGGATTGTGCCCGAGTACCCTGTCTTTGGTGATAAGCGTCGTAACTGGAGCATCTGAATATTTGATAAATAGCGAATCGTGTCCAACACATAAGCCGATAATGACGTTCAGATCAGTTTTCTCGGCGTTGAGCAGACGGGCCTGCAGGATTGGATTACACATGGATTCATGAATCCCCTTCAAAATTTTAAGCCTATCTTCAATACCGATTTCGCTCTTATCGACGGAGCCAATCTTGCAAATAACGGAGTATGGTTCCAGTCCGTTAATTTTCAGAACTTTGACAAAAACTTTTGTCTCTTCAGAAAGACCAATACAGGTTGCCAGTCCGATTTTTTTTGCCCCTATACGATTGGCAAACGCAATCGTCTCCTCGACACGAGTCAGCTGACCATAATAGGTGCCCTCAACTTCAGCGGAAGCCCTTGCTATTTTTGCATCCTGTCCTTCGCCACGGTACTGGTTGGTTATGGCATCCAGTTCATCGGGCTCGACTCGTTCAGTCAGACAGAAATCAGGAAATTTTCGATCCTGCCGGTAACAGTTCGGCACTCCGCAATCCGAACAGGTGAGCTCTTTCGGCTCAGTATTTTTTTGCTTTTTCTTAGACACCATAGAAATCTTGTTTTTGTTTCGCTAATTGCGGGAATGCTAACGCCTTTAAAAAAATCTTTTCGAACTCCGCTTCACGCGAAAGTTCAAGCACAGTCATTCCTGCCACCACTGATGCTGCATCACTTCGTAACTCCCTATTAAGAAGAAAAGCTGCAGCTCCGCTTTGTGATGTATTTCCAACAAACTCAACCCTGTCAGCAAAACTTTCGGGCAGAAGACCAAGAGTGATCAAACTGGATATTTGAAGATGTGCTCCAAAAGAACCGGCAATAAACACCCGGTCGACATCCCCTGGGTTACGTGAGCAGGTCTGCAGCATCATATCGATACCTGCTCGAACAGCTGCCTTGGCAAGTTGCACCTGACGGATATCCTGCTGAGTCAGGGTGACTTTTTCAGCGAGCCTGAATTGTGGCCGCCCCTGGAGCACTTCCAGATGATGCATCCATGTTGCAAAGCGTTCCGAACCCGGTTTGACAAAACGTCCATTACGGTCAACGATACCCTCTCTGGCTAATTCTGCAACCGCATCAAGCAGTCCGCTTCCGCAAAGACCAACAGGGCAAGCTCCTGAAATAGTCTGAATTGCAACAGTACCACTCTTGAGACTAACTTTTTCAATTGCACCGGCCACAGCCCTCATACCGCTGGAGATGTTCATCCCTTCAAAGGCTGGCCCGGCTGCTGTAGATGTTGCCGTTATCTTTCCATTTTCAGAAAGCGCCATTTCGCCATTTGTGCCAATATCAACGAAAAGCGTTATGCCCTTCAGACGTGGCAAATCAGCAGCCATAATACCTGCGGTAATATCGGCTCCAACATAAGCTGACGCGACTGGTGGAAACCAGACCTGACCCTGTTGGGCAATCTGCAATCCAAGCTCGGCGGAAGAAACGGAGGAAGCTGTATTCAGTTCCACACGATAGGGATATTTGCCGAGAGAAGAGGGAGATTTGCCCGCTGCTATAGTCAGCATTGTAGTATTGCCACTCCATATCGCCTCATAAATAGTTGAACGATTGATTTTTTCAGATGCGGCCAATGCTCCAATCATCCGGTTCAGTTCAAGCAAAAGCTCTTTGTGCAAAAGAGTCAGCCCTTCGTCAGTTGAAGCCAGCTTAATACGTGTCAAAACATCCTGCGCATGCAACGCCTGCGGATTAAGGGAGGAAATCGAGCACAACACTTGTCCGGTTTTCAGATCCACTAAAGCGACAACTACGGTTGTGGTACCTATATCGATAGCTACACCGTAGAACATTGCTGTTGTATCACCAATTTCAGTGTTCAGCAAGTACTTTCCTGCTGTCACAGATGTTGTACCACTCTCTGGATCATATTTTTTCCCGATGAAGGGGTCAAGTGAAACCATTCGACATTTCCCGTCAGCCACAATAGAAAGCAAGTGTGGACCGGTCTGTGGAACATCAACATTAATATCTCCATGAACAGACACCTGACAACTCAGTACATAACCCGCCTGTTCAACCTCCGGCGCAACATTATGGAAGCCTTTTTCATGACGCAAACCTGCAAGATACCCTTGAATTAAAAGTACCTTGCATTTACCGCAGGTTCCCTCTCTGTTACAGGGGGATTCAATAAAGATCCCTGCCTGGCGAGCAGCCTTAAGCAGTAATGTTCCTTCGGGAACAATGATCTGTTTATTATGACTGGCAAAAGAAACTACTGGCATGGATTATTCTCCCTGCACTGTTCTGGTCATAGCACGAATATTGGCCAGCGTTGTCGAAGTACTTAACCCACAGGCTGGAGAAATAATATCGATACCATCGTTAACAAGTTTCTGCGTCTGTACAGAAATTTTATGAGGTGTTCCCCATTCCAGAGAGTATGTGCTAAGGTTGCCCATAGTAGTAATGCCGGGAAAATCCTCTTTCAGCTTTGCAAGGTTTACCATAGCATCAGTGCTGATAGCATCGGCCTTAAGGTCGGGAATGAGTGTCCTGACATTATTGATGTTGCCGCAGATGTGAAGAATGACCGGTGTCCTGAAGCCATGAACAGCTTCGGTAAGAATATTCAGGTATCGCACTGCATATTCCCGAAACATAAGAGGGCCAAGTATTTCCCCCGTTGCTGACGGGTCACCAATGGCAATGACGGATGCTCCGGCCCTGACAGATCTTGCGGCAAACCTGATGAGGAGTTCAGTAACATACTCCAGAATCCGGTGAGCACTGGCTGGATTTTTGCGCAACTCTTTGTAGAATGCCATCGGATTGATAATTGATGCGGCAGTGCTGATTGGCCCTGTCATGCTTACAACAACTGGTAACTGCTGATAGGTTTGAGAGAGTTTTGCTGTTGCAGAGGTCACCGTCTGAATACGCCCGGATTCAAGCATTTCATCAATATCACGGAAAATAACATCTCTAACTGAGCCAAATGCTTCCTGTCGTATTTTCGGCTCGCAGGCAAGTGTACCCTTGTCAATCCGGCTTCCAAGCAACTCGGCCTCAACAGTCATACAGAAAGGTACGCCAAGATTTTCAAACCCGGTCTGTTCCTGAATGGCGCCTGCAAGTGATGCCATCAAATCAGGATTGTCATGCGCAGCAGGAAGGGTGAAACCACTACTGTTCATAACCTCAACAATCGAAGCATTCATCATGCCTCCCATGCAGATCACAGGAGCCCGATCCGTTGCTTTTTTATTCAGCACATCAAGAAGACGTTTTTTTGGGGTAATTTTACTCGTCATCATAATGAGTTATTCACTATTTCTTCAAGCAATCCAGCATTGACGGGATAGCCTGTTTCGCGAACAGCATCAAGCATGGCATCAATATTTTCAAAAGGTGTCTCTGTGGGCAAACTGCACCCTGAAGCGACAACAAAACCTTTGGGATTGTCATGAGCTGCGATAACGCATTTAAAAACCTCGCGTCGTATATCCTGAGGGGTACCCTGCAGCATAATGGCAGATGGATGAACATTTCCCATGAGCCTGACGCGATGCCCGATTTTCTTTTTTGCATCAAGCAGGTTTGCATCATTGTCAATCGATATACAGTCAGCACGCGTATCGGCCATTTTATCCCATATCGGACTGGTTTTTCCGCAGATATGAAGCGTCGCCGGACGGCTTTTTGAGTGGATATAGTCGACCAGCGTTTTCAGATAGGGATAGCTGAACTCTTCGAACTGTTTTGGACTGATAACCGATGACGATGACATGGCATCGGTCAGACTCGGCATTCCTCCTGCGTCAAATATAGCTTCGGCATAGGCAAGTGCAGACTCCAATGAAAGCTTGCAGAGACTATGAACAGAAGCAGGATCCTTCAAAACAAGCCGGGACAGATTGACGGCACCAATAAGAAATGAGGCATTGGTGAAAGGACCTGTCAATGCGGCTGTAACCGGAACCTCATTGCCAACCTCCTGCACAACCCGTTTAATCGCTTCAAGATGCTCTGGCAAAACACCATCCCGCCAGGGATCAACTGGCCGCAGTCCTGAAATCCGGGAAACGCTCTCAATAGCAGGTTCGGCAAGAAAAGCTGTTTCATCCTCCGGCACCCTTATTCGGGCACCCATGCCTTCTGCTATGGTGTAAAGATCAGTAAAGACCCGAATATTATCGTAACCAAAGCGCCGGTAGGATGCGACCTGTGCATCAGCCAGTGATTTGCCATTGTTGCGAAGTGAACTGACGGTCACGCCAAGCACCCTTGCAGCTGTATTCCCCACAATCGGCACACATGGCAAACGATCGACAGGAAGACCTTGTGCATAGGCATGAAGACGTTGCAAGGGAAAGAGTGCGTCTTTTTTTAGAGCGAGCCTATTGATCGTTGAATCAGACATAGATAGAATCTTTGAATAACTTGTGCAGCAGTTTCACTGCTGCAGGTGCGGAAGGAGCATAACCGTCAGCACCAATTCTGTCAGCGAAAGTTTGTGATATTGGGCCCCCGCCAACGATAACTTTAAATGCATCACGCTGCCCGCTCTCCTGCAGAATCTGAACAACCGCTGCCATGCCATCCATAGTCGTGGTCATCAGTGTTGATAATGCAATCACATCGGCATGCTCTGCAATTGCTGCATCAACAATCTGCCTGGGCTGCACATCCCTGCCAAGATCAATGACCTCAAACCCGGCAGCATCAAGCAGTGTTTTTACAAGATTTTTTCCGATATCATGCGTGTCGCCTTCAACCACACCGATAACTACCTTTTTACGGGTTCGCTGCTGCTCCCGATTGATGTAGGGGTTGAGAATATTCAAACCGGCATACATGGCATCTGAACAGAGAAGAATTTCAGGAATAAAATATTCTTCATCTTCAAAAAGCTGACCGGCACGGTTCATGCCATCAACAAGCCCGTTTTCTATGGCTCTATATGCGTCAATTTTTTCTTTGATAACCCTGTGAGCGATCTCTTCAACTGTTCCTTCATCCATATTCAATACAGCATCAGAGAGCGCTGTGAAAAACGTTTGCTCTTTATTGTCACTCATATCCGATCACATTCAGTTTCTCTATAAAAAATACACGTCTTTTTTTTCAGCGCACCCAGAAAAGAACACGGCGTTTGATAAAATCAAGCAATGCCATTGAAACAAACGTAACCATGCCAGTATAGAGAATGCCTGCAACCATGCGAGGATAGTCGGCATAATCCGCATAGTATTGCACAAATCTTCCAAGTCCCTGATTTGCACCGAAAAGCTCGGCAACAGTCAACAGAATAAATGCAAGAGCAAGGCCTACTGCCATCCCTGAAAAAATATTCGGCAAGGATGCTGGAAAGACAACACGTCGCATATACTCGAATCGACCAAATCCAAGAATACCGGCATTATCACGATAACGAAGCGGAACCGATGCTGCACCAGCAGCCGCATTAACAAATACCGGCCAGAAAGCTCCAATAAAAACAACAAGGATTGCTGATACCCTGAATGTCGGCATCAGCGCAATTGCATAGGGAATGTAGACTGTTGGCGGGATTGGTGCCGCAACTTTTGCAAACGGATCAAATGCCCTGTGTATCCACTTGACCGAACCTACCACTATACCCCACAGAGCTCCAAGAATAACAGCGAGCAAGTACCCGGGAACCAGAATAAGGAACGATGACCATGTCCCTTTCAAGAGCTCCGGCAATGAATCCTTAAGCGCTTTGAACGTTACCGCAGGAGTAGGGTAAAGAGCTGCGTTCCGAAGTGGAAGCATAGTTGATGTTAACTGCCAGCATATTGCCAACGCCAAAAATAAAAGCACGCCCTCAAACCCTTTGAATGCTTTGAATGCTTTTTTGTGAGCTGCTGTATTATGTTGCGCTTCATTCATATTAATTCTCCCTCTCCAAAAACAACTGAACCAGCTTCAAGCTGACGTTCTATGTCTTCATGATAGAGCGCTGAAATCTCTTCTTCCAGTTTCCGGAACTCTTTAGACTGAAAAAGATCATACCGGCTACGTTGCCCCTCAAACGGCACATTGATCTCTGCAATAACACGACCAGGAGTTGTTCCCAGCACAATGACCCGATCACCCAGATAAAGTGCTTCCTCCACATCATGAGTGACAAAAACAATTGTTCTTCCTGTAGAACTGCTTCTGCAAAGCTGTAGCAAAAGGTCCTGAAGCCTGACTCTGTTGACCGGATCCAATGCACCGAATGGCTCATCCATGAGCAGCACCGGCGATCCAAGAGCTAATGAGCGGGCAATTGCTGCCCGTTGCCTCATGCCACCTGAAACTTCATAGGGATGTTTGGAGGCCATTCCTTGAAGGCCGACAAGGTCAAGATACTCTTCAGCGATCTTATTCCTTTCTGCCCTGCCAAGGCCTTTTCGGGCCTTGTTAATAGCTATCGTCAGATTATCCTGAAGATTCAGCCATGGAAAAAGGGAGTAATCCTGGAAAACAACACCGCGCAGAATATCTGGTCCACTGACGGGATTGCCCTGATGCAATATCTTTCCGTTGCCGGGCTTTTCCAGCCCTGCAAGCAACCGCAGCAAACTTGTTTTTCCACAGCCGCTTGGGCCAAGCACAGCAACAAATTCACCTTCAGCAACAGTAAGATCGATATCCTTCAAAACAAGGGCTGTATCATAAGAAAATGATACATGTTCAATAGAAAGCGCTATACCCGAATCTTTTTTATCATACCCGTTTGTGAGGCGGTTAGTCCCGCTCATTGAATTGTTTTTTTAATTTTACCCAGTATGCATCTTTGGGATTCTCAGCGATCAGGCTTTCCAGAGCCGATTTGTAGAATGAGGTCACAATAAACGGCTTGATCTTACCCTTTGATTCAACAAACTCACTCTGTTGCATGGTTTTCCAGAAAACTTCAATACCCTTTACGTTAGGGTCAGAACTCTGATCAAGATGACCGCCATAATAGGCCTTCTCAATCACGGAAGGGTCAATTTTCAGGTATTGCTGAATAATGGCAACGGTCTCTTTTCTATTGGCTGGCGTTTGTGTGAATTTTTCAGCTTGCAGAATCGCCCTTATGAAACGCGGCCATATTTTAGCATTTTTTGCCTGATCTTCGCCATTAATGGTCAACCTGCAGCATGGATGACCCGGCTCAAGATCATGAGATCGTGAAACGATTTTCAGTCCTAATTCCTCCGCCCTTACATCGTGAGGCCCCCAAACAACACCGGCATCAACCTGCCCTGATTTAACAGCTTCCAGAACAGCGGGTGGATTTTTCAGCTCAAAAATCTGTACGTCTTTTCGCCAGTCAAGACCCGCACGATGCAATGCCCCCCTAAGTACTGCGTCACCGGAAGCAAGACGAACTGTTGCAATCTTTTTGCCTTTCAGGTCTTTAATATTTTTGATAATGGCACCATTCTCCTGAGTAGTGATTATCGCTGCATCCTCACCCATTATTCCGCCTATGATTCGAAGATCTGCACCTTTCGCTATATGAACCAGGGGAGCAGTCGTCCCAAAAGCACCTATATCAAGTTTCTTTGCGCGAAGAGCGCTGATTCCGTCAGCCGAATTTGCAAACTGAATCAACTCCACCTTTATGCCTTCCTGATCAAAGAAGCCCTTATCTTTAGCTACAAAAAATTTGGCATGACCTGTAACAGGTAAATAGCCAACGTTGACCGTGACTGGCGGTGAAAGTGCCGGATAGGTTTGAGCTTTAGCGTCTGACGAAGACAGCAAAGCCACACCAGCTATGATGAACAACGCTCTTCGTGAGTGCTGGCGCACAAAGGAAGAGAACATGGTATATCTCATGATTAATATTATTTAGATTTATGAAGAACAACTTCCACACATCCGTTCGAATTGTCATCACATGAACAACACAATCCCGTGGAAAGAAACATTTCACAGAATTCCGTTGTATTCATATGAGTTGCAATAGCCGTTTTTGAAAGGAAAGCGATAGAGTTCATCATAACCGGATAGCATGTTAATGCAGTAATTAAATGCGTAATATCAATATTATATGGCTTCAATATCTAACTTCTGCAGCTTATTATAAATACCATAAACAGGGTATTTTATATGCCGTAAAAAAGGCTTTGTTGGCTGAATTATCAGATTTTTCTTGAACGTGATATGTAAAATCTTTTTGTATAAAAAAACCTTATATGCCTGACAATAACGTAAAACTGAATGCAAAGTTCCATTTTCTCTGTCCATGCCCGCGTAAATTGAGTAGATGAACTCATAATCCTGGCTTTCAAAATATGGCAGGAAATTCTCCTCTTACGAATTATCATAAGCCCGATAGAGCAACTCAATCACAAGAAATTGCCTGTTTTTCCCAATTATTTGTCATTGATTTTGGAAGGAGAGAGAGGTGCACGGTTACCAGCTGAAACCGCTGACGGTTTTATTCTGCTTTCTTCCGCCGGGTCGATTTCCAGTTCCACATACCGATTTCTTCCCTGATTGTTTCGCAGACGTCAAGAACGTATTGCAATTCTGACTTTTCAAGACCGCTATGGACTGAAAATCGCATCAGGGAACGGGTTTTTGGTGTAGCAGGAGCCATAAAGACAGATCCGAAAACGCCTCTTTTCTCAAGGGCATCCCGTAGAAGTTCTGTATCTGATTCCAGACCACCTTCTATGGATACAATTTGAGATTGGCTTGAAATGTTATAGCCGAGGTTGCGCAGGCCCTCGCGAAAATATTCTGCATTTTCATGAAGTTTTTCTCTCCTGAAGTCGTCTTTTTTGATAACATCAAGCGTCGCTTGCAAACCGCTGATTTCATAGTGAAGAAGAGCCGAACTGAAAATGGCCGGAAAGGCCATATAGGGATAATATTTTGCGAAATTTTTTGAGCATATAATAATGCCAGCACGGCCGGCAAAGGCTTTGGCAAGACTTGCTGTAATAAAATGCACCTTTTCACTCAAACCAAGTGATGCGACAAGACCAGCCCCATGAGGGCCATAGGTACCTATGGAGTGCGATTCATCGACAACAGAGACACAATCATACCTGTTGGCAATTTCAATAATATCAATAAGGGGAGCTATATCTCCGTTTGTGCTGTAGAGTGAATCAAAAAGTACAATCCCTTGGCCATGTTCTTTGATCAAGCGCTCGAGATGAACAGGATCATTATGCCGGAATGCATAGGGAGAAGCACCTGATATTTTCACCCCCTCCCAAAGAGACATGTGCGTAAAAAAATCAATATAGACCGGCGTGCTCTGATCGGCAATAACCTGCATAAGACCTACATTGGCCGCCCAACCTGATTGACATAAAATTGAGCTTTCATAACCTGTAAACTCAGCCATAGCCTGCTCAAAAAAATACTTATCACTCCCTTCATGCAAAAAAACCGCTGACATAACAGGTTCATTACCTGCTTTTTGAAGCACTTCAAGCTGAGCTTCTCTGATAAATGGATGGCTGGAGATATTAAGGTAGTCGTTACTCTGGAGCATAATTGCCCCAAGATCCGGAGTTAAACTGCCAATAACAAGCGGTTTTCCGTTTTTACGAGGCTTAAAAAGCTCATCGTCACAAGCCTGAAGTTTTTTCTCTAAAAACTCAGGATATCCAAGTTTGCTTTTTTCAGTGAAATCCTGGAAATTCTTAACCGTCAATTTTTTCTCTTAAAGGTTTACACCTTTCACCTTTTTAAATGTAATGAATTGTTTTCTCACAACATTTGGCTTTTCCCATGTTTTTAAAAAGAAAAAATACTCTAAAAAAACAAACGATGAAGAAAACACTAATATTCAGAATACCTATATTCTTACCTTAACTGAAGAAAACTCTGAAAAAAACTATATCAATCTTTACAGTTCTTTAATATAAAAAAAGACAATAAGGCCAAACCACTTTTATTAATACACGTAAACTATTAAAATAATAAGTTTTACCGGATATTTACAGGCTTTCAGCAACAGCCATCGTGATCATCATAAGCAATCATAAAAAATTTGGAGCTGGTTTTTATTCATCCTGTTGTAATTTCAAAAAAAATTGAATTACCGTATTATTACAAACAAATATAAGGGCACTGCGAAGAAGCTTTTTGAGGATTATATGCTCAGATACAATCAAAAAGTTTTAGACATAGTAGAGCAGGCCGAACCAAATCTGCCGGTTATAGGATTGTTCGCTACTATAGGATATCCCCTCTTTTATATTGTATGGACAAAGTTATTGCCTCAGCCCTATGAAAGTCTTTTACTGCGCTGTATTGAAGCATTCATAAGCCTTCCATGGCTCTTTTATCCATTTCTCAACAAAAAATACAAAGACCTTTTCCCTATATACTTTATTATTTCAGTACCAATACTTCTGCCTTTCTTTTTCTATTTTATGCTGTTAAAAAACGAGTGGTCATTCGTTTGGGCCATGTCATCTACGGGAGGCTTGATATTACTCATCCTTATAATTTATGACTGGGTGCTCATCTGCCTCATAACAGTTCTTGGCTTTGCATTGGCTTATGCTGCTGTTCTCTTCCTCGATGGTCATGTTTCATACGCGCATTTTCAATTGGATTATATTCCAACCTATTTTTTTGCGCTTATTGGAGGGATGATAGTGAGTCATAGAAAACAAAGCGCCCACAAAACAAAAATCTCTCTTCTGAAAAGCCTGAGCGGCAGCATTGCCCACGAAATGAGAAATCCGCTCAACGCCATTACCAACGCAATAGCTTCGGTACATTCCAAACTTCCCGAAAAACCCAATAGTGAGAGAGCTGGTGTAAAGTATAATATCAGCCATTCCGGTCTGCTCACTATTCATCAAGTCATTGAAGAGAGCTCAAACACTCTGAACAGGGCCAACAAAATCATTGATTCAATCCTGACAAGCATGCAGGGTGACGAAATCGCCACCAAGGGTTTTATCCATATAATCGCAGCCGATGCGATTGATGCAGCACTCAACAGTTTTCCCTATACCGATCCCGAAGAAAAAAAATTGATCACTGTTAATAATATCCAGAATTTTGATTTTTTCGGTGATCGAGATCTGTTTTACTATGTACTTTTTAATCTGTTAAAAAACTCTCTGTACTACAAAAATCAACCCGGCTTCTGCATAGAAATAGCGTTAGATTCAATGCCTTCGGCGAATATTATCCGAGTCAGGGACACTGGGCCCGGCATACCGAAAAACAAAAGAGAGCTGATCTTTGAAAACTTCTATACATCGAACAAAAAAGAGGGAAACGGCCTTGGCTTATCATTCTGCAGAAGAGTTATCGATTCATTCGGGGGAAAAATCCACTGTAATTCGAAGGAAGGGGAATGGACGGAGTTCATTATTACATTACCGAAATATGATTCTATAAAGATCCAGGAACTAAAAACCAAAATCCTCCGTGAAAAGCGGATCCTTATAACCGATGATCAACTCAGCAATCGGCTGATTCTTTCAAAATACATATCGGAAATGTCGTGCAAGTATGATCTGGCTGAAAACGGCAAACAGGCGATGACATTACTTTCAGAAAACCGGTATGATTTGATTTATATGGATTTTGAAATGCCCTTATTGAATGGAGACGAGGTCGTAAAATTTATTCGCTCAGCGCAGGATATCGATCCTGCCTTGGCTTTTCATTATTTACGGACACCGATTATCGGTATAACCTCCCTTCCCAAAGCTGAGGCGGTTGTGAGAGGACATAAATGCGGCATGCATGAGGTGCTTTCTAAACCAATCAGAAAGTCAGATGTCCAGAAAAACATTGAAAAGTACTTTTTTTCGGAATTATTATTTATCAAAAATTCTCAGGAAGAGATCATTGACGGCAAACGCATTCTCCTTGTTGACGACAATGAAACCAGCAGAAAATTCATGAGTATGGTGCTTAAACATTACGGGTGTAACGTCGAGCAGGCTATACATGGCAGAGACGCCATCAATGCTCTTGAAAAAGAGGATTTTGATATAGTGCTGATGGATGTTGAAATGCCCGTCATGAACGGCATCGAAGCAACAAAAGCCATAAGAAGCGGGGAATATTTCACTCGCTTCAGTTCATTCAACACTATTCCAATCATAGGCCTGACTGGCAATACTGATGAACAAAGCACGCTTAAAATAATGGCTCATTAAACAATTTAGTGGAATAGAGCAATAAAGCTGTAGACTGCAGTATTTAAGGACTATGCAAAAGTTAACAACACATTACCAGCAACTGTTAGGTCTTCCTGCCACATGGGAGGTTGAAGATGTCAATTTATCC
>JABDHL010000091.1 GCA_012972825.1 Chlorobiaceae bacterium
TGAAAGCTGTAAAGCTATAATTTTGCTTTGTTGCCTTTCTTTTTTGTATTTCTGTCCTTGAAAGAGGTACCGTTTTTCGAATAGCTCAGTTTAGGTAGAAGATACTCTTGAAGATTTCCGCTTGTTAAACAAACAACTTTCGGTAGAGAAAAAAAATGTTGAAGAAAAAGAACAGATCCAGCAAATCCTTATCAAAAACCTTAATCAGGCAAAACGAGAGTCTGAAACAGCAAACCAGGCAAAAAGCGAGTTCCTGGCCAATCTATCCCATGAAATTATAACCCCCCTGCATGCTGTCATGGGCATGACGGAACTCCTTAGTTCCACTACACTCAACAGTGAACAGAAAAATTATATAGACACCATACAAATAAGTACACAGCAGCTTCATCAGCTGCTCAAAAACATTCTTGAATTCAGTACAAACGTATCAGGTGAGCTCGACAGTGAACAAACGATCTTTGATATCAGAAGGCTTTTTGATAATATCTCTTCTGTCCTGCTTGATGAAGCCCTGAAAAAAAGTCTGCTGTTAACCTTCACCATTCCGGCCTCAATTCCGACAGCTCTTTTGGGTTATCCTGCCTATATCTTGAAAGCGCTCATCATCCTTGTGGAGAATGCCATCAAGTTTTCCGATAAAGGGAAAATTGTCGTCAGCATCGAACCTATCTCTGAAACCTCTGATGAAATCAACCTCCGCATCTCAGTCAAGGACAATGGAATAGGCATTCCTGAAGGGAAAAAAGAACTGATTTTTCAGAAATTTACCCAGTTAGACTCTTCAGCTACCCGAAAAGCAGGAGGAACAGGAATCGGCTTGGCTATCGCCAAGCAGCTTATTGAGTTTATGGGGGGAACAATCAATTTCTTCAGCGTTGAACATGAAGGTACTGAGTTCTGGTTTATCCTTGCATTCATAAAGCCACAAGAAAGCAGCAACACACCGAAAGCACTCACTACCCAGCAAGAGAGAGTTTCACAATCGGAAACAGAACCTTCTGTCTCTCAACAATCAATCGAGAATGTGCTACCAATGAATAACCGCATCCTGCTCGTTGAAGACAACAACATCAATCAACGTGTTGCTACCGCCATGCTCAATAAACTGGAGTATGCGGTAGATATTGCCACCAATGGCTTTGAAGCTCTTGAAGCCCTTAAACACAACACATATGCTTTGGTGATCATGGATTTGCAAATGCCCCTCATGGGAGGACTTGAAGCTACGAAGGAGATCAGAAAACTGGGAACAGGTATAATAAACCCGAATATTCCGATCATTGCCATGACTGCAAATGCAACGAAGGAAGACCATAACAACTGCCTGAAAACCGGCATGAATGACTTTATCTCAAAACCCGTTATGATGACGACTCTTCAGACATTGCTGCAAAAATGGACGAGGTAATGTTTATTTCGGCATGCCAGCAATAAAAAGCTCAATCCGACCGACCTCTTCTTCGCTTAGCCTGAATTCACCTGCCCCGATAATACCCTCAACCTGAGCGGCATTGCGGCCACCGACTATTGCTCCTGTAACGGCCGGGTGGCGCAGAGTCCAGGAAATGGCTACCTCACCGGCAGAACGGCCATGTGATAACCCGACAGCTTTAAGCAGTTCGACCAGCTCAAGATTTGCCGAGAGACGAGGCTCCTGAAACTCCTTGTTGCCCCTGCGCCAGTCGTCCTGAGGAAAGTTTGCAACACGTTCAACCGTCATCGCGCCGGTGAGCATACCCGAAAGCATTGGGGAATATACAATTACACCGATGTTATGCTCCATGCAGAAGGGAAGAATCTCTTTTTCAATGGCAGGCCGTAACATCGAATAGGGAGGCTGAATGGAGGCAACAGGTGCTATCGGCATAATACGATGCAATTGCTCGACATTGAAATTCGACACGCCGATATGCCGCACAAGACCCTTCTCCTTGAGGCAGGCCATCTCCTGCCAGCCCTCTTCTATATCGATATCAGGGTTTGGCCAGTGAATCTGGTAGAGATCGAGTGCATCAACCCCAAGCCTTTTCAAACTTCCTTCACACTCACGCTTAATAGAATCAGCCTTGAGAGAATTGCAGATCTCCCTCCCTTCATTCCATGCCAGTGCACATTTGGTAAATATAAAGGGCTTCTTTTTTAAGCCGGCCACAGCCTTCCCGACAAGTTCCTCCGAATGGCCGAGACCATAAACCGCTGCCGTATCAATCCAGTTTATGCCAAGCTCAATAGCCCGTTCAATTGCTCCGACAGCGTCTCCGTCATCCTGAGCACCCCAACCATACGCCCAGTTGCTGCCACCTATGGCCCAGCTTCCGAAGCCAATGGGAGTAATATGCATATCTGTATTTCCAAGCTGCCTTTTCTGCATGATACTATAGGTTTGGGTTGAATGATTGTTCAGTCAGTAACTGATCCCACATATTTGTAGGTTTAATGCTGATGATATTTTCTTGATACCTTGACAGAATACATTTTTTTGCAATAAAATAAACTAAAGCAAGCACTCGTCGGTTATGTTTTGCATCAATAATAACGTATGGTAACAAACGAGAACAGGTATCACCTCTCCGTCTCTAAAAAAAGCACCAACTACATACAAAAATGTAGATTCCATTATTTTCCTACCGAATTGTAGTAAATTCGCGTGCCGATAATCGACATTAAATAAAATAGTTACGCCATTTATTCATAGAATTAAATCTTTTCTGTCGGCTGAAACCCTTTAGCTGTGCGGGTGTGACTGCTACCTCCTTCCATTTACAAATCCTCATTAGAGGGAAAAAACTGACTTTGGCACGCATGTTGCTTGATAAATACATAAATATTCAGATCAAAGAATCATCAGTCCTGAATATCTGACGGAAAAGACATCGAAAACCTAAAAAAGTACGAAAATGAGAAAAGTTGCTATTTACGGAAAAGGTGGTATCGGCAAGTCAACGACTACACAAAACACTGTTGCCGGTCTTGCTGAAATGGGCA
>JABDHL010000092.1 GCA_012972825.1 Chlorobiaceae bacterium
GCCTCCATTTCGGAGAGTGTAGAATAATCGCAAGAACTTAATCAGCACACAACATTTAAATGCATTGCAGGCATTGATTATGGCTTTGGTTGCTGCAATTCGCTTTTCAGTGCCTGAACATAGCTTCCACGCGCTGTTTTTGTTACTGCAAGCAGGGTGTTCAAACGGGCAATTTCGTTATCGATGAATTGTAGATTTGATAACAGCATCTTCGCATTATCTGTAAGATCTGATACTGGGTAGCTTACGTTATCAATACTGATTGTTGGTTCCTGGCTCATAGTTTTTCTGTTTGTTGAATTAAAATAAATACCTCAATTAAATTTCTAAATAAAAACCCCGCCTCCTTGTGTGAGACGGGGTTTTTTAGGTTTTACCTATACTCTCTACTATTTAAGCGTTGAGTATTCTCCAGATGGAGATTAAGCGACATGCACCTGATGGTCTCCAGTTAAGACACCAGAAGTAATTCCGGTTACGTTGTTAATACCAACAAGTTCTACAAACTTCCCTGTGGTAGCACTAATAGGATCAAATACCCATGCATTAGCACCATCATTGTAGATCAAAATACGATTGTGCTCATTAACATGGAAAAAGTTAAAAAATGTACCTGTTTCAAATTCATTCAGAACTTGAGCTGCCAGAAGTGTTGTAAATGCAGGTGTAATTGGAGTAGTTCCACTAGTACCACCATAGAATGTGATAATACCATTCGCATTAACAGTTGTCGTAGTAACACCAGGAACCACATTCGCTCCAGTGTAACTCCCTGCCCATCCAGCGTTGGTAGTTCCAAATACGAAGGTATCCTGTTGAATCTGACCAAGCGTCTGATCATAAACAAGCGCATTATTAACTACTACACCATTGTTTAAGCCAATGTTAATAACGTCTTGTGTATGCCCGGCTCCCAAATTAATTCCACTGTATCCAAAGGTGGAATTATCAAGAAAGTTAATGTTGTCACTTGTAGAAGAAACAAGTGTAACTGAAGTATAGTTATTAATAGTACCTCCAGTCACATTCAAGGTATCTTGGGCAAGTAAATGTGAAAGAGTCGTCGATATACTTGCAGAGACGTTGATAGTATCCCACCCATGGGTACGATCAATGCCTAAATCCAGTGAGCTACTGTCAATGATATTCACAAGTTCGTTTCCACCATAACCGCTGCCACCAGTAGTGCTAAGTGTTGTATTACCACCACTTACTGTTAAGGTATCACCGTAGGAATTTATCAACGAATCTGTCCCATCATAAATCCAGACATGGTCATTTAAATGCCCTAACGCACCCAAATTGACTGTACTGCTTCCATGGATATAAACATTATTATTATTGTTGGCACCACCTATCGTCGTTGAAAGAACAGTAGTACCACCAGTCACGTTTATATCATCCAAGTAGGCATTGACCAAAGATACATTGCCACCGCTGATATTCCACTCCACAGCATGACCATGACCACCTGGCGATACCGGTTCTGACCAGACGTACGAATCGGCACTGATATAGACGTTATCATGAGTCTGGAGACCGTAAATGTAAACAGTTTCACCAGCTGTATTCACTGTAACAGTATCAGGATTCAAATGGGTGTCAGCTCCAAACCCATATGTATCATTCAGATATATCCTGTCAGTACCGCCACCGCCATTAATTTGATCACCACCCTGATTTTTATTAAGGCTTGTCGGGTTGTATGCAAGGATCACGTCATTTCCTGCACCTGTATTGATAACATCTGCACCCTGGCTACCCCAGACAACAAAGTTGCGGTTACCAGACACACTTCCTGCTTCAAGATCAAGCTCTGCATAAGCACCCGTTACCGTAGTACTGTCAACAGCACGTACATAGAGAGTTGCTGCGTCAGCCAGTCTGTCAAACGTTGCATTATCAATGGTAAGAGCAAGGGTTTGCGCCGTTGTCGTATCATTCCAGAATTGAACAGTCTGGAAGTTCCGGGTATTTACCAAGTCACCAACAGTTACTGTAGCATTATTAAAGATCTGCAGGATATTTATGTTTCCGTTAGCAACACCGACATTTGGATTACCACCGTCAAGAATTTCACCACTGTTGGCACTGACATCGCTCAACTGAACAATCTGTGTCGCCTGCGGTGTTCTATCTGTACCATCTCCGTTTGGACCGACAAAGGTGACAAAATGGCTGCCATCAAGCTGACGAAGATTGATCGTTGAAGAGTTTTCTGAATTATAGCTGAGATCGCCATCATTGTTAAGAATCGTGATCCGGTTCGTACCGGTCTGACCTACAAGCTGATTGGTTACAGTCAGGTTGAAAGGCGTTTCGGTAGTGACTGTCGAGAGAGCAGCCGCACCAGAAATAGAGGACCCGCTACCTGATGAGCAAGCTAAATAGTAAGGCTGATATCCGCTAACCGGTGTATGTGTTCCATCAACACCAGCCAAGCGGATAACATCTATTCCACTCAGGTTTGTCCACTCGGATGCGCCAAGATACTGCGGGCCTGAACCATCAAGCACAATGGTATCCTGACCGCCACCGCCAACAACCGTATCAGCAATAGTGAGACCTGAGGTACTATGAGTTATGCCCGAGCGATCAGCAAAGATCACTGTATCGTTGCCAGAACCAAGCTGAATGTTCTGGTCAGCAGCACCCACACGAATAATAACGTCACTGGCTTCACCAGTTGCATTGATATTTGCGGCTGTCAATAAAACACCACCAGCATAAGAGAAGAAGTGGTTGCGATAGTCGCCGGCACCATACACTCCATTAAACGAAGCTGTGTTGTCAACAGCATCACCAGCCTGCCCTGCCCAGGATAAACCGTCATTTGCCAGGCCGGTATTATCAAGGTCATAACCATTGCCCTGGGTAACCTGAACCTCTGCATCAAGGTTCAAAAACTGACCAGCTATGCCACCTGCAAGAGTAATGGTTCCTGTATGAGCATCAGTCAGGTAAACGGTGTTGGATTCAGTGTCATTATCGTTAATGGTGATATTTGGAACACCCGGAGCTGTCAGCGTGAAGTTAAACCGAGGATCAGAATTGAGGCCATTGACAATAGT
>JABDHL010000093.1 GCA_012972825.1 Chlorobiaceae bacterium
AACGCCTGATCCAATCGCGTCAGAAGCTTCAGCGCCACTGAAACCGAAGACGCCTTTGGCTAGCAAAGCGTCAATGTAGTCCGAAATAAACATACCGGTAATTACATGATTCAATCGAATAAAGCAACACAATTCGTTACTTAATACAATTAGCGCATTCGATGAATGTCAAAGCAGCACTTCAGGGAAATATATCCGCATAAGATTTTTTCTAACCACGCATTAGCGGCGTTTTTCAAAACATCGGCATTTTTGATGACGTTGCAACAGCGCTCGATTTTGATGACAAAGCAGTGCTGCGGGTTATCACCAAGCTGGATGAGCTGAAAAAAGAGCTGCCGGCACGGGTAGAAAAATGCCTGCTGTTTTTTCCCGGAGTAGACCGCTCCGTTGGTGGTTATGAAGGGTTGATTGCCGCTCAGGATTGCCTGCCTGACAACAACACTCGCGACAAATTTGCGGCTGAATACTCGGTACTCTCCAGACTTTGGGAAGCCTTGTCGCCCGACCACGCTCTCGAAGCTTATGAAGCCGATTACAAGTGGCTGACTCAGGTGTATGAATCGGTAAAGCCGCCGAGCGGGAATGGCAAACTGCTCTGGCACGCCCTTGGAGCCAAAATGATTGAACTGGTTCCCGGGGAATGTGTATCTGCAAACGCTTCGTGACGATCTCGATACGCTGGTAATGGATGCCGATGTGCTGGAAAGTCTGCTCGAATCGAGGGAGCCCACTGTGATTTACTTTTTTGCTGATGTTGGTGATGGCGGAACGGGATTGTATATTATGGCGAAATGGTAGTGTACAGTATGGCGGTATGGTAGTGTAGCGACATATAATGTGAGCATAAAACAACAGAAAATAAATGCATACGTATCAGAGAAGGGTGGTAGATGACGAACTCGACGAACTGATGACGATGCTCCCTGCCATCGCACTGGAGGGAGCCAAGGGTGTCGGGAAAACGGCTACTGCTGAGGGGCGATGTCAAACCGTATGTCGGCTTGATGAACCAGCCCAGCGTGCCATCGCCGAAGCGGACATGGCACTGCTCTTAACCCAGGAATCGCCGATGCTTCTTGATGAGTGGCAGCAAGTACCATCTGTATGGGATTCAGTGCGACGGGCTGTTGACCGCGATCAAGCGCCGGGGCATTTCCTGCTGACCGGATCTGCCGGGCCAGCTACGCCACCGACCCACTCGGGAGCTGGACGAATCGTTACCCTGAGGATGAGGCCCATGTCGCTTGCAGAACGGGGTGTAGGCATTCCAACTGTCAGCCTGCATAGACTTCTCAGGGGGGAGAAGCCTGATGTTGCTGGCAAAACCGATGTGACCCTGGCAGATTATGTTCGCGAAATCGTCCACTCCGGCTTTCCGGGTATACGGCCACTGACCGGACGTGCGCTTCGCTTACAACTGGACGGTTACCTGCGCCGCATTATTGATACCGACTTTCCTGAACAGGGATACATGGTTCGGCGACCGGAGATATTGCGCCGCTGGCTTGCGGCCTATGCGGCATCGACAGCGACAACGGCTTCGCTGGAGACTATTCGCGATGCCGCGACCGGCGGGCAGGGCGAGAAACCCTCCAAAACAACGACACAACCGTATCGAGAAATCCTTGAACGACTTTGGATCGTTGATCCGCTTCCTGCATGGTTACCATCCCGAAACCGTTTGAATCGCCTGGCCCAGTCGTCCAAGCACCATCTGGCCGATCCGGCACTTGCTGTGCGAATGCTCGGACTCGATGTTGATGCCCTGTTAGCCGGTGAAGAGCCAAAGCGGACTATTCCACGCGACGGAGCACTGCTGGGGCACCTGTTCGAGTCATTGGTTACCCTTGGAATTCGGGTCTTTGCCCAGTCCGCCGAAGCTCATGTCAGCCACCTGCGCCTTCAGGGTGGTCGCCAGGAGGTTGATCTGATTGTGGAGCGGGGAGATCAACGAGTAATTGCCATTGAGGTGAAACTGAGTGGCACCGTTGATGATGGAGATGTCCAACATCTTTTGTGGCTGCGCGAGCAAATCGGCGATGATTTACTGGACTCGCTTGTGATTCATACCGGACTGCAGGCTTATCGCCGCCCGGACGGGATTGCCGTTATTCCTGCCGCATTGCTTGGGCCATAAACACCAATGAGAAGAGCAAGGCAAAAGCAGCCTTGACCGAACTCTTGGCTGAAGTGAAAAATATAACGATACCAATTGACGTTGAGCGAATCGTGACCGACATCGACGAAATTGTCCGTCTGGTTCGTTTCCCCGGATGGCAAAGCACAAAAGTCGGAGAGCGTGAAGTGCAACGGGCGCTCCGCAATGTGATTTACGTGAAATACCAGATCAAAGATCAGGAGTTGTTTGACAAGGCTTATGGCTATGTCAGGCATTACTATTGATAAATCAAAAGCAACTACTCCCCTACCCTCCTGTGATGTTTATAGCCATTTGGCACCGAAAAAATGCCAGAAACCTGAACAAAAAGAATGTAGAGGTGGCACAGGTATTATGCATACAAGCGCAATACTCAATTATGCAATGAGTTATCAGGTTTTTTCATGAGAAGTAAAAAAACTCGTATAACAATGGCGTAACAAAACCATGGGTAAACGGCGTTAAATCTGATAAAATCGGAGTATTTCAGTGGCGTAAGAGCGGGAGGCGAAAAGCCTGCAAGTTGTTTATTTGCAGGATTTTATGGTTGTGGACGATAGAAGATTCGAACTTCTGACCTCTACAGTGTAAATATCATACCAAGGCTATATGTCATTTATATAAATAGAGTTACAGGGGATAATAAATTTTCATGTCGCATCCGCGTCGCAGATTTTTTATCAAAATCTATGAATAAAAAACAATTACTTCCCTGCCCTCCTGTTTTGCCCCCTGTGGTGTGGTACTCAATCTCATACGATGACTGTATTCACATAATATGCCGTTGTGGAACTACAACTCCAGACCTGACAGGATTAGTCATCAACCTCTCTTTGCATCAATTACCCATCAATTAAAATTTGAGCCCGGAAAGGAACATACTTCATCTGCTTCCAGGCAGCGTCTTCATCGAACAGCTTTTCTTTTCCAACCTCATCTCCGGAATATTACTTCAATCAGAAAATCACTCCCGCATACTGATACGGTACCCCATTGCTCGATAACCACGCTGGCGCTTTTCCCACATTCGTGCAAGCTGCGGATTGTCATGCTCGACATAATCATAGATACGAACATCACCCTTATTGACATGTTCACGGTGCAGACGACCTGCGTACTGCTGTAATGTTCCATGCCAGGAAACAGGCATGGCAAGCACCATGGTATCAAGAGGGGGATGATCAAAACCTTCACCAATCAGGCGCCCGGTTGCCAGAATTACCCGTGGAACCGAATCATCAAGTTCTGCGAGGCCTGCAAGCGTAGCTGCGCGCTGCTTTTTTGTCAACCGGCCATGCAGCAAAAAGCTATGCGGAATTTGATCAGTGAGTGCTTCGCGTATCAGTTCCAGTTGTTCTGTACGCTCCGTCAACACAAGAATCTTTCGGCCTTCGTGATATGCAGCCAGAATATCCTTTGCAATGCTGTGGTTGCGGAAGGAATCATGGGCAAGGATACGGAAAACATCCTGAATACCAGATCCCTGGGGAATTTCCGGCGAATACAGGTTGAGCGGCCGAACCTCTAAACGAACTGGTGCATTTTCTGCTTGAAGTGCGCGATACCTTACAGGGCCGCACTGCATAAAGATTATGGGCTGATGACCGTCTCGACGAATAGGTGTTGCTGTCAGTCCCAGAACATATTCCGCTTTGGCCTGCTTGAGAATTGCCTCAAAAGTAAATGCTGAAAGATGATGACACTCGTCAACAATGATATGGCCATAGTTGTCGAGCAGCACGGCAAGATCATCACGCCGTGAAAGGGATTGCATAACGGCGATATCAATCAAGCCTGATAGTTTCTTTTTGCCGCTTCCAATAAAACCATGAGAAGTATCGGACAAGTCGAGAAAAGTGGATAACCGCTCCCTCCATTGCTGGAGAAGTTCAGCTCGATGAACAAGAATAAGGGTGCTCACTTTGCGCCGCGCGATTATTGCGGCAGCCATGACGGTCTTGCCGAATGCTGTGGGGGCCGAGAGAATACCGGTTTGGTACTTGAGCATCTCAGTGATTGCCTTTTGCTGGTCTTTTCTTAACTGACCGGTAAACGTTACTGATATTTCGGTGCCTGATATGCGCTCATCCTGAATGTCCATAGGAATATTGTGCTGTCGCAGCAGTTCAGTGACTGCGTCAAAGCATCCCCTCGGTAAACTGATATGAAGCGGAAAGTTTTCGGCACAGCAGACGATTCTGGATTTGTCCCATACCGGGAGACGCATAGCCTGAGCCTTGTAAAACTCAGGGTTTTGAAAAGCCGCCAGGCGAATGAGACGGTTGGCCAATGGCTGGGGCAGTTCGGCTTTGGCAATGAAGATCTGATTAGCGAGCACAAGAGTCAGTGATTCAGGCATGGGGCCGGGGATCCGACTGAAACTCTGCAATGAGCGTTGCCATGGCTTTTGTTCCTCCTCTTCTGCAATAAAAGCGATATCAAGCGGATGGCGAACGCCGCATGATCGCTGTATGGCTGAATCCAGTTCGAGACGTGATAGTCTTTGAATGGATGAGAGATATTCCCACTGGTCAGGATAGATGACAAAGTTTTCATCAACAAATACACTGAACCCCTTAGATCGTGGCTTTTGCTGCAACGGGAGCGCAATCAGGTTACCGAAACCACCTTTTGGCAGAGTATCCTGATTAGGAAAAAAGCGGTCGTAACTTTTTATGGCAAGTTGACGGGTACGGTCACATGTCTGGCTTATAAGTGCAGCACCAAGCTGCCGTGCATTTGACGCCGGAACAGGTTCAGCAAAAAAAATCCATACATGCGCACCGTTGCCCGAACAGTGCAACTTTTTCCAGAGCTGAACGCTGCACTGTCGATGTCGATGTGATTTCAGGTAAATTTTCTTCTGAAGGAGCAGACTCATCCCATGGTATGCCATTTGCAGCAAGCAAAGCTTTCAACCTGACATTTTCTTCCTGCAATTGCCTTAAGGCATCAGGCAATTGCCCGGAAACATGGTTATACCTGCTCTCCTCATCCATAGCTTTTCATTTTCTATGAACCCCGCTACCTTCCGCTACCTCTTTTGCAGGATAATCATCTTTTCTTTTGTCTTCTGCCATGCATCCCCCGGCATTAAAGGTACGAGAGAATCCAGAACATACCGTGCCGCCGCCCTGGAATCCCATGAGCTCCCAGTTGTCAGCAGGGGTGAGATATCATCAAGAAAACGAGAGTCATCAAGCTTTTCGATCCCCGAAACGGCATGGCAATTTCACCCTTATGCCGCAGACGACGCAAGGCCGCACGGGTAGCGATAACGCCTGATCCAAGTGCCTCAGAAGCTTCAGCGCCACTGAAACAGAAGACGCCTTTGGCTAGCAAAGCATCAATGTAGTCAGAAATAAACATACCGGCAATTACATGAATCAATCGAATAAAGCAACATAATTCGTTACTAAACCTAATTAATTCATTGGATTGATAACGGTTTGTATGGGCAAAACCCTTGGGTTATCAATCGAACGGACAATTTTATCGTTCGGAGATATGTACTCTTTGAGTATAAAAAATTAAGGATACGCTCATGACTATCTATACTTCAACCCAAAGGATTTCGGCGAAGAATCTGATTCACGGCTGAAGCTGATATACCAAGCAATCGAGCAGTATCAGCATAAGATAACCCCAATTCTAAAACAAAATGATGAGCAAGTTCTTTCCGCACCTGTGTGCACTCACGACGCTTACTTCC
>JABDHL010000094.1 GCA_012972825.1 Chlorobiaceae bacterium
ATTTCTGAAATAATAAAACCGCGATACTGATCCAGCTCACCAGATTCAACAAATAGATCCCTGCCTTTTTCAAGTCGTTTCACGACCCGCTTGATTCCATTTGCTTGCCTGACCTCCATCTCAATACGTGCCAATGGTGCACTCCGCGATATTTCGATAGACTCCAGATAGAGATAACCATTCGTACCCGCAAGATCTTTTACCGTTATGCCTCGAACTGCTATCTTTTTAACCAGTTTCTGATTATACGCATCCAGCGCATCAAGCCGATGAACCTTGTTATGATTGATACGATGGGTAGCTGAGTAACGCAGTATCAGCAATGGTTTAAACTTGGCTACGGCATCCAGCGTTTTGGCACCTCCCATTTTCTGGGGTTCATCAAGAATGAGAATCGGCCTGTTGCTGCTGATAACATCAATCGGGCGACGAGACTGGAAATCATCCAGTTCATCATAGATGCGCCGGTTATCCTTGCCGGTTGCATTGAACGCCTGGATATTGATGATCATGACATTGATACTCGCGTCAGATGAAAAGCTTTCAATCTGGTGTAACTGCTTTGAGTTGTAGATGAAGAATCGAACTTTCTTGCCAAAGTTTTCGGTAAAATGGTCAGCCGTAATCTCCAGTGATTTATAGACGCCTTCACGAATGGCAATACTCGGCACTACAATAATAAACTTGCTCCATCCATACAGCTTGTTCAGCTCAAAGATGGTCTTGATATAACAGTAGGTTTTACCCGTACCGGTCTCCATTTCGATATCGAGGTTTACCCTGCACTTTGCGCTCGAAATCAATGCCTCCGACAAAGGAAGATTTTGGCGCTGCTGAACTTCGTGAATGTTCTCTTTCAGTTGTGACTCGGTCAAAAGCAGATCAGCGTTTTTAAATCCGGTGAATTCCAATGGAATGGGTGCCTTGCCAGGATCGATGGTATAGGTCGTTTGCGAGGTATTGACCTGCCCTGCAAAACAGTCAACAACAGAGTCAACCGCGCTGGTTTGATAGGGCTGGACTTTGAACTTGAATTTCATGAGGTTATTGCTTCACGGTTATGCTGCGCTTATTCTGCATCACTGGGGATGTTTTCATCGAATGATGATAGTCGTTTCCGGTCAGCCAGATTCGCTTCAATCAGCCTGCGTTCTTTTTCAATTTCGAGCTTGAGTTCCTCTTCCGTCGGGAGGAATTTGAGATATTTCGATGCAAATATCTGTTTGCTTTCGTGTAAAACCGAATATTTGGCGACCGCCTCACTCTTGTCGGAGCAAAGAATCAGGCCGATAGTTGGATTGTCGCCTTGCACTTTAAACTGATCTTCAAACAAGCGAACATAGCCATCCATCTGCCCAACATCCTGATGGGTAAGTTTGCCAAGTTTCAGGTCGATCAATAAAAAGCACTTCAAAATGAAGTTGTAGAAGACCAGATCCACATAAAAATCATCGTCGTCAAAGCGGATATGTTTTTGGCGGGCAACAAAGGAAAATCCTTTACCCAGTTCCAGCAGGAAGAATTGCAGGTTCCGAATAATGGCCTGCTCCAGTTCGCTTTCATGTAGATCAGGAGAGTCAGGCAGATTAAGAAACTCAAGCACCATGGGCGATTTCAGTACGTCAACCGGAGTGAGTTTTTCACCCGCCAACCGTTCGCGATTGGCCGTCAGCAGCCCTTGCTCTCCATGATGAGCAATAATCCGCTCATAGTATGATGTTTGTATCTGCCTTTCCAGTTGCGTTTTACTCCAGCCACACTCAATGGCTTCCCGCTCATAAAATTCCCGAGCCCCAGGTCTCGATACTCTCATCAGAGCACGGTAATGCGACCATGAAAGCTGCGAGGAAAAACCTAAAGGGAATTGGCCACCCGACGGGTGGCTTTTTGGTTGCTCCGCCAATTCAACAACAAACGGGTGCTGAATGAAGAGTCGATCCGGCCAAGTCTGATAGAGCTGCCTGAAATATTTGACATTGGTCAAAGAAAAGCCAGAGCCATATTGAGCACTCAGTTGTTGAGAAAGCACCTCAATTACCTGTTTTCCATACACAGCCCGCTCTTTGCCGCACTGTACCTCTATTACTATTTCCCGGCCAATCAGCCAATAAGCCGTGACCATATTGGTATTCACTGACTGCACCACAGTGGAGCGAGCCTGTTCAAGAATCTGGACAACTCGATCAAAGAGGGTTCCACCGATTGTCATGTCGTGATCCATCATTGCCTCCTCAGATTGATTTAACTTCAGTTCCGGGAGACAACTGCCTGAAGATCTGATTCACATTGATTTTTACAGTATAAGAGTTTTGCATGGTGAGTTGCTGCCCGGCAAAGCAGTCAACAACGGAGTCAACCGCGTTGGTTTGGTAAGGCTGTACTTTGAACTTGAATGTCATAGGACTTTTCCTGGGAGTTCTTTCTGCATTCTTTTCTGCAAATGAGCCGTTTTATTTCACTTTCTTTTCTGCAACCTGCCAAGTGAATGGATTCTGCAAAATGTTTTTAAATAAAAACTTAGAGTAAAATTATTCTGCATTCTTTTCTGCAAATGAGCCGTTTTATTTCACTTTCTTTTCTGCAAGTTGCCAAATAGGAGATTTCCGGGTTCCGGCATTATCAATGCGTTCTGATCGCCGTAAATTTGCAAGTAAATTTGCCACTTTTTTACTTTTCTGTTCTTCAGTCAAGGCATCGCTTAATTTTGTCCATAACAACTTGTCTATTTCTTCCCGTGAAGCTTTACCGAATTTTGTCAGATAGTCAATGATCAGCTTTGCATAAAAAGCATCATCTTGTGCTCTGGTTCGGATATATTCAGCTTTACTTGCAGTAGCCTGCGCCACAACCGCCGAAACATGAATGTTGGGGGTTCTCCCTTCAATCAGTCCGCTTCTTCTTAAATGACGGATGGCTGCTTTAGGCACCGGCAGATTTTTCTGGATATGGTCCAGGCAGAGTATATCTGTTAGCGGAAGATCGGTTTTCTGGATAAGCATCCGACTATAAGCGGGATCAACGACGTGACCATAAACCGTCATTTTTACAGCGAGATGATCACTGAGATCATAGTCTGGCAAAGGGAAATATCGCCGAGCCTGACCTAAATACATCGCATGAATACCATAACCCATGGTATCGATCATGTTCAATTCGGTCATGGCCTGCACAAGGGAAGGGTTCCGGTAGCGTCGAGGAGTTTTATTGCCAGCAATATAGTCGTCCGGTTTCCCTTCAAAAAAAGAACCCTCATTTTCAAATACCAGTCTGTCAGGCTGTTCAGTAACGATAATTCGACCGCTGCGGGTGTAATCCTGATGGGCGATGCAGTTATGCAGTGCTTCCAAGACAACTTTCTGGTCATATTTGGCAACCTCAACAGCCAGTAACGCATCATCAGGAAGTATGCGAAGCTGGATGTTCCGAATTTTCTGATAGAGTGCAGTTGTACTGAGCAAAAAGGGTGGACCGAAATGTTCATAAGCACGTTCTGGCCCTTCGAGTTTCCATGTCATTTGGGCTGGATGAGGGGAGAGAAAATAGGCCGCTTCCGGGTTACCCAGGAGCAAAAGCGTGGAACGCGTAATCTTGCCATCCTGTGTCAGTTTTGCGCGATCAAGAAAAACCGGCAGTGACCATTGAGATATTTCATCAGATGAGAACCTATTGGCGTATTTACGGGCAAACGATGCGCGTGCCTTTTGCAATGCCGTTTCATCAAGATGGGTTATTGTCGCCTCAGGGATGATCTGCGCAGTCCAGTCGCTCGACATAGTCTGCTGCCGGATTTCATCAAGTTTATCCAAACCAAGATGGGTCAAGCTTTCGCCAGCCCGTGCATAATAATGCCCCTTCCATGAAATCGGCAATCCCCGAGGCGCTGCGGGTATTTCAAAGAAAACAACTCGCCCGTTGTGATCTGGAAGTGCATGAATATTGCGAAATGTGATACTTGGCTCTGTATTTTCAGCGATCTGCATTTTCGTGCTTTGCAGGCGCTCAAATTGCGGCCGATAGTCAGAGCCGACAACTTGCCGGGTTTTGTTATGGACACCAAACACAAGCCAGGCGGCCTCTTCTCCACGCAAATTCGCTTCATTGGCCAAAGCAGAGAAATACTTTCCAATATCGTCGCTCGAATAATCTTTCCCTGCCTGCTTAAATTCAATGACTTCATTTTCCCAGGAAGCAATCAGGTCGCTCAACAGCGCTTGAAGATGAGTTTTATCCATCATTGCCTCCTTAGATTGATTTCACTTCAGTTCCAGGAGACAATTGCCTGAATATCTGTTCTACATTGATTTTCACTGCATCGGATGCAAAGCCGTTGTCACGGAAAACCATTTTTCGGATCGGCATATCATAGGATCGGAACTGAGCCAGTTCCCTGACCAGTTCCTCATTCACATCGGTATCGAAACAAGCTACCAGAGCATTCTCATCAACAAAAAATACCTCGAACGAGCTAAAGGATGAAGGATGAGGGATGACGGATGAACTTTCACCTACATTTTTTTCAGCCTTTATCCTTCCGCCTTCATCCTTGATTTGAATGTTTTCCTTGCGGATTGGCAGGCTCAAATCAACGCCCGCATCAAGAAGTACCTGGAAAAGCAGGTCTTCTGGTGTACGGTCGGGCTTTATGTTGTCAACGGTATTAAAAAGGTCGCCCTGATTAACGGCATCGGGCGTGTAATAGACCTCGGCCATGTTTGAAGAGTCGATTTTGAGGACGCGGAAGCCGATGTCTAATGATGAAGGATGAGGGATGACGGATGAATTTTCGGAATCAGAAAAAAGGCTGTTATTTTCATCCTTCCGCCTTCCGCAGTCATCCTTGATTTTCTTTCCTGCCCGTCTGATGCGTTCTTTGCTGATTTCAGCGATAGTTTTGTACCCGAGCTTAAATGCGGTTGATCCAGACTTATAATCATTGGATCCAGCACTAACTGATTCTGGTAATTGAACAAGAATGAACTTGCGGTTTCCGTTATCTTCTATATTCTGAATAAATAATGAATTTGCGGTAGTCGCAGAGCCAGAGAAAAAATCAAGAACAATATCATGCTCACCAGTTTGCGTAGAAAGTTGTATAATTCTTTGTAGTAATCGAACTGGCTTAGGATTGTCAAAAATTGTTTGACCGTCAAATAATGCTTTAACTTCTTGACTTGCTTCTTGATTATGCCCAACGGATTTATTATCCCACCATGTCCAAGGTCTTACGCCTTCGGATTCAGAAAGGAATTTTTTTAAACGAGGTCTATTTGATTTATTTATTCCAAACCAAATTCGATTATCTTTTTGCAGTGTTTGAAATGTAGATTCAGCCAAAGCCCAACATCTACCATCAGGAGGTGGCATTTTGACTCCTGTCGGTGTAGTAATCGTATAAAACTGCGACTTTGGGGCTCTGCCTGTTTGCCCAGTTAAATCAACAGAAGCCCAAGGTCCACGAGGGTCATTGTCGGGATTTGTAAAACTCTTTTTACGTTCTTCATCAAATGGTAAAGAGTTTAAAGAAAAATCAAAAATACTTTTCGAGTAACAGATAATATGATCATGAGCAGCACTAATATTCATTCGAGCATCTGGTGAAGTTTTCTTTTGCCACATTATGTTTGCTACGAAGTTTTCTTCTCCAAATATCTCATCACACAATTTCCTTAAATTGTGAACTTCATTATCATCAATCGATATAAAGATTACGCCATTATTCTTTAGAAGATTTCGAGCCAACTTGAGCCGGGGATAAATCATGCTTAGCCAATCCGAATGAAACCGTCCATTTGACTCAGTATTGGCTAAAAGCCTCTTTCCTTCTTCATCCTTCTGGTTTGAACGCAGCAAAAACTCATTGGCGTTTTCCGCAAAATCATCCTCGTAGATAAAGTCATTCCCGGTGTTATATGGCGGATCAATGTAGATCATCTTCACCTTGCCGAGGTAGGTCTCCTGCAGGAGCTTCAGGGCATCCAGATTGTCTCCATCAATGAAAAGATTCTTCGTAGTATCAAAGTCAACGCTCTCTTCACGGCATGGGCGAAGGGTCTTTGCGATCGGCGCATTTGCGGTCAACAGCGCTTCGCGCTTACCCGGCCAATTCAGGTTGTAGCGCTCCTGTGGCCCTTCGACAATGGAGTCACTCAGTTCCTGTTTGAGCTGATCAAAATCGACGGCCAGCTTCAGTGCGCCGCTTTCATCACGCGCTTCAGTGACACAGCCAGGAAACAGCTCTCGAATGCGGGCTATGTTCTCATCAGTCAAATTTGGCGAGTGCATTTTCAGTTTTTCCATTTTGGATCGTCATTTATGGTATGGCCAGCGCCTCTTGGCGGGTCAATGTTGCCAGTTCTTGTTTCAATATGCGGAGTTCCGCGTTGATTTCAACTTTGCGATTGATCTGATAACCCGTAAGGTCGTTGGGCAGAACATCCTCATCAATGTCCTCAAGGAACTCGCTGAAAATATTGTAGAGCATCAGAAAATAGATACGCTCCGGTGAGTTTTCCTGATACACTGACGCAATGTGATCACAGATCACTGCAGTTACATCTTCAAGCCTTTCCGGATCATTCCATATCTGCTCGAAAAGTTGCAGGTAAGTTGCCGTAAAGGCCGGTTCCTCAAACCGATTCACAAGGTTTGAAATGGCATTTCCTTGCTGGTAACCCAAATCAACTGCGGTAAATCCATGAAGCGGCATGTATGCAGTATCTCCGTCCGATCCCTGAATGCACGCAAACTGTTGCATAGGAGCCTTCGTCCTGTTTGATCGGAAAACGGCCTTTTGCCGCATCCATTCGGCGCATTCCCGCGCAATGGCTCGCTGGGTGAGTTTGTTGCGGAGCTGAATTTCAAACTCTGAACCGTACAGGCTCTTTTCCCGGTTGGACTTGGGTATGAAAAACTCGCGATGCTCCTTCCGGAATTTGTCGGTTACCTCGTTGGGAACAAAGGTTGGTGCCGTGAAGATGAACTCCAGCGATCCAATCTTTGAGAACTCAGACTTCAATGCTTCGTAAGCGTAGATAGAAAAGCAGGAAGCCGCAATCATGAGCTTGTCTTTGGGGCAAATTGAAGCCTTAAGATCGTCGCCTAACAGGGTGTTGATGTTGTCGATGATCTTCATGAAGAGGGGCTCATTTAGTCAACGCTTACAGGGTCCTGTATAAATTTATGAGTAGATAAGTTACGGAAAAAAGATGTGGTGAAGGAATAGGGGAGCAATTTCATGAAATACTAATGATTTATGCGGAATTACGTTTGAAATTCGATGATTAGGCCCTAATTGTTGTACTTCAGTCTGTACTTATGCGTATTTTGAAGCATACGATTTCATGAAAAAGCATCATAAGAGCATTTTCAGAAGATCCGCAACATGCAAATCACCCGGCACAAGAATGACATAAACAAAACCATCGATATATAAGAAAATATGGGAGTCACTCAAGTCGGACGGTAAAATGGCAGAATAACGTGACTTCGATAAAGCAATCAGCCTATTTTCCGTGGCGCCCAAGCTATTTAATATGCAAATTTAATGATATGAGTGAGAGTCTCGGATATGTGGATTCGACATCAGAGAAGTCTTTGCCGATTTGGTCAGTCAATAACTTCTTGGACAATACAACGAGTAACTATCTGAAAATTATTACTTTACGTGAAATTTGTCGCCGTTTTATGGACGGCGCAGATGATCGGGATTTTCTGATTTGCGTGAACTCTTATGACCTTTTTCCGGCAAGTAATAATCTTAATTATCGAGAAGAAGATCTTATTGTGCTGACAAGCAAAGACCATTCTTCAGAGCGATTTTGGCATTTGTTTCGGCATTTGCACCGACCTGTTGTTCTTTTTCGTGCTGAGCAAGTGAAGATACCCATGTATAGTTTTGAGTCCGATGCTGCTCTCCGCATTAATTCCCTTTCATTGCATTCTCCGGTGAGTTTCAGTTTACAAGGGACAATTGGTGCGTTGGTTGATTTATTCAGTGGGAAACTACTTGCTCAACGATCGAATGAAAGAAACTCAGATGCCCTTGCAAACATACGAAATGTCGTTGAAACAGCTCATCTTATTGAAGATCATCGGACTCCGCCCGGTGTGCGTGAATTTGCTATTGAGCAATTGGAAGCAATCATGATAAAACAAGAAAAGATTAATGATAAACTGGGTATTCAGAACCCGCGATTTCGAATGTAAAAATTCTCATAATAGTTGAACAAAAAAACTGAGCAATGAATGAAGATTTGCATTTTTTAGAGAATTCAGTGGCTTGATATGGAATTGTTTCCATTAAGGAAAACTATCGTTTCAAGATGGTTAGTAATCAGTCTATTCGCCTTCTTTTTGATGGGGTCTATGCGGAAAGAGTGACTCCCTTCATTTCAACTGGCGCTTTCCTCAATTACCGGGATTTCTTGATAATTATTTTGCTCATGAACATAAATCAAAAGCAGACGTTCTATCGAATACTGAGCCGAGTGTTTCCGGATTGGATGGAACGCAACGATGAGTTGAGCAATAAGCGGCCTGAAATGCTCTGATGTACTAACCTGGATGGCGTAAAAACTAAGATCGAGGAGTAGAGAAATTATGTCCGTAAAAGCTGCTGCTACAGAGGTGCTAAAAAAGGCACAATCCCCTTTACACGCCAAAGTTATTGCCGATCAGATTATTGCAGCTGGGCTCTGGATCTCAGATGGCAAGACCCCGGAAGCCACTGTGAGCGCCAGTTTATATTTGGATATAAAGAACAATGGAGACAAATCGGCTTTTATCAAAGTTGCGCCTCAGACATTCGCACTTCGAGATTCTTTTTTTAAATCGAATGACGTAGTTGCAACTCCACCACCCTCTTCAGTGAACTTCGCTTACTCATTCACAGAATGTGCCCAGAAGGTGCTTGAAGAGTTCGGTGAGCACACCGGAGCATAGTGTGCCACCTCTACCGGAGTAAAGTGTGCCAGCGATTCCGGAGCAATATGTGCCACCCGTACCGGAGAATAGTGTG
>JABDHL010000095.1 GCA_012972825.1 Chlorobiaceae bacterium
CTCGCTCCGCTCGGGTTGAACTGGAAAAGCAGAAGGCAAAAGGAGCTGGCACTGATGGAAGAGCTGATTCCGGTGCTGCACAAACTTGCGCAAGGACGCGAAATTTCAGGCCTGGAGGCGTATGAGCAATAAGGAGAATGCAACGACGATGATACAAGCGACACAACGAGAATTGAAGCCCAGACTGCGCTTTCCGGAGTTTCATGATGCAGGGGAGTGGGAGGAAAAGCGATTGGAGGAGATGTTTGATTTTCAATCAACTGCAAATAACTCTCGCGCAGATTTATCAAACGCAGGTGATACCTTTTACATTCACTATGGAGATATACACACAAAATTTCACCAGTATATCGATTTTTCAAAAGATACTATTCCCAAAATCCAAAGTAGATTATATAGAAATGCAACATTCCTGAAAAATGGTGACCTTGTCATTGCAGATGCCTCTGAAGATACCGAAGGAATTGCAAAAGCAGTAGAAGTTCGAGGGCTTGAGAATGGGGTGAACGCAATTTCAGGCTTGCATACTATACTGCTTAGAGATTTGCGACAAAATTATGTCAATGGCTTTAAGGGGCTTTTGCGGGAAATAGAAACGGTAAAAAAACAGATAAAAAGGTTAGCGGTCGGGGCAAAAGTTTACTCAGTATCAAAAACGGTACTAAAGCAAGTTCTGTTACCTCTGCCATCTCATCCCGAACAACAAAAAATCGCCGAATGTCTTTCATCCATAGACGAACTGATCGCCTCACAAACCCAAAAGCTCGTCACGCTCAAGACTCATAAAAAAGGGCTGATTCAACAGCTTTTCCCGGCAGAAGGCGAAACCCAGCCCAAACTGCGCTTTCCAGAATTTTGTAATGCGGGGGAGTGGGAAGAGAAGGACTTTGGTGAAATATGTAACTTTGTTAGAGGTCCATTTGGAGGAAGTCTTAAAAAAGAAATCTTTGTCAAAGATGGTTATGCTATTTATGAACAATCTCATGCAATACATCAAGATTTCGATTCTTTCAGATACTATATATCTGAAGATAAATTCAACGAATTGAAGAGGTTTTCAGTACAACCAGACGATATTATAATGAGCTGTTCTGGTACTATGGGGAAATTTGCGATTATTCCGAAAGAAGCGAAAACTGGTGTGATCAATCAAGCTCTTTTGAAATTAACAGTTAAAAAACAGCTTGACATTAAATTTATAAAGGCGATTCTGGAATTACCGAGTAACCAAGAACAGCTTCTGTCGCAATCTGCTGGTGGAGCAATAAAAAACGTGGTTTCTGTCGGACAGATAAAAGAATTAATTTTTTGTATTCCTTCTCTTCAAGAGCAACAAAAAATCGCCGACAGCCTTTCATCCATTGACGAGCTGATCACCGCACAAACCCAAAAGCTCGGCACGCTCAAAATCCACAAAAAAGGACTGATGCAGCAGCTTTTCCCGGCAATGGAGGAGGCATCAAGCTGATGGACAAAAAAATCATCATTATCGCCGGACCCAATGGTGCAGGGAAAACCTCTTTTGCCCGCACATTTCTGCCAAAAGAAGCTCAATGCCTGCGCTTTATCAATGCCGATCTTATTGCAGCCGGACTCTCACCCTTTGCCCCTGATGTTGCTACCATCAGAGCTGGGCGCGTAATGTTGGAAGAGATTGCCGCTTGTGTGCGACGTGAAGAAAGTTTCGCATTTGAAACCACGCTATCCGGACTTGGATATTTGATGCATATCCAGCAATGGCGTGCTCAAGGCTATTTAGTTAGCCTCTATTTTCTGACGTTACCCAATGTCGAAATGGCCATTGCCCGTGTAGCGGAGCGTGTTCGCCAGGGAGGACATAATATTCCTGAACCAGTAATCCGCCGTCGTTTTGTAGCGGGATTGCGTAACTTTGAGCAACACTACAAAGCCCAGGTAAATGCCTGGGCTAAATACAACAATACTGGCGAGACACCGGTGTTATTAGAATGGGGAGAAAACCTATGAACGCAAAAGATATTTCCACGGCTAAAGACCCAGCCATGCGTGGTTCATTAGCCGCTCTGCAACGAGCCGCTGCATTAGCCCGTGAAACCGCTATTCAGACGAATACCAATATCGTGATTGAGAAAGATGGAAAATTGGTGTGGATTTCAGCGGAAGAACTGCGCCGCCAAGCATCCGAAGCAAAAAAATCATGACTGAACAAAACCAGAAACAAATGGGCACTACCCTCTGGGGTATTGCCGACCAACTGCGCGGGGCCATGAATGCGGATGATTTCCGCGATTACATGCTCTCTTTCCTCTTCCTGCGCTATCTCTCCGACAACTACGAAGCCTCCGCAAAAAAAGAGCTGGGAACAGATTTCCCTGACAACCGAGACCAGCCCAACACCACGCCGCTGCAACTATGGTACGACAACAACACCTTTGATATTGGTGAATTTGAAAAACAGATGCGCCTCAAGGTGCATTATGTGATCAAGCCGAAATACCTCTGGGGCAGCATTGCCGAAATGGCCCGCACGCAGGATGGGGAGTTACTGCATACCCTGCAAAATGCTTTTGATTACATTAGAGGAAGAAATTGACCTCACTGCGGTACATGCTGATTTGGTCAACCTCGAAGAGCGAATTGTTCAAGCCACCAGCAAACACAACGAGTTTCTTAAAGAGCTTGGGTTGCCTCCATTACCGCTCGCCAATGAGGGATGACATAGCATAGACTTCGTTTCATGAGCACCGAAGACAACAATGATCTGGTCTGGGGAATGCTTTTCAAATGTTCGCCCTTGTAGCACCTCACCTCTTGGCTTTTCTCTTCTCAGCGAACGGTGAAATGTGTTTGCCTGTTTGTTTATTCTGCAAGGTATTTGATGTTGTCTGGTTTCGGTTAAAATAACAGGTCTTCATGTTTAATAAACTGTTTATGAACAAAGTGTGGACGGTGTCCGCCCTCTTCACCATTTCGCTGGCCCTTTATGGTATTGACTTCAGCATTTTCGGCAACCTGAGGGAAATATCAGTCAGCTTTCTCGGCAATTTCGCCTTCCTTCCCATTTACATCATTGTTGTCACGCTTCTTTTTGAAAGGGTGCTCAGGGAAAGGGAACGCCAGTCGGTAATGAGAAAACTGAACATGGTCATCGGCGTCTTTTTCAGTGAATTCGGCAACCGCCTGCTGAAAGAGTTGTCGGAACACGTGGTCGGAAGCGGGGAGCTGAAAAGCCGCATGCATATGACCGGATCATGGAAAAAACAGGATTTTGATGAGGCGCTCGAGTATCTCCGTCGAAGCAACGTCAGGAAAAGCATCGATAGTGATTCCCTCCCAGGTCTGAAGCAGTTCATGGTCGGAAAACGGAGCTTTCTCCTGAGCCTGCTGGAAAACCAGAACCTGCTTGAGCATGAGAATTTTACTGACCTTCTCTGGGCAGCGTTTCATATTGTTGAAGAGCTCGGGGCCCGGGAGTCGTTCGATCGTCTTCCTCCGAGCGACAAAGAACACATCAATGGCGACATAAAGCGGGTTTTCGGTCTTCTGATCCGGGAATGGGTACTCTATATGCAGCATCTCAAGGAGGATTACCCCTATCTTTTCTCTCTGGCGGTTCGTCTCAATCCCATGATCGACTCGCCGGATCCTGTGGTGTATCAGGACTGAGTTGCAGTGGTTATTTTGTGACTTCTGAGCAGTTTTTTTTAATGCCGAACTGGGGCTCACAGCGTTACCGGATGACGAGGGGAATTGTGTTGTGATGATGATATAATTGGCGACATTGATCTTTCCGATGCAGATGTTCCATTATATGGTTTTTGACATCAGCCGGAGTAAATGGATGAGAGACAGAGTGATGATAAATCGTAATTCTTCAATGCAGCGGACGTTGGCGGACAGTGTGGTGGTGCTGGATTTCGAGACGACGGGCTTGTCACCGCATTATGGTGATCGGGCTATCGAGATCGGTGCAGTGCTTGTCGAGCATGGGGTGATTGTCGACCGCTTTCAAAAGCTGATGTATCCCGGTTTCCGTATCAGTTCTTTTATCGAGGGTTATACCGGTATTACCAATGAGATGCTTAAAGGCCAGCCTTGCTGTGAAGAGGTGATGGCTGAGTTTTCGGAGTTTATAGCCGGTCATAATATTGTCGCGCACAATGCCTCATTCGACAAGCGTTTTCTTGATTTCGAGCTGAAACGGGCGAAACGGGCATATGAAGGTGCCTGTTGCTGCTCTCTGCTCGTGTCAAGAAGGATTTATCAGGACTCTCCAAACCATAAGTTGCAGACATTGGTGTCACATGCAGGCCTGCCGGAGACCGGAACATTTCACCGCGCGCTGGCAGATGCCGAGATGACAGCTCATTTGTGGATGTCAATGATCGATCGGATTCGTCGGCAATACGGGATCCCGATGATTCTCTTTGACCAGTTGAGTGAACTCTCAAGAGTCGATAAGCTCTATGTCCACCGATATCTTACCTCACTTGCAAAGGGATGTTATGTTCGGTAGTGACTGGCTGCTCGACGCCGCAATCATGATGATCGAGCGGACGCACCGGGTGGAAAATCTGGGGACTGACGAACTGGCAGCGTT
>JABDHL010000096.1 GCA_012972825.1 Chlorobiaceae bacterium
GCTTGATTCCAGAACTCATCAAGACTGCCCTGAAAGGTCAATCCGTTCATGTTGTAGAGTGCCGAACCGAGAACCTTCAAGGGTTTACCCTGATCAAGCGCTGAGAGACCTACCGTGCTGTTAATCACCACAACACCTTGAGCATGTTCCAGCAGGGAAGGCAGATGCTGATCGTGAATATAGAGAAGTTTATTCTGCAAAGCATGTTTACGGATGAGTTGGTTGACCAGCTGTTGATAGTCAACATACCCTCTGTCCAAAGGATGATGCTTAATCACCAGTATTGTGCCTTGCGGAGCATGCTTCCGGAACGAATCAACAACTGTTTCAATAAACACTCGGGGGGAAGCAAAATCTGAGTGTACCTCTATCTGAGAATCGTTATGTACCTGCAGAGGCACTAAAAAGTATTTTCCCGTAAAACTACCCGCAAGCTTTTCTTCAATACCTCTTTCTTTTATTCTGTAATAATACTTGCGGAAGGCACTTCGAATCCATGGTAATGCCTCTTTAAGCGTAAACGGACGATGATGGCAGTAGTGAGGAAATAGAGGTTTAAAAACCGCACCGGCAATGTAGTACAACACTGCCCATAGCGCCATGTACCAGTATGTTCCACTGCCGACTGGTTTTGTCGGAGAAATGAAACTGATTGGCTGAGTGAGATAAAATGCTGGATCGCGAGGGAGCAGTGAGTGTCCGTTTGTACCGTAAAGCTCAAGAGTAATGTAGTCCGGCCTTACGTAGCCCTCTTCAAAAACTCCTGTTTTAAGGCCACGCCTGGTCGTAATTGCTTTAACTGCCCGGTGTACCGGTCGGCAATCGCCGAACAGGAATACCATATCGATGTCATACTTATCGAGTGTGCTTTCTAAAAAAGCAGGCCATTCGTCAAGCGAACCTCTGAACAGGATAGAAGACCCTGGATTGAAAAGCCAGTCTCCACCATTGAAGTTGATTTTGTAAACTGCGGCTCCTGCTTTTTCAAAGTCGCGGGAGATCCGTCTGAAAAAAGGACCAATAGGCCCCTGCAGCATGAGGAGACGCTTACCGTTAAAAACCTGAAGGCCGTTCTTGATCATGGCTGACTGAAAAGATTTTTTATAAAAAATCGCGCCATTTTACGGCTTACTGATGACCTGCGGAGGCTGCTCTCCTTCCATGCCACTAACTCGTCCAGTGCATTTTCGGGAGTTGTTGCCTTCCCTGTTTTTCTGCTGACATAGATCGGATAAAGAATAAGTGCCCCCGCTGCCAGCATTTCAAGCGATAATTTCCGAGTTCTGCGTGACACTGGTACCATGTCGCTGGTTAAGCCCCACCCAGCATAAAACGGCTGCCCGTAACAGGTGACAGGCTTTTCACGGAGCAAAGCCTCAAAACCTGTGAGCGAAGTCATTACATGTACCTCGTCGACCTGAGTCAGCAGTTCACCCATTGATACGTCAGATACTATTTCGTTGCACCATTGGCTGACCTTATCTTCACCTTGACCTTTGGCCCGCAAGCCGGCGGTAACATCGGGGTGGGGTTTGTAGATAATATACGCATCAGGGTCTGCTTCTTTTACTGCCTTCAGCAATCCGATATTTGTCTGTATTACCGGCGCTCCGAATCGAATTGATGCATCTGTTTCAACCTGGCCAGCAACCAGTAGAACCCGTTGACCTGTCTGCAACAGTTCCGGCGGTCGTTGCCAGCTTTTGCTGCCCGTGCTGTACTTAGTCACTCTGTGTTCGACAATTCTGCAGCGAAGTTGAGAGGCCCTCTCGATCAGCCCTGTAGAAAATGATGTTGACTGCAAGAGCAGTTCGAGATCGGATGGCTTGGTTGCATCGTAATAGATACCGCTCCGATCGGCCACAAGCGAGAGCGGCTGTATAAGATCCGCACCTAAACCGACAGAGCGTAAAAAACCGTCTTCAAGCCGTATTATCTGCACACCTTGTGTCAGTCCCGAAGGCACCGGATGACTTCCCCACAAGAGCAAAGAACTGCCCGATGGCAGATGCGCCACCTGGCTGATAAAATGAACCTTATTGTTTCCGGCGTAGCGCCGGACAATTGACTGCTTGCGCAAAGAGAAACCGTAAGCATAGAGGAGTGAGCCTGAAAGCGGTTCCTGCTGCTTCATGCTAAACCGTTCATCCATTCTTCAACCAATTGAAAATGTCCTGCCCATGTCGGCTGCATGAAATTTACCCGGCGAACCTTCTGCGCTGCAGGCTCCTGATTGGATGATAATGAAAATGCTTCGATACAAGCTATCCAGCCCATGCTGTCAAGTGGATCAAGGTAATAAGGGATATTGCCTGCTATTTCGCGGAAGACCGGCAAATCACTGGCAATAACCGGAACACCGGCTGTCAAGGCCTCCATGAGCGGCATACCATATCCTTCAGCAAATGAAGGAAACAATAATGCCTGCGCATGATGAAGATAGGTTGCAAGATCGGTATCGGAACATGCCGGCAGCTCCATGACAAACCCTTTAAGGGCTTCGCACCTTTCAAGTAAATCAACAACGTTCTCACATTCCCACCCCCTCTGGCCAATGATCACCAGTCTTGGCGCTCTGTCACCCAGACGATCAATCATGTTCCGCCATATCTGCAGCAAAAGCAGATGATTCTTGCGGGGCTCTATGGTACCGAGTATGAGAAAATAGGGTTCAGCAACTGGACGGTTTGAGGATGGAGCAGGCAGTTCTGCAGCTGTTATTGGTGCAGCAATTGAAGGCGGTACCCTGTAACCGGTTTTTTCTGCATATCGGACGAGATCATCAAGGGTGGTTTGCGAGTTTGTGATGACACCACTTGCATAGCGCAGTACATTGTTCATCCGTGAACGATGCTTCTCCATAATCCCGGGACGGCAATACTCAGGATACCTGATTGGAATCAGGTCATGAACAAAAAACAGGGGTTTGACCTGGAGTCGCTGCATCCATAACAGATATGACTCATGCTCCAAGCCATTATGGCCTGTATTGATAACAAATGATCCGGAGAGGTTTTTGGTGAAAAAGCCACTGAAAAGCTCATTATGGAGCAGTTGGTTCATTAACTGGCTTCTATCAACCGCAGGACTTGATAAGGCATCAAACAGTTTCAATGAGCCTGATTGAGACAGAAACATCCTGTAGTTCCCGATTCTCACGACAGCCTTGGCTCGATCGGCGAAGTAGTGAATATATGCCTGACTGACCCGATCGACTCCTGTCGGCAGGCGCTTCTTCAGTAAACGCCAGAGTAATCGAGTCACATCAATTATTATATCACTCATAGTTCACTCCTGTCAAAACACAGGGTCAGGGAAGTGAAGGAATTGCATTTATGACATTTACAACCGGATAGACTATTGAGACTACCATGTTGAGAAACTTCTGATAATCAGCAGCCTGCGCATTGGATACATACAGGAGATCCTTGTTCTGCATGATAAAATTCTGTGCAATAAACAATGTGGCTGGGTCTTTGAGGTTTACCCTGTAAATAACCGGAATTTTTCCATCCGGTCTGATCAACAGCCCTTTCCAATGCAAACCCAATGCTTTCGCTGATTCATACCGGAAAATAAATACACCTTCAGCATTGGCACGATTATCCTGCAAACCGCCAGACCGAGCCAGTGCCTGCGAAAGAGAAATACCCTGTGCTTCAAAATTTATCTCTTCATTCTTCCCTGTAGCTCCTAACGCAGTGAAACTCAGCGGCTGATATGAGAGGGTTACAACATCATCAGGCAGCAGCAATATATTCTGTTTCGGATCTCGAATAATCATATCGAGAGGCATAGCCTGAACCTGACTGCCGCGAGTGAGCTGCAAGGTCATTTTATTGACCGGCATCCGAACTCCTCCAGCTGCTGCAAGCGCATCAAGCACACGCTCTTTCCTTGCGGTAAGCGGCATACGGATGCTCGAAGCAACTTCACCTACTACAGTGACATTGGTGGTATTATTACGGACCGTTCTGACGAGCACTTGAGGCTGATTTGCCTTTCCTTTCAAGCAGCGCTTTATTTCTGTCTCTATTTGCTGAATGCTTCGTCCTGCAACCTCTATTTGCCCGACAAAAGGAATATTGATGGTTCCTTCGCTATTCACCATCTGTTCCGGTAATGTGGTGACATGGGAGGCTGCAGAAGATGAGCGGGGATCAAACACCACGCCACTGAATAATGCAGGGGAAAGCTCCCATATTGAAACTTCTATGACATCACCGGCACCGATTACATTACCTGAACGAATTGAAGCGTTGAACGTTTCTGAAAAGGAATTTTGTTTTTGCGACAGCAACAATGTATTGACAACCGTATCATTGAGGTCTACAATCTGAATGTCTTTGAGCTGTTGTGAGTCAGAAACACTGCTTATCTCTCCAGTATCTGGTCCGGATGCAGGAAGAAACGATCCGCATCCGGCAAATGTCAACGTCATGGACAGAAGCGCAGCATGAAGGGATTTACTTCGAATTTGATTGCAGCGATGATATTTCATGGATGTTTGCAGACATAGGCCAGATTGAGCATACTGACATAGTTTAACTATGGAATCAATCACATCGGTTAACAATAAAGTGAATTATCAGAAAAATTTTCAGAAAAAGCTCCGCAGCCTTCAGTCACAGAATGAAGGTTTTCGAGGGATGAAATTGAAAAACGGGCTGCAAGTAAAATACAAGTGAGGTAACCCACTTGTTTTTTTTAACTTACCTTTTTTTATTATATTTGCTTGTGTGTCAGGTATACTTACTCATTATGTATTTAATCCACCACTGATAACCAAATGGAAGAATGAAAAAAACACTTTCCCTGCTCTTTGCCGCTGTTATCGCGGTGGTTTTGCTGGCAGCTCCTGCTTATGCAGATGATACATATATAAGCGGTAATGCAGGAATGGTACTGTCAAGAAATGCAGACATTAATCAAGTCAACGGTGGCACATTATTAACACTGCCTTTGAGTGAGGGCATGAATGTTGTCGGTGCCGCTGGTTTAGTTTTTGACAACATCAGGATTGAAGGCGAATTTGGTTATCAAAAAAGCGGGATAAATGACCAGTTAGGGAAAGGTCATGAGAGAATGCTTTCTTTGCTGGTTAACGGCTACTACGATTTTACCACCGAAGGCATTCAACCCTATGTGACGGCAGGTGCAGGCGCAGCACAGGCACGACTCAGCAGATTTTTAATCGGCGGATCACCTGATGCGTTTATTTCGAATGACAGTGTTACTGGTTTTGCTTATCAATTTGGTGCGGGAGTCTCTTTTCCAATCTCTGAAACCATCTTGATTGATCTGAGATTCCGTCATTTTGCCATGAGTGAAATTACAGAAGCAAATCTGGTTAAATATTCTCCCTCAAACAACTCGGTGCTCCTTGGATTAAGGATTGGCATTTAGGGTTTTGCGGTATGAACCAAGAAAGAGTTTGATGAGTTTTGCGGCGAAACCTAAAACTTCGAGATCTGTGAGGATAGGAAAGAGCATACTTGTCGTCCGTCCCGGGTTGTTTCGCAGCCACTCGTTTCGGTAAAGAACGCCCATCAGTTTGTCCATGGGTACCCCGCATGCACACTCAACAAGTTCGTCAAGTCTGATTTCCGGCCCGGCAAAAGGTTCATAGTTATTCTGCGCCTTCATGGTGAGTACCCGATTGCCCGCACGCTCAGAAAGAGTATAATCGATGCTTTTACCGGAGGTGTGGCGGATGCGGAGGTGAATGGGTTGCTGCAGTGGTTTGCATTTAGCTGAGGCAGGCTGCTCAACCACCCCTTCTTTGTGGTCAAGAAACCGTAAAAGAGCATTAAACAACAGGTTGCTGATATCTTTGTTTGCCAGGTTTTTGTTGACCCTCATGAGCCAACTGAGCTGAAACAGATCTATCATAAAGCTCAGCAGAACGTCTCTTGTGCTGTTGCGCTTCATTGCTGACTTGTAGCTGTTGAAGGCGACATTGCAGTATACCAGCATGGCAACAAGGGTTTGGCCATCCATGCTGCGGGTCTCGATGACGGGGCAGTAGTTGTTGTAGAGATCCCAGTCAAAGGAGCGGATTTTGCCTTCGTCTTTGTACTCTTTGTATATGCCTGTGCCGGGATATGGGGTCATAACCATGAAAATGGTCTGACGGAGGCCGAGCGATCGTGCGAATTCGGGGTAGGCGATGGTGTCCTGGATGTTTTCGGTATAGTGGCCGATGATGAAATAGCCTTCGGCACCGATCTTGTTTTTGTTGCAGAGATCGATAGCACGGGCAACATCGTCGAGGCTGTTTTTTTTGTTCATCAGGGCCAGGGTTGCTTCACTCGGGCTTTCGATGCCGAGACCTACTTTGCTTAACCCTACACGGCGAAGTTTATCGAGAATGCGTTCGGCTCTGACAAGGTCTTTGGCTCTGGATTCCGTCATGATCCGGAAATTGGTCAACCCCCTTTCAATCATCATGTCGCAGATTTTTTCTGCCCTGCCGATGTTGGTAAGAAAGTTGGCATCCCAGATTTTTATGAGTTTTTTACTGTTGGGGTCGTGCAAAAGGGCGATCTCTTCTACTACATTTTCAGCACTTCTGCCTCGCCAGCCTTTGTGCATCTGGTCATTGGCACAAAAGGAACATGACCACGGGCACCCACGAGAAGTATAGATGGTGTCGATAGTGTAGGCATCGCCTTTTTCGCCATATCGCTCGGGACGAAGTGAGCGCAGTGGAAAGGCAATAGAATCTATATTGGCGATCACGTCGCGAGGGCCGGTATAGACAATGCCTCCACCCTCCCGATATGCTATTCCTTTGACATCACGTGAGGGGCCGTTGAGAACAAGTTCACGGAATGTCTGTTCGCCCTCTCCGATAACCACGACGTCAACACTGGAGTGATTCAATACCTCTTCGGGCAGTGCCGTTGGATGGAAACCGCCCATGACCACGAATTTTCCTGCTTCCTTGGCAATACGGGCAAGCCGTTCCGCCTGGTTGAAGGCTCCGGTCATTGAGGATATGGCAACAAGGTCTACAGGACTTTTTTTCAAAAGTGCGCGCAGGCTGTCGAAGATGCCGTAGTTGAAGAAATTGTCGGGCATGACCAGACTTTCGACGTCGTGCTGGACGGCGGCGGCGAGGTAGCATACACCGATGCAGTCGGTGATAAACCGGGGAAAAGGTATAATAATTGTCTGTGGAGCTTCTACGAGACAGATATGGTTAAAATATGCCATATAAAATTTGGTGCGTAAGTTGTCAACCATGCTTATAGATGGTCAAAGATACGCATTATT
>JABDHL010000097.1 GCA_012972825.1 Chlorobiaceae bacterium
TAGCTGAAAACATCAGCGGAGCAAGAATAGTGATCTCAAATGAAGGAAGCCATACACCACACGGATTATACCCAATGGCAAATAACGGCACTTTAATCAACATTCTTCCTCCCTTTCACTTCAATAACGTACTCAAGGGCCAAACCGATTGCATGGATTTACAATATGCATTTGTGGTAGGAGATGCATGTGATGGCGGATTCAGGGTTCCTATGGATATTCTCAAAAAAACTCTTGACCTTGTTTCAGCAACTTACCCTTAAATGCAATAATATACTGCTGGAAGTGCTATCTTTTCACAGAACAAGGGCACAAGTTATATCATCTGTATAGACTAATTACACTGCAATAAAACCGCAGGTAGTATAGTGAATAGTTAAATATTTAAACTGAACTGATGTTGTGAAGTATAAAGCAAGCATCATGGAACACTATAATTTTTGAAAAAAATCGAAAATTGCGGAACTATTGGAAAAAAAAATAAGCGTCAAGCTGGACCGAGGTATAAAAAGGGTAAATAATAATACGCAATTATGTATTGCGTACGCCGCTGGTCCTGGAGATATTGTCAGTACCTTTCTCAGTTGGAAAAAAGGAATGGACGACCCAAACCAGGTATCAGTAACATACAGTAGCCTTTTTTTTGATGCCTGCCATAGCCTCCATGCAAAGGGAATTGCTATATCATCCTGTTCAAGAAAGGACAGCATCCGAACTGAAAATTTTTACATAGAGAACCTGCCTAAAGGTGGAGGAAAAAAAGGGATTGCGTTTCATTGGCAACAAATTTTATATCTCATCCGCGTTATCAGGATAGCAGAATCCGAGGGTGCCCGAATGTTTGTCATGGCAGACTCTACCAGCCACTTTTTTCTTTATAGCTGGTTTATCCCCTTTGGAATGAAATTGGTTCCGACACTACACTGTACGCTCTGGCCTCGCTTCAGACCAATTTCATCTGCCCAAAAAATTTTGAACTTTCTTAACCGTGGCGTTTTTACAACGAGAGCAACAGCTATCTTAGCAGTATCAAATACTATCGTTGAACAAGTCAAACAACTTACAAAAAATCGACAGCGCCCGATTTATACATTTCTTCCGTTTTATCACAAAGCACTATTTGCCTCATTAACGCCTCCAAATAGCAATGCTGACAGTTTCAACCTACTTTTTGCCGGACGTCTCGAAACTGAAAAAGGAGTGTTCGACCTGTTACAAATTGCCGAAACACTCCATAAGCGGGGAATTAACAGTATCACCATACACCTTTGCGGCAATGGATCAAAGGAAAATGAACTTCGCAATACTGCTGTCAAAAAAAAAGTTGAGAAAAATTTTATTATTCATGGATACTGCTCCCGAACTGAAATGCTTGCTCATATCAATGAAAGCCACGCATTTATTGTTCCAACTCTAACAACATTCGAGGAAGGCTTTAATAAGGTCGTGGCTGAAGCTGTTCTTGCTGGGCGTCCCGTCATAACCTCTGCAGTATGTCCTGCCCTTGAATGCGTCACAAATGCCGTCATTCAAGTACTCCCTGATGATGTAACAGGATACCTTGATGCTATCATTAAGCTTGCCTCAAACAAAACCTATTACCTGGAAAAACAGGCTAATTGCCTGACATATCAGAGCCAGTTTTATGATCGGTCACGTTCATGGCAGGCATCTCTTGAAAAAATAATCAGTAACGAATAAATACGCACAATAATATTTCTCAAAGACAGGTGCCACAGAACAGTAAACGGTAGTACACGACGGTAACACTTATTTCAAAGCTAAATTCAGTGCACGACCAAGAGCTGCACCCCAACTCTGCTCGCGATCATAAAACTGCTCCGACTCAGCGGCACAGCTTGCGCGAATCGACTTATAATAATTATTATCACTGGCAAGGCGCTTAATGGCAGCAACCATTGCCAGTCGGTCGCCACAATTGAGGGTAATTACTGAGCCAGGAAAGACATCAATTGCATTACATACTGTGGTAGCAACTACCGGCCGCCCAGATAAAACGCCTTCAACCACCACACGATTCAAACCCTCAGGAAAATCTGCCGTCGTCGGGACAACTACCACTTGACTGCGCTCATATGCTGCACGCATTGCAGAGCTGTTCAACTGACCGAGGACATTTATACAACTTTGCAAACCACGCCGCTCCACTTCTGCCTTGAGCTCACTGAGCGCTGTCCCGCCGCCACAAATATCAAGCGATATTTTGATTTGACTTTCAGCCCTTAAACTTGCCATGACATCAAGCAAATCAAAAACTCCTTTGTTGCGTTCCACGCGACCTGCGAACATTAACCTGAATGAATCCGCATCCCAAGCAGGGCGGGCAATTCCTGCAAAAGCAACGCGCTGATAAGAACTACGAGCCTGCAGCAGTCTGCCACTGACTTGACCACGACTCAACTCACGTACCTGCCGTTCGCACTCCGGTGAAATACAAATCGTGGCAATTGGGATTTTCCTCCAAAACAAACCATTTAAGCCCTGCAGAATACGTTCATACAGTGCAGTAGATCGATAACCGCGCGGCCAAAAAGTGCACTGCAAGTCTGTGATTATTTTTATGCCAAAGATGGCAGGAATTGCCAGCAACCACCAATGCTCCAGATCTGCAATCACAACTACCCGCGGACGGAGGTGCAGTATAGTACCAATAACACCCAACCAATGAGACATATAGGCCTGTTTATAAGCAAGACCTGTTTTACCTGCTGCATTATTTGGCCGATGCTCTACCGTGATGAGACCTTCAACTAATATCTCTTTGCGTGCATGTGTAGAAATCACTAGGGCTGAGAGCCCTCTCGCCTTAATCTGGTCAAAGAATTGTGCCGAATAGGTATCAGAGACCTCTGATGCGTCATGTTTACCAGATATCCAGCTGCGCATAGTGCCTGCAATATCACCAGGACCACCGCAATAAATAACTTGTGGGTTTGTTTTCATGAGCATTGATATAATATCTAATCTCTTATAATAAAGGATATGCGCTCAGTACCATTTTTTAAATGTCAGCTTCATAGATAACATACTCTTTGTATGGGGTTCCTCCGATAACCTTTGCCAGTTTACTCATAGCCTCGTTTGCTTTGAGCACCCAGCTCATCTCACTGGCAAACACCCCGTGTTTTCCTCCGTAATCGGCAATCTCGGTATTGAGAATACTGTCGACTCCCTTATTGCGATATTCCGGCAGCACACCCATGGTAATGGTACGAACCATGGTAATATTGCGACTGTACCAGAGATATTTCAGCAATCCAAGAGGTGAAAACGGGTTTCCATTCACATGTTTCAATGCCTGGTTAACATCAGGCAGGGAGAGCGAAAAGCCGACCGTACGCTTGTTCCGATCTTCGACGAAATAAATATAGTGTGGATTTGCAAGTGGCTTGAGGCTTTTTGCAAGAAAAGTAAACTCCTTGTCGGTCATGGGAACAAAGCCCCAGTTTTTCTCCCATGCCTTGTTGTAAATATCACGAATACGATCGATTTCGCGGTCAAAGTCCTTCATGTTCATGATCCGTACCGTCAGTCCTTCCTTTTTCTTGACATGTTCAGCTATACGTCGCAGACGCGAAATATCAATAAGTTTCTGATCAATATACCAGGCAAGAAGTTCCTGACCGATACGGTGCCCATAGTTCAGAACAAGATCATTGTACCATGGAGGATTGTAGAGCATAAGAAAAACCGGTGGGCTGTCGTACCCTTTTGTGAGCATGCCGCACTGATCGTTCATCGATGGACTGACAGGACCGCGCATGGCGTTGAGCCCCTTCCCTTTCAGCCACTTGGCCGCTGCATCAAAAAGCGCATCGGCAACTTTCTGGTCGTTGACACACTCAAAAAAACCCCAGAACCCGACCTTGTCGCTGTGCACCTGGTTGTGCCGCCGGTTTTCAATTGCCGCTATAGTTCCCACCATAGAACCTTCTTTCCATGCTGTAAAAAGAGCCAGGGATGCATGATCATACAAGGGAAACACTTCCGTATCAAGCGTCTTCATATAATCATCAATAACCGGTGGCACCCAGTATTTGTTAAGCTCCGGATCATTGCGATAGATCTGCCAGGCAAAGGTAATGAACTGTTTCCTTTCCTTTTTATTCCGTACCTGCCGAATCTCTATTGCCATATTCTTCTCCACTGCTGTGTTATAGTGATAAGATTTTCCGCTGAAGCAACATCATGGAACAGGGTTTTATCTGATAAGCTTATGAATGACTGCAGCCCCTTCACGAAGCATGCGTTCAGTCTCTTCCCAGGAAAGACACTCATCGGTTATGGAAACTCCATACCTGAGTTTATCGGGATCTTCTGGAAAAGGCTGATTACCGCCACAGATATTGCTTTCGATCATAACGCCGGCAATGCTTTTATTGCCTTCAGTTTTCTGCACAAGAATGTTCTCCCAGACTTTCAGCTGCTGCTCATGTTTTTTGCCGGAATTGGCATGGCTGCAGTCAACAAGAAGCGATTGTTCCAGACCTGCCTTTGCAATCCAGGATTCAGCAAGAGCAATACTGTCCGGTTCATAGTTCGGTGTATCGCCACCACGAAGCACAAGATGTCCGAAGGGATTCCCTTTTGTAGTAATGACGCTGCTGCGGCCTTCCTGATCAATGCCAAGAAAACTGTGCGGATGCATAGCGGAACGGATTGCATCGACAGCCACGTTCAGGCGGCCGTCAGTTGAATTTTTGAACCCGACAGGCATGGAAAGACCGCTTGCCATCTGACGGTGCGTCTGCGATTCTATTGTCCTTGCCCCGATAGCTGCCCAGCTCACAACATCGGCTACATACTGCGGGGTTATTGGGTCAAGAAATTCTGTTGCAGCCGGCAGCCCCAGGGCATTGATGTCAAGCAGAAGTTTTCTGGCATAGAACAAGCCGTGTACAATATCATACGTATCATCAAGGTGAGGGTCATTGATAAATCCTTTCCAGCCAAGAGTGGTGCGGGGCTTTTCAAAGTAGACCCGCATCATGATGCACAGATCATCCTGCAGTTCAGTGCGCAATGCGGAAAGTTTACGGGCATACTCAAGGGCTGCTTCGGTATCATGTATCGAGCAGGGTCCGACGATCACAAGCAGCCTGGAATCCTTGCCGGTCAATATATTTTCAACTTCACGACGTCCTTTAATAACGGTGCCAGCTATCCGTTCATCCACAGGCAGCTTTTCCTTGAGATCCTTTGGGGAAGAAAGACGGATAATGCGTGAAACTCTTAAATCATATAACTTTTCCATTCGTTTTCAACAATAATATCTTCATAGAATTAAACAGGATGCAAGATAAAAAAAAACACAATATATAATCAGCGCCAATGCGTATAAATTCCCTCCGCCATGAAGCTCTCACTACGACGGACGGAATTTTTTAATATTAATGCCTAAAAAAAAGAAATATATTGACCAAGTAAAGAAGGAAATTTTCAACAAGGGCAATCAATAATCAAAAAAAACATGAACGTACTGATCACTGACGGTGTTGATCCGCAATGCGGTCAAATCCTCTCTCAGAACGGTTTTGACGTGACCGAAATACAGAAAATCAGTAAGGAAGAACTCAAAAAGATCATCGGAGGCTTTGAAAAGCTGATCGTCAGAAGCGCCACAAAAGTTACCGCAGAAATTATCGAGTGCGGCACCAAGCTTAAACTTATCGGAAGAGCGGGAGCCGGGGTAGACAACATTGACATAGAAGCTGCAACCCGCAACGGCATTATCGTCATGAACACGCCTGGCGGAAACACTGTTTCGGCTGCTGAACATACCTGTGCCATGATTCTTTCTGCTGCACGCCGCATTCCCCAGGCAACAGCAGATCTGAAAAACGGAAACTGGAATAAAAAGAAATTTACCGGCATAGAACTTGAAGGAAAAACCCTTTCCATTATTGGTCTTGGAAAAATCGGCCGTGAAGTAGCATCCCGCATGCAGGCGTTCGGAATGAAAACAATCGCCTATGACCCCATGATCCCCGATGAATTCGCAACTCATCTCAATATTGAGCTTCTCCCCCTGCATGAAAATTTCATGCGTGCTGATGTTATCACCATCCATTCATCGCTCAACGAATCAACGCGTAATCTGATTTCAAAAGAGACGATTGACCTGATGAAACCCCGTGTTATCATCGTCAACTGTGCAAGAGGAGGAATCATTAACGAAGCCGACCTTGCTGAAGCCATAGAATCGGGAAAAGTTGCCGCAGCAGCACTTGATGTGTTTGAGACTGAACCGGTCAACCCCGAAAATCCTCTTTTGAAGCTTGATGCAGTTATTACCACACCGCATATCGCTGCGTCCACGAACGAAGCACAGGAGAAGGTTGCCATTCAAATTGCAGAACAGATTGTCGACTGGAAACGAAAAGGAAAGCTCGAAGGCGCCGTGAATGCATCAGCCGTTGAACTTGCTCAGATTCCCGGGGTACGATCATATCTTACCCTGGCCGAAAAACTCGGAGCATTACTGGCACAGATGGCTCCAGATCAAGCCAGCAAAATGACTATCAGAACCTCCGGTGAATTCCTTCAAAAATTTAATGAGGTTATTACCGCTGCGGCTCTGAAAGGTTTTCTCGATATCCGTCAATCCAAAGATACCAACTATATCAATGCATTCACGATGGCAAAGGAGTGCGGTATAAGTCTGGAGCAGAAGTTTGAAAAGGAAAATCCGAACTATACCAATCTGATCCGCATTGAGCTTGAAAACGGTGAAGAAAAACGAATGATCGGCGGTACCGTCTTCAGTGACAAAGATGTTCGGATTGTTATGATAGATCAGTTTCTTGTTGAATTCAAGCCGGAAGGCAACATTATTATCTATAACAATATCGATAAACCTGGTGTCATTGCCAATGTCACCCAGCTGCTGCTGCAGCATAACCTGAATGTTGCTTATATAGCACTCTCAAGGGACGAAGAAAAGAATGTCGCCATGACAGCCATTGTTGTCGATGGAAATGTGCTGCCCGAACTGATTGATGAAATAAGAAGTGTCAATGGCGTCAACATTGCTCATCTTGTCACGCTCTGAAAATACTTGAGATATCAAACAAAAAAACCTGCCGTCAAAGCAGGTTTTTTTGTCTTTAACAAGGAATTTTACTAAGCCTTGGCAAAATCGATGCTGAGCCACTTATCTTCGTAAGAAGCTCCGGTTGACTCCATTCCAGCAAGAAAAATCGGTAAAGCAACAATCTTCTGGTAATCGCCAATACGGATAGTCAGATCATCGCCAAGTTTGAGAATTTTCGGCTCAAGACCCATGTTTTCCATAAACGGCAATCTGACACGAACCTTATAGTGCCCTTCAGAAACCTTCTTGATATCAATCGGATTTTCCGAGAAGAAAATATCGAGCGGATTGAGATCTCCATAGACCTTTTCGCCTACCCTGCGAAGCATCGCCACACCGACAACCTCATCATCAAACAAGGGTACTTCAGTAATTGGAATTGGAGCAAATGCTTCCTCAATCTGGTCAATATACTTCTGCTGAATAGCACGCCATTTCTGGAAATAAGGATCGGGGCTCTGATCCGGCATAACACGGTTAATGGTAATCCTGTCGACGGTAATTCCGTAAAGGTTAAGATAGGTCAAAGCACGCATTGACTCTTTGATAACCATCTTTTCGGGATTCATGACAAGACGCATGGTGGTTTTTGAACTGTCGGCCAACAAATCAATGATACCTTCTGTTGAAGAGAAGAGATTGTCGACCTTGTCATAAACCTCCACAGGAGCAACAAAATCGTTTATTTTATTGATTTTTTTTGAAAGAGGCCTGATAACCGGCTTTACCATAAATTTTTCAACATTGCGGATAAGCTTGATAAACCAGCCGAATGTTTCAGGCAGAGAGAGAAGGCGAAGGGTTTCGCCGGTAGGAGCACAGTCAACAACAAGAAGATCGTACTCATTCTGCTCATTATAACGCTTGATATAGGAAAGTGAAAAGAGCTCTTCCATACCTGGAAGCACACCCATTTCCTCAGCATAAACACCTTCAATCCCACGAGATTCCATCAGGTGGGCAAAGTGCTCTCTCACTACATCCCAGTTCAGATTGAGGTCACCGAATACGCTGACTTCCTGACCCCAAAGATTTTCAGCAACCTTCACCGGCGAAGGTCCCAACTGAATATCAAGCGAGTCGCCAAGGCTGTGTGCCGGATCGGTAGACATAATAAGAGTCTTGTACCCCATATCTGCTGCTCTGAGCGCTGTGGCTGCAGCAACAGAGGTTTTACCAACACCACCCTTACCGGTGAAAATGATATTACGCATACGTTTTAATGATTCTTATTTTAAGAATTATTGAATAAGGCTCTTTTCTACCAAACACTATTCTCTGTAAGTTGAGCAACTTGAAAAGGCTTAAGATAATAAAATTTCCTTTTAATGGAACAGGCTCTAAAACAATTACTTATTGAAAAAATCGATGGAGTAAGTGAATATCGCTGCGCAAGGAACACTGCCCACTGAACTACCGCCTCCGTTTTCGGGAAGAACCCGAGTGTCCTCCTTTTCTGTCTTTATGACTTTTCACGCTCTTATCTTTATGACTTTTCAAGCCTTTACCGATTCTTGCACCCCTGGAGTGACGGGATGAAAAACGCGGTCTTTCGGATGAGACTACCTCTTTTTCAATTTTCAAACGCTGACCACGAACAAGAGTCATCCGGTGATTAAGATTGTTCAACTCCGCAAGACGCCGGGCGCTGGTACCATACTTCCTTGCAATGGAAGCAAGAGTTTCGGACTTCCCTACCCTGTGCATCACTATCTTTTTCTTAACTGGACCCTCTCTGCCAGAATCGCCCTGTCCGGAATTGCTGTTATCACCTCCGGAAAACACTACAAGTTTCTGGCCGGGAGTAACATCAGGATCTTTCAAGTTGTTCCAGACAATGAGCTGACTGATATAGGTACGATAAAGTCTGGCGATGGAACCAAGATTTTCACCCTGCTGTACAATATGAACCCTCTCTCCCTTTCCTGCAGCGCCCTCACCTCCCGAACCGGAATTAAGACTTTCAACCCTGGCAAGCAGCTGCTCGCGTTCAGAGGCTTGCGGCGATTTGTAAGCATAAATTTCCTGCTCACGTTTCTGGAACTGCGCGATATATTGTTTTGGCAGCTTTATAACGCTACCGGTTGAGCCAGTCGCAGGAATAATACCAAGCTTGTATTGAGGATTAAGAAAGTGGAGATCGCGCATCGGCACTCCGATCGTTTCACTTATCTGTTCGAACGACAAAAGACGGGTGGTTCTGAGCGTGTCGATATCGTGATACAAAAATCCAGGCTCCACCGGACGTATATTGTGCTCGTTATAATAGTTCATAATATAGTTCACGGCAATAAATGCAGGAACATACCCCCTCGTTTCAGCGGGAAGGTAATCCCAAATTGCCCAGTAGTTTTTTACCCCGCCGGCCCGCCTGATCGCCTTGTTGACATTTCCCGGCCCGGCGTTATAAGCTGCAAGTGTCAGGAACCAGTCGCCATAAATATTGTAGAGATCCCTTAAATATCGGCATGCAGACACAGTCGCCTTCTCCGAATCGTAGCGATCCTCTATAAATGAGGATGACTGCATACCGTACATTTTTCCGGTGCCATACATAAACTGCCACAGCCCTTTGGCTCCGGCAGGAGAGACCGCTGTTGGATTAAGGGCCGATTCAACGATGGCGAGATACTTCATCTCAAGGGGAATATTGTAGGAATCAAGTTTTTCCTCAAACAGAGGAAAATAGATTTTGGTGAGTCCGAGGATTTTAGCCGTCGTATTTCTCTTGTCGACAGCATAAAGTCTTATAAAACCCCTTACATGATCATTAAAAACAAGATTGAAGGGGGTTTTGCGGGCGAGCAGGGAAATCCTTGAGGCATAAACAGAATCGCTGTACTGAGGCACAAAATTGGCGGGAAATCCAAACTTTTCACCTTCTTTCGAAGGGGCTGAAAAGTGTTCATCCTGGAAATATGTTGCATTGACAAGACTGTCAAGAATATCTGAAACCGAAGACTTCGGAAGCGATCCTCTGATAGTTTTCACTGGATCGTCAGCACGAACCGGCAGAGCGGAAACCAGAAAAACAAGTGCCATTAACGACACCGTGAACATGGAAACAGCTTTATTATAAACCCTTATTTTCACAAGCGCACATTCGTTAAGAAAGGAGATTACTAAAAGATCCATGCTGAAACAGCAGAGATCAACCTTGAAAAAGTAACAATAAAAACCGTTCCTGACTAATAGAATTATCTTTTACGTCAATAATATCCTGCAACTCCTGTATCAGTAGGTAACTTTCCACAGGAAAAGTCCGCTGGCATCAGCAGGTTTGAGTGAACTCGACAGAACCCCGCCGTCAAGCATCCTCTGGAATTCTTCAGCATTAAGAGTACCCTTTCCAGCGCTTATCATTGCATCTACAAGATAGCGCACCATACTGCGTAAAAAACGGTTCGCTGATATCTGAAACACCAGAAAGCGATCGGTGCGGTACCACTCGCTTGCAGTAACAGTACAGAGACGGCCTGGATTATCCCTGTCTTCCTTTGAAAATGCAGAAAAATCATGGGTGCCAAGCAGAGAAGCTGCAATCTGCTGCATGACCGTAATATCGGGTTTTCCAGACAAACATCCCGCAAAACGGCCATAAATCGCTGATGGCTCCTCAAGCAGAAAATATCGGTACTGCCTCTCTCTGGCACTATGCCGTGCATGAAAATCATGAGAAACTTCCACAGGGTCGCTTACCCTGATAGTTTTCGGCAAAACCGAATTCAGCGAATGTATTATCCGGGAAAGATCCATCGTTGAAGAACTGAAAAAGTTTGCTGTCTGAGCTCTCGCATGAACTCCCTTGTCGGTTCTTCCGGCGGCTGCAAGAGAAATTTCTTCCTGCAGAATCATGCCGAGTGCTGCTTCTATCTCCCCCTGTATGGTTGTAATCCTGCCGGACTGTCTCTGCCATCCGGCAAAGGATGTACCATCATATTCAACGGTAATCCTGATGTTCTTCATAAGAGAATTAATATCTTTGTACGTTGGTTACTTCTATAATAGTTATCTTCCCGTTTTCTTCCCTAATTAACATAATATCACACGTTGCAGACAACTCACCTGGCATCGCTCCTTCAGGCGCTGGAAAGCCTGGACATGCATTTATCCGCAGGCACCTACAGGGTTCCCGGAATCTGGACCGGAAAAAATAACGGAATCGAACTGGTCAACCCGGCCGAATACTTCAAAATAATACTTGAAAACATCCTTGAATGCAGTGTTCCCCACAGCCCCCGACAAAATAATGCAGACTGGAGAGAGAGTGCGGTAGTTTACAATCTGTTTATTCGCCTCACCACAGCATTTGACCATAACGGCGACGGCACAATCGCTTCTGAACCGCTTGCATGCGGTTTCAGGGAAACAGGCACCTTCCTTAAAGCAATTGCACTCCTGCCGTATATAAAAAATCTCGGCGCAAATACCGTCTATATTCTCCCTGTCACTGAAATTGGTTCTCAGAACAGAAAAGGCTCACTGGGCTCTCCTTATGCCGTTAAAGACCCAAGAAAGCTTGATCCGATGCTTGACGAGCCAGCACTCGGATTTTCTCCGGAATTCCTGCTCAAAGCATTTGCTGAGGCTGCACATATCCTGGATATTCATGTTGTGCTTGAGTTTGTGTTTAGAACATCTTCTATGGACAGCAACTGGATACAAGAGCACCCTGAGTGGTTCTACTGGATCAGAGACCATGAAAATACATGCAACTTCGGGCCACCACATTTCGATCCTGATACCCTGACATGGATTCATGAGATGGTAGATCGCCACGAGATGCACAATCTTCCTGCCCCATCTTCCGAATACCGTGAGCAATTCGTCACCCAACCGGTGACTGTCCATGAAAAAGACGGGATATATAAGGGTACCGCGAAGGACGGCACTCTATGCCGCATTGCAAGCGCTTTTTCTGACTGGCCCCCTGATGACAAGCAACCGGCATGGAGTGATGTGACTTATCTGAAAATGCATAACCATGATGCGTTCAACTACATTGCCTACAATACCATCAGGATGTACGACTGTGCGCTTGAGAATCCGGAATACAACAATACTTCACTCTGGAATGAGATTCTGGATATCATCCCAAGCTACCAGAAGCTTTACGATATTGACGGTGCCATGATTGATATGGGCCATGCCCTGCCTTCCGAACTGAAAAAGAGTATTGTACGTATTGCCCGTGAAAACAAACCGGGGTTTGCGTTCTGGGATGAGAATTTCAATCCTACACCCGAGATACGCGATGAAGGTTTCAATGCAGTGTTCGGTTCCCTTCCCTTTGTCATTCATGATATTGTCTTTATCCGTGGATTATTGAATTACCTGAACAAAACCGGTGTAGCTCTACCGTTTTTTGGCACTGGTGAAAATCACAACACACCACGCGTCTGCTTCCGTTACCCCCGTGAAGAAGCCGGAAGAAACTTCTCTATCTTTATATTCACGCTCAGTGCCATACTGCCAGCCATCCCTTTTCTGCAGTCAGGAATGGAACTCTGTGAATGGCATCCGGTAAACCTCGGACTTAATTTCAACGATGAAGACAGAGCTCTCTATCCTCCAGAAAAACTTCCGCTCTTCAGCGCCTGCAGCTATGACTGGGAAAACTGTAATGGTCTTCTCCCTCTCAACACCTATATCAGGCGCATTCTTGATATCAGGAAGCAGTATCTTGATCTGGTGCTATGCGGAGAAACCGGATCGATGACCATCCCTTATGTATCTGAACCTGAACTTTTTGCCGTCATGAGAACATCGGACGGCAGCTCACTGCTCTTCATCGGGAACAGCAATCTTTATCATACAAGAACCGGTGCACTCGAATTCAGCATGAACAACATTTCGCTCTACGACCTGATCGGCGAAACATCGTGGCCAATCAGAGAGCATAAACTCACTGTGACCTGCAATCCGGGCCAATGCATGCTCTTTGAACTTCCTCCGGAGGTTTGACGGGATAACCGGCGAAAAACGTATCTTTTGTAATTTTTCATCAACCAAATCATTATCCCATTATGTCTATTCTCATTGTCGGCTCTCTTGCCTTTGATGATATCGAAACCCCTTTTGGAAGTTCTTTTGACACGCTTGGAGGATCATCCACCTACATAGCACTCTCTTCAAGCTATTTTACCGACGAGGTTAAGCTGGTCGGCGTCGTCGGCTCGGACTTCGAGGATAAACATTTTGACCTTCTGCATTCCAGAAACATCGATACCAAAGGAATCAAAAAAGTTGAGGATGGAAAAACCTTCCGATGGGCAGGACGCTATCATTACGACATGAACACCCGCGACACACTCGACACTCAGTTGAACGTGTTTGCGGATTTTGATCCTGAAGTACCATTACAGTACCGTGATGCCAAATTTGTCTGCCTCGGCAATATCGATCCGGAACTTCAACTCAAAGTTCTTGACCAGATCAACAAGCCGACACTGGTCATCTGCGACACCATGAATTTCTGGATAGAAGGAAAACCTGAAGAGCTCAAAAAAACCCTTGAACGAGTTGATATCTTTATCATCAACGATAGTGAGGCGCGAATTTTAAGCGGTGATCCAAACCTTGTCAAATCAGCCCGGATAATCCGCAATATGGGACCCAAAACCCTGATCATCAAAAAAGGGGAACACGGCGCGCTTCTGTTTACCGACAAAGGCATTTTTGCGGCTCCGGCTTTTCCACTCGAATCCATTTTTGACCCGACGGGTGCCGGCGATACTTTTGCCGGAGGCTTTATCGGACATCTTGCACGCTGCGAAAGCATTAACGACCTTGAGATGCGCAGAGCAGTGCTGTACGGCAGCGCCATGGCAAGTTTCTGTGTCGAAAAATTCGGTACTGAGAAAATTGCTTCGCTGGATATGCTTGAAATTGAAGACCGTTACCAGAGCTTCCGTGAGCTTTCACGGATTGATGAGTAAATAAACGCAGGTACCAGAGAGCCACAGGAATTTCGGAGCACCTGAAAGAAACTTTTAAGAAACAAGCGATATGGATCAGCTCAATATTCTGGATTACAGTTTCATCGTCGGATACCTGCTCATGACGCTTGTTATTGGACTGTGGTTCTCTTCACGTGCTTCGGAAAATGTCGATGAGTTTTTTCTTTCGGGACGCAAACTTCCGTGGTGGATTGCCGGAACCGGAATGGTTGCGACAACTTTTGCTGCAGACACCCCGCTTGCCGTTGCCGGTTTTGTAGCCAAAAACGGCATCGCCGGCAACTGGGTATGGTGGACGTTTGTTTCGGGCGGCATGCTCACCGTTTTCTTTTTTGCAAGACTCTGGAGACGGGCAGAAATTCTTACCGACCTTGAGTTTATAGAACTGCGATACAGCGGAAAAGCAGCAAGATTCCTTCGGGGGTTCAAGGCGGTCTATTTCGGACTCTTTATCAATTCGATCATTATCGGCTGGGTCACTCTGGCTATGTTCAAGATCATAAAGATTATGGCACCGGAGTTGAACCCCGTATGGATCATTATCGCACTTGTCCTGCTTACCACCTTTTATTCCGGGCTTTCAGGCCTTTGGGGGGTATCCATCACTGATAACATTCAATTTGTTATCGCCATGACAGGCTGTATCATTCTTTCGATTCTTGCTGTCCATTCCCCTGTCGTCGTCTCTGCCGGCGGCCTTATGAAAGCTCTTCCGAAATGGATGTTCGACTTTTTCCCCTCGTTCAGCTCCGCAACATCATCAAGCACCGGACTGACAGGTGCTGCGGCCCTTCCCTTTGCCTCGTTTGCCGCCATGGCGTTTGTCCAGTGGTGGTCATCCTGGTACCCCGGTGCTGAACCGGGCGGAGGAGGCTATATCGCCCAGCGCATGATGAGCGCCAAAAACGAAAAACATTCACTGCTTGCAACACTCTGGTTTACCGTTGCACACTACTGCCTGAGGCCCTGGCCATGGATCATCGTCGGCCTGGTGAGCCTCGTCATGTTTCCACACCTTCCGCTCAACCAGAAAGAAGACGGCTTTGTCTATGTGATGAAGGCTGTTTTACCTCCTGGACTGAGAGGCCTGCTGATTGCAGCCTTTCTGGCGGCTTACATGTCAACGCTCTCAACTCATCTGAACTGGGGCACAAGCTATCTTATCAACGATTTCTACAAACGCTTTCTGAAAAAGGATGGCAACCCAAAACACTATGTCAATGTTTCCAAATTGACGACATTCCTGACCGCAGCCTTTTCCCTCTGCATCACCTTTTTTGTGCTCGAAACCATAACAGGTGCCTGGGAATTCATTATACAGTGCGGTGCCGGAACAGGTTTTGTACTTATTCTCCGCTGGTTCTGGTGGCGACTCAATGCGTGGTCTGAAATCACATCGATGATTACACCGTTTGCTGTGCTGGCATGGCTGAAGTTGTTCACCACTATTACTTTTCCCTTTTCGATTTTCATCATTGTCGGCATTACCATTGCCGTAACCCTCGCGGTAACCTTTCTGACACCTCCAACTGAAACAGCGCAGCTTGAAACATTCTACAGAACCACAAGGGTTGGTGGAGTGCTGTGGAAAAAAGTCGCAAAAAATCTGC
>JABDHL010000098.1 GCA_012972825.1 Chlorobiaceae bacterium
GGCGGGATTCTGGCGTGCGCCTTTTCTCCGGACGGGAAGCGCATCGTGACAGCAGGCGATGACAGCACCGCTCGGCTATGGGATGCAGACTCGGGCAAAGAAATTCGACGATTCGAAGGTCATTCAGGCGGGATTCTGGCGTGCGCCTTTTCTCCGGACGGGAAGCGCATCGTGACAGCAGGCGATGACAGCACCGCTCGGCTATGGGATGCAGACTCGGGAATTGAGTTTTTTGCAAGATCAGCCGCTGGAAGTTCGTGGTTGTCATGGTCTCTCAACGAAAATCGTTGGGATGGCGAGGGTGAACTGACCGAATGGTTACGCTATGAGGATGACAGTGAACTGCCGACAGGTGAGCCCAACTGGGTTACCCGACACTGGCTCGCAGCCGATCTGCCGGAATTGCGCAGTCTTACACCGTTGTCATAGATATGGCAATACGCACCTTATGACACCAAGGTTTTGGTTACAGGAAGAAGAGATTTTTTTCAGCAAGAGCACTGATTCTTGCCTGCAGTGCACGGTGCTGCAGCAGGTTCTCCTGACGGGATCCTTTTATTTCGATAACAATGCTTCGATTCTTTCCGGATGCTGCTGTATAAATATCGATGAATTCACCGTTTGTCTTCGGGCATGCATAGTCCACACCAAAAGTTTCCGCCGCAGACCGGACGCTGTAGTTCTGTGGAGTAGCAAAATGGGTTTCAAAGATATCGCTGTATTCGGAAACAGCCAGGAAGGAGAATATGCCTCCGCCATGATTGTTCAGTACAATGATCTGAAGAGGAACACTCAATGTATCGAGCAGTGAAAGGGCATTGAGGTCGTGCAGGAAGGCGATATCCCCGATAATCAGTGTCGCTGGTTTATGGTGCCCCTCGGCAAAACCTGCAGTAGTGGAAAGAATGCCGTCTATTCCGCTAGCACCGCGATTAATGCCGCTTCTTATCCCGTTATGATGGCTGGTGACGGCGTAGGTGTCCATGTCCCTGACAGGCATGCTGTTTGAGATGAAGAGCAGCTGTTGTTCAGTGATGAGGCGTGAGGTCAGGCGAGCTGCAGAAATTTCGGTAACAGGCTTACGAGCGAGGGCTTCAGCATCAATCTCCTCACCGGCACGCCTGAAGAACTCTTCAGCACTTTCTGCTTTTATGCCGGAAAATGTTGTACGGGAACCTTTAAGGCTTATTGATGTCAGTGCAATCGATGCTTCAATGCTGAGAGTTACGTTATGATCGGGAGAGAAGCGGTTGGCATGGGATCGTACAACGATATAGTGTTCTGGATTCCATTCAAGAAGTGCAGCCGCTGGATGTTTTGCAATAAGATGACCGCCGAAATGCAGGACGAGATCCGGTCTGAAGTGCCTGGTAAATCCTGACGATTGAAGTGCCTGCTGCCAGGGTTGTACACCACGTTTCAGTCGCAGCCCGGATGAAAGATCTGCATAGAGGGGCACCTGCAGATCCAGAGCAAGTTCTCTGACAGCCTCCGCCTCTTCAGCGCTCTGTATGCTTCCTGCAATAATCAGAGGCTGTTTTGATCTTGAAAGCGCTTCGCGCAGCATCTCAACTGTTGCGGTATCAGGGTGTTTTTCAGGAAATACCGAGACCCCTGATGGTTTGCCCGTGTTCATCCACTCTTGCATTGAATCGAGCCAGGGATCATTCAGATCGGGGCTTGCTGGCTCAAGCGGCTCTCTGAACGGCTGGTTGAGATGAACCGGGCCTGCAGGTGATCCAAGTGTTTTTGCAACTGCGTATGCAATGGAAGAGAGCAGAGCTTTCAGCGGAACCTCTCTTGACGGCAGAGGAAGCTGCATATTCCATCGTGTATAACTGCCGAACATGCCCTCCTGCCTGATGGTCTGGTTGGCACCGCATTCTTGCAGCTCAAAAGGGCGATCAGCAGAAAGAACAAGCATCGGTTGAAAGTCCATTGATGCCTCAACCACGGCAGGGAAATAGTTTGCAACCGCTGTCCCTGATGTGCAGATAAGCACTGCCGGTTTGCCTGTTGCCCGGCCGTAACCAAGGGCAAAAAAGCCGGCAGAGCGTTCATCGGCAAACATTTTCCACCGTGCTTTCGGGTTTCTTGCAATTGCAACGGTCAACGGTGTTGAGCGTGATCCGGGTGAGATACAGAAAAATTCTGCACCCTGCCGGATCAGTTCTTCAATGACAATGCCGCTCCATAGTGAGGTAACTTCTCTTGGTTTCATACTTCCTGGCGGGTTATAGCCAGAATATCCCCTATTTTCTGGTCGACCTCTTCCCATTCTGAAAATGGATTTGAACCTTGTACAAGGCCGGCACCTGAGTAGAGATAGGCAAAACGACCATTGACAAGAGCAGATCGAATGGCAACCGAAAATTCTGCGGCATCCCTGCTTATCCAGCCTACAGGCCCCGCATACCAGCCGCGGCTGAATGGTTCCAGATTCATGATATGTTTCATGGCCTCTCTCTTGGGGACTCCGCCGACAGCGGGAGTAGGATGAAGAAGTTTCAGGATTGCGCTGTCATTCTGGAATCCAGGTTTAAGTTTGGCAGCACAACTGCTGTAGAGGTGAGCAAGCCGGTTGAGCTGCAGTACCTGAACCTTTTTTTCCATATCGATATCACTGCATATCTTGAGAAGCTCCTGATAGATCATGTCCTTGACGAAATTATGCTCTCGGATATCTTTTTCTGAATTCAGGAGCGCTTCAGAAGCCTGTATATCTCCACCGTTGATGGTCTCTTTTGAACAGGTGCCAGCGAGGGCCTCAGTGAGGAGCATATTGTTATCCCTTCTGTAAAGCCGTTCAGGGCTGAAGCTGAAAAAAGCGTGATGTTCAGCAGGTTCAAAGTAAAACCTGTAGACAGCATTTTGCGGATAGGGATACTGTAACAGAAAAAGGAGTGGAGAAAAACTGCTGCTGAATTCAAGAACAGTCTGCCGGGCAAGCATGATTTTTTCCATGCCACCTGAATGAAAGGTCTGCAGCGCTTTCTGACATTGTTCTATCCAGTGTCTCTCATCCGGGTTATAAGAGAGATCCAGTAATTCCGGCAATTTCATTGCTGAACAATCTGAATCGGTAATAATACGGTCAAGCATATCAGTGATTACACTGATTTTTGTTTCAGCCTCAAAGCTGCTTTCGAGCCAGAGGTGGCATGAGAGAGAGAAAGTGTTGTGTTCAAAGGTTAACTGGATAAGCGGGAGCACAAAGGAAAACGAGGAAAACTTCTCCCATATCGGGTTTTGTTTCTCCTGGTTATTAAAGTGGAATCCCCCGAAATAGCGTGCATCGGGATTTTTTTCCGTAATAGCAATTCCAAACTGCTGGAAACATGCATCATTGTTTCCAGATCCGTCAAACTGAATTGTATCGGCAATTCCAATGCCTGCAACAGAAAAATCCTTTTCCCTGTTCATCCAAAAGAGTTTTGGATATACTTTCTGACGGTACAGCCATCCGGTAATATCCGAAGACTCAACTGGCTGAGAGAACGTTACAAGCAGGTGTTGATCAAGGTTAACAGGTAATGCACTTTTATAATCAAAAAGTCTTAAATCCTCTTTAAGCCTTGAAACTGCCTTTTGTATGGATAAAGTATCCTCTGAAGATGTAATGATTTTATGGTGCTCACTCATATACTTTTCTCGGCATTGTAACTCTCAAACACTGTTCTATTGCATTTCTTTCAACAGACTGTACAACAAATCCGCAATAATGGTTTCCAATCGTAAAAATATCTCTGATTTCAGTATTTGACCGCAAAAACTGTACTGTGATCACGATGTGCGGTAAGCACGTTATGTATCATTTTTTGAAATGTTTTTGCAGAGAGACAGCAAGATAATTGTTTTTCTTAAGAAGCCATTCATAAATCGCCTGAGCTTCAGCTCTTTGTCCTGTATTGAGATAGCAGATAGCAAGGTTGTAATGAGCCTCTGTAAATGATTCGCTGTTGTCAATGGCCTCACTGTATGATTTTGCAGCCTTTTCGAACTGTTTCAGCTGCATATAGGCATTACCGACGTCGTAGAGTGTCAGGGAGTCTTTTGGAGAGTGCTCAAGGTGTTTTTGAAAATATTTGAGTGACTCAGTATAGTTTTTCTGGTTGAAAGCAACAGCGCCCAGAGCATGATAGGCTTCATCTAGTTTTGGATTTATCGCAAGCGCACTCTTATATGCATCCGCGGCCTCGCTGTATCGTTCGCTGCGTGCATACCCGTTACCGAGCAGCATGTAAGCTCCAGCATCTTTCGGGTTTTTCCAGACCTGCTGCTGCAGGGTTTTAAGGTCACTGGGTGAACGGCTGCATGAAGCCAGCAAGGTCAGAGTGGCCAGCAGAACAATTATTGGCACGCGTTGTATGCCGACTCGTGAATGTGGTAAGGAATTTATCATAGTAATTCAATATACTCACTCCAAGAGTGATCTGCCAATATTGATGAAGAGTACTGCGGATTTGAGAGAAATGTTTCCGATTTGTCGGCAGTGTGCGTAACTTATTTTGTATGGATTAATGACAATGAATCTTAATACGAATGTCATGAAAACAGAATTGCAGGTAAGCGGCATGAACTGCAGCAGTTGTGAACTGCTTGTCACGGAAGCTCTTGAAGATCTTGAAGGAATCATAGAGGTTGATGCATCCCATGCCAAAGGTATTGTGGTTGTTGATTATGATACGAACATGGTCGGCATGCCGACCATTAAAGCGGTTATTGAGGCGCAGGGGTTCATGGTAAAAAACTGATGCTCACTGCTTTTCTTGCTCTTAACATAAAGAACGGACAGTGTCATGGCCGTAGAAAAAACTGAGCGTCTTGCAGTCCTTATCGATGCTGATAACACACAGGCAACAATTATAGAAGGTCTTCTGTCGGAGATCGCAAAGTATGGCACATCCAGTGTTAAAAGGATATATGGCGACTGGACCTCGACAGCACTGAGAAGCTGGAAAGAGGTGCTGCTGGAGTATTCAATTCAACCTATTCAGCAGTTCGGCTATACCAAGGGGAAAAATGCTACTGACAGTGCCATGATTATTGATGCCATGGACCTTTTGTACACAGGAAAGTTTCAGGGTTTCTGCATTGTCTCCAGCGACAGTGATTTTACGAAACTGGCTTCGAGGATCAGGGAATCCGGGCTTTTTGTTTACGGTTTCGGAGAAAAAAAAACACCAGCAGCGTTTGTGTCAGCCTGCGACAAGTTTATTTATATCGAAGTACTGCGGGCTAAAATCAATGAAAATGAGTCGATTTCAAAAAAGTCATCAGCAGAACTCAAGCAGGACACCAGACTGGTGCGTTTATTGAGAAATGCCGTTGAGGCCTCTTCGGACGAAAGCGGATGGGCTCATCTCGCAACAACAGGCAGCAATATCGCCAAACAGTCTCCAGAGTTCGATCCGCGCAATTACGGCTATATAAAACTTGGAGAGTTGCTGTCTGCCACCAAACTATTTGATTTCGATGAGCGTATTACCGGAGAAGGCCAGTCAAAAGCAATCTATGTTCGTGATAAACGAAAAAAAGACTGATTATTACGGTTTTTACTCTTTCCTTTCTGTTCTGGTTGTTCCTTTTCAATACATGCTCCCCGAATAAAAAAAGCCTTCCTTGAAACAGTGAAGGCTTTTTTTGCGGAGCTGACGGGGCTCGAACCCGCGACCTCCTGCGTGACAGGCAGGCGCTCTAACCAAACTGAGCTACAGCTCCCTGAAAGAGGAAGTAAATGTAGAGAGCTGATGCATAATATCCAAAAAGTATTTTCCTTTTATTTCTTTTTATATTGACTTCAGAAAATTGAAAAATGATTCATAACGCCCTTTGTTTATTCAGCGTGTTTTGAGTTGTGTTTTTTTTCGGCACTGGGGTTGTTATTTCCTGTAAAATGTCATGGGAATGCGTGGAGTACAAACGGATAAAAAAAATCAGTGTTGAAATTTACCTGTTACGGTTGGATTATTTCATAAATTCACCATCGACGCGAGACAATATTTTTTCAGCAGGATCTTTTTTTATTAAGGTATTCAACCATCAAGACAGCTAACATTATGGACGTTACAGACTCCAGAAATTTTCTGACCGTTACTGATAACCGTACCGGAAAAACTTATAAAGTACCGGTTGAACACGGTTGTATTAATACTATGGATCTTCGCCAGATCAAGGCTTCGGATGAAGATTTTGGTCTTCTGGGATATGACCCCGGCTTTTTGAATACAGCCTCATGCAAAAGTCGTATCACATTCATTGACGGTGATAAAGGCATTCTGCGTTATCGTGGTTACCCTATAGAACAGCTTGCAGAAAAGAGTTCTTTTCTGGAAACCTCATATCTGCTTATCAAAGGTGAGTTGCCCGATAAGGAGCGGTTGGCCGTATGGTCATATAACATCCATCATCATACAATGACCCATGCCAATATTGTCAAGTTTATGGACGGGTTTCGCTATGATGCTCATCCGATGGGTATTCTGGTTGGTACTGTAGGAGCGCTTTCGACTTTTTACAGTGATGCGAAGGATATTAACAATGAAGAGTCACGAAAACTCCAGGTTCACCGTCTTATCGGTAAAATACCTACTCTTGCGGCAATGAGTTTTCGCCATAGCCTTGGCTTTCCCTATGTGCTGCCCGATAATGAACTGAGCTATAGCGGTAATTTTTTGTCAATGATGTTTAAGATGACCGAATTGCGTTATCAGCCTAATCCGGTTTTTGAACATGCGCTCGATGTTCTTTTTATTCTTCATGCCGACCATGAACAGAACTGTTCAACCAATGCTGTACGAGCTGTGGGCAGTTCCGGTGTTGATCCTTATACGGCTATAGCTGCCGGTTGTGCTGCACTTTACGGACCATTGCATGGTGGAGCAAATGAGGCGGTTATTCACATGCTGTTGAAAATCGGTTCAGTTGATAAGGTGCCTGCTTTCATTCAATCAGTCAAGGATGGTGAAGGTCGTTTGATGGGATTTGGCCATAGGGTCTATAAAAATTATGATCCTCGGGCGAAAATCATTAAAAAAATCGCTTTTCAGGTCTTTGAGGAAACAGGCCGCAGCCCATTACTTGATATTGCGCTTGAGCTTGAGAGAATTGCACTTGAGGATGAGTATTTTATCAGCAGAAAGCTTTATCCCAATGTGGACTTTTATTCGGGTTTGATTTATCAGGCTATGGGATTTCCGTTGGATATGTTTCCGGTTTTGTTTGCTATAGGAAGGATTCCCGGATGGCTTGCGCAGTGGATTGAGCATGTCAAAGATACAGAACAGAAGATCGCCAGACCTCGGCAGATTTACCTCGGCGAAGAACAAAGGGAGTTTATTTCGATTGAGAAACGACCAAAAAACCGTCTTGATGAGCAAAAAGCAGGTATTTGCAGACTATAAAAACTGATGTTCCATAAGTGGTTTCAGGAATATTTTTAATTTTGATCATAGTATTTATGTCGGTTACAACGAAAGATGTTTCCTATATCGCTGAATTGGCGAGGCTCAGGTTTACGGATGAAGAGATGGTGACAATGACCAGTGAGCTCAACAATATTCTTCATTATGTTGAAAAACTCAACAAAGTAGATACCGAAGGTGTTGAGCCGCTCAGCAGTATTCATGACCAGATCAACGTGCTTCGCGATGATGTTGAGCTTCCGGCACTTGCATCAGCATCTGTACTGCTGAATGCTCCTGATAAGCAGGATCGTTTTTTCAAGGTGCCAAAAGTCATCGGGTAAACATCGAGGTGGTTGAGCTTCGCGAAAAAAACGGCAATGTGGTTTTTGTCGTAAAGGCACACCCTCGTTCTTCAAAAAGCAGAATTTGCGGTGTCTATAACGGCGGATTAAAGGTAAGTCTAAAAGCTGCCCCGGTCGACGATGCAGCCAATAAGGAGTGCTGTGAACTTTTGTCAAAGGTTTTCCGCATTCCCCTATCTCGGGTACATATCATATCCGGCAATACTTCGCGCACAAAAACGGTAATGCTTGAAGGAATCAGCTCAGTTTCCGCAGCTCCCGTGCTCGAATCCTATTGTTGATTGGCTGCAAAACATGGTTTTTATGAGAGTTGTTGTCCAGAGAGTTTTATCGGCAAATGTTGCAGCATCTGAGGGCCGGTATTCGGCAATCGGTCCGGGTCTGCTTGTTCTGCTTGGTATTGCCCCTGATGATGATGATATGGATATCGGCTGGATGATCCGTAAAATTGCTGCCCTGAGGATTTTTAATGACTCTTCGGGTAAAATGAACCTCTCGCTTCAAGAGACAAACGGAGAGGTAATGGTTGTATCCCAGTTTACCCTCTATGCCGATACCAGCAGGGGCAACAGACCCGGCTTTTCCGGATCAGCAAGTTTTGATCATGCCCGCCTAATCTATGATTGCTTTGTCCGAAAACTGGAGCAAAAGCTCGAAAAACCCGTAAAGACAGGATGGTACGGAGCTGATATGCAGGTTTCTCTGGTTAATGACGGCCCGGTAACCTTGATCATCGATAGTCCACAAACCCTATGAAAGCTGTTATTCTCATCCCTGCAAGGCTCGACTCAAGCCGTCTTGAAAAAAAAATGCTTGCTGATCTTTGTGGGGAACCGCTTATTGTGCGCACCTGGCGTCAGGCACTTAAATCCCGTCTGGCAGAAAGAGTTGTTGTTGCAACAGATAGCCCTGAGATAGCCGCTGTACTCGAAGAACGCGGGGCTGAAGTTGTTATGACTTCACGTGAAGCCAGTTGCGGTACCGAACGAATTGCCGAAGCTGCCCGGCAGATTGGAGGGGATGTCTTTCTCAATCTGCAGGGAGATGAGCCTTTGATCAGTCCTGAAAATATTGATCTTGCCCTTGAACCTTTCTTTCTAGCTCATCCACCGGATTGCTCCACACTTGTTTTTCCTTTCCAGTCTGATGATGCGGCACAAATTGAGGACCCTCATGTTGTGAAAGTCGTTATGGACTCCAAAGGATATGCTCTTTATTTTTCACGCTGCCCGATTCCGTTCAGACGTAACAAGCTCTCTACGACAACCTATTATCGCCATATTGGACTTTATGCGTTCAAAGCGGAGGTATTGGTGAAATTTGCAGGGCTTCAACCCTCGATGCTCGAAGAGGCTGAATCGCTTGAGCAGCTTCGACTGCTTGAGAACGGGTTCCGCATACAGTGTATTAAAACGCTTATCGATAACCCTGGGGTTAACACTGTTGAGGATCTTGAGTTGGTTCGAAGAATAATCAGTGAAGCTTCTTCCTGCTGATAACAGCAGGAAGCACTCCATCATGAAACAGAAGTTCCACATCGTCGGTCGGGTGCAGTTTTGTTGCACCAGTCACAAATTTACCATCTTGTTTAACCAGCACGTATCCTCTTTCAAGTGTATTTCTGTAATCCAGGAGAGCCAGCTGCTGGCAGACTGAAGCATAGCGCTGCATTTTTTCACCATATCCACCTTTGACTGTTCTTCCCATCTGATCGACAAGAGAGTTGAGCCGGTCATCAAACTGCTGCATCTGCAGAAGAGGCCGGTTAAAAGCATAACTGCTGCAGATCGAATAGACTTGACGGTCTGCACCCTCAAGCTTTCCGAGCAGAATGCTGTCACGTCTTGATTGAAGATTATCGATATGCCGGAGCAGCTCCTGGGTATCCGGAACTGCAAGTTCAGCAGCAATAGAAGGCGTACCCGCCCTGAGATCTGCAACCATATCGGCAATGGTCAGATCGGTTTCGTGACCGATAGCGCTGATGATTGGAAGTACAGAGAGATAAATGGCATTGGCAACAAGTTCTCCGTTGAAAGCCTGCAGATCTTCCAGTGAACCTCCTCCTCTGGCGATAATAATCACCTGAGGTCGGTGGTTTAATTTTTTTGTACTGTTGAAATAGGCGATACCTGATGCAACGGCTTCAGCCGCATTGGCACCCTGAACGCTGACAGGATAGAGGAGCACTCTTGCTGCAGGAAATCGTCGTTCCAGCACATTGCTCATATCCTCAATCACCGCGCCGGTGGGTGAGGTTATAAGGCCTATGGTTTCAGGAATTTCAGGAATCGGTCGTTTGCGCTCAACACTGAAATAACCGGCTTTTGCAAGTTTCTGAAGCAGCTCTGCAAAGGCCTGCTGAAGTGCACCCTGTCCGACTTCAGTGACTGATGTACAGATCAGCTGATACCGCCCGGACGGAGGATAGACCTCAAGACGTCCCTCGGCAACAACATTCATACCATCCTTAAGTGTGACGGCAAGACGGCTCCCTGTGGTTTTCCAGATTACAGCAGCAATCTGGGCTCCCTCATCTTTCAGTGTCAGGTAGCTATGCCCCGAACTGTGCCTTTTGAAATTTGATATTTCACCTTTGATTTTTACCTGTGGAAAAAGAGTCTCCAACCCGGTTTTAATCTGCTGAGTCAGCTGGCTGACAGAAAGAATCTCCAAGTTCATTCGGTAAATAAAAGGATTGGTAGCTAAAAAGACCTGCAACACAAATAAAACAAAACATTTGTCAAATCCCCCCCTGTTTTTTTGCAACGTCCTTAATCGGCACTGACATTTTCAATTCCGAAGTATCAGGTGAGAATTCTATCCTGCCCCGGCTTGTCGTGCTTTAAAGAGGAAGTGTTATATTCGGTGTTATTACCCATAAGGTGCAGATTGCTCATTTCGCTATGGCGATGTTATGATAAACCATGATCTGATAGAAGAACTTTCGGGGTTGCTTGATCTTGACACGCAAGAATCCGGGCGGTTTCTTAACGGATTTTTCACAGCTATGGTTACTGAACTTCTTGCCGTGCGAAAGCTTGCTGTCAAAGGACTTGGTTCGTTTACGGTAGTACATGTTCCTTTAAAAAAAATAAGTGATGCTTCGGGTATAACTTATTCTCCTCCTTGCAACAGGTTGACGTTTGACCCTAAAATTTCTCGAGCTGATGATACTGCGCGTATTGCTGCGTTGAGGCTTAAATTGAATACCACGGAAGCAGAGCGCCTTGGCAGGGCGATTGCAACTGTTTTTTCAAATGCTGTTAGGCAGCAGAGAGAGATCAGAATCAATGGGCTGGGTCGTTTTTCAAAAGAACATGGATTGTATGGCTTTTATCCTGAACGATCTATAGAAGAGCTTTTGAACCGGGAGTATCAGAATCTGGAAGACGTTGTTCTTCCTCGGAATGATTCATTACAAGTCAGAAAAGAGAGTAAAAGGCCCCAATACTCAATTCCAATCGCACTGCTTTTTTTTGCCTGTGTACTATCTGCTCTTCTCTATTACGGAAAACCGGAAGTCATATTTTCAACTTCTTCACGCCCGCATACGGAAAATAAGGTTATGCCTGTGGTTCATAAAGAGATAGTCTCAGGACCGGAGCAACCGGCTGTGGCACTCAATGCAAAAGCATTGTCTGCAGAAGGTGCCACTGACTCTTTGGTTCTTGAAAAAGGAGAGTGTACCATTGTTCTGGAAACGTTTCGATTGGAGCAGACAGCTCTTAAAGAACGGAGCCGTCTACAGGCAGAAAAAGTTGCGGCTTATGTCTGGCCGGGATCCGTTAACGGCATAAAATATTACAGGCTCATGACCGGTAAATTCTCAAACCGTGCTGCAGCTTCAGAGCGTCTTAAAAGCCTCCCTAAAAAAATTGCCGGGAGTGCATATATCCAACAGGTGTTAAAGAAGGGTGTTATTCATGGAGAAAAAGGGTTGTAAAACGTTGCATCCCCAGTCAATGTGTCCTGCATTCGGCGGACTGAGGGTGCTGACAAGAATTGATGGGGTTCAGGTCTGTCTGGTCGCTGATCAGGGATGCCTCTATGGACTGACCTTCGTGTCCCATTTTTACGCAGCACGTAAATCTATTATATCCCCTGAATTGATGAATGTGCAGATTTCAGGCGGAACCATGATTGACGATCTCCGGCGTACCATTGACGGTATTGCACAGGATTTGTCGGTAAGATTTATTCCTGTTGTCAGCACATGTGTTGCCGAAACAGCCGGAATAGCTGAAGAACTCCTGCCACGAAAAGTCGGCAACGCAGAGGTGCTTCTGGTTCGCCTGCCTGCTTTTCAGATCAGGACGCATCCGGAAGCAAAAGATGTTGCCGTTGCGACACTTTTAAAGAGGTTTGCTCTGTTTGATGCTCCTAAAAAAACAAAATCACTGGTAGTTCTTGGAGAGATATTTCCGGTCGATGCAATGACTATAGGGGGTATTCTCCAGAAAATTGGTGTTGAGTCAGTTATTGCACTTCCCGGAACCGCACTTGAAGACTATATCGAGGCCGGTCAGGCTGAAGTATGTGCCGTGCTGCATCCGTTTTATGAAAGAACGGTCTCTCTGCTTGAAGAAAAAGGCATGCAGATTGTCAAGGGGAATCCGATCGGGGCAAATGCAACCGTACAATGGATCCGCCGCATCGGAGAAGCTCTGAATCTTGATCCAGTGATTGTTCAGGCCGTTGCTGCAGACGAAGGGCAGAAAGCCCGGGATGTGCTTTCCCAGTTTAAACATCTTAAAGGTAAAGTGATTGTCGCTGGCTATGAAGGGAATGAACTGCCGCTTGTTCGTCTTCTGCTTGAAGCTGGTCTTGAAGTGCCCTTTGCCTCAACCTCCATTGCGAGGATGGCACTTGGAGAGGAAGACCATAACGTGTTGTCAATGCTTGGCACGGAAATTCGTTACCGGAAATATCTTGAAGAAGATATGCAGGCGATACTCGATTATGAACCGGATCTGGTGATTGGGACAACCTCTCTTGACAGCTTTGCCAAAGAGCGGGGAATTCCGGCGATTTATTATACCAACAATATTTCAGCCCGGCCACTCTTTTTTGCTGCAGGTGCAGCAACTGTCCTTGGTATGATCAGCGGTCTGCTTGGCAAAAAAGAGGTATTCAGAAAAATGAAAGAATATTTCGAAGAGTAATCCTCCCTGTAGCCCTGAATCTCGCCTCCCTGTCATCTCGAAGCTTGCTGGGAGATCTATAGCCCTTCGTTCAAACTTCCATAATTTCTTTTTCTTTCAGGACTATCAGATCAGTCAGCTGTTTTTCAAACTTGTGCAGCAACTCGTCAGCATCCTTTTTTCCCTTGTTTTTATCATCTTCGCTTATGGCTTTATCTTTTTCGAGTTTTTCAATCTCGTGAATCATATCGCGACGAAGATTCCGAAGAGATATCTTTGAGTCCTCTCCAAATTTCTTGGTGAGCTTGACAAACTCTTTCCTGCGCTCTTCGGTAAGCGGCGGAATACTGACTCTGATATTCTGGCCGTCAGCGGCTGGATTGAGTCCCAGATTGGCATCACGTATAGCCTTTTCAGTAGCGGAAACCATTGATTTATCCCAGATCTGCACCATAAGGGTGTGAACATCAAGAACCCCTACATTGCCTACTTGTTTCAACGGCATCAGCTGGCCGTATGCTTCAACCTTGATACGGTCAAGCAGGGTCGTTGTAGCCTTTCCTGTCCTGATCGAAGCAATTTCATGCTGAAACGCTTCGATGGTTTTTTTCATTTTAGGTTCAGTTTTCTGATAAACATCCCTGACACTCATAGCTGTTCAGATAGGTTAGTGTTGGTGTGCCGAAAAAAGCAGGAGTTCTTCTATGAAGCGTTATGCTGTCCAACAGTGGCTTTTGCAAAGCGCTTGTTGAAACGCTCGACGCGTCCGGCGGTATCAACAAGCGTCTGTTTTCCGGTATAGAACGGATGGCAGTTGTTGCAGATATCGACTTTGATGGTTGACCGTGTTGAACGGGTAACAAAAGAGTTGCCGCAGTTTGCGCAGTTGACGGTAACCTCTTTATACTTTGGATGAATATCTTGTTTCATGACTTTCGTTGACTTTGTCGTACAATAAGTGATATAACCGGCAATAAAATTGTAAAGGTGCTAATATACAAGAATTTCAGTCCAGTTACAACCATTAATATGACCGGTTCTACCTCAATAATCTATCTGAAGGGAGTAGGGGGGAAAAAAGCCTCACTTCTTAAAGAGGTCGGTATTACTGCCATCAATGACCTTTTTGATTACTTTCCGCGCCGATATCTTGACCGGCGTGCCATGAAAAGCATCATCAACCTTGTCGATGGCGAAACCGTCACGGTTGTTGGAAAAATAATAAAAACCCGGCTTGAAGGGGATACTCCCGGAAAGGCACGTTTCAAGGTGTGGCTTACTGATGCTACAGGCGTTCTTGAACTTACCTGGTTCAGGGGGGTGCGATACTTTTCTCGCAGCATCGTGCCTGGTGAAGCCCTTGCCGTCCACGGCAAAGTTGGTTATTTTGGCCGGCAGGCGCAGATGCAGCATCCCGATTTCGACCGTCTCAGTCTGAACGCTCATGATCCGGGCTATGGGGAGTCAAGCGATTTTGATCTCTACCATACGGGCAAGATTATCCCTCTCTACCCTACAACTGAGGCAATGAAACTTGCCGGTCTCACTTCCCGTCAGATGCGCAACCTCGTCGTCCGGGCTTTTGAGGCGATTGTGCCGGGCACGGATGAAAACCTCAGTCACTCAATTCTGTCGGAATACAGCCTGCTGTCACTGGCGGAGGCATATCGTGAAATTCATTTTCCCTCATCGGATGAAGCGCTTGCCAGGGCGCGTTACCGCATGAAGTTTACCGAACTGTTTTATGCACAGCTCTTATTTGCCCTCCGCCACAACAAGATCAGGGAGATCAAATCTGCCGTCAGGTTTACCCATTCCGGCGCAGTCACCGAAAAGCTCTATGCAAGCCTCCCTTATGAGCTGACAGATGCCCAGAAAAATGCAATCCGTGAAATATACCGCGATCTCAAAAGCGGCAGTCCCATGAACCGTCTCCTGCAGGGAGATGTCGGATCGGGTAAAACCATTGTTGCCATGTTTGCCATGGCTCTTGCTGCTGATAATGGCCTGCAGTCAGCCTTCATGGCTCCTACCGAAATTCTTGCTGTTCAACACTATCTCAGTATGAAACGGTTGTTCCAGCCTCTTGGTCTGCAGGTTGGGCTCCTGACGGGCAAGCAGGGGAAAAAAGAGCGTCAGTCGTTTTTTTCAGCCCTCAGTTCAGGGGAGCTCAATATTGCTCTCGGTACCCATGCCATGATTGAAACCGGTGTCAATTATGCCGGACTTGGACTGGTTATCATTGACGAACAGCATCGATTCGGGGTATTGCAGCGAAAGGCGCTTCAGGAAAAAGCGATAAATCCTCATGTTCTCCTGATGACGGCTACCCCCATACCGCGAACGCTTACCATGGGTATGTTTGGTGACCTTGATGTTTCGGTCATTCATCAGATGCCCGCTGGCCGGACTCCGGTGAAGACCTATCTAAAGCATGAAAAAGAGAGCCCAACGGTCTATGATTTTCTTCGTTCACAGGTGGCGGAAGGCAGGCAGGGTTATATTGTCTATCCTCTTGTTGAGGAGTCGGAAAAAATGGACATGAAAGCTGCAGTGGAAAGTTATCATCACCTTTCTACAGAAGTATTTCCTGACCTTCGACTTGGACTGATTCATGGCCAGATGACGCCGGATCAGAAAGATGAGGTGATGGGGCAGTTCCGGAGAGGAGAGCTTCATCTGCTTGTGGGAACTACCGTTATCGAGGTTGGTGTTGATGTGGCGAATGCCACTGTCATGATTATCGAGCATGCCGAGCGCTTTGGCCTTGCCCAGCTTCATCAGCTCAGGGGACGGGTTGGTCGGGGTGAACACCGTTCCACCTGCTTTCTCCTCTACACAAAGTTTACGGATGATGCTCGCGAAAGGCTTGCAGCAATGGAGTCAACGACTGACGGCTTCATTATTTCCGAAATTGATGCCAGAATAAGGGGCGCCGGCAATATTCTCGGAAAGGAGCAGTCCGGAACCTTGAGCGGCTTAAAGATTGCCGATCTGAACTTTGATTTTGATATCATGCAGTCAGCCCGTTCTGCAGCATTCAAACTTGTCGAACAGGATGGTCAGCTGAAGGATGCAGATCACAGTATGATCAGGAGCTATTATGAGCGTTATTACCGAGGGCGCTCTCCGCTTGCTGATATAGGGTAGATGTTATTGAAACAGAAGGGACTACTGTAGTTTGAACATGAACATGAAAAGCCTGAATGCTCCGGCCACAGCCGGAGTTGTCACTGAGGTTTCCGGTGCATCTTATATTGTTATTTCCGAAGACGGTACCGAGTTTCGCGCCCGTACCTTTCCCGGAACGAAAACAGATAATGGAGATGCCTCACTTGTCGTCGTTGGTGACAGTGTTGAACTGAAATTGATTGAAACAGGAACCGCATTATTTGAGGCAGTTATAACATTTGTTCGCCCTCGCAGGAGTGCCCTGACAAGAAAAAGGGATGTTCGCAGGAATCGCAGCAAAGAGAAAACGCAGGTAATTGCGGCCAATATCGATCAGCTGGTCGTTGTCGTCTCCACCTATGAACCTTTGCTCAACACTCGCCTTATCGACCGGTACCTTGTTTTTGCCGAATCCGAAAAACTCGAAACGATTATTGTGGTCAACAAGATAGATCTTGAGGATTCATCGGAGACTCGTGAGATGATGAAGCCCTACAAGGCTCTCGGCTATAGGGTTTTTTATACAAGTGCCGAAAAGAAACGTGGTATGAAAGCTCTGAAAAAGGCTCTTGCCGGTAAGCTTTCAGCCTTCAGCGGTCACTCTGGCGTGGGAAAGTCAACCCTGATCAATCAGCTTTCCGGTCACGAGCGGTTAAAAACCGGTGAAACAAATGAGAAGACCGGAAAAGGCCTTCATACAACCAGTAACTCAGTGATGTTGTTTCTCCCTGGCGGCGGCTTTATCATCGATACTCCCGGTATAAGGGAGTTTAATCTCTCAGACATAACCCGCGAAAATCTTCGTTTTTACTTCAAGGAATTTCTTTCCTTTATGCATGACTGTGCATACTCATCATGTACACATACCGTAGAGCCGAAGTGCGGGATTCTGAAGGCCGTTGAGTCCGGTCATATTGATTCTGAACGTTATGAGAGTTACCTTGCAATCTATGAAAGCATTGACCAGAATAGTTGACACCGATGCTTTTTCCGGTTTCTATCATCATTGAACCGTTTTACATAATGATTATTACTGTCAATCCAGCTACCGAAGAACCGATTGCCGAATATCATTCCATGACATCCGGTGAAATTCGAGAAGTAATAACGTTGTCCTACTGGGATTATATTTCCTGGAAAGAGTTCTCTATCTCTGAACGCAGTGTGTTCATGAAGCGTCTTGCCAGGATCCTTCGCCTTGAAAAAAACCAGCATGCAGCCCTGATAAGTCGTGAAATGGGCAAGCCAATCTCACAAGCAGCTGCCGAAGTGGAGAAATCAGCATGGGTCTGCGATTTTTATGCCGACAATGCCGCATCGTTTTTAAAACCCGAAGAGAGTTATCTTGAAGGCGGAGTCCGGGGAGTGGTGAAATTTGAACCCATTGGTCTTGTTCTCGGCATCATGCCCTGGAATTTTCCTTTCTGGCAGGTTTTCCGCTTTGCCGTACCAGCCATTATGGCAGGAAACGGTGTTATTCTCAAGCATTCGCCCAATGTTACCGGGTCAGCCATTGCTATCGAACAGCTTTTTCGCGATGCAGGATTTCCTGCACATCTTTACAGCGCAGTGCATATCGATCTTGAAGATGTTGACATTCTGACCGGCTTTATAATAGACCATCCTGCGATACAGGGGGTATCGTTGACCGGAAGTACTGCCGCAGGTAGGGCAGTGGCCGCAAAATCAGGTAAAGCACTGAAAACAAGCGTCCTTGAACTCGGTGGCAGTGACCCATACATTATTCTCGATGATGCTGATATTCCTCAGGCTGTCGACACCTGTGCTGCAGCGCGTCTTCTCAACAGCGGACAAAGCTGTATAGCCGCCAAGCGCTTTATTGTGCACGCGCATGTTTTTAAACAGTTTGAGCTTCTCCTTCTGCAGCGTATGCAATCGACTGTGATGGGTGACCCGTTCGACCCTGCGGTCGAGGTCGGACCTCTTGCCCGCCACGATCTTCGTGAACAGCTTCACTGTCAGGTCACCCGGAGTGTTGCCGAAGGGGCACGTCTGCTTTGCGGGGGAAAAATCCCGGAAGGAAAAGGCTTTTTCTACCCGCCAACAGTTCTGTCCGGGGTTCACAAATGGATGGAAGTATATAGCGAGGAGACCTTCGGGCCGGTTGCAACCCTTATTGAAGCAAAGGACGACCGTGAAGCCGTACTTATTGCAAATGATACCCCTTACGGACTTGGATCAGCAGTTTTTTCCGGCAACACTGAAAGGGCACTTGCCATTGCCGATCAGCTTGAAGCCGGCTGCTGTTTTATCAACAGTATGGTAAAATCCGATCCTCGCCTGCCTTTTGGCGGGGTAAAACAGTCCGGCTATGGTCGCGAACTCTCCAGTTATGGAATTCATGCGTTCGTTAACATAAAGAGCCTCTGCTTCAAGGGTAAGTGATACGAGGCATCAATCTGTAACTTATTAATGCCGATGTATACTAATAGCTTGTGCCTTTTGTTTTAGATGGCATGACCTTGTCGAGAGCTTCAGCAAGCATTTCCGGATCATTGATGGGCAGTAAGCAGGTACGGTCGATACAGAGAGATGCTTGCGGGTGGACAGCACCGGTCTGAATGCTTTCCGGAAAGCGTTGGATTGAAATAAGTTCATTTGAAGCATGCATGATGACGTTTCCCGGCAGGTATCGTCCATCAATTACAGCTCGCAGTTGGGCCATTTCAGGTGTGTACAGCTCTCCTGAAAGAATAACCCTGCTTTTTCTTTTGCGCGCAAAGTTCAGTGCAACCAGCATCTGAGGCAGAGCATGGCTGTTTTCACTAAGTATGGTGCCACATGACTTGATGGTTTCTTCCGCTCTGATTGAAAACTTTTCTACTCCCGTTATTTCACTCAGTCGCAGAAGGTTCAGGGCACTGACCGAATTTGCCGAAGGCTCAGCGCCATCATAATCTTCCTTGAGTCTCAATGGCACGGTATTGTCATCAACAGCGGTGCTGAAATAGCCTCCCTGTACAGGGTCATAAAAAAGGCTGTTCTGCAGTTCTGCAAGTTCAAGAGCCGTCAGAAGATATTGATCATCAAAAGATGCTTCGTACAACTCTATCAGTCCCTGCACAAAAAATGCATAATCCTCAGCTTTTCCCGCTATAGCTGCGTTGCCGTCTCTGTATCGGCGCAGCAGAAGACCTTTTTTGCGGTCATAGAGTTTATCAAGAATAAAGTCTGCAGCTCTCTTTGCAGCGTTAAGGTATGGCTCGTGATGCAATACTCGGTATCCCTTTGCCAAAGCTGAAATCATCAGGCCATTCCATGCTGTGAGTATTTTATCATCAAGAAAAGGCCGAGGCTTTTTTGCCCTTGCTCTATAAAGTTTTGCACGAGCATCATCAAGAAGCGTATTGATCTCTTCAGTTGTCTTTCCAAACTTATCAGCAGTTTCCTCAACGGTGGCATGCTGCATCAGGATATTTTTGCCGATGAACTCTCCATGTGGATCGTGCATAGCATTTCCTTCAACTCTGATGCCGTAGGTAAGGGAGAAAATCGCAGTGAGCGTTTCATCTTCGAGAATCTCCCGCAATTCATCAGCGCTCCAGAGGTAGAATGCCCCCTCTTTTTTTATGGTGCCGGACGCCGTTTCCAGGCTGTCTGCATCTTCAGCTGAATAGAAGCCTCCATCAGGCGACGTCATATCACACAGCACATAGTTAAAAATGTCCTTCGCTGTACTCTTGAAAAAGATATCGCCGCTGCACTGAAATGCTTCGAGGTAGGAGACGGCAAGCTGAGCATTATCGTAAAGCATTTTCTCAAAGTGAGGTACATGCCAGCGGGCATCCGTGGAGTAACGTGCAAACCCTCCGCCGCCTTTTCCTGCAACACCGATATGGTCGTGAATTCCCCCCTCAGCCATTTTTTTCAGGGTATTGAGCGCCATCCTGAGAGCTATTTTGTTCCCGGTATAGAAAGCGTCGTTGAACAGAAAATTCAGCAATACTGGCCGGGGAAATTTCGGGGCACCGCCAAAACCTCCAAACTGAGAGTCGTAGTTTGTTTGAAGCCACTCGAAGCATTTATTCTGCGCCTTATCTTCTCCGGGCAGTGCAATAGGATTCGTTCTTGAAAATTGATCAAGAGAACTGAAAAAACTGCAGGAGCGGTCAATAATTGTTTGTTTATCACTCTTCCACAGACGGGTTATGGATTTAAGGATGGTTTTAAATCCAGGCAGGCCATACCGGTCTTCAGGAGGAAAATAACTGCCTCCGTAAAAAGGCTTTCGTTCTGGAGTAAGCCATACGGACATAGGCCAGCCTCCATTTCCAGTGCTTGACTGAAGATAGTTCATATAGAGACGGTCAACATCGGGAAGCTCTTCGCGGTCAACCTTGACCGAAACGAAGTTACGGTTCAGCAGTTCGGCGATTTCTCTGTTTTCAAACGATTCCCGCTCCATGACATGGCACCAATGGCAAGTTGAATAACCCACGGAGAGGAACAACGGTATGTTTTCATGTTCAGCTTTTTCAAAAGCCTCGTCTCCCCACACAAACCAGTCCACAGGATTCAGAGCATGCTGCAAGAGATAAGGACTTTTTTCAAGACCAAGCCTGTTCATTTTTCCATGTTCTTGGTTTTTGAAGCCATTGTTTTAGACTATCGTACACTGGGAAAAGAAAAAAACGTTGAGGAGGGGAGGGGATTAATGCCAGCTTTACTCTTGTCACAGGGTTTCTTCTCAGTTACACTGATGACCGCAGTTTTCTGTACCGATTATGCATAGTTGCCATTATCTCCAAGATATTTGGCTAGAATTTTTTCAAGATCCGATTTACGGATAGGTTTGGAGATATAATCATTCATTCCGGCATTGATGCATTTTTCTCTGTCACCAATCATGGCATGAGCTGTCATTGCCACAATTGGAACATCGGGTGTCACGCAAAGTGCCGGGTCATTTCTTATGATTCTTGTAGTTTCATATCCATCCATTTCCGGCATCTGGCAATCCATTAAAACAAGATCGTATAATTTATTGCGCATAGCCTCAAGAGCATCTTTTCCGCTGGGAACAACATCAGAAAAGAGACCCAGTTTTTTAAGCATGGACGTGCTTACTTTCTGATTGACCGGATTGTCTTCAACGACAAGAATATTGAATGTTTTTGCTGCTGGTTTTTGTTCAGGTTTACAGTTTCCTTCTTGACGGTTTTCATGCAGATGTTTTTCACTATTCATAATATCAGCGATAGAGCGGAACAGTTCCATACGTCTGACAGGTTTCTGGAGTAATGTGAACATCTCCGGACTGAAGCGTTTTTTTATTTCTCCAGACTGAATGGGTGAGGCAAGCATTATGATCGGAAAGTGATGCGTTGTAAAAATTGCGCTCATAAACCGGTCCAGTTCATCACCTGCCTTGTATTGGTTATTAATATCCAGAATCACTGCATCCCAGGTTTCAGATGATTCCGGATTATTACGGTCTTCGTTGATCAATGAAAGGGCTGTTTCAAAACTGGCAGCTGGGTAGCAATGGCACTGCCATGAATCCAGAAGATCGCAGAGCATGTCCAGTGCGGTGGGATTACTATTGATAACAAGAACTCTGCTTCTGGAAATATCATTTTCGGATAGACGAAGCACTTCAGGCAATCTATCCTGTTTTTCCAGCATAACATCAAAGCTGAAAACAGATCCTTTTCCCGGGTCGCTTTCCACAGTGATGCTGCCGCCCATTTTGTTGACCAGATAGTTTGAAATCGACAAACCGAGACCTGTTCCTCCGTATTTTCTTGCTGTTGAGCCGTCTGCCTGAATAAATGGTTTAAATATTGATGATAGACTCTCAGGCTGGATACCAATACCAGTGTCTTTGACTGTACACCTGATCAAAACATGTTTGTCGGTTTCCTCATCTGCCATGAGACTCACTACTATATCTCCCTGATGAGTGAATTTTACAGCGTTACTGATCAGGTTAACAAAAATCTGCCGGATTCTTACCGGATCCCCTTTCAGGGCAAAAGGAAAATCTTTGCTGGTTACAACTGTTAATTCAAGTCCTTTTTTCTGAGCTTCAAAGCCAAGCATTCCGCAAATATTTTCAAGGATTTCCAGCAGATCAAAATCAACTATGTCGAATTCAAGACAGTTCGCTTCAATCTTGGAAAAATCAAGAATATCGTTAATGATTTCCATCAGGTTATGACCGCTGCTGATAATGGTATCAACATATTTGCGCTGTTCAGCATCAAGCAGGGTATCATTCAACATGTCGGACATACCAATAACTCCACCCATCGGAGTCCGGATTTCATGGCTCATATTAGCAAGAAACTGGCTTTTTGCAGCATTTGCTTCACTTGCTTCTTTTACTTTTACTTCAAGCTTGCGGTTTATTTCCTGCAGCTCTTGTCTTGCAAGGTTGGCATCTTCAATGAGGTTGAGAAGAACAGTCCTTTGATGTTCCCTGTATAGTTTATTATCTGCTTCATTATTATTCCCTTTACCAGATTCATCGCCTAAAAAAAATTCATCATCAATCATCAGGTTCAGTTGCAGCTCATCCTTATCGTGAGAGATTCCGTCAGCAATAATACCGGTATATTTTCTGAGTTCCTGCCTCAGCTCAATGACAAAATTTTTCAGCTCGTTAATACGTAATTCTCTGCCTATCATAACACGGTTAAAGCGCTCAAGGTCGTTCAGCATTTTTTTCAGCTCTTTTTCCATTCTCTTGCGCTCGGAAATATCTGAAACAATTATAGTAAGAGAGGTAACCGTGCCGTCAATGATTGATGGACCGATACGTGATTCAATTTCAAGTGTTTCCCCGTGAGGAAGGGAGAGTTCACACTCTATTATTGCCGGATTTCCGGTTAAAAAAGCCTTGTCTATTGCCTTATGATAACTCTTATCGTGAGTCGGCTCAATAATATGTTCACAAAGGTGCTCACCTATCTGCAGCAAATCTTTATAACCAGGCAGGGATCGGTTGATGTAGGTTATACGGTGATCTCTATCAATGGCAAGAATGGTATCGGGGCTGTTGGCCAGAACAGAGTTCAGGGTATTCTGGCTTTCTCGTAATGAATGCATAGCCTCTTCCAGTTTCGACTGCGACAACTCAAGTTCGAAATTTTTATCTTCGATCTGCCGCTTAATATCTGAAAGTTCGATTGATTTTCTTATCAGTTTGATATTCTGGTCAAGGAGAGCTGTCTGTTTTTGCAGCAGTTCCTGTTCAATGCGGTTGCTTCGCAATGAAGCTTGTTCAAGCTCAATAATTCGATGCTGGAGACTGTTGTTGTCTGTTTTTATCATGACCTGTTTTTTGGGGGAAAAGGTTATGGAGGTTACCGTCACTCATTATTCTTTTCCAAGCACCCAGAGAACAACGGTTTCATTATGAAATTTTACCGTTGAACGATCTTTGATCGTTTTATCAATAGGGCCGATTTCTCCATAGGTATAAAAGCCTATCAGTGGGACATCCAGGCCAATACATTCAAGGACTGCGTCGACCTCTTCCTGTATCCGACGCCCGAGCACAAGCTTTCTTCCAACACAGCTGAACATGATAATTGCCTGGGGAGTTGCACCGAAAAGGGCTTTTTTCGCCTGAACTGCTGCGTCCCTCGCTCCGTTGATGATATCTTGTGATCGGAAAACAAGAATAAGCCAAAAACGGAAAATAAGAATCACCCAGGGTTAGCGTAAAAAACACCCATAGCTCGTAGTTTGAAGGTGCG
>JABDHL010000099.1 GCA_012972825.1 Chlorobiaceae bacterium
TCTGGACGATACGTGTATTTGAGATCTTCCAATGTATCGATCAGGCTATGCTCGATATGGCTTTCAGTAGTCATGGGTATGTCCTATGAATGCTTAACCAACAGTATTGCCATAATCCCGTTGAGTTTTGCAGACCGTTGAGAACAAACGATTTATTGCACACATCAAGATCGGTAATCTGGAATACATCGGGATAGGTAGTGCAGGTACTATAATATGCAATTAATTCCATTTCATGACAACGGCACCGATTCCAACAAGGCATGGGGGGATGAACAGTAATAACCTAATAAGAGTATCCATGCCACGTCGTTCAGTTCTTGGACTTGCAATGGAAAGCAAGGAGAATAAAGGCAAAACTACTCAAGTTCCAACAGGCCGCGTTATCGGCGTGCGCAGTTACTCAAGCTTATGATCCTTTTGGATGCTGCCGTCCATGTGTTGCGGGTGTTTACTTGGCTTCACTGCTCGTTCAATTGCCAACCGCATGAAGCGTTGATACGGAATACCAACGCGCTTTGCATGAATGCGCACAGCGTCTAACAACTCTTCAGGCAGACGGAGACTGATTGACGTATCCTTTCGTTTCAATTCAAAGCGCATTGGAACCATGCCTGAAAAATCATACTCGCTCAGGTCGGCAGTCTCCACAAAGGTTTCGGCTTCGGCGTCAGTCTTAAAATCAGGGAATTTCTTTTTCATGAGCTTTTATCTCCTTTTTGTGCATATACCGCGCACTAATCGGTCTGATTAGGAGCGTTCCACCATTTTTCCTCAGCGTGAAAACAATAAACAAAGGACGCTTTTTGATTGTCTGACCTACAGCACGGAATCTCTGTTCTTTGCTCGAATGAAGAACGTCCGGTGCCACTAACGGTGTTCCTGAAAACAGGCTTTCGATTTCAGCGATCGAGACTCCATGCTTTTGACATTTGGCTCGATTGCCGCTGTCCCAGTCGAATCCATCAAATTTCATCCGTTTTCCATAAAATATGTATATCATTTTGCATATGCAAATGCAATTCTTAATTCATCGCGCTCCTCTGCTTATCAGTCTCATCCAAAACTGGCAATCAAGAAAAGCGGAGCGAAGGTGGCTCTTACCTCCACAACTTCTCAAACCTTACCGGATTTGATGCCGTTTAAATAACGGTGTCATGAATGTTCCAGCGTCCAAGATAGTCCTGAATAAAGTTTTCAACTTCCTGATCTTGCGGGAATACTATAACTTTTTCATAACCTTGCTTAATGAAACCGGAATGACCCTGTCATTGAAGTCAAAAAACCAGCTCCTCCATGAATATTATGACGGATACCTCTTCGATTAAGAAACAGAAAGGCGGCCTTAAGGTTATCGCACTGTTTGAGGCTTTCAAAGGGCTTCTGGTGCTGCTTACCGGGTTAGCTGCTTTTTCTTTGATGCATAAAGACATTCAGGTTGTTGCCGAACAACTGGTCGGGCATCTGCATCTCAACCCTGCAAAACACATTCCCAAAATCTTTATCGAAGCTGCCGGAAATCTGACCGATGGACGTCTCCGTTCTCTTGCACTTCTTGCCGTTTTATATGCTGCCATGCGCTTTGTTGAGGGCTTCGGGCTATGGTTTGCAAAACGATGGTCGGAGTGGTTTGCCTTGTTAAGCGGAGGCATATATCTGCCGATTGAGCTCTACGAACTTGCGAAAGGTTTTTCATGGATGAAGATCGGCTTTGTATCCATCAACCTTACAGTTGTCCTCTATATGATCTTTATGCTTAAACGAAGCGACAGGTAACACCGGCTGGCAATTCCCGCTCCGCACTTGCCATGAAAGGCAACTTTTTATCCTTTTTTTTCATTGAAATGAGTTTGTCGCTGATCTTCTGGTTTTGTTAACATGTAACAACAATATCACCATGAAGAAATATATTGTAACCGCATTCGGGATCACAGGGATACTTCTCGCAAACTCTCCAAATGTCAGCTATTCAGAAGTCAATGTTCCTCTTCTTGCTCTTGGCAGCAGGCCCTCTATTTATATAGATTCTCCGCCAACATTTATATATGTGCCTGAGCTAGGCTATTCTGTTGCAGCGGAAAGCCCTTATGATTTACTGTATTACGACAATTACTACTACTTATATAATAACGGTTACTGGTACAACTCCTCGTTTTACGATGGACCCTGGATTGGCATCGTGGATGAACGCCTTCCGCTCTTATTGAGAGAACATCGCATTATGGATATAAGAAGATTTCGGGATATCGAGTTCAGCAAACATGACCGTCAGTACTGGCAGTACAGAGATCTTCACAATCGCAGAAGCCAAAGAGAGCTACGAATAAACAGCAATCGCGGTTTTTATGATGGTCCTGGCACAAAGGGCTCTCAAGGCAGAAGTAATTATGACGGGATAAATCGCGGTGAGGGACGCACTCCAGGAGACGGTCAAAGCGGAAGTGATAATCGTGCTCCGGGTGATGTACGCGGTGGTGGTGACGGGCATTCCTCTGGAGATGGCCGTGGTGGAGGCGGAAGTCACGGACGATGAGAACTGAGAAAACAGGTTTAAGGATTTGCGACTCATCAATAATGGATGAACGAGCGTGTCAAAAACAATTATAGCCTTAAACACCGGTTCATCAAGCATCAAATTCGCACTGTATGAAATCGGCGAAACTGAACGCCTTGTTTTTTACGGTTCACTGACCAGGATTGGCAGCAGGGACGGCAGGTTTTCCGTTCAGGATGCCCATGGGAACGCTATTGCAACTATGAGTTCCACTGCTCAGGATCATGTTGCGGCATGCGATTATGTTTTATCGTGGATTCTTTCGCAGAATGAAGGCAGAAAACCTGATGCCGTCGGTCATCGCATCGTCCATGGCGGCCCCCTCTATTCCACTCCCCAGATCGCAACTCCTGAACTTATTGCATCGCTCGATACCCTGAGCCCTTTTGCTCCAGAGCATCTTCCCCAGGCAATAAAGGCAGTCAGGCATGCAGCCAGACTTTTTCCCGAAACACTTCAGGTTACCTGCTTCGACACCTCGTTTCACACCACCATGCCTGAGGTTGCAAAGCTCTATGCGCTACCCGAATTCATTCGCAGAGAAGGTGTTCAGCGTTACGGCTTTCATGGCCTTTCTTATGAGTATATCCTTCTTGAACTCAAGCGTCAACTTGGCGTGCAGGCAGTGGAAAAGCGGATTATTCTGGCCCATCTTGGTCATGGGGCGAGCATGGCTGCTGTGAAAAATGGAAAAAGCATCGAAACCACGATGGGGTTTTCTCCGGCTGGCGGATTGGTTATGAGTACGCGCAGCGGCGATCTTGATCCTGGAGTGATTTTGTTTTTACTGCAGCAGAACAAGATGACTCCTGCGGCAATCAAACAAATGGTGAACCGTCAGTCGGGACTGCTCGGAATTTCCGGCAGCACTGACGACATGCAGGAACTGCTTGCTGCAGAAAAGGTTGACGATGCGTCGAAACAGGCCGTGGAACTGTTCTGTTATCAGGCCCGTAAATATATCGGGGCTCTTTCCGTCGTTCTTGGCGGGCTCGATATACTGATATTTACCGGTGGGATTGGTGAACACTCTCCTGACATCAGAAGCAGAATCTGTGACGGTCTCGGGTTTCTCGGCATCAGTGTCGACGAAGAGAAAAACATTACAAATTCAACCGTAATAGCACATGAGAGAGGACGAGTTGAGATACGGATTATGAAAACCAACGAAGAGCTGATGATTGCCCGCCATACCATGAATGTCCTTGAAATGACGAAACCATAACCGAAAATATTACTATGATACCGCTTTCTCAAGAGGAACTCCACTTGATCAATGCTTACTGGCGAGCAGCAAACTACCTCTCTGTCGGGCAGATATACCTGATGGACAATCCCCTGCTCAAGGAAGCGCTGAAGCCTGAACATGTCAAGCCTCGCCTTCTGGGGCATTGGGGGACCACTCCCGGACTCAATTTCATTTACGTGCATCTTAATCGTGCAATCCTGCAGCGGAACCTTGATATGATTTACATTGCCGGACCGGGTCATGGCGGCCCTGCCATTGTAGCCAATGTCTGGCTTGAAGGCACCTACAGTGAATATTATCCGAATATTCCGGAAGATGAGACCGGCATGAAACATCTGTTCAGGCAGTTTTCATTTCCCGGGGGAATACCAAGCCATGTTGCCCCCGAAACCCCTGGTTCCATCCATGAGGGTGGAGAGCTCGGATATTCGCTCTCCCACGCATTCGGTGCTGTTTTTGACAATCCCGATCTTATTGCAGCCTGTGTTGTCGGTGACGGTGAAGCCGAAACAGGCCCGCTTGCCACATCATGGCATTCAAACAAATTTCTTAACCCCGCCCGTGACGGAGCTGTTCTTCCTATTCTTCACCTGAACGGCTATAAAATCGCCAATCCAGCTCTTCTCGCCCGTTTACCGCACGATGAGCTTGAGAGCCTTATGAATGGCTACGGATACAGACCATATTTTGTTGAGGGTTCGGATCCTGAAACCATGCATCAGGATATGGCGGCCGCGCTTGATGCATGCCTTGATGAAATTGCAGGAATTCAACGGGAAGCAAGGGGGCACGGCCTGCCGGAGAGGCCATGCTGGCCTATGATTATTGTGCGCTCCCCGAAAGGCTGGACCGGCCCTAAAGAGGTTGACGGCAAAAAAACCGAGGACTTCTGGCGTTCACATCAGGTTCCTTTCAGCGAAGTTCGTGAAAATCCTGCTCATCTCATACTGCTTGAAGAGTGGATGCGAAGCTACCGGCCTGAAGAGCTGTTCACGCTGTCAGGAACGCTCAAACCGGAACTCAGGGAGCTTGCACCCAAAGGACAGAAACGAATGGGGGATAACCCTCATGCCAATGGCGGACTTCTTCTGAAGCCATTGCATCTGCCCGATTTTAGGGAGTATGCTGTTTCCGTTCCTTCTCCCGGTGCCGTCGAGGCTGAAGCTACAAAGGTTATGGGCATGTTTTTACGGGATGTGATGAACATGAACGAACAGGCATCCAATTTCAGGGTATTCGGGCCTGACGAAACCGCATCCAACAGACTGGGATCGCTTTTCGAGGTGACCGACCGTGTCTGGATGGACAGCATCATGCCATATGACGATCACCTTTCACCCAGTGGCCGGATCATGGAAATTCTCTCCGAACATACCTGCCAGGGTTGGCTTGAAGGATATCTGCTTACCGGACGTCATGGATTTATCTCCTGCTATGAGGCCTTTATCCACATCATTGATTCGATGTTCAATCAGCATGCAAAATGGCTTAAGACAGCCCATTATCAAATCCCCTGGCGCCGTCCGATTGCCTCTCTGAATTACCTGCTGACCTCGCACGTCTGGCGGCAGGATCATAACGGCTTTTCCCATCAGGATCCCGGCTTTATCGACCATGTCGTCAACAAGAAAGCAGGTGTCATCCGTGTCTATCTGCCGCCTGATGCCAACACGCTGCTCTCTGTCACCGATCACTGCCTGCGTTCACGAAATTATATCAATGTTATTGTTGCCGGTAAACAGCCGGAATGGCAGTGGCTCGACATGGAAGCTGCCGTAAAACACTGCACTATCGGCATCGGAATATGGGAGTGGGCATCAAATGACACTGTGGACGGTGACCCGGATGTGGTTATGGCCTGCGCCGGGGATGTTCCAACGCTTGAAACCCTTGCAGCTGTCGATATATTACGAGATAAAATTCCAGACCTCAAGATTCGTGTTGTCAATGTTGTTGATCTTATGACGCTTCAGCCTCCCGAAGAGCATCCCCATGGTCTGAAGAACAGGGATTTCGATGACATCTTCACTACCGATAAACCGATCATTTTTGCCTATCACGGTTATCCATGGCTTATTCACCGCCTGACATACCGCAGGACAAATCATGATAACATGCATGTCCGCGGCTATAAAGAGGAGGGAACAACGAGCACACCCTTTGATATGGTGGTGATGAACGATCTTGACCGTTTCCATCTTGTCGCCGATGTTGTGGATCGTGTTCCCCGGCTCAGGCAGAGGGCCGTGTATATCAAAAAATATGTACAGGAGCGTCTGATAGCCCATAAAGAGTATATCACTGCCTATGGTGAGGATATGCCCGAAATACGGAACTGGACATGGAAGCAGTAATGCCTGACATCGCCATGACACTTTACCCGCAGGACTATGATGCTGTTTTCTTTGACCTTGATGTGATACTGACCAGCACAGCGAAAGTTCATGCATCATCAATCGGGTTGGTGCAGAAACTTCGTGCACTGAACATTAAGACAGCCGTCACCACTTCCAGTAATACATGTCTCGAGATGCTTGATGCTGCCGGTATATCGAAGCTGTTTGACGTTCACGTGGATGGAATGGATATCAGCCGCCTGAATGTCAGGGGTAAACCTGCACCTGATATTTTTCTTGAAGCATCAAGACTTGTCGGTGCAGAACCTGCGCGTACCGTTGTTATAGAGGATTCGATTGCCGGCATTGAGGCCGGGTGTGCCGGATTATTCGGGTGCGTCATTGGTGTTGACCGTACAGGGCACGCGCAGGCTCTTCGAAAGGCCGGTGCCGATGTGGTTGTGACCGATCTTGATCAAGTCCGGGCAACTGAGAAACCATCATCGTCCTGGTCGCTGGTTTTTGAGGGCTTTGATCCTGCACAGGAGGGAATCCGTGAAGCATTGTGCTCCCTGGGAAATGGCTATGTCACCATACGTGGAGCTGCCACAGGGTCGGCAGCAGATGGCATTCACTATCCGGGCAACTATTTCGCCGGAGGCTACAATCGGTTGCGCACAGATATTGCCGGCCGTGTGGTTGAAAATGAGGATATCGTGAATTTTCCCAACTGGCTTTTGCTCCAGTTTCGTCTTGACGGGGAGGAGTGGTTCGACACGGGAAGCACAAAACTTTTGTCGTACCGTCAGGAACTTGATCTGAGGGGAGGGCTGTTATTGCGGAGCATCCGGTTCGAGGATGCACAGGGTCGGCGTACTGCACTCAAAGAACGATCTCTGGTATCAATGAACAGCATGCATCTTGGCGCACTTGAACTGACGTTAACTCCCGAAAACTGGTCGGGTAACGTTACAGTGCGATCGGCTATTGACGGACGCGTCATCAATGCGGGTGCGAAGCTTTATCATAAGTTCAGCAACAAGCACCTGGAACCTGTTGCCAGCTCCCCGGTTGGTGAAGATGGCATCTACCTGCTGGTTCGTACCAGCCAGTCGAATATTCAGGTCGCAGCGGCAGCAAGAACGCAGGCATTTCTCAATGGCAAACGTATCAAGGCAGAGCGCCGCCATATTGAAGAGCCTGGATACATCGGCCAGGAACTCAATATCGACCTCAAACAAGGCTCAACCTTGATTCTGGAAAAAATTACCTCTTTCTATACTTCACGCGACTTTGCCATTTCGGAGTGCGGAGTTGAAGCACTCAAGCCGATCGCTCATTCCGATCGCTTCAATGCCATTCTGGCTGACCATATTGTAGCCTGGAACTATCTGTGGCGTCGTTTTGACATTCATATACGGACAACCAACACATTGCCATTAAACGCCGCGATGCTGCTTCGTTTGAACATGTTTCACCTGCTGCAGGCTGTATCACCCAACTCTATCGGGCTTGATACTGGGATACCGGCACGAGGATGGACAGGGGAAGCATACCAGGGGCATATTTTCTGGGATGAACTTTTTATCTTCCCGTTCTTCAATTATCGTATGCCTGAAATCACCCGATCACTTCTGATGTATCGCTATCGGCGTCTGAAAGAGGCTCGAACTGCTGCCGCTGCGGCCGGATATAAGGGAGCGATGTTCCCCTGGCAAAGTGGAAGCGATGGTCAGGAAGAGACCCAGAAGTTCAACCTGAATCCGCTTTCGCAGCGCTGGGTGCCCGACAACTCCTTTCTGCAGCGTCACGTAGGCAGTGCAATCGTTCATAATGTCTGGCAATACTTCCAGGTTACACATGATGTCGAGTTTCTCTATTCTTATGGTGCAGAACTGATCCTCGATATCGCCATGTTCTGGTCGAGCATTGCGGTCTTTAACCCCGATAGAGAACGCTACGAAATCCATGGGGTGATGGGGCCTGACGAGTTTCACGATGCCTACCCTGATTCAGCAACACCGGGGATCAACAATAATGCGTATACCAACATCATGGCAGTGTGGGTTTTGTGCCGGGCACTGGAGGTGCTTGGTCTGCTCTCCGATGTGCGTCGTGCTGAGCTCAAAATGCGTCTCGGCTTGTCTGGAGAGGAAATCCAGCGCTGGGAAGATATCAGCCGCCGCATCCATGTGCCGTTTCTGGATAATGGTATCATCAGTCAGTTCGAAGGGTACGAAAAGCTGCAGGAGATTGACCTTGATGACTACCGGGCACGATACGGCAATATCCAGCGTCTCGACCTTATCCTGGAACAGGAGAACGACACTCCCAACCGTTACAAACTATCGAAACAGCCGGACGTGCTTATGTTATTCTACCTGTTTTCGGCTGAAGAGATCGGTGAATTGTTTCAACGTCTGGGCTATTTTTTTGAATATGAAACCATTCCTCGAAACATCGCCTACTATGTTGATCGTTCGAGTCAAGGATCCACACTTTCCCGCGTTGTTTCTGCCTGGGTACTGGCGCGTTCTGACCGACAGCGCGCAATGCACTTTTTCGCGGAGGCCCTGCAGAGCGACGTGAACGATATTCAGCATGGCACAACATCGGAGGGCGTCCATCTTGGTGCTATGGCCGGTACCATTGACCTGGTACAGCGCGTATTGACAGGTATAGAAGCAAGAGGCAATATTCTTCGACTTCATCCTGAATTACCGAAGGTGTTAGAGCGCCTCGACATGCGCATACGTTACCGAGGACATTCACTCTATCTGCGTCTGACGCACGATTCACTCACCGTCCATGGAAGTTACAGTTCAGCACCACCGATCTCTTTATGTATTGATGACAAGATCTGTGAATACATCGGCAGCACTACACGCGTGTTTCAACTGAACACCGAAACAAAACATGATAACACCTGAATGAAAAGTCTCAGCATTCAATTGACGGGCCCGCCCTCATTGACCGCTGATTTTGCCCGTCCTCTTTTTTTAATGCCGGATTCTTTAGCTGCAGAGGTGACGGACGGAGCAGGTTCATCGGATTCCAGCATAGGAGCATCACTGTCTTCGTCAAGTTCTTCATCGAGCTCTACGTCAAGTTCAACGTCAAGCCCAACGTCAAGTTCAACGTCAAGTTCCTCGTGAAGGTTAACAGATATATCCGGTATGGCAATGACTTCATGCTTGAGCAGTTCATCGATAATTTCATCAGGGTGCACTGTTTTTTTCACGCGGGCAGCTCTTTTCCCTTTCACGTCAGGAGCGATAAGTGTCAGAATCTCATAAACGGATGAATAAAGATAGAGCTGCTTGTCCAGTTCCTGGAGTTTCAGCAGCTCCTTGATTGCCTTGCAGAGTGCGACAAAAATAACCACTCCGCCACATTTATTGGCACATTCCTGAGCGAACCTGATGGAGGCGATTACCGTGGGGTCTATGGCTTTGACATCGGAAAAATCGATGATCAGGTTTTTACTCTCTTCTCTGGCAAGCAGATCCGCTACTGCTGAGTTACATGCTTCCCCATGTCGAAGATCAAAGGTACCTTCTTCAATTTTCAGGACGGTTAACTCTCTGCGGACGGTAACTGATGATTTCATGAATATTGCGGTATCAAAATGGATATAGAGGCAACTTGGCAGGATATATAATGAAACTTTGTACACAAACAATAAACCCCGGCACATCACCGGGGTTCCTGAGCTTCAATTCACGAAAAAGGCGTTGCCTTCTTTACGCCTTACACGCCGTATCCTTCAAGGGGATGGCGCAGGCAAAGATCTCTTATTTCCTCTCTGACTGCCTGGCATACCTCAGTGGAATCCGGCTTTTCAGCTGATAAGATAACCCTGTCGATAAGTTCAGCGATGGATTTGCTGTCGTCCTGGTCCATGCCTCTGGTGGTCATGGCCGGAGTCCCTATGCGAATGCCGCTTGTTACAAAGGGTGACTTGTCGTCAAAAGGAACCATGTTCTTATTGACGGTAATGCCGGCTGCATGGAGAAGGTTTTCGGCGACTTTTCCTGTGACGTTTTTATTGCGCAGGTCAAGCAGCATGAGATGGTTTCTGGTACCACCGCTTACGATATCATAACCAAGATTTATAAATGTTTCCGCCATGACAGCGGCATTCTTTATGACCTGAGCAGCATACGTCCTGAACTCGGGCTGGAGAGCCTCGCCAAACGCAACAGCCTTGCCGGCAATAATATGCATGAGTGGACCGCCTTGAATGCCAGGCATCACTTCCGCATCCATAACTTCAGACATCATTTTCAGACGTGAACCGGTTTTAGTCCTGATGGTAAGACCCATCGGGTTTTCGAAGTCGGCGCCCATCATAATCATGCCGCCCCTCGGCCCGCGAAGGGTCTTATGCGTGGTAGTGGTTACAAAATGACAATGGGGCAATGGATCGCCAAGAAAACCGGCAGCAATGAGTCCGGCAGGATGCGCAATATCGGCCATAAGAAAGGCCCCGACCTTATCGGCAATCGCTCTGAAGGCCTTTGCATCAAAACCCTGAGAATAAGCACTGGCTCCGCATATAATCAGTTTAGGTCTTATCTGAAGAGCGAGCTCCTCAACCTTGTTCATATCGACGATGCCAGTCTCACGATCAACACCATAAGAGTGAGCTTCGAACATCTGACCGGAAAAATTAACCGAACTGCCATGGGTTAAATGTCCGCCATGCGACAAATCAAGCCCCATGATACGATCACCCGGTTTCAGTACCGAAAAGAGAACCGCCATGTTCGCGCTTGAACCGGAATGCGGCTGCACATTGACATAGTCGCATCGGAACAGTTTTTTTGCTCGGTCGCGGGCAAGATTTTCAGCAACATCGACATATTCGCAGCCGCCATAATAGCGCTTGCCGGGATAGCCCTCTGCATATTTGTTGGTCATGACCGACCCGCAGGCCTGCATAACCGCACGACTGGTGAAATTTTCCGAAGCAATCAGCTCCAGAGTTTCATTCTGTCTTGTTGTCTCGTTGGCAACAGCCTCAAAGACTTCCTTATCCTGCCGTTGAAGGATGTCAGTATCCATCGATGTCTCAGTCCTTTTCCTGACGGAAGTTTACGGTTTTTTGAAGTGTGTATTATTTCTCAGTGTCACATGAACAACCTATCATATGACCCATCTTGTCGCGTTTCGTATCCAGATAACTCTGATTCATCGGATTAGGTGCAATCTCAAGGGAGATGCGTTCGACAATTTCGAGACCATACCCCTCTAATCCGACCACTTTTTTTGGATTGTTGGTCATGAGACGCATTTTTCTGACTCCGAGATCCTTAAGAATTTGTGCCCCGATACCATAATCACGCAGATCTGCCTTGAAGCCAAGTTTTTCGTTGGCTTCAACTGTATCAAACCCTTCATCCTGAAGGTTATAGGCTTTCAGTTTGTTGATCAGACCAATACCCCGACCTTCCTGCATAAGATAAATCAAGACCCCGCGTCCTTCTTTTTCTATCATCCTCAGCGCTGAAGCAAGCTGGTTGCCGCAATCACAACGCAGAGAAGCAAAGGTATCACCTGTGGCACACTGCGAATGAACCCTGACAAGAACAGGCTCATCAGTAGTAACATCCCCTTTCACAAAAGCTATATGGTTCTGCTGGTCAGTAAACGATTCATAGGCAATCAGCCTGAATTCCCCGTAAATCGTCGGAAGCCTCGATTCAACCGCACGGTGAACGAGTTTTTTGCGCTGCATCTGATAGGCGACTAGCTCCTTGATGGTTATAAGCTTCAAACCGAATTTCGCTTTCAGCTTGATCAGTTCCGGAAGTCTGGCCATACTGCCATCGTCATGCAGAATTTCACAGAGCAACCCGACTGGACTGCAGCCGGCAAGACGTGCCAGATCAACAGCAGCCTCGGTATGCCCGACACGCCTGAGCACGCCGCCATCCATGGCCCGGAGAGGAAAAATATGACCGGGTCGGGAAAAATCGTCCGCCATGGAAGCTGGATCACCAAGCATCTTGATGGTCATTGCCCGATCAAAGACTGAAATACCGGTAGTGACGCCTTCGGCTATAGCATCAACAGAAACGGTAAAATTCGTCTCGTGCTGAGAGGTATTTCTCTGAACCATCGGATCAAGCTGCAGCTCTTTTGCCCGATCCATGGTAACAGCCACGCAAAGAAGACCCCGGGCCTCCTTTGTGATAAAATTCACCATTTCGGTGGTTACTCTGTCAGCAGCGCCAATAAAATCGCCCTCATCTTCCCGATCTTCATCGTCAATGACAATAACAAGTTTACCCTGCCGAATATCTTCTATAGCAGCTTCAATAGAATCGAATATTTTTTTATCCATTCACGTTATTACACCTGTTTTCAACAGAGAGAGAACATAAAAACAGTGTAATGTAAAAAAAATCCTGAACCATTTGCAGCGAGGAAAAAAAGAAGAGGTAAGTGGCTGGCAACCACCAGCTTTGAGAAGCATGAGCATTTTTGTATAATGCAGCGGTTTTTTTATACAGAGGTGAATTGTTACCTTAATACAGCTATATTCTGAAGCTTCTTAAAAATATAGAGATTGCATGACCATCAAAGCTTCCGATCCGACACTCGAGATTATTGACCTTATACGAAAATTCCCGAAAGAGAGGCTGCTGCAGGCCAAACAAAACGGGTTTTCCGATTTTCAGCTTGCCTGTATTTTCAATACATCAGAACCATCAATACGAGATCTCAGAAGATATTATGGTGTTGAATCCGTCTTCAAAACTGTTGACACCTGCGCTGCAGAATTCGACGCAAAAACGCCCTACCATTACTCGACATACGAAGAGGAGAACGAATCCGTTTCTTCAAACCTGAAAAAAGTCATTATTCTCGGAGGAGGTCCAAACCGGATCGGCCAGGGTATTGAGTTTGATTACTGTTGTGTCCAGGCTGTATTTGCTCTTAAAGAGGCCGGATATGAAACCATCATGGTCAACTGCAACCCTGAAACAGTTTCAACTGACTATGACATTGCTGATAAGCTCTACTTTGAACCGCTCACGTTTGAGGATACCATTCGCATCATAGAACATGAAAAGCCGCTCGGTGTCATTGTCAGTTTTGGCGGTCAGACGCCACTGAAGCTTTCCGCGAAACTTCATGAAGCAGGTGTAACCATTCTCGGCACATCGTCAAAAGGCATAGATCTGGCTGAAGACCGTAAAAAATTCGGCGCACTTCTTGAAGAGCTGGATATTCCCCATCCTGAATATGGAACTGCAATCAGCTTTGAAGAAGCCAAAGTAATCACGAAAAGAATCGGCTACCCTGCACTGGTTCGTCCAAGCTATGTTCTTGGAGGACGGGCAATGAAAATAGTCTACAATGACGATTCGCTCAAAGAGTATGTCGATCAGGCACTCTTCATTACCGAAAAATATCCTCTCCTTATTGACCGTTTTCTTGAAACAGCCGTTGAATTCGACATTGATGCCATTGCCGATACAACTGACTGCGTTATCAGCGGCATCATGCAGCATGTTGAGGCCGCCGGCATCCACAGCGGCGACTCAACATCCATTCTTCCCTATCACAACATCAGCCCGAATGTCATTGCCACAATGAAGGCCTATACCCGCATTCTTGCGGAAAACCTGAAGGTTGTGGGACTGATGAACGTACAGTATGCCGTGCAGAACGAGAGTGTCTATGTTATTGAAGTCAATCCAAGAGCCAGCCGGACAGTTCCTTTTGTCGGAAAGGCGACTGCAATACCTGTTGTAAAAATTGCAACCCGGGTCATGCTTGGTGAAAAGCTCAGCGATCTGCGTACAGCCTATGATCTGAAAGATTGCGATGAACTCGGCATGAAGCACCTGGCCATCAAGGAACCAGTCTTCCCATTCTCCAAATTTGTAAAATCGGGTGTCTACCTCGGCCCTGAAATGCGCTCAACCGGGGAAGCGATGAGCCTTGCCGATGAGTTCCCTGAAGCTTTTGCCAAGGCTTATCAGGCAGCAAGTATGCAGCTCCCCCTCTCCGGAGCGGTTTTCATCAGTGTGAATGATCAGGATAAAAACCAGCGTATTCTTGCAATTGCAAAAGCACTCTACCGCATGGATTTCGATTTGATTGCAACAGCAGGTACACACCAGTTTCTGACAGAAAACGGCATTGAATGTAAAAAAGTCTTCAAGGTGGGTGAAGAAGGAAGACCTAACATCTTCGACATTATCAAGCACGGCAAGATCAACTTTGTCATTAACACACCCAGAGGTGAAAAAGCACTGCACGATGAAGAGGCTATCGGTGCGGCATCGGTATTGAGCAATGTGCCTTTTGTTACCACTATCGAGGCGGCAGAGGCTTCAGTACAGGCTATAGATTGTATCCGTCACCAGGAGTTCGGTGTTAAAAGTCTACAGGAATATGCTTCTTATCGCAACAAGTAAAGCTCTATGCATCTTCATCCATATTCCGCCCGTATCCCCTTCGGATAACGGACACATTAAAATGTATTGACCCATGACTGCAACACTGCAAAAACATCTTGACGAGTCAATAAAGCTTGAACTGAACCTTGCTAAACTCTACACAATTTTTCATGACAGTTTTTCTGAGGATGAGGATTTCTGGTGGGAGCTGACAATGGAAGAACAAGGGCATGCATCGCTGCTGCAGCAGGAGAAAAAACAACCACAGCCCATGGAATTTTTTCCTGATAACCTGTTATCAACAGACCTTCAATCCCTTATCGATACCAACGCAAAAATTGCATCACTCATAGATAAATATCTGGATACACCACCATCAAAAAGTGAAGCATTGCAAATTGCTCTCGATCTTGAACTGGCTGCAGGTGAATCCCATTTTCAACAGTTTCTTGACAGCCCTTCCAACTCTCTCTCCTCAACTATTTTTAAACAGCTCAATCAGGAAGACTGCGATCATGCTGAAAGAATTCGCAGCTACATGAAAGAAAACACATAGAATAAGAGAAACTAATACCACGCTCTCCGCGTTTACTGTTTAATGGATTGCCTGATAACAACCTCTAAACCGCAGGAGTAATTGCCATGCTAAGCAAGTCGCTTCAGAAAGCATTCAATGATCAACTCAATCATGAATTGTCGTCTTCATATCTTTACCTTTCGATGGCGGCTTACGCCGAGTCACAAAACCTTCCTGGTTTTGCCAACTGGTTGAAAATCCAGACCAGAGAGGAAAGAGAGCACGCCATGAAACTCTACAAGTTCATCAATGAGAGAGGAGGGCGTGTGGAGCTTCAGAAAATCGAGCAACCTCCTTTGGAATTCAAGTCACCGACAGCACTCTTCGAAGATGTTCTTAAACACGAACGAAAAATAACCGCACTCATCAATAAGCTTTATGAATTGGCACTGGATGAGAAAGATTATCCTGCACAAGTTCTTCTCCACGGTTTTATCAGCGAGCAGGTAGAGGAAGAGGCTACAGCCTCTTCAATCCTGGAAACCCTGAAAATGGCCGGTGAGAAAGGACATGCCCTTATCATGATGGATCGCCAGCTCGCCCGAAGAGGCCAGAACTGATGATCAATACTCATTGCAGTTAAAGAGAAAAGGGCAGCTTTAAGAGTACAGCCGGGTTCTCTTTAACTTTTTATGGGCAGGGCAACAAACTTCTGGACGCAGCATCCCTGACCATTGATGACCAGTTGACTAAAGCAGAGAGGATTGTACCGAAAACTTCCACCATTAATAAAGGTTATATCCTTTACCCCGTAGGATTGGAAGCGATGGAAATGACCATGCAGCACCAGTTTTGCATGTATAGCCTTCATGACTCCAAGAAATTCATCACGGTTTTTCAACTCCATAGTCCAGTCGAAAGCCTGGTCAATCGGAGAATCAGTACCGTAGACTTTGTAAGCATGATGGCAAAGCCCGATAACAAAACAATCGGCCAAAGCAGTCAGAACACGTTCAACGCTCAGTGCACGCAGCTGTCCAGTACTGATATAGCCTCTGGCTCCAAGAGGATTATCGGCAGGGTACCATGGATAAACCGAGTTGAGAGCTGCGAGTGCAATCTTAACCGATGAATAGTTAATAATCTTGAGAAACGGAAATGCCTGATTTCCTCGCTTATCACCGGTAATCAGTTCTTGAAAAAAAAGACAAAAGTCTACAACCCTGCGATCAAACGCTTTTTTTCTTAACTGTGGCAATGGATTCAGCGCGTTATAAAACCGCATCTCCTCTTCAAGAGAAATAAGATCATGATTTCCTGGAATAACGGTGGTTTTGTCCCAGTGGTAGAGTCCATGACTCTCCAGTTTTTCCCTGACAATCTTCCAGTCCCCGGGAGAAGCGCTATTGCTGAGATCACCTGAAATGACAAGATGATCATACCCAGCTGTATTGAAATGATCAAACAAACAAGAAAGAGAGTCAAGCTGCCGACGATCCTGCATACCGGAAATATGAAGATCCGATATATGCGCTATTTTTACTTCATTTGTCATCTAATTATTTCAGACTTGCGGTTTTCAATTCTAAAGCTGTAAATTGGGCATTACTTTTAATCATCTGGCACACACTCATCGGTTATCAAGCAGAAGCTTTTCGCAGCCAGGTTACAGCCTTTCATCAACCTCCGACAGCAAAGAAATCATTATCCCTTTCAAATTATGCAAAATAACATATCTGCCCTTAAAGAACTGACAAGAAATCTATGGTGGTCATGGGATACAGAAGCAAAACAAATTTTTGAAGAACTCTCGCCTCTGCTTTGGGAAAGAAATAATCATAACCCCGTTGAACTGTTGCGTCATATATCCAATGATGAACTTGTAGCCCGCTGTACCGGCGATTTCGGCGACAAAATAGACCGGGCCTATGCACGTTTTTCCGCCTACCTGAACGACAAAGAGACTTGGGCGGCAAAAAACACTCCCGAACTTGTTACGGATCCTGTCGCATATTTCAGTGCGGAATTCGGGATTCATGAAAGTGTAAGAATATATTCAGGAGGACTCGGTGTCCTTTCTGGTGATCACCTGAAATCGGCCAGCGACCTGGGCATCAACTTTATCGGCATTACCCTCTTTTACAAAGAAGGATATTTCAGACAGACCCTCAATCAGGACGGATGGCAGAAAGAAGACTATCCCCTTCAATACCCTGAGCACCTGCCTATAGAAAAAGTCAAAGACCCGGAAGGCAATGATCTTATCATTACGGTCAATATAGCGCAAAGCGAGGTTCATGCCCAGGCTTGGAGTCTCAAAGTGGGCAGAGCAACACTTTACCTGCTTGATACCAATATTGCAGCCAATGAATCCCACTATCGAGATATCTGTTGCAGAGTCTATGGCGGTGACCAGAACATGCGCATTAACCAGGAGATAATTCTCGGTATCGGGGGCGTAAAACTTCTTGACCAGCTCGGCAAAAAACCAATAGTCTATCATATGAACGAAGGCCACTCTGCATTTCTCACGCTCGAACTGCTTGCCGGCGAGCTGAGGAACGGAGTATCGCTGACAGAGGCGATAGAAAAAGTCAGATCACTCTGTGTCTTCACAACTCACACCCCTGTTCCTGCCGGTCATGACCGATTCTCCAGGGATATGATGCATTACACTTTCGACAAGTACCTTTCCACGATCGGCCTGAACTTCGATGATCTGATGAGACTTGGATCAGAAGATAACAACAATATATACGGACTTTTCACCATGACGGTGCTTGCACTGCATTTGTCCCGGTCTGCAAACGGCGTTTCGAAACTTCACGGAGAAGTTTCGCGCATTATGTGGCAGCATCTCTTTACCGACAAAAAGGTATCAGAGGTACCCATCGGCCATATTACCAACGGTGTTCACACCAGCAGCTGGACATGCGGCTATACCGATAATTTCTGGAAACAATTCGCCGTCAGCGTTGATGAAATGAGCCTTTCACGTGAGGCAGCTGAAGCTGTCCTTGCAAAAGTCACCGATGAGGATCTCTGGTCGCTGCGTTACAGTCTGAAACGCATTCTGATCGACTTTATGGACAAATATCTCAGCAACCAGCTTTTTCACCAGCATACAACGTCAATCTACAGCGAATACGATGCCATGCGTTCGAGAAAAAACACGTTCTCTCCCGATGTTCTCACTATTGGATTTGCAAGACGTTTTGCTACCTACAAGCGCGCACCACTGGTTTTCAGAGATCTTGACCGCCTTGACAAAATCATCAATCATTCATCAAGACCGCTTCAGATAGTCTTTGCCGGAAAAGCACATCCGCATGACGATGCTGGAAAAGACTACATCCGCCAGATTGTACACCATTCACGCCGTCCGGAGTTCAGCGGCAAGGTTGTTTTCCTTGAAAACTACAATCTTGGCGTTGCAAAACGGATGGTATCGGGGGTTGACGTCTGGCTGAACACTCCAGTAAGGCCAATGGAAGCAAGCGGCACATCAGGTGAAAAAACCGTCCTGCACGGCGGTCTGAATTTCAGCGTTCTCGACGGCTGGTGGCCAGAAGCCTATAACGGTGAAAACGGTTTTGCGATCGGTAACGGCGAATCTTTTGAAAACCATGAGGAACAGGATAGTTTCGACGCTGAACAGTTGTACTCAGTTCTGGAAAACCAGATCATCCCTGCTTTTTACGAACGCAACGAGAATAATATACCTGTCCAATGGATCAAAAAAATCCGGAACGCCATTGCAACCATAGCGCCGGAGTACAACACCCACAGAATGGTCAAGGACTATGCAACCAGCTACTACCTGAACAGAAAATAACACTGATCTGAATGTCAGAAGCCTGATGCGCTATAAGTGAATTATGGCGCATCAGCAATATTTACCGAACACCGAACGACATGGGACAACAAGAAACAGCCAAACCTGCAGCCTGCGCATCAGTATCTCTCGGTCGGGGGCTTGATCTCAAGTCACCGGTACTCCTTGCATCGGGAACTGTTTCATACGGAGAAGAACTCAGCCAGCTCTGCGACTTTTCCAAAATCGGAGGTATTGTCACCAAGGCTATTTCCCTTGAGCCGAGAACCGGCAATCCCCCACAGCGTATCGCAGAAACTCCCTCAGGGATGATCAATGCCATCGGGCTGGCCAATGTCGGGATTGAACGGTTCATTACCGAGAAAGTCCCATTTCTCCGCAAACTTGATACTGCAGTCATTGTCAATATTGCCGGACGATCTATCGACGATTACTGCGAAGTGGTCTCAAGGCTTGACGCCGTGGAAGGTCTCAACGGCTATGAGATCAACCTCTCCTGCCCGAACGTCAAGGGTGAGTGTATGATTATGGGTGTAAGCCGGGATGCAACGTATGAAATTGTCTCGGAACTGCGCACCATAACCAACCGCCATCTGATGATAAAGCTGACGCCGAACGTCACCTCCATCAGCTCCATCGCCCTTGCTGCCGAAGAAGCCGGTGCCGATTCGGTTTCGCTCATCAATACGGTAGTCGGAATGGCGATTAACTATATAACCCGCCGGCCGCTCTTGAAAAACATTACAGGAGGGCTGTCTGGACCGGCAATAAAACCAATAGCCCTTGCAAAAGTTTGGGAAGTCTTCAAAGCCGTCACCATTCCGGTTGTAGGCATGGGTGGCATTGCTGGGTTTGAGGACGCCATGGAGTTTCTGCTTGCCGGATCCAAAGCGGTGCAGATCGGCACCATGAACTTTGTCTATCCCGATATAGGCGAACAGGTCGCCACAGCAATTGAACAATACTTCTCAACTCCCGGAGCAACACCAATAAGTGAATACAGCGGAAGTCTACTGACCGATTAGCTCTATCGCCTCCATCCCCTTTTATTCGAAACATATTTCTTTGCACGCCGCCGACCACCGATTTTTGAACCCATGAAGCGGTACTCCCGTATGGTTCTGTTGCGCGAAAAAAAGGATGTATTCTTCAATTGTGAGATAATTCGAGATTCCGTTTCCTTGATATCAATATCAGATGGCCCTGCATCAGCAAGCAATTTGACAATAAGGGGAGCGCATTCGAAGACAATAAACAGCAGTGTGATAAACAAAATTGCATTGGCTGAAGAGCGGCTCACATCACTTGACGAATGGGTCAACTCACTGAGAGCCCAGTTCCGGTCGGCAAAACCAGCGTGCGCGGCTTTAGTGTCGAGCCTGTCATCCGTCAGCATCATCTGATTGTTAAGGCCCTCGGCAGCTTTCTGACGATTCATATACCCATGCAGCTCGGCAAGCTGCCCGGCAAGAAATTCAAGCCTCGTCTGCTTGGCTGCTACAACCAGTTCCTTATTCCTGGCATAAGTACCGTATCCCTGCACTCCGGAGGTGGTTGAGGTCCTGGAACCAAACACCTCCAGCTTAAGCTCCTCGCGCAGACGATTTACCTCACTGCTCAACTTGTCGTACTCATCCTGATACGTTTTGATTTGAGTGAGTTCAAGCGCATATTTTTCAGAAAATGACTGCTGTACCTTGACAATCCGCTCCTTTTGCTCAGTAAGGTACCGGACTCGAAGCTGCTCGTGGATCTCCTTGTCAAAAATTTTCAATTCAAGAGGACGGGCAATGACAAAAGCGATCAGGACTGCAAAAACCAGCCTTGGAGAGGCTTGCAAGAACTGTTTCAGCCCTTTGGAGGTCTTGTTGATCCCTGATACAATGGAGCGATCGAGATTCAATATTGCCACCCCCCAGATCAAACCAAAAAGCACTGCCCACAATGCACCGAAATCCGTGCCGGCAAAAACAAAATATAGTGCGTATCCTCCAGACAGTGCAGCAAAAAGCGCAGTAAAAAAAATGGTCGCCCCGATTCCAAAATATTTGCTGTGCTCTGTCGGGTATTTTTCAATAAAATCGACCGAAGTACCAGCACATATCCAAAAAAAACGCTGCAAACGTACAAAGATCATAGAGTACCTCCGTTCCCTCTGGCTATAATAATTTCCACAACAGCTCTTTCTGTTGCACTGAACTCATAACAAAAGAACATATCAATAAATAGCCCTTAATTTTAAGGTTTTTCTCCGGTACTTCAGCTATCCGGTTCTATTTTTTCCTGATTTATTCTATCTTTGGAACCATCTGATATAACTCTTAAAACCTCGAACAACCATGCGCATAGGAATCGGCATTGATGTACACCCTTTTGCTGAAGGTCGGAAACTGGTCATCGGCGGCGTACATATCCCTGGAGACAAAGGACTTGACGGCCACAGCGATGCTGATGTTCTGCTTCATGCTGTGAGCGATGCACTTCTTGGTGCTGCCGCGCTTGGTGACATTGGTCTTCACTTCCCCAACACGAGCCAGGAATTCAAGGATATCGACAGCATGATTCTGCTTAAACATGTCGGGAAGCTTCTTAAAAAAAACGGTTACCAGACCTTGAACGTCGACGCCATGCTACTTCTTGAAGCGCCAAAAATAGCTCCTTACATCACTGAAATGCGTAAAAACATTGCACGCTGTCTGGGTGTTGAAATTGGAACCGTCTCAGTCAAAGCCACCACCAACGAAAAGCTCGGCTATATAGGACGGGAAGAGGGTGCCGCGGCTCATGCAGTCTGTATTATCCGCTCTGTTTAAGCACCGACTTCTCCCCTGAGAATCCTGACCGGCAGATAGCGTGTCGCCTTTTTTGCCGGGCTCCAGGACGAGAGTACGGCAATCAGGATGCCAAATGCGATCACAATCAGATGAGCTTCAGGCTGTTCAAGAATAGTAATTTTATCACTTTTCAATACTCCTGCAGTACTTGCTTCAAAGCGGATTGAGTCAACAAAATGACAAATCACATGTCCCATCGGACTACCGATAACTACGCCGAGAACACCGATCATAAACCCTTCGAGCATAAAAATACGGGTGATGCTCCCAGCCTGCATACCCATTGAGCGCAAAATGGCTATATCCTTGACCTTCTGCAGAATCACCGTAGTCATGACCGATGAAACACCGAGACCGGCAACAATAAAAACAAACCCCACAAGCACAAGTGTAATAATGGCATTACGGTTGTAAAACTCTATGACGTTCCGGTTGGTTTCATCCCAGCTCTCGCTTTTGTATCCGCTCAGCTTCTGCACCTTCGCAGCGGTCTCAGCAGCACGATCAACATGGGCTGTTCTCAACCCGATGCCAGTGACAGAATTGGATGCAATACCCTCCATTCTCTGAGCAAAAGCAAGATTGACATAAGCTTCACGCTCGTCCTTTGCATTGAACCCGCTGCTGAATCGGCCAACTATCGTTACAGGAAACTCTTCGCTGTTTTTAGTCACAAGCACAATCCTGTCACGGTAGCCCGCTTTCAGTTTCGCAGCTAAAAGATCACCGACAAGGATGCCATTCGGTGTATAGGCTAACTCATCAAGAGAGTTTTTTTCAATGAGATTCTTTTGCAATCCGGCAATATCTGCTTCAAGATGAGGGACAACGCCCTTGGCAACACAGGGAGTAAAACGGGTTTTATTGCGTGCCAGCAATTTACTGAGCACAAAGGGTGAAATGCTTCGAAGCTCCTCCACTGGCCGAATGGTCTCGACAACCTCGGCATAATTCTTGATAACCTCCTGTTCATCCAGATTGATATTCTTGGTCACCATCGCAACCCTCCCTTGCTGTCTGACAAGATTTTCAGGTACAAGCGGAACAACCCTTTCAGCGCTTATGATGACATGAGGAACGGTATCAATAACTTTAGCAATAACATTCGATGATGAACCCCTTGCTACAGAAATTGTAGTCACAAGCATTGCCGAGCCTACAGCCACACCAAGAGCCGTGAGAATGGTCTGGCGCTTTCTTTCTCGCAGATGCACGAAAGCAATCCTTGCCTCATCCAGGTAATTCATTACAAAATATACATTTCAGGTATTTCGTGGAAAAGCAGCTGTTCTATAATTTTAGGCTTATTGTTGAAAAATCATGCAAAAAAAATCTATTTTAACTGCCTGAAGCCGGAAAGATTATTTTCCGACAAATAAATGAATTTGGTCATTAAATACTAACATTAGCTTTGAAGAGGAGAGCATACCTGTGAAAAAAATTGGCATCCTTACCAGCGGAGGAGATTGCGGTGGACTTAATGCAGTACTGAAAGGTGCAGCGACGATGGCTCTTTCAAAAGATCTTGAGCTCTTTATTATCCCTAACGGTTACGCCGGGTTATACAATCTTGTCGATCAGGAAAAAATTGTACGGCTTGACCAGGAACGTCTCGACCGGTTTGACGCAAGTTTTGCCGGTTCCGAAGCAGGACATTCAAGAGTTAAGATCAGGGCGATAAGTAATCCCGACAAATACAACCGCATCAAGGCCGGCATGAAAAAATTTAACCTTGACGCTCTCATTATCAGTGGCGGAGACGATTCGGGCAGTGTCATGGTTGATCTCAATCAGAAAGGGATTCAGTGCGTTCACGCGCCGAAAACCATGGACCTCGACCTGCAGACATACTCAGTGGGCGGCGATTCCACGATAAACCGCATTGCGCAGTTTGTGCACGATTTGAAAACAACCGGTAAAACCCACAACAGGGTACTGGTCACCGAAGTATTCGGACGTTATGCAGGTCATACCGCTTTTCGCAGCGGCATAGCTGCTGAGGCTGACTGTATTCTCATACCTGAAATACCTGCAGACTGGGATATCGTTTATGAACATCTGGCCGAACGATTCACTCGCAGAATCAGAGAGAGCGATGTCCACAGCGGAACCTACACCATTGTTGTTGCTGAAGGGCTGAAAAACGCAGACGGCAGCGATATTGTTGATGAATCAGCCGGTATTGACGCCTTTGGCCACAAAAAGCTTGCCGGAGCAGGAAAATTCACCACACAGCAAATCCAGAAAAGAATGAAAACCGACCCGGCCATACCTGTTTTCATGAAAGAGACCGGCATGTTTGTCGAAGGAATTTATGAAATTCCAGAGGTGCGCGTTATCCAGCCGGGTCACCTTGTCCGTTCGGGCAACTCTTCAGCATACGACATCAACTTCGGCTTTGAAGCCGGTGCCGGTGCAATACTGCTTCTTCTCGAAGGCAAATCAGGTGTCACGATCTCCAAGGTAAAGGGCCGCAAGATTGAGTTCATTGAATCCAGCAAAGCGATTGTACAGCGCCATGTCGATCTCGAACAAGTCGCCCTGTACGAATCACTGGGCATCTGTTTCGGTCGCAAGCCTTCAGCCTACGAACCAATTCTCCGTGAAGTGGAAGGCGTGTACGAGAGAATCTACTGAACAGCTCATCTGTGAAAAAAACTCCCGCAAACAACTTGCGGGGGTTTCCGAAAACTGAATAAAAACTCCTGCATTTCCTTTTAAAAAACTCAAAACAAGCTATCTTTGAGGGTATTACCGGTAATGTCTTATCACCCAACACCTGCACTATGAACAAGACTGCTAAAATCTGGATGAACGGTGAACTGATTGACTGGATTGACGCAAAAATCCACATTCTGTCACATGTTGTCCATTACGGTTCATCCACCTTTGAAGGAATACGCTGCTATGAAACCATAAAGGGTTCAGCAGTTCTTTTTCTGGACGAACACATCAGACGTCTCAGAGATTCTTCGAAAATATACCGTATCGAAATTCCCTATTCCGAAAAAGAGCTGAAAGACGCTGTCATCAGCATCATTCACGCCAACAGTCATAAATCATGCTATATCCGTCCGCTGGTATACCGGGGACAGGGAGCTTTCGGAGTCAATCCTCACCGTGCATCTATCGAAGTAGCTATCGCCACATGGGAATGGGGAGCATACCTTGGAGATGATGTTCTTGAAAACGGAGTCGACGTCCGCGTCTCATCATGGAACAGACCTGCTCCGAACACCCTGCCTGCATGGGCAAAAGCAGGAGGCAACTATCTGAATTCGCAGCTCATCAAAATGGAAGCCCTGATGGACGACTATTCCGAGGGACTCGCCCTGGATGTCAACGGTTACGTGTCTGAAGGTAGCGGCGAAAACATCTTTGTTGTCCGAGACGGTATCATCTATACCCCGATGTCGGCTCAATCGATTCTGCCCGGCTTTACCCGTTACGCCGTCATGCACATTGCAAAAGAGCTCGGCTATGAAGTTCGTGAGACGCTTATTCCCCGCGAAGCGCTCTATATTGCCGATGAAGTCTTCCTTACCGGCACCGCAGCAGAGATCACCCCGGTCAGAAGTATCGACAAATATCCGATCGGCAATGAAAAACGCGGTCCAATTACCGAAGTGCTGCAGCATGCATACCTGAAAATTGTCAAGACCGGTGAAGACCCTTACAACTGGCTGACCTTTATCTGAGCCAGGCAAGACAGGCATGAGCTGGAACAACATTATCGGTCAAAAACAGCAAATCCGCACTCTTCGGAAAGCACTTGAAACCGGGCGATTTGCTCATGCTTACCTTTTCACCGGCCCTGAAGGGTCGGGAAAGGAATCAGCAGCCTTTGAAATAGCCTCAATATTCAACTGCCGTTCCACAAATGCTTCCAAGAACGACGGGGCATGCGGAATGTGCCCAGACTGCCTGCAGATCCAGTCGTTCATGCACCCGAATGTGGAGTATATTTTTCCGGTAGAATCGGCACTGCTCGATCCCGGTGACTCTGCCAAAAAAGAGAACAAGCGATTTACCGAAGCAAAAGAACGGTACGACGCACTGCTTGAACAAAAAAAGCAGAACCCCTATTTTTCACCTGCCATGGCACGATCCATGGGAATTCTGACTGAACAGATTATTACCCTTCAGCATAAAGCCTCGTTTATGCCGAGAGAAGGGAGTAAAAAAATATTCATTATTTCGCAGGCTGAACGGCTGCACCTTTCCGCAGCAAACAAGATCTTGAAACTCCTTGAAGAACCACCCGCGCATGTCGTGTTTATACTTGTTTCTTCAAGACCAGAAGCCCTGCTGCCCACAATCCGCTCTCGATGCCAGGCTATCAAGTTTTCACGGGTTACCGCCGGGGAACTGCGACTCTGGCTCCAGGAACACCGCCCTGAAATCATAGATCCGGAGCTGAGCTTTATTGTCAGCTTTGCCAGAGGCAACCTACGCCTTGCATGGGAGCTTATCAACAGCCGTGACAGCAACCCATCAGAAACAGCAACCATTCTGCTCCGCAACAAAGCGCTCGACTATCTTCGCCAGGCACTCACTCCAAGCCGCTTCCACGAAGCTATCACCGCATGCGAGCAGAACGCCAAAAATCTGTCCCGCAGCGAACTCACTCTCTTTCTCGCCGCTCTCCTGCTCTTCTTTCAGGATGTCAACCACCGCAGGATTAAACCGGACTTTCAGGAACTGAACAACCCGGACATCAGCGATGCCATCGACCGTTTTGTAAAAAACTTTCCCAATCCTGATTTCTTCCAGATCTCAACCATCACCGAGGATGCCATCCGCAGCATAGAACGCAATGCCAGCCCGCTTCTTGTCATGGCATCCTACACCGCCAACATCAGGGGACTGCTGCAACGAGTCTGACGCAATACACTTCCGCAGACTTCGACAATGAAGCGTACAATTTGACAATCAATTCTTCAATGTGTATAGCTTTTCAACCAAACTTCCTGTTTTTTTCAAGCTTTGGAAGTACCTGTGGTTGAGTCGAGCCAGTTGAGATAGCCGGGCAATCCGCCGGTTACCGGCAGCCTGATAATTTCGGGCATTTCATAAACACATGGTTTAAGCTGTTATAAATGAATACTTTAATTTTTTTGTGTTACAAACACGTAACAAAATCAAGAAAATTGGGTTTTCTCAAGGGTAAAACCAGCCCTGCCAATACATCACCTACCGACCGGATAAAACCTTTTTTCTGACCTCGGTAAAATGGTGAATCCAAAATTGGATTCTCTGAACCAATGTTTACCTGCTCCCCTGCAATCTCACCGTAATCTTACCGTTACCCTTGCTATTACCTTGCTATTTTCTACCCCCCTGCGTGCGTGCCGGCTGATCGAAGTTGTTCTAAAGTTGTTCTAATCTTGCTCCTACTCCCCTGCGTGCGTGCCGGTTGATCTCGATGAAATCAATGACCACCAAATGGTGGCGGTTGAATATGGTGCGTGCGTGCGGCTGATCTTGTAGTCATCTCTTTTTTATGGGCTCTGAAAATGCTCTTTTTTATGGGCCCCAGGAATGAAGGAAATGAATTTGAGCCCTCAATTTTGAGGGTTCACCTATGAACAGGTGGAGAGCTGACTTTTCAGCCCTCCAACTTTGGGGAGGTTGAGTATGGTTCCTCCATGTGCAGGTGGATAGCTCACTTTTGAGCCCTCCTTATCGACCGGCTGGCATGAGAGCGCAAAATTGCGCCATCCCAGGCACAACCTGCCGCCATCGACTGACCGGAACGAACCATTAATCCATCAAAGAACTCACTCAATGAAACAGGTTTCTCAACATTTATACTCTGCTTTGATCTTGAGTTTCTGCATACCATAACGCGCCTATACTCTCAATGGTATAACCCCGAATAACAGGCTATAACGCCTCTATTTTCAACGTTTACCGTATTAATGGCTAATGAGTATCAAGGGTTAGTTGAATGGCGTTAAAGCGCATTATAACCCATATATCAAAGGCTGATAATCTTTCCTGAAATTGCTGTTGTTTCTCCTGTTTTATCGTATGTGAATAGCCCATGCCTGCAACCCTGCAACCCTGAAGGCTGAGCTACTTTTGAGGGTACTGATCTTTAATGGCTTCAGTGTGTCCAGTTTTGGGGAATCATCGGGGAAGCACAACGCCGGAACTCGGTATCAATGAAAAATAACCACGAAAGAGAACCGTTAATCCTGATCTAAACTAAAGTTTTTTAAAGTGGTTTATCAGCGCAATAACCAGCTTTACAACTCAGTACGATAAGCCACAAGAAAGCGCCACAAAGCCATGCTATGCAATACTTTCAGGTAATTCAGCGCAAAGTATCAAGGGTTAATCCAGTGCCATTTATGCACATCATAACCGCCATATATACGTTCAATAATAGACATCATAATCATTGTTTATGATATGGTTATTCTTGTGATAAATGGTCTGTTCCGGTCAACATGAACTGCCGATATAGGCAACAAAAAAGCAGACCGTTAAGCCTGCTGTGATACCATCAAAAGGGAGGTTCAATTCCGAGCTTTTATCAAGAATGAAATTCCCGATCTTGCTGGCTTCCTCTTTGTCGTCTTTGTTGCTCATGATCTTGATGTTTTGTGGTTACGCTGTTTGTCTATTCTCTCTCAATAAATAATCTGCTAAATCCAGCCCTGCCGCTCGATCTGATTCAGTTGCCCGACGTTCCAGTATATCGGACACGGTAACGCCTGGCAGTCCTGCCGCCACCTTTCGCCAATCATCAAACGCCATCAAGTCAGGATAGAGTTTCACCTTTCGACCTGCCACCGCTTGCAACTTCTCTTTGAGTTTGCTTTTTTTCCCGCCTGTGGCAACCCATACAATCCCAGGTATAAACCCACTGGCAACAATCGCTGTTTTCTCACTCTCAACAACCGCGACCGGTTTATCAGAATCCGTTGATAACAGGTGTTCGCCGAATAAGCATTGCTGCAAGTGGTAAGACTGAATCTGCATTACCTCGTGAACCCATTGAACATGTGCAAACGGTTTCTTTACCCTGCTGCCGGAATCATCATAGAGCATGACCTTCCCCGCTCTGGCTTTCCCGTCTCTGTCGATCTGCCAGAACACGCATGAACCCTGCCAATACTTTGACGTGCCGATCTTATACGCTGCTGTCA
>JABDHL010000100.1 GCA_012972825.1 Chlorobiaceae bacterium
CCCATAGCCCTTCCTTTTTAGCGAAGTTGCGTGCAATAACAGCAGCACCGAGGGCGCCGATAAGCTGTGGATCTATTTCCGGTTTGACAATGCTGACCTTCAGAGCCTGTTCAATCGCAGTTTTCATACCACTGTTCTTGGCCACTCCTCCTGAAAAAAAGACATCGCTTTCTATACCTACTCTTGAGAACAATCCTGCTATACGATTGGCTATAGAGTGGTGAATACCGTTCAGAATATTTTCGGGCTTTTCGCCTCTGGCTACAAGAGAGATGGTTTCGGACTCCGCAAATACTGTGCAGGTGCTGCTCATCGGTACAGTATCTGTCGCTGAAAGAGCTATTGAACCAAGATCTTCAAGTTTAACTTTGAATACCCCGGCCATCACTTCAAGAAAACGACCGGTTCCCGCCGCGCACTTATCATTCATGGCGAAATCAACGACTGCTCCATCCGGATCTATCCGAATGGCTTTGCAATCCTGACCGCCCATATCAATGATGGTACGAACCGTAGGGTGAAGATAGTTGGTGCCTTTGGCGTGGCAGGTAATTTCTGTTACAGCCTTGTTGGCATATGGGGCTGAGACACGTCCGTAACCGGTTCCTACGATATAGGTCAGATCTTCCTTTTTAAGTCCGGCTGTTTCCAAAGCAAGGTTCAAGGCATTCAACCCGCTTTCAACAGAGTTGACTCCACTCTGCACCAGGCCGGTAGCAAATATTTCCCCATCTTTCAGAATCACTGATTTTGCTGCCAGCGATCCCACATCAACTCCAGCAAAATAATTCCCACTTATCGTCATCGCTTACTCCAATTATTAAAGATTGTTACTAAAGTGTCAAGAGAAATCCTGTCACGAAAAAAGGACGATAATTACTGACATCGCCCTTTTTCGCTGTACTTGTATAAAAGAGCCGCACTCCAACTCTTTATTTTTCCCAGTAGTTTTGCAGGCCAAGATCTTTCAATACCGCGTCGACATAAGTTTTATCAAACAGGGTATCAAGATTAAATTTCCTCCTGATTATACCATGAGCCAAAGCAAAGTCCTGGATTTCAAGATATTTTTTCTCTAAAGCAGCCGTGATCTGCGGGTTATACTTCTTTTTCAGATCCTGATCGGCAATATCCTCCTTTGAATTTTTATATGAAGAGCCTGTTTTAAGACCTATAATCAGCTGCTTCTCACGATTCTGTTCATGAGAGGCCCAATACTGCCCTTGTACAAAAATCTTTACCACTCTCTTGGTAATCTCAGGGTACTTTTTTGCGAAACTCTCTGAAACAAGCAGCCCACCGGCGCTGGATTGATATTGAGGGTCTTTACGAGTATCGTAGAGTAATTTAGCTATCCCCTGATCAACGACAGGACGATCAGCACTGCTGGCAATAGCATCAACACCGTTCGTTGCCAGAGCATTATTGGCATCGCCAGAGTTCAAATTCACCAGTTTTACATCTTTCTCCTTCAAACCAACCCCGTCAAGAATCCTGTCGAGGCCGAGATGAATATAGGTGCCTTTATTCACGCCGATTCTCTTGCCTTTAAGATCTTTCAGCGTTTTAATACCTGAAGCCGGATTGACCTGGATGTAAGTATTGCTTCCAGATCCAGAGGCAAGAATGTATTTAACCTTCAATCCACCTGACTTTCCAACGACAACGACCAGATCACCAACGCTGCCGAAATCATCCAGGCCTGAGGCAATCGCTTCATTAACGGCCGGTCCCGCACCGATAAAATATGACCGCTCAATCTGTATACCATCTTTCTCAAACTCTCTTTCCAGCAGGCCGTACTCGTTGATATACCCTAACGCACCAGATGTATAGGGCTTTCCATAAGCATTGCCCACCAGGCCGAACCTTATCACTTTTGGTTTATCAGCAGCCTGAGCGGCAACGGAGATAAGCAACAGGCTCACTATTGGTAAAAGTTTTATCCAATGTTTCATTTTTTTACTCCTTTTAAATTTTTTTTCAGTCAATTAGAATCCATACTGGAATTGCAGAATGAAATCATTCTCTTTTATCTTTGTGCTCTTATTGTCACTTACCGTATAGTTCAGCTGCAGTTTCGTCGTTTGGGCAAAGAAAAAGTTGAACCCCAAAGTAAGTACCGTGGTGTCATTCCCTGCCACTGCAGTATTAGGATCCCAATGGTCATAACGAACAAAAGGCTGGTAGGTCTTGGGCCACCAGTCGTCTGAACGAGACTGGGAACGATAATCCTTTTGAAACTGCTCACCCCATTCATAGAACAGAGTCAGGGTATAACCTTCGCTTTGGATTGTTGTCTTCACAGCGTTGGCTATAGAGGTGCCGGAAACAGCCTGTTCATCTCGGCCTACAGCATATTCTGCAGTAAACCCGATTGGGGAGGCAACATAGGAGATATCCGAGCCGTAGCGGACCTTTGAGGCTTTACCTGTGCCTCCAGTAATTGCAGCACCACCGTTTATCCCGGCAAGATCCTGTTTGCCGGTTGAGAAAGAACTGCCAATGGTCAAACCGCGAAAGTCAGAATTATATTCTACCGGCGCATTGACATTTATCCTGCCTGCAAAGTCCTTACCTGAATTGGTATCAAGCTGATTTGGCCCTGAACCGTTAAAAACGCCAAGCGCATATTCGATAGTTGGAGTACGAAGATTGTACCCCAGATCAACGACAGGAAAAAGATCGCCCTTGATCTGCAGACCGACATCCCTCTGGGACAGATTAAGCCCGGATGGACCGGAGAAGGTCGCAAGATTTATCGCCGGCTGTTTGTCTTCAGTTGCCTGAGGCTCAACACCAAACGGCCTTTTCTGCTGTCCGAACTGTATATACAGCAGAGGCTTTTCGATATCCAGTGAGGGCAAAATGGAATACCGAAGATATGCATCAGTCGGCTGGAAATTAGCAGTGGTAGCAACAGCTGCAGTTGTCTTGGCAGTCCCAAGAGCAGAAAGACCTACGGCATAATCGATATTTTTACCCTCTTCATAATCCTTTTTCAAATTTCCCGACAGAGAAATAATCGCAGAATTGAAACTAAAACCAGGAGTATTGGTATATGGGGTCGTATTCTGCCATGTCGTGGCCGTAAAGCGATTCTGCAGGGTACCTCCTATCAGAAGTGCACGGTTGGTATTGGCGATCGTCCTGGTAAGCTGGCGATTTAACTGATCGCTCAAAACCGCTATCTCTGACCTGACTCCCTGAAGCTCGGATCTCGTTATAGGCGCTTCCTCCGTCGTTGCATCTGCCGGTGCTGGTTTGTCAGTTCCCACGGCGTCTCCAGAAGCGCTGACTTCCTGCGTTTCCACCTCTGGTGCCGGGGCTGCATACAGATTTGCGTTGCTCATCAGAAGGCTCCCGAGAACAAGCATTGTTAATTTTATTCTACTCATATTCTTTCCTTCACATTTTTCTAATTAATAGATCTCATTAAAGAACTTGAAAAATAAAAAGCCGATTCTTTGACATAAAAAATCGGCGTAATTATCACCCTGCTTATGTAATCAAGGATTATGTTTTGCCATATGATTTTATGTAATAATGCTCTTGCATTCTACAACAACATCTATTAATTGTGAAGGCGGTTTTCATACTAAGCCATGTTGAATTTTCAGGAAATAAAAAAATGATTTTTATATCAAAACAAAATATTTATGGACAATAAACGGAACATTGCATTCAAAAAAATCTCATTAATTTTTTTGGAAATCTTATTTTGCACATAATACTATTTAATTCCAGGCTCATTAAGATCATTAATAACCGGCTCTTTTAAAATCCCTTTTTAACGGCATATTAAATACCGTAAATGGGTTAACTAGTGAAACTATTTATAAGGGTCTGTGCCGCAGCCGAAGAGAGATGAAATGATTATAACCGATATCGGAAAACCCAATCAATGGGTCTTCCGATTACTTTTGTTTATGCGGCTTCCTCTTCTACAAGTTCTGATTTGATCCTGATCATCTCTATAAATGCCTCAACCCTGGTTTTCATTGCTTCATAATCGGATCCGGCATACTCCGTATGAATCTCAAGCAGCGGAATACCGGACTTGGCCAAGACGTTTTTAGTCTCCTTTGCCTTAAACGTAAAAGGGTCACAATAGCGAAGCGTATGGTAGATGACGCCATGTGCCCTGGACTGGCTCAATAGCTCGTGCAGCTTTTTCAAGCGGCGGTCGCTTTCCAGGTCAAGGTATGGCAGTGCGGCATGGGGCGTCCGATTCAAGTAGCCAAGGGCAACTCCTGCAGGGGAGATTTCTTTGATGTCAAGATCAAGATGCGGAAGAATCCCGGACCATAGATCGTCTCCAACAATCCGCCCTCCTGCCAAGTTGATTATGCTGATAAGCTTACGATCGCCCCGAGGAATAAGGCTGCCTGATATAAAAATCCGGCTATCGCAGTCTGCTTCAATAACAGGATTGTGCTGAAGCTCAGTCAACTCAGCCAGCGTCTGCTGCAACAGTGACAGGTACTCCTTCTTATCAAGAAGATCACCGGCCTGGATAAGGTCGTAAACTTCTTCCCATGAGATGACATTATCCCTGGCAGCCTGAAAAGTGTAGATGCTTTTCAGGGTTTTACGGATGTCGTTGTATAATGCCACTGACTCACCAAGAGTGGCATTATCAAGCAGTCTCCCTGCACGTTCTTCAAGCAGACGTGTAAATTCATTCGCCTCATGGACGAAGTATGTTTTGGCATCGTCCTCTGCAAAGTTGCGAGGCACTGCAAGAACCACTACATCTTTTTTAAAGAAGTACTCGATAACTTCTGCTGCCCGATAGTTCTGAAGGCATGTCGCATCGAAAGCCAGAATATCAGTCTGCTGAATATAGGGATCCTTGTTTTCTGAAAAAGCTCCAACGATTTCGCGAATGAATACACAGGTCTTGCTTGATGCGTATCTTGCACCGACTTCTACAAGTCTGTCATCTCCGCCAAGAGCTATTCTGACCGGTATGAAGCCCAGAGCGTGGACAATCTCCTCCGGAACGTTATAGCCCGTCCAACCCACTACTTTATGACCATTTTTCCGAGCTTGCCTCAATTCTTCAGGACGTTCCTCAAGGCGTTTTCTAATAATTTCCAGTGTCTGTATCGACATTATTCAGCTCCTCTCTATGTTGATTATTAGTGATATGTTCAATCTTACAGCATTTCAATGAAAGCATTGACGCGGTTCTGCTCCTGCTCGTCCCGCAATCCATGAAGATCACGTTCATGGATATAGGTCGGTATCCCAGTCTCTCGTTTGATGAAGTCAACAATCGGCCGGGATACAGCTGCCTGTGTATTGCAGCCCCAGTTATGGATAAAAATAACCCCGTCTGCCCTGGATTTTCTGATCTGCTCAATCGTCCATTGCGCCCTTTTTTCTATACTTTGTTCATAAGGATATTCAAGAGTCGCTTTGGCTAGGTTGTAATATGGGTCGCCCTCTTCTTCAACAAGTGAAGTGCAATGGCTCCATTGATCATCTTTCCCTACCACAATGGCACCCGCATCTTCGCTTCTGGATTCGTTTATACCGACACAAGAGCCAAGAATGAATAATCTTTTTGGATTATCAGTCACTGCATGTCCTTTGACTCCATTTTTCACCCGCTCGGCAATAATTTTTTTTGCCTCTTTGAGAACACTTAAAGATGCCTGAACGTCGCCATGCATGTCGAGATTGGCGAGTGCAACAAGAGAGTTTCTATCATCACTGTTGGTTGGAGGAATATCTGTTGACCACCACAAGTCTGCCAGTTCAGTTCCGAGCCTTCGCCCTTCGTTGTGCAACCGTATTGCCCTCCATAAATCATCTTCAGTGGTTTTTTTCCCTCTCGCTTCGTCCAATGTTTTAACTAATTTTTTCAGATTCCGGGCAAAATACTCTATAGCCCAGGGTTTATCGGCCTGATGGCGCATAGGGAAATCAACGTTAATCAGCTTAACATCTTTATTCGGGCCATGCCGGTGAGCTTCAACTCCATAGGATACATCTGAACAGCGAAGCACCGTGTATGGGGCAACAACGTCGATAGGTAAATCTCCGACCTGGACATGCTCATACCCGCCTGTTTGACAGGCTTCAAAACTCATGTCGTGAAAGGCAGTTTCTTTCGACTGCTTGCGCCTCAGAACAGATTTATAGATATCATTACCATGCTCCCGACCATGGTACCATTGGCCAACAAGAAAAGGTCTGAGGGCAATTGTGTCCGCAGCCGTATAAGGGTCGACTGCCTGTCCGCCCTGAATAAACGCAATGGTTTTCCCATTCTTTTTTGCCTTTTCCATACGAGCACTGAACGTCAGACTTAAATAGTGGGTCTTCAGAGAAGTAGGCAATGTTTCATCCCTGCTGTCACGATTCCCCTGAGAAAGATTAATTTCATAGGTGCCGGGATATTTTACGGGGCCTTCGACGGTCAAATAGTCCCAAATCTCTTCGGGGGTTACAACACTTCCGTCGTTAAAAGTAATGTTGTCACTTTCCAGGAACTTTGCCTTATTGTCTTCTGAATATCTGAACAGTTGCTTACCCATCTGCGCGCCCCTCCCTGATAAATGTTTTTTTCATTTTAAATTCCAATCTTACAGCATTTCAATGAATGCATTGACGCGATTCTGCTCCTGCTCGTCCCGCAATCCGTGAAGATCGCGTTCATGTATATAGGTCGGTATACCTGTCTCCCGTTTGATGATGTCAACAATCGGCCTGGAGATAGCGGCCTGTGTATTGCAACCCCAGTTATGGATAAAAATAACGCCGTCTGCCCTGGATTTTCTGATCTGCTCAATCGTCCATTGCGCTCTTTTTTCTATACCTTGCTCGTAAGGATATTCAAGAGTGGTTTTGGCAAGGTTGTAATATGGATCACCCTCTTCTTCAACCAATGATGAACAATGACTCCACTGATCGTCACGGCCAACAACAATCGCACCGGCATCTTCACTTCTTGAACCGTTTATGCCTACACATGAACCAAGGATGAACAGCCTTTTAGGATTATCGGTAACGGCATGTCCTTTGACTCCATTCTTTACACGTTCGGCAATGAATTTTCTGGCCTCTTTGAGGACGCTTAATGAGGCTTGAACATCTCCATGAGTCTCCAGATTTCCGAGTGAAACAAGTGAAGCTCTGTCATCGCTGTTTGTTGGCGGAATATCTGCAGACCACCACAATTCCGCCAATTCAGTGCCGAGTCTTCGCCCTTCGTTGTGCAGCTTTATTGCCTTCAACAAGTCATCTTCTGTGGTTTTTCTTCCTGTGACTTCATCAAGCGTATGAACTAATCTCCTTAGATTCCCGGCAAAATACTCTATAGCCCAAGGCTTGTCGGCCTGATTCCGCAAGGGGAAGTCAACGTTCAACAGTTTAACATCTTTGTTGGGGCCATGACGGTGAGCTTCAACTCCATAGGAAACATCTGAACAGCGAAGAACCGTATAGGGAGCAATAACATCAATTCGTAAATTGCCGGCCTGAACATGCTCATACCCGCCTGTTTGACAGGCTTCAAAACTCATATCATGAAAGGCTTTCTCTTTCGATTTTTTCCGTCTTAAATTCTCCTTGTTAATATCGTTTCCGTACTCAAGGCCATTGTTCCATTGGTTAACAAGCCCAGGCCGCAGAGCAATTGTATCCGCTGCAGTATAGGGATCAACCGCTTGTCCGCCTTGAATAAAGGCAATACTTTTACCATTGTCTTTCGCCTTCTCCATCCGCGCACTAAAAGTCAGACCAAGATAGCGGGTCTTCAGTGAGGTAGGCAATGTCTCATCCCTGCTGCCACGGTTACCCTGATAGAGATTGACTTCAAAGGCACTCGGGTATTTCACCGGACCTTCAACAGTCAAATAGTGCCATATCTCTTCCGGTGTAACAATGCTCCCATCATTAAACGTTATGTTGTCACTATCAAGAAACCCTTCCTTGTTCGCTTCTGAATATCTGAATAACTGCTTACCCATGAATGTACCCCTCGTTAAAGAGTGTGTTTATAAATCCGGTTCATACATCATACCGCTAACTTTCGTCAACAGCCCCTTTACAACTACGCAGAGTTCCCTGATTACACCCATAGCCCTTCCTTTTTAGCGAAGTTGCGTGCAATAACAGCAGCACCGAGGGCGCCGATAAGCTGTGGATCTATTTCCGGTTTGACAATGCTGACCTTCAGAGCCTGTTCAATCGCAGTTTTCATACCACTGTTCTTGGCCACTCCTCCTGAAAAAAAGACATCGCTTTCTATACCTACTCTTGAGAACAATCCTGCTATACGATTGGCTATAGAGTGGTGAATACCGTTCAGAATATTTTCGGGCTTTTCGCCTCTGGCTACAAGAGAGATGGTTTCGGACTCCGCAAATACTGTGCAGGTGCTGCTCATCGGTACAGTATCTGTCGCTGAAAGAGCTATTGAACCAAGATCTTCAAGTTTAACTTTGAATACCCCGGCCATCACTTCAAGAAAACGACCGGTTCCCGCCGCGCACTTATCATTCATGGCGAAATCAACGACTGCTCCATCCGGATCTATCCGAATGGCTTTGCAATCCTGACCGCCCATATCAATGATGGTACGAACCGTAGGGTGAAGATAGTTGGTGCCTTTGGCGTGGCAGGTAATTTCTGTTACAGCCTTGTTGGCATATGGGGCTGAGACACGTCCGTAACCGGTTCCTACGATATAGGTCAGATCTTCCTTTTTAAGTCCGGCTGTTTCCAAAGCAAGGTTCAAGGCATTCAACCCGCTTTCAACAGAGTTGACTCCACTCTGCACCAGGCCGGTAGCAAATATTTCCCCATCTTTCAGAATCACTGATTTTGCTGCCAGCGATCCCACATCAACTCCAGCAAAATAATTCCCACTTATCGTCATCGCTTACTCCAATTTTCTTATTATTTAAATCTGATTTTGAATAAATTTTTTACATACCTGCTTCTTCTTTCTCTTGTGACAGATACAAGGATTGGATTATTCTGAAATACATAAAACTGCCACTCTGAACATCACTATCAGCATCCTTATAGATCTATTAAGATTATAAAGTACTCTAACTGGAGCGCTAAAACTTGAGGGATTTGGTCATTTCGCCAGCAACAGCAACTCTTGCCTGTTGTGTGTTCCTATTTAATTGTTAAAGGCTGTAATGTGTAGAACAGAAGAAGCTTGTAATCAGCGATAATACTCACTTTCAGCTCTACCAATTGAGCTTATTATTAAAAACTCATTAAGATTAAAATGACGAATAAACGGAGAGTTTCAAATCCCGTTTAAGAGGTATATTGACTCCCGTAAATAGGTTATGACAGTGCATCGATATTGCTGATTTCGCCGAATGAAAGTTTTTCGGTAAAAGATCATCACTCTATGTATCGAGATAGTGGATTTCTCGATAACATCCCATTCAAACTGCAATACATTGCGGTTGATGGTCCTTTCGAAAATAAAGCGTGACTCCAAATGCGAGATACATTGGTATAAACACCAGAAATACAGACCACGTCCCGAAACATTCTCCTGCCAATCCACCGATTACAGGGCCAATTATAACACCCAACATCGTAAACAATGAAAAGACGGCAGCTGTTTTCCCTTTCTCAGCATTTGCATGAGCTACCCGGGTAACATTGACCAGATTGAACATACCAAGGCCGATGCCGATAAGTATTGTCCCCGCGACAAGAAATGACGAATGCGAGAAACATGAAAGAAGAGATAACCCTGTAACCACAATAGTGATACTTCCAAGGTAGAAGCGGTGCTCTCCAAGTTTTTCCAACACCCTGCCAAGCGTAAACAGTGTTATAATAAAAATCAGCCCTTCGACTGTAACAAACAGCGAAGCAGCAGGTGCCGTGAAATGAAATACGCGTATGGCAATGACAACGATGAATGCATTGAAACAGGAAAATGTTGCCAATGCCAACGCTTCTGCACCAGAAGCCTCGATAAGGTTCCGATTCTTAAAGAACTCTTTGAAATGTGAAAACCTCTCGCTAAGGGGGACTCTTTCTGAATGTGCACTTTCAGGAAATATTGCAGTAATCCCAAAAATGAGAAGAAAAACTAAACCGCTTATGACATAAAAGGTAATTTCGAACCCCCAGTATTTACTGAGTGATGCTCCAAACAATGGTCCGAGAAAAACCAGTCCAAATGAATGCGAACCCCTTTGCCACCCTGCTCTGCCACTCCCAACCTTCCTCACAAACTCAAGAAAGACGCTGGTCATAGGAATAAATCTGAATGCTGTAAAAAGACTGAGAAAAGCTACGGTGACTATCAGAGAACTTGTGGAGCGTGCAAATGGGAAAAAAAGGTAGAGGATTGCGCTTATAACAGTTCCAAAAAGAAATACTTTTCGCGGACCAACATAATCAACAAGAAACCCAATAGGCAATACAGTGAGCAGCAAACCAACACCCTGCACTCCTCCGATCAACCCAATTTGAGAGGCAGTTGCACCAAGCTTTACTGCATACAGAGTTATCGCCATCTGGGCAACACCCATACCCATACCGCTGACAACAGAGAACAGAATGAACTGTAAGAGCAGTTTATTCTTGCGGATCGTTGCCTTCATTGTTCAAAAATTTTATCCATTTGCTGTTACTCAGACAGTGTCGGGGTTTCTCGTCGGAAAGAGATAAATACAGTAAGTCCAATGAAAAGAAATGTGGATAACGCAGCTGTCGATGCACCAAAATAAAAGGTTGCTGCTGGAGAAACCCTATCCCAGAGAAGACCGCCGATCAAGCTGGCAGGCAGCGCAACTAAGCCGATGGCAGTTGCGTAGACACCAAAAGCGGTTGCCTTGAAATCCGGTGGAATAATTGTAGCAAGAAACGCCTTCTGTATACCCTCGGTCAATCCCATGAACAATCCATATAACGCAAATAAAATCCATATTTCAGTACTGCTTCGGGCAATTGCAAAACCATAGTAGAGTGCTGTAAACAATATGAATCCAAGGAGAATAAGCCGTTTTTTGCCGAATTTATCCGCAACCATGCCCGCCGGTATCGCTGTGAGAGAGTAAATCAGATTAAACATCAGATATACCACAGGAATAACCATTGTCGGAATACCAAGCTGAGAAGCCCGCAAGATCAGGAAGACGTCACTGGAGTTCCCCAGGGCGAAGAGAGTGGCAATCAGAATAAAAAACCTGACCTTTCCATCGAAATGCTTGAAGGTGAGGCGTGGAGGCTCAACTGAAGTTCCGGCTGATTTTGTTTTCTCTTTGATAAAGGCAACAATGATCAACACGGCAATAACGGCGGGTATCATGGAACTCAAAAAAACCACTTGAACGTTGTTATAACGCTGAAGAAGGATGAGCGCTATTGATGGACCAATAACGGCCCCCATAGTGTCCATCGATCTATGAAAGCTGAAAGAACGGGCAAGATTGCTTTGTTCAGAAGATTCAGCGATGATTGCATCCCGCGGCGCAGTGCGGATTCCTTTACCAAGGCGATCAACAAAGCGAGATGCAAGTATCTGCTGCCATGAACCAGCCAGAACCATTATCGGGCGGCTAAGGGTTGAAATTGCATAGCCCGCCAGCATAAGGCCCTTACGCTTGCCGATCCGGTCTGAAATCCAACCAGAAAATGCCTTAAGCAAGCTTGCAGTTGATTCGGCAATTCCCTCGATGAGACCAATTGTGGATTTATTAACTCCGAGTACGCTCGCAAGAAATATCGGCACCAGCGGATAGATCATCTCCGAGCTGACATCCATAAAAAAGCTGACCAGGCCAGCAAAAAAAACGTTCCTGCTGAACCCGAATAATTTCCTTTCTTCAGGCATAAAGAGGTTTTTCAGGTTCCGGGTTTGCTTTTTTCATCAACCAGCGGCGTAGATGCCTTATTGGAGCAAGCTCCCAGTGCTATTGCTGTCAGAAGCAATAAAGCGGATATTATCCGTTGCATGGAACTATGTAGTAACTCACTCACTGGGGAAACCTCCACCGTGGCAACCTATCCCCTTCGTTTTCTCCAGCAAATATGCGGAAGATATCGTGAATCGGCCCGCTCCGATTTATGGTATTGAAGAGATCCCTGGTGGTGAATCCATACTGCCTGTATATGGTGGCTATTTTTTTGGCAAGATCAAAGTGCCAGCCGGTTTCCGGTGTACGATGCCCTTCAAGTGCAGAACCTACCGTTGGCTGCCAGACACTGGCAAAGCAGACAGCTCCTTTGGATGCGAAAAATTCAATCCCTTCGAGCGTTGAATTTTTCGGCTCAATCCCACCCACTATATTGGATCGAACATTTCCTTTGCCAAAAACTTCAGCGGCATAGACAATGGCGTCAACCCAGTGTTCCCAACCCCCGTTGCGTTTGTCTTTGCCCGGGCAAATGGCCTTGAATATGTTTTTGTCCCATATTTCAATGTCAATAGCAACACTGGAGTAGCCAGCCTCTTTGTACTTGTCGATCACCTTCAGGTCTAACGGCGCGCCAATGACTGCGGTACCAACAATGTTATCCAAACCAGTTCGTTCTTTGATTTCATCGGCTACATCCAGATAGTATTCCACTTCCCGACGCTCAGGAACAAAACCGCCAGTGAGATTAAGATGCCCGGCAAAACCTGCTGAACGTGCAAGAACATAAGCCTCACCGACTTGCTGAGGGGTTTTGATAAATATTTCACGGTGCTTCAGGCCTGCAGTGGTATTGATATTACAGAAGAGGCAGTCTTCCCCCTTCTCTTGTAATGAGCATTCCACACTGTAGCAGACAGAAAAACTTCCCTCAGTAAAAAGCGTGGCAATTTGATTAAAGGTATTACCAGTGCTCAATTTGTAATCGACCAGAGGTGTTCTCTCAAAAAAATTGACCGCGCCCACTCTTTCCTGGCTTTTAAAAAGAACAGGTTTGCCATTCTCCTCTTTCAAGCGATACTGCGACCTGGGATCCCATCGGAAGGGGAAAAAAAGACCGTGAGGAAGATAAAACCCATGGGGAAGAAGGCAATCAGAATCAAGAATTTTATTCATCCCGACATGCTGTTGCTCCAGATAGTCTGTACCAATCCCGAATTTCCTGAGATCAACCGGATCAAAACTTACCCCTTCAATACCAAGATCAATCTTTAATTCAACCTCTTTCAAAAGCGTTTCCCTGGCAGCATCTATTGCCGTTTCAGCTTCTAAAAACTCTACATTTACATCACTCAGCGTTGAAGTCATAATGTTTCACCCTCAGTTTATAGTATGTGTATTAGTGATTTACAGCATTTCAATAAAGGCACTGACCCGATTGTGTTCCTGTTCGTGCTGTAACCCAAATTCGCTCTCGTGAATGTAGGTCGGTATTCCAGTCTCGCGTTTGATGACATCGACAACCGCTCTTGAAATCGAAGCCTGAGTATTGCAACCCCATCTATGGATAAAAATAACCCCTTCAGCCCTTGACTTCTTGATTTGGTCGATCGTCCAGCGAGCCCTTTCTTCGATACCCTGTTCATAGGGATAGTTCAGTGTGGCTTTGGCAAGATTATAAAACGGATCGCCCTCTTCATCGACAAGAGCGTTAACGGTGCTCCATCCATCATCCTTGCCAACAACTATTGCTCCATCGGCTTCACTTCTGGCATTATTTACCCAGACACAGGAACCAAGAACAAACAATCGCTTAGGATGATCATGAAGACCGGGTCCCTTTACACCTTTTTCAACTCGCTCAACCAGAAACTTTTTTGCCTCTTTCAGAACGCTCAGAGAGGCTTGCGTATCTCCATATTCGAGATGACCAAGAGAAGAAAGTGTCTGTCGATCGTCACTGTTCGTCGGAGGAATATCGGCTGACCACCAGATATCAGACAATTCGATAGATAACCGCCTGCCTTCGTTATGCAGTTTTATAGCATTCAATAAATCCTCGTCAGTCGTGGTTCTTCCTGTTGTTTCATCAAGAAGCCCTACCAGCTTGCGCAGGCTTTTTGAAAAATAGTCAATCGCCCACGGCTTGTCGGCCTGATTGCGCAAGGGAAAGTCCACATTGAACAGCTTGACATTCTGATTGGGGCCATGGCGGTGTGCCTCAACACCGTAAGAAACATCAGAACAGCGCAGAGTGGTATACGGGGCTACAATGTCCACGCGGAGGTTACCCTCCTGTATATGCTCATAGCCTGCAGTCTGGCAAGCCTCGAAAGTCATATCATGGTATGATTTTTCTTTCTTTTCCTTCCTGAGCTGAGCATTTTCGTTGATATTTTTTCCATGAGATCTTCCGTGGTTCCAGTTACCAACATTAAATGGCCTAAGGGCAATCGTATCGGCTGCGGTGTAAGGGTCAATCGTCTGTCCTCCCTGAATAAAAGCAATACTTTTACCGTTATCCTTTGCCTTCTCCATTCGATCACTCAGCGTAAGACTCAAATACTGGGTTTTGAGCACTGTCGGAAACGTCTCATCCCTGATTGCCCGAGAACCCTGATTGAGGTTGATTTCAAACGCATGCGGATATTTTTCCGGACCCTCTTCGGTCAGATAGTGCCAAACTTCTTCGGGAGTTGCGACAGATCCATCACTGAACGTTATGTCGTCACTTGTCAGAAACCTATCCTTGTTTGCCTCCGAATATCTGAAAAGCTTTTTGCTCATACTTTCTCCATGAATTGTTTTGAATTAGAACCTGACATGTGTAACAAGGGGTTACGCGATATGACGTTCCTCCTGCCAAACCGTCGCTTTTTTTTCCAGGTAAACAAAAAAATAATTGGTGCACAGTCCGATAGCAGCCATAGTAATGATAGCCGAATACAATCTTGCCGGTTGAAATGTGTTCTGAGAATCAATAATCATAAAGCCCAGGCCAGCCGAAGCACCAATCATTTCGGCTGCTACAAGAAGTAAAATCGCACTCGCCCCGGCTAATCTGACTCCAGTCGCAAGGGAGGGTATCAGTGATGGGATGACCACTTTCTGGAAAATCACCCAATCGCTTGCTGCCATAGAACGGGCACATTTAATCAAATAAGGATCAACATTTCGTACTCCGTTCACGGTGTTCAAAAGAATTGGCCAGACACATGCGTAACTGATAACAGCTACCTTTGAAAATTCACCGATCCCGAACACAAAAATAAATATTGGAAAAAGGGCAAAGGCCGAGGTTTGGCGAAAGAGTTGCAAAACCGGATCAACAAATTTTGCAAACCCAGGATACCATCCAATACCAAGCCCCAGGGTGGTCCCTGCGAAAAAGGCAACAAGAAACCCTAAGAGTGCGCGTTGAAGACTAACCGACGTATGCTTTAACAACTCTCCAGAGAGTGACAACTGGATAAACGTACCCATCACCTCCGATAAAGGAGGAAGAAAGGTGGACTTGATCAGACCGATTCTGGGAATAATCTCCCACAACATCAAAAACAAACTTATGGAAACAATTGATTCCCATTTCACGATTTGCTTCATGTACATTTCTACCTGTTTAACCTGAATACTGATTCCTGGCAATTGAATTTCCGCTGCTGATTAGCGTTAATCAACAACTGATCATTTTTTGGCATACGGATTAAACTCATTGGTAAACACATCTGACGGCTTAACTTCACCCGACTTGATCGCCCCGTTGCTTTCAAGAATACTGATCCATTTTTTTATATCCTGCTCACTGACCGTAAATTGCTTCGCTGGTAACAGTTCCGGCACCCGGGCAGCAATTCCCGTCCGCTTTTCAATAATTTTTTCTGCCTCATTTGACCCTGCCGCATCTGACTTTATAAAATCAACTGCTGACAGCATTGCTTTGACAAAACTTCTGACAGCTTCAGGATTTTTTTGTATAAAATCATCACTGAAAGCCCACCCGCCTATCTGGTTAATTCTTAGAGCATCGAAGTCAGTTAGAATAACCTTGATACCACCTCTTTTCAGGATCAGTGATGTTGCGGGTTCAGTTATAGCTATGGCGGCTACATCGCCCTGCCTCAATGCCTGTTCCTGCTGCCCGGCATCCCGCAGAGCAATAAATTCAACCTTATCAGGGTCAATGCCTTTATTTTTCAGATATTCAACCAGAGGATACCAGGTAATTGTCTGCGGGCTTGCAACTACTTTATGACCGATGAGGTCTTCCGGTTTTTTATACGGTCCATGCTCTAACACCAGATAACGTATAAGGGGTACCTGTTCTGTTGATACTGCCGAAGGGATAACAATCTTGACTTTATTACCAGCTTTTCTGGCCTGAATCATGGCGGTACTAATCGAGGCACCCGCGTCATTCTGACCAGCCGCAATCGAAACTATATTGGCTGGACCGTGAGCCTGTTTACCGGTCCACTGTATGTTGATCCCCTCCCGCTTAAAAAAGCCCTTTTCCTCAGCTACAAAAGCAAGCTCTGAAAGTGTCTCAGGAAGGCGAATCGTAACCTCCTTGTTGTTATGGGCGTTGCTCTCTCCATTCGGCAATCTGGTAGCCGCTTTTTCGGTGCACCCGCCTATGGTAATAGCTGTCAAAAACAACAAACCTAATGATATTCGTTGTCTAATGATGCGAATCGCTCTACTGTTCATTGTAATAGTATTATTCAACCATCAAGGTGATTAGAAAAAAATAAACCCGGTGCTCAGAGAACTGCGGATGGAAAAATGACCTCAGCTATATTTTGACAGCCTGCATAGCTTTGTTCATTCACTGTATCACCATTCTGGAGTAATTTCCATACCTGGTGACGAATTCGGTTAAACTCAGCTGATGTCCGGATACCATGGCGTGGTCGAGGTAATGGAATAGTCACGACCTCCTTGATTCGCCCTGGGTTAACAGTCATTACCGCAACACGGTCAGATAAAAAAACAGCTTCGTCAATACTGTGGGTTACAAACACAATAGTTTTTCCTGTTTTTTCCCAGATAAGCAGCAACTCATCCTGCAATGTCTCCCTGGTCTGTGCATCGACAGCGGCAAAAGGTTCGTCCATCAAGAGCACTTCAGGATCATAAGCCAAGGCTCTGGCAATAGCCACCCGTTGCTTCATACCACCTGAAAGCTCATAAGGAAAACGGTCGGCAAATCCCTGTAAACCAACAAGATTGATATATTTATCGCTTATGGCAGCGCGGTCTTTTTTGGGAACACACTTGATTTCCAAACCAAGCTCAACGTTTTGCCGTACGCTCCTCCAGGGGAAAAGGGCATATCCCTGCAGAATAATCCCACGATCCAGATCCGGCCCGATCATGAGCTTGCCATCGATCAATATTTCCCCGGACTTTACCGGAGCAAGACCGGCAAGCATGTCAAGTAATGTTGATTTACCACAACCACTTGGGCCGACAATGGTAAGGAATTCACCTTTTTTCACATTGAGGCTGACTCCTTTGACTGCGGTAAATTCCCTGGTTCTATTCCCTCCCCTTTTAACACGATAGACCCTATCGACATTTTTAATGATAATCTTGTCCATGTCGAGGGTACTCCGTTTTTATCAGGGTTATTTTGAAAACAAAACCATAGGCATACTATCGATATAGTTTCATCAGAAGATCTGCTGTTACAACTCTATCTCAATTGTAAGTTTAGTCATATTATAATGACAAATAAATCCCTATTAAACGGTAACTTCCATACCATAAACGAGTTAACCATAATCAACACCTCTGAATCCATCAGCTCCAAACAGCGTTCCGGATTTTATATGCGACAGTTGCCACATTTTTTTGCGAATGGGACGATATTTTACTGTCCCGACATGAGGGGATCCTTAGAGAGACAACTCTTGAAAAAATGGGCATCGTTAAACCAGAACTGCTGGAAACCCGACATTACCCATCGCATCTTTAAGCTGCTGTAAACCAAGGCGATCATCATCAAAACAGACCGTTACGGTTTTTAACAGCAGGTTCACCCTGACGCCCCGAACGTCTGCTATCTCTTCCAGAGCCATACCGACTCTCTCAGCACACTCTTTGGAGTTAATGGTTGGAACAGACCATTCCACTTCAAGAAACTCCTTATAGTTACAAGTACAAGCCATAATTTTTCTCCACTTTATAATTCATTTTCAAGGACACACATCTCAGAATCGTTCTCCAGCAAAACTCTTTCCTGCTTCGGAGATTCCTCTTGATGGCCGGCAGACATTTTCCAGTAAAATCCTTTTTTCGCCAATAGCTCTGCATGTGTGCCCCGCTCTTCGACTTTTCCATGATTGATGACAAGAATCTTATCGGCACCACGAATCGTACTCAGCCGGTGTGCAATCACAAAACTGGTACGTCCCTCCATCAAGCGGTGCATAGCCTCCTGGATATGCCTCTCCGTTCGGGTATCCACACTGCTTGTCGCCTCGTCGAGAATAAGGATTGCCGGATCTGCCAGGATTGCCCTTGCTATAGCAAGCATTTGGCGCTGGCCATGACTTAAATTACTTCCGCGTTCTGTAAGGAGGGTATCGTATCCATTCGGCAAGAGATGAATAAAGGTGTCGGCGTTCGAGAGACGAGCCGCCTCAACAATCTCCTCATCGGCAGCATCAAGTCGTCCATAGCGGATGTTTTCTTTCACCGTACCAGAAAAGAGAAAGGTATCTTGAAGTACAATACCAAGCTGCTGACGCAGCTCAACCTTAGGAATGTCCCGGATATCTCGCCCATCAATCTGAATGCTGCCACTGTCGGTTTCGTAAAAGCGGGTCAACAGATTTACAATGGTGGTTTTTCCTGCGCCGGTCGGCCCAATCAACGCTATCGTCTGGCCCGGGCGAGCATGAAGAGTAACTTCTTTCAAAACAGGAACATTCTTCTGATAGGAGAATGAAACGCAGTCAAAAAGAACATCTCCTTGAATCTTTTGAACCAGATCAACATGGTGTGCATCTACCTCCGGAGTTTCGTCAATAATTTCAAAAACACGCTCTGCACCTGCCATAGCTGACTGAAGCATATTGTAAAGAATCGCAATTTCATTCATAGGCCGTCCAAACTGACGGGTATAGCTGATAAACATTGCAATGACGCCAACCGTCGTCATGCCAAAAACAGCCATATAACCTCCGACACCAGCCACAATTGCATAGGCGGTATTGTGAATGGTATTCATCATCGGACCAGTTAAACCGCTATAGCTCTGTGCCCTGATTCCGGCATGACGAAAATCTTCATTGACCACATCAAACTGAGTGGTAAATGCCTTTTCCTGACCGTAGGCCTTGACGACTTTCTGCACCCCGATGGTCTCTTCCATAAATCCGTAAAGACGCCCCAAAGCAGCTTGCTGGGCACGAAACCTGACGCGCGTTTTTGCGGCAAGCCACCGATTACAAAGGATCGTCAACAGTGATATGGTAACAACACTCACTGCTGCCAAGCGAGGATTAATATAAAACATTGCAATTGCTACTCCGACTGTACTCAATGAACCCGATACAATCTGCGCTACGCAATTGCTCAAAACCTGGTTGATATTTTCCACATCAGAGGTCAGGCGACTCATCAGCTCACCATGACTACGCCTGTCAAAAAAATTGAGCGGCATATGCAGCAGCCTGCTGAAAAGATCAGCACGCAGATCCCGCATTGTACGCTGAGCTGCGCCTGCCATCACATAACTTTGCAGCAGATAAAGCGCACCACTGGAGAGATAAACAAGGAGCATCAACATGAGAATTTGTGAGAGACCACTCAAGTTTCGGGTAATAATGTGACCATCAATAACTCTACCGAGCAGAAACGGTCCTATGAGATCCAGGCAAACCGTACCCACAACCATTATTGCGGTTAAAATCAGTGAGATTTTCTGTCGACGCAGGTAAAACCAGACACGACGAAGCGTTTCAAGCGTTTTTTGAGGACGCTGCACTTCACTATAGGTTTGAGCGTTTCCAATCCGCCCCATAAGGGGTGGTGCCGGTGCCGACTGCTGTTTTTCCTGAAAATCAGTTGCCACTATACGTTAATACTCCATTTTCGGTCTGTGAATCATAAATCTCCCGGTATACTTCACACGCATCAAGCAGCTCATAATGGGTTCCCTGAGCAATGATTTCTCCGTTATCAAGAACAAGGATTTTGTCGGCATGCAACACCGAACTGATCCGTTGAGCCACAATGAACCTTGTCTGCCGGTAACTGTTACGTTCAAGGGCGTCCTGGATAAGCCCTTCAGTACGCACATCGACCGCACTGGTACTGTCATCAAGAATCAGCACTGATGGCTGCACAAGCAATGCCCGGGCAATAGCAAGACGCTGCTTCTGACCACCTGAAAGATTCACCCCGCGTTGCCCTACAAGCGCTTCGTAGCCATCGGGAAGCTTGCGAATGAACTCATCGGCCTGGGCATTTCTTGCGGCAGTTGATAATTTTTCGAACGATGCATCAGGCTCGCCCAGACGGATATTATTTTTTATTGAAGTACTGAAAAGAATCGACTCCTGCAGAGCAATGCCTACATGACGACGAAGCTCTTCTTCTGGAATCTTGCGCACATCCACGCCGTCCAGAGTCACACTACCCTGGCAAACATCGTAAAAACGAGGAATCAGCTGCACCAGTGTTGACTTGCCAGAGCCCGTCGCACCAAGGATAGCAACCGTCTGACCCGACTCAGCCTCAAAGCTGATATTCTTCAACACCAGATCTGGATTGGCTGGAGAATAATTAAAGCTCACGTTATCAAACACAACCTTTCCTGATGGCCGAGAATGAAACTGCATCTCTTGACCAGGGCTCTGGATGATCGGTTCACTTTCAAGGAGTTCAAGAACCCGCTTTGCCGATGCCTGGGCAGTTGAAATCTGTATTGTCAACGTGCTGAACATCATCAGGGTAATAACAGCCTGTCCGAGATAATTGATGAATGCTACCAGCTCACCAACACGCATGCCTGCCATTTGAACCTCTCCTGCGCCTATCCATAGAGCAGTTACAACTCCAACATTCAAGGTCAGCATCATGATCGGCGTAGTCCTTGAACTCATCCGAACAGCATCCGTCATACGCTGAACCAGTATATTGTTTGCGAGGGCAAACCGGCGAGATTCGTACTCGGTACGAGCGAAGGCCTTGACAACACGAACACCAGCGAGATTCTCCTGCATCACGGTATTTACGCCATCCAACCCTTCCTGCACCTGGCGATACAGTGGAAAGGTCTTACGGATGATCATTATCAGCGCTATAGTCAATGCGGGCAATATGACAATAAAAATCAACCCGAGCCTTGGGCTGATTACAGCCGCCATCACCAGACTTCCAAGCATGAGAAGAGGCATTCGCACCATGCCTCGCATCATCATCATAACCATCTCCTGGATCTTGTTGACATCGCTGGTCAAACGGGTAATGAGCGCTCCGGTTTCAAGCTTGTCGAGATTCCCAAACGAAAGAGACTGAACCTTGCGAAACAGTGCTGCACGCAGATCTCCACCAAGCCCATAAGCTGCGCGAACGGCAAAATATCCGCAACCCAAACCGCTAAGCCCTGCAAGAGCCATAAAACAGAGCATCAAGGAGGCTGTACCCAGAATCACTTGAGTATCAGAACGGGCAACACCATAATCAATAATGCGCTGTATCAAGCGAGGCTGCATCAAGTCGAGCACAACTTCGCACAACATCAACACTGGCGCCATTACAGCAAAACGCCAGTGCGGCCTCAAGAATTGTAATAATTTCAGTAAGGCTTGCATAAACTCTTTTTTGATTCAGGAATACATTTACCATGAATACTGGCTTCGTAAGGCTTGTGCACTCTTCTATTATTTTTTGTACTGCGGATTGAATTCATTCGTATAAATGTCTGAGGGCTGTATCTGTCCGGGTTTCAGTAATCCATCTTCAATAAATCGATCAATCCACCATTGGAGATCCTCAGCAACAATAAGCGGGAATTTCGGTGTCCAACTGGATGCTTCATAGTACTTCGCCAAACGAGGATTCCCGCCTTTCTCCACTGAGATATCGGCATAAGCCTTTCTTACCCGATCAGGATTTTTCTTAAACTCATCATAAATGATGCGTCGGGATATATCATAAGCACGAATGTACTTTCTGACAGCAAGAGGATGCTTCTCTATAAAGTCATTCCTGAATCCAATACCATAGAGCACAGTTTCTCCCTTGACATCGTAGTTTCTGGTGCCAGGAATTTCACGTACCCCTCTATTTTCAACAGTCTTGTCAAAATAAGGCCCACCGCTGGTTGTCCATGCTACAGCATCAACCTGCCTGCTGCGCAGCATTTGCTCCTGATTTTCAGAAGGCACTACTACAAGTTCTACTTCAGAAATTGAAAGTCCGTTCTTTTTGAGGTACTGCCGAATAACATAATCCGCTTCGGCACCCAACACGTTGACAGCAATTTTTTTGCCTTTCAGATCCTTGATTGTTCGAATGCTGCTCTCTTCAAGAACTAAGAGCCCACTCGTACCACTCTTGTTCTCTTTGGTTGAAACAATAGTTCCGAGCAACGCTTTGATCTTGCCACCATGGGCAATGATGTTGACCCACGCTGGCCAGGCCGATCCAGCAGTATCGACGTTATTTGCCAAGAGTGCCTGAAGCGAAACGGTACCACCTCCACTCTGCACATTGTATATCGGTTTCAGTTTTACCCCTTCTTCAACAAGAATGTCTCTGCCCGTCAATTTTTTTACAAGCTCCCACTGTGTGGGAACTGAGGATTCAAGCACCCGAATTGCAACAGGTTCGGCATTTTGATTTGTCTTATTAAAAACAAACCAGCCAGTCCCTGCGATAATCACGGTAATAACAGCTACTGAAATAAAAATCAGGGTCTTATTCATTGAGTCTTTCCAAAGGAAAATGAGAAAAGAGAACACCGTCGCTTTTCTCATAACTTATTTCGTGAAATAGGGGTTGTAATCATTGGTATAAACAGCAGAAGGTGAAATCTGCCCACGCTTCAACTTCCCTTCAGATGTCAGAATATCGATCCACCACTGGATATCCTTGTCAGTAGGAAAGGGATAATCGGGTGAAAATGTTGGTCTGAAATAGCTGGCAAGATGAGAGTTACCGCCTTTAGCTTCAGAAATTGCAGCATAGGCTTTCTTTACCCTCTCGGGATTTTTTTGAAATTCATCCCAGATAATGCGTTTTGATTTTTCAACAACACTGACAAAATGGCTGACTGCAGCAGGATGTTTGTTAATAAACTCCTCCCTGAAGCCGCTCCCCATGGTTATGGTCTGCCCCCTGATATCGTATCTTTTTGTGCCTGGCAGTTCTCTCAGCCCTCCTTGACGCATTGCAATTTCATATTCAAGCCCACCACCCATTGTCCAGGCAGCTACGTCAACCTGTCCACTTCTCAGTACCTGCTCAATCTGGGAAGAGGGCACAACCACTAACTCAACATGATCAATGGAAAGACCATTTTGCCTGAGATACTGCCGAATCTCATAATCAGCCGATGCACCAAGAACATTAACAGCAATTTTTTTCCCTGATAACTCCTTTACTGACCTGATAGCGCTGTTCTGCAGAACCACCAGACCATTGCCTGGATAGTTTTTGGATGTGGTCATACCCGTCGTCACTGCCTTTATTTTGCCTCCGCCGGCAATGGCATTGATCCATGCCGGCCATGCTGAACTTGCGTAATCAATATTATTTGCCAAAAGCGACTGGATCGATATGGTGCCCCCCGAACCCTGCGCCAGGGATATTTTATCAACATGAACGCCTTCATCAGCCAGAAGATCCCTTCCTGTCAATTTGCTTGCGATCTCCCAATCCGATGGAGTTGATGAGTCAAGCACCCGGATCGTAACACCACCGCCTACCTCCCTGCCTTTTGCAATGAAAAAATATCCTGTTCCTATAAGAGCTGCGATGATGAAAAGCAGCAATAAAGATTTTGTGCGATGATGCATAGCCGGACTTCTCTCTTTGTTAACCAAGAATTGAGTTACCTGCTTCGCCCTTCCATGAGGTTGTTTTCTTTTCAAACCAGACAAGCAGGTAATTGATGAGCAATCCCAGTAAGGCAAGCGCCAATATACCGGCATACATTTCCGGCACCATGAAATTGAACTGAGCATTCTGGATGAAAAATCCAAGACCGGACTTGGCTCCAATCATCTCTGCGGCTATGACAACCATGAGCGCAATTTTCGCTCCAAGTCTTGCGCCAATAATTATGGAGGGTATGCTTGCTGGAAGAATGACTTTCCTGAAAAGATCCCAATCTGAGAGACCCATAGATTTTGCTGCTTTTATATAAATCGGATCAACGCTCTTAACTCCACTCATCGTGTTCATCAAAAGCTGCCAGCTGGCTCCATAGAATATTATTGCAATCTTCGACGGTTCACCAAGCCCTAATACAAG
>JABDHL010000102.1 GCA_012972825.1 Chlorobiaceae bacterium
GCTGTCAAAAATCGCGATATTTTCTTTGTTGCTGTTCTGGCCGTGGCGCTGGGGTGCAGCCAGGGCATAAAACTCCAGACGGTTGTTCTTGTTGATATTCCAGACGGCTCCAAAATTGTAAGCCCAAGCATCGGTCCATGCATGGTCCACTGTACCGTCACCTGTCTTCTTCACCACTGCGCCGTTGAAAGCGTACTTCCCGTCGATCAGACCGGTATTGCCTATAATGGAGGTTTTCATGAAGCCGTCATTGCCGACCTCCTGCTTCAGGCTTAAGCCGGACTCCATAGCCGTAGGATCGGTAATAACGTTCCATCGTGCCGCCGATAGCCGGGACGGCAAGGTTAACCGCGCTGAGTCCCCTCTGCATCTGTATCGAGGAGGTAATGTCGCCGAGACCGTCCCAGTTGGACCAGTAGACCCAGCCGTTCTCCATGTCGTTTATCGGAATACCGTTGATCAAGATACCCATATGGCGCTGGTCAAATCCGCGGACGTTGATACGGGCGTCACCAGCTCCGCCGCCCTGCACGGTGCTGTAGACGCTCGGGGTGGTGTTCAGCACAAGGGGAATGTCCTGAGAGCCCAGCTGGTTTTTAATCTGCTCTTTAGAAATCTTGGAAGATGCTACGGGAGTTTCGCGTTCTTTTGCCCTGTCGGCAAGAACCACGATCTGCGATGACATGGCGTTATCCTGCGACAGGAGGAATTCAACATAATTTCTTTTCTGAGTTGTCGCTTGAGCTGTTAAGGATTCAGGACGATAACTGATGTAGGAGGCCTTTAAATTCAGCGATCCTTCATCAGATACCACAAGCCTGAATTTTCCGTCAGCATCGGTTACCACACCTTTGGCAGTACCCTGTACAACCACTGTGGCGGACGGCAGAGGTTCTCTTGTATCCTTGTCGATAACCCTTCCTTCAATAATAACATTGGCAGCCATAGCCTGACTGTTTCCTGCCAGAGCAAGAAACAGCGATATCGGTGCTACGGTTTTGAATATCTTGACCGTATGTTTCATATCTGTTTTATTTATTGTGAAAAGTAGCTGAACTCACTTTTCAAATATACTGATCGATGTGTTGCGGGTGTGTTACAGGAGTATAACGGGATTGAAAACTTTCTCACTGACCGATATTTCAACTCATCAGTTCTCCTTTTTCACATCACATTCTTTATGCATTCAGCTGTAACGTTCATGCTATGTCAAGAGTAATCCCTCTATAGCCGGTTTTCCGTGAACATTTTCTGTCAATGCGAGACTGTTACATCTTTGTGTCATAAAAAATAATTTCAATGATTTGCATTACTTAAAGAGTAAACGCTCATTCATTAAGACACTCACCGTTAGATAGAGAGAGAAAAACCATGAAAAACAAAACAAGATGGGTTGTCATGGGAGTCGTCGCTCTCCTTATGATGATACTCCGTTACCTGCCTTCATACGGAGCATCGAAACCCTGCGTAGTCATGATCTCACTTGACGGATTCAGAACTGATTATCCTGAGATGGTCCATCTTGCCACTTTTGACAGTCTCGCCAGGGTTGGGGTAAGGGCCGACCTTAAACCTGCGTTTCCCTCCATCACCTTTCCCAATCATTACACATTGGCAACCGGCCTCTATCCAGCTCATCATGGAATCGTGGCAAACAGTTTTTACGATCCAACATTGGACAGGCAATACAGCATCGGAAACCGTTCAGCGGTTGAAGATCCCTCTTTTTATGGCGGCGAACCTGTTTGGGTGACTGCAGAAAAGCAGGGGGTGAGGACAGCCTCTTTTTTCTGGGTGGGGTCCGAGGCTCCAATCAGAGGAAGATACCCCACATACTGGAAAAAATATGATCAGAAGGTGCCGTTTTCTGTTCGTGTCGATACGGTGATGAAATGGCTTTCTCAACCTGAGGATACACGCCCTCAACTGGTGCTGCTGTACTACCATGAACCTGATGCTTCAGGTCATCGATACGGCCCTGAAAGCAAAGAGATGTCAGAGTGTCTTGTGGATCTTGACCATAAGCTTGCTGAATTGACAGGAAAATTGAAACGGCTTCCTTGTTTTGCAGGAATCGATTTCATTATTGTCTCAGATCATGGGATGGAGGCAACCAACCGTATCAGGTCAGTGAACCTGAGCACTTATGTTAAAACAGAATGGTTTTCAAAAATTGAGGGCTCGTCACCAGTATTGATGTTTAAAGTTAAGGATGAATTCAGGGAAATTGCCTTAAATGCTCTGAAGAAGGTTCCACACAGCCGCGTTTGGAAATCGCAAGAAATACCTCCCAGGCTTCATTACGGAACAAATCTGCGAACCCTCGACTTTGTTCTCCTTGCTGATAACGGATGGAGCATCAAGCTGAATGACAATGACCAAGTCCCAGAAGGTTCACATGGATTTGATCCGGATGACAGGAAAATGCACGCTATTTTTTATGCGGCCGGCCCCTCATTTAAAAAAGGGTATACCGCTAAAGAGATCGACACCATTGATGTCTATCCGTTGATCTGCAGACTCTTGAATATCAGCCCTGAAAGCGTCGACGGAAGAATAGAAAAGGTTATCAATATGCTGAATACCAGGTTATGATAACTCAATCGCGTATCAGCCCATTAATTTTGCTGTCAGTAAAATCTATAACTTTATCGACGAGTGAGTCAATAGTTGCTGACGTGTCAAGATAAAATTCATCACACGAGAATGGAAGCATTAAATTTAATCCCTGTTCTTCTGAAATACGAAAATCAGTTCTAATACCTAATATTGCTTTCCCCTTACAGAACGCATAGCCAAGTTCAACACTTGTCCCTGAGTCAGCATCGGCACCTTCTAAAAGAACCACAATAATATCTGCCTTATTTATCGAATCAATACAGTCCTCAAAAATATCTTTTTTGTTACAATCTTTAAATTTTACAGCATTTTCCTGGGGCAAAATAACAAATAAGTCATTACGTTTTTTGTGGATAGCTTCCGCCAGGCGACTATTGAATTCTCTTTCTGCGATTGTAAATAACGGGCCTGCCAAATATATAGTTGACATAGGTTTTACATTTAAATTACCTGCGTTACGGCAAGAAACAAATCAATGACGCATAAAAAATTGTTTGCATCATGTATTCGAGTTCCATTTAAATCAAGCGTTCCGGATATAGGCAAGGAGAAGTGAGAAAATGTGGACAGACTTTCTCAGGATCTCGCGCTTCATGAACATTGGAAAACCAGCATAATGGTAGATCATTATGATCGAGCAGGTTTCAAAACCATACAGGATTGCATTTGTTAACTATTGGGATGTGCTGTAAACATCAGCACTTAATGTGGTCGCCAAACTGGGACTAGTCGTCATACTCTTTACATACAGAATATTTCCACCGAGTTCAGCCGCTTTATTTTTCGCTAAATTTGTGGCACTCAACCGGCTTTCACTGACTCCTCCAATGGCAAACTTTCCAATGGTTGTAATGGTCTGAATATACCTGCATCCCTTCACCTCTTCAGGATTGAAAGTTACCTTGGTACTTTTTCCTGCGATTGTTAAGGGCGTCGCACACCCAGCAAACACCATGACTAGCCAGATCAAGACTATCTTGAGTTTCATGATTTCAGATTTTGGGTGTTGGGGCTCTTTACAATTATAAGATATTTTTGTGGTTTTACGTATAAGTAGTAGAAATAAAAAACTCCGTGGTTAGCGGAGCTTAGTGGTCTGATACACCATCCAAGAAAATGGGCAAAGCAGGAAAAGAATCAGGAAGCAACGGACGTCTCTCCAATTTCGCTCAGCCATGAAACTATTTTTTCCGTCAGTTCATCCCGCACATTCCTAAACGCATCCAGTTTCTCTTCTGTTGTACCTGAAATATCCTCCGGATTGTTGATCGGCCAATAATAACGTTTTTGAAACGGTGTCCCAGGCCAAACCCTCGGACAGGTTGCCTGTGTCTTGTCGCACAAAATCATCAGATCATGAATCATTGTTTTGCCAAGATAGATATCAACCGCTTTTGGTTTCTGCGAGCTGATATCAATACCAATTTCCTCCATGACCTTTACGGCAGAAGGGTGTACCTGAATATCCGGGTCTAGTCCTGCACTTAATGATTCGAAACGGTCACCAGCTCTATGACGAAGTATGCCTTCAGCCATCTGGCTCCGTACTGAATTGTCGTTGCAGAGAAAGAGTACATTTTGTTTTTTTAACATGATCACCCCAACAAGATTGTTTTGAAATAGTGTAATGATTATTTCAGAACATTCTTAGGCACTTGTTGGTTCAAAATGCCCCCCCTTCCAGTGTGCAGCGTTCATGACAGAGTTCCCTGTTAACAGCGTCATAGCGGTTAACATTGCTCTTTTCTTTACTTGTCAAACCCTGCTGCCGCAAAATTGCCGTTATGGTTGATGACCGCCCAGACAGTCTTTGTGCGCTGGTCGATACCGTAGGTGCCTAATGCATACCCTTTTTTCCAAGGGCCGGCAACAAAGGTACGGGCGCCTCCAGAATTTGTATCAACAGCGTTTACCCAGTTGCCGTCAACGCCTTTGGTTGCCAGACCGAAAAGGCCTTTTTTGACATGTTGTGGAAGTAGCTTATCCGTGTGATACGTCATCGAAAGAGTGTAAACATCGGTCTGTTCCCGGCCAAGGTCGCCCAGACCTGTCAGGGATAAAATATTACTTGCAAGATGTGCGACAGGCTTGGATTGCAAGGAAGCCTGCTTTTCGTACCAACCTGTATCGACGGTCTTTGTCAACTTTCGGCCGATACCTCCTTTGGTATCAAGACTGCCATCCCTCTCTGTGCTGTTATTCGTTCCATCGAGAATTCGCGCAATAGTGCCTTTGAAACGGTCCAACACTTTTGCATAGCTTGTTCCCTGAGGTATAAGGAATTCCTTGCCGTTTGTACTGTAACTCCAGGTTTCTTTTTTGATAAAGTGGAATTGAGGGGTTATACCGGTATCCGGCCGGCCTTCTCCATTTGGATATTTGCCATCAGACATCCAGTTGCCGTGGTCATCGGAGTAATAATCTACTGTGACGCATGGCCCGTCAACTGTATAGATATAATAGCCAACCGTATACCGTTCCTGTGAAATCGAGGTTTCGCGGGCTTTCTGGCCAAACCATTTAGGGTCGTCCAGAGGCTTCGGGGTGTAGAACTTGCTGCTGTTGGAAGCGCAGATTATCTCTTCAATGTGAGACTTGCCATCAGGGCTGGCGATAATTGAGCGCTGGTGAATATGGTCATGGCCACAAATAAAATACTTTACACCGTTATCCTGCATGCTGGCAAAAAATTGGTTCTGCCAGTCCGGATGAGAGTTCGTATCGCCGTTGAACATGGTGTCCTGATGGCCTTCAGCTATAAGAGGCTGATGTGAAAAGACAAAGGCCTGCTCCGTCTTTCGAGTTTTCTTATCAAGCCGGCTGCTGATCCACGCCTGCTGATCATTGACGGTATAGCCATATAATAAATAACCATTGGGATGTTTATCGACTTTGCCTGGAGCAGCCCAGGTGTCGACTATCACAAAACGAGCCCTGCTTTCAGGGTCACCGTAGTCAAAAGAGTAACTCATGCCATTCAGATCGGTGCTGACTGAGACGGGACTGCTGAAACCACTGCCGACCTGGTAGTGCTGACGGTCGGTTTTTGTGAAGGTTCCTGTCTGGGTCTGGGGGTAATTGGAGCGGAAAACCGATAGGCCGTAACCATTGTTCAGGCCAACAGTCTCGTGGTTGCCGCGAAATGGAAAAAAGCCTATGCCGGCATCAATAAGTGGTTGCGCAGCTTCGGCACGGGTCACTTCGGATATATCATTACCGTCGTCGCTCAGATCACCAACTGCAATGACGAATTTCACGCCAGCCTTGATGAATTCCTGGTTGACCTGATTGATAACAGAGAGTGGTACGGTATATGGATTAGCCTTGCCTGGGTCAGCAGTGGTCCACTGGGAGTCACCCATGACACCGAATTTCCAAGGTGCCGCTGAGGCTGCTCCGCTCACCAAGGCAAGCATCAACACAAACATTGATGCAGTTTTTACCAGAAAACGGTTGCTCATCGAATATTTGTCGTTTAGAAATTTGAATAAAAATTTCTTGCAGCTTAAGAAGTATGAGTTGCATGATTGGATCCGGTCTTGGTCCAGTGCATTAAAGTTCGAAGGGCATAAGCTGAATATTATTTAAGGTTGAGATTATAGCTGAGATTTGAAAAACAGTTACAAGAATATAATTAAAGGCTGCCTGATGTTTTTTCTGGTTCAGCATTGTTTACAAAAAGTTAACAGAAGTATCGAAGGCTTTCGGACTCGTGAGCATGTCAGTTGGTTTGCCTGCCTGTCCTATTTCATTATTGCTTTACATGATGGCACCTGACGTATGGAAAGCAAATATTATCTATTTTTTGAGGTTCTGTCCACTGAAGCTCTGTTACATTGATGCAAATTCTTTTGTGCGTTTATGAGCGTAACACTGTCAGGAGTGGCGGCTGGCCTTATTGATATGGTCGACGGCAGGGAAATAACCTTTTATACAAGATTGTGGTTTTAATTGCTTTTTGAATAAATTTGTATCGTTGACAGCTCGTTAATCGCATCGGAGAGAGACTGTATTGTCATTTGCTCCAGCAACAGTCTTTTTCACCAAAAAGGATGTGACGGGCGAAAACGGACTCTGGACTACCGTTCCTTTTAATGCAATGAAACTCCTTTATATCCTATGCCAGATCGACCGGTTCATGTGCACATTCAAGAGCTTTCGCAGGTTCTTGTTGACCTTTCCACCAGAGTAGTCGGGAATTTGTTCGAGGCATTATGTGCGGTTAAATATCAGGATGAGCACGGTGTGCCGCGTATCAAACTTGTGGAAAATGAGCTGGATATGGAGGAGATTGACCTTGAGGAACAATGCATTCAGTTTATAGCTCTCCAGCATCCGGTTGCAAAAGACCTGCGCACGATTATCGCTATCATGATGATTAGTCATGAACTTGAGCGTATTGGTGAGATTTCGCTTCATATTATTGATTCGATGTTTGAGATTAGCCCTGCGCTGCTTGAGTTGCTGGATTTTGAGTCGATGTTTATGCTTGCCGGAGAGATGGTTAAAAAGTCGATTGATGCTTTTGTGTTGCAGGATCGTGATCTTGCCGATCAGGTTTGCGCTCATGATGATGAGGTTGACGCCATGCATCGCGCGGCCTTTAAAAAAGTCACTGCTTTAATGAAAATCGCGGATGCTGATGTGATCCGTCTTACCAATGCATTAAGTATTTCGAGAAATATCGAGCGTATGGCTGACCATGCCTCAAAGATTGCGCAGGAGGTTATCTATCTTGTGACCGGTGAACTTGTCAAGCACAAGGATTCCCGTGATGATTAATAAATAAAGCCACGGCGAACAATGGTCAGCAGGTATACCTGGATTTATTTAGTTATTATTAATGTTGAATAGAAAATAAATTATCTGAGGAGGTAATAATGACTAAACCAGTTAAGTCAGTAACCTTTGCTGATGTCATGGATAGTGTTGATGGAAAGTCTGACATTGACTGTTCCAATATGGGCTTAATATCGCTTGAAGGTTGTCCTGAGAAGGTGAAAGGACATTTCAATTGTTCAGGAAACAAACTCACAACCCTTGATGGGGGGCCAAAAAATGTTAAAGGGGATTTCAATTGTTCAGGAAATCTGCTGACAACCCTTGAAGGAGGCCCTGAGGAAGTTACAGGTGATTATGATTGTTCAAATAATCATCTGACAACTCTGGAGTATTGTCCCGCTTTTGTAATGGGTGATTTTTCCTGTGCTGGAAACCTGCTGACAACGCTTCAAGGCGAGATCTCTTCAGGTAAGAGTATCAAACGGGCAAGCTGTCTGGAAATTGTTGATGGAGATTTCAATTGCTCCGGAAACCAGTTGACAAATCTTGATGGTTCACCACAGATTGTGGGCGGAGATTTTGATTGCTCAAACAATCAATTGACCTCTCTTGAAAAATGCGCCGTTGTTATTGCCGGTGATTTTTCCTGTACTGGAAACCAACTTGTATCACTCTATGGCGCTCCTCGACATGTTGCGGGTGACTTTGATTGTTCAAGGAATAAGCTGCTGAGCCTTAAGGGATCCCCGAAAAAGGCTGACGGTGATTTTAATTGTTCGAGTAATGAGCTGACTTCGCTTAAAGGTGCCCCTGAAGAAGTCAAGGCATTTGATTGTTCACATAATCAGCTGACTTCTCTCAAAAGGGGGCCTGAAAAAGTCAAGGGGGATTTTGATTGTTCATCAAACCAGTTAACATCTCTTAAGGGGGGCCCGAAAAAAGTTAAAGGATATTTCAATTGCTCCGGGAATCAGCTGACATCCCTTGAGTGCGGGCTGAAGAAGGTTGAAGGAGATTTTATCTGTTCAGATAATGCCATGCCTTTGACTGAAGAACAAGTTCGATCGGCTTTCCAGATAAAAGGAATCATTTTAGCTGAATAACAGTACCCATCGGGCTCAGCTGGGTTCAAATCATCCTGTCAGAATTGGCTGTTCAGGCATGCGCACTGGGGGGCGGATAAGGTTTTTCAAACCTGTTATAAGCCACGGTGATGCCGATGGCGAACAACATGGCTCCTGCCCCGAGCAGTACATTGAAATACGGCGGCGCCGTCAGGGCGAGCCTGATAACTACCGTAGCGATTGCAAAACCCGAATTCCGGAAAACGATCGGGTAGTTCGAGCTGTACCGCAATGAAATAAGTACCAGCAGCACGTCGCTGTAGACGAGGATCGTGTAGAATAACGAAAAGAAGTTGTCGGTGGCGGTTCCATTCAGGTATCTGGACCCGTCGACGATTCCGATGATGATGAACAGAATCAGGAGCAGCAGGGCGACGATTTTCTTGGAGGCGATGAAGTCCGCTGCAACTCCCGTATTCGGGCTGATAGCCCGATGTTGCTGCAGTTTGTAGTACAGGCCAAGCAGCAGGAAGATAGCCAGGCCGCCACCAGCATTGGAGAGCATGTGCATCAATGGCTTCAATGACTGTTCCCAGATGAGCGGTTCGCTGAAATCGACGATCTCCTTGAAGGAGTGGCGGAGAAGAATGAGCGAGAGGATTTCGAATTGCTTGCCGACCGATACGGAAACCGATTTGGCGAGGCTGAACACCAGCCCGAAGACTTCGAGACCGAGCAGCATGGAAAACGCCACGTTGATGGCATAATAGTGGTTTGTCGGCAAGAGTCCGGCTATCCCTTTGGGCAACAGCCCCTGACGGGCAAGTTCGATCAGCGCAAGCGACGTCAGAAACACCATGATCAAGAAGTTCGCTGCAAAACGCTCTGTGCGCTTGTGCTCCCAGAATTGCTCCAGCGAATCGTACATAGAGAAGATCCGCCTGAAAATAACTATCATACCATCATTTTTGTTGTGGAGGCCTCAAGCAAGTCTGCGGCTATCACTGCCGAATTTTCCCGCCGCGGTACAAAAATAGCGAAACCCGGTCATTCTTCCTGATGGCCTCCTTGACCGACTCGGCATTCTTTTCGCATCGAAGCAGTGTTTTCCATGACAGCAGGTGCCGTTTCTCGTGAAAATCGGAATTGGCGACGTAATTGAACTTTTTCAGGCCGACGACGTTGAACAGGTCATCCCTGTTGGCAACCTCCCAGGCATCGAAGAGGGTTGCATACCGTTCGTGGTTTTCCCAGAGGTGGAACGAAGGATCGTCGCCGGAATGGTTCCTGAAATAAGGATGGCAGGCAACCGATATCCCCTGCTGCCTCCTTATGGCCTGAATGATCTCCTCTACGGTAAGATCGGGGGAGATGTACTCTTTGATATCCAGTGCCAGAATGTGGTAACGGTCGGTGTTGTTGGTCAGTTCGACGCCGGGGATCAGCAGCATGCCGTATCTCTCCCACGCCCTCCTGGCCGCCTCCCACAAAGCCTCCTGATAGGCGCTGAATTGCGATCTGTCCATAACCTGAAGTTCCAAAACAGGACGTCCGTACCTTTTTATGCTTTCACTATCGAGCACATGATCGGTGATGGCGATCACATCGAACCCATTCTCTCCATATAGGGAGACAACGTTGTCGAGCGAATACTTCCCGTCACTCCATGTCGTATGGATGTGGAAATCACAGTAAAGCCATTGCATGGGCATTCTGATAAGGTTGAGCCGAAATGTAGCACAGGGAAGGTTGAGGGTTCGTGCCAGATGCGTGAACACTTTGAAAACTTATCTGCACTGGTGCGGTATCTGGGACTCCGGTGATGTGAAGATCTCTCTTTTCTTTTAATGAAGTCGTTTTTTATGTGTAAAAAACATTTGTCATTACTTTTTTTAAGTAATATACCGCTATTCCAGCAACCTAATTCGTTACCAGTGCCAAAAAGAATCGTTGATCGCTACGAGCATACTGTTGATGGTCTTGTTATCGTTGATGTGGCCGCAAGACGTGTAGAGGATCTTTATGAGGATTTCGACAAAACTGCTCCTTACCACAAAAAGGATCTTGATGAAGATCTAGCCTATTATCTCACAGAGTGTGTGCGTGAAATAGGGCGGGTTGATTTTGTGATCCGCTTTATGTTTGAGCGTTATCCTTCTGAGGAGTTCATGAAGCGGGTGCGTACCAGTGTCCATAAATTTTTTATCTACCAGCGTGAACTCGAAATTGGAGCGATGAACAAGATGCTGAGAACTGCAGCCACACTTCTCGTTATTGGTGTCATCATTCTCGGCCTCTCTTTGTGGGTCAATCATCTCTTGACTGTAGGCGGCACTCCCTCATTTCTCAAAACTGTTTTTGCCGAAGGGCTTACCATTGTGGCATGGGTTTCGGTATGGGAGGCACTTGCAACATTTTTGCTTAACTGGCCTCAGCATCTCTTCCGCATTGGGCTCTTCAGGAAAATCGCTGAAGCACCCGTGCAGTTTCAATTGCCTTCGGAGCCTCGTTCCGGAGGATCTGATGCCCAGGCAGGAAGTTAGCTGACTATCGATTTATATGCAAAACCTTTGCAGGCGCAAAACCATTAAAGAAAGTCGATGAGGCGTGACTGTAGGCTCCAATATTTTCACTGTAGAGTAAATCCCCTATCGAAAGGTCTACGGGCAAGAGATTGGCCAACGTAATTGTGTCCAGCGCATCACAGGTTGGGCCATAAACCGCACACATGTTCTCATTGCCTTCTTTGAAGGCTTTTAGGGGATATTGGCAGTGATCAAAAATTATCCCTGAAAAAGTATGATAGACCCCGTCATTTACATAATAACATTTCTTACCATCACGATATGCTGTCCCAATAATCTCCATTACGACGCTGGCGGCAGTTGCCACTAAAAATCTTCCGGGTTCGGCTATGATTTCAATGTCTGGGGGAAAGAGTCTGTCAAATTCGGAATTGAGCATTATTGCAAGATCAGCAAAAGGTTGTACATTTTTGTCATAGGGAGCGGGAAACCCGCCGCCTATATCAAGAATTTTAACCTCGTTATACCCTCTATCCCACGATTCTTTGAAAATATTGGCTGCCAGATTAAGGGCCTGAATATAATTCTGGAAATTTGTGCATTGACTGCCTACATGGAAGCTTAAACCTTCAACCACCAGTCCTCTCTGAAAAGCTTTGCCTATAAGATCAACAGCTTCTCCAGGATCTGCACCGAATTTGGAAGAAAGCTCTACCATAGCTCCAGTATTAGGAACTTTTATTCGTAAAACAAGACCAGCGTTCGGTGCATAGGCAGCGATTTTCGCTATTTCATCTTCATTATCAAACGTGACCAGCGGCTTATAGCGGTCGAGTTCCTTTAACGTAGGTATCGGCTTTATCGGATTCGCATAGATGATTTTATCCCAGATAAAATCCTGCTGCTCTTCAGGTGTCAGGCTTTTAATATTTTCATAGACATTGAGAAACTCCGGCATTGATGCCACATCAAAGCTGGCTCCAGCGTCATAGAACGTTTTAACTATTTCTGCGGCTGAGTTTGCTTTGACAGCGTAATAGGCCTGAACCCTTGGAAGATGCTGCTTAAACTCACGGTAATTAGCACGCAGAATTTCGTGGTCTACCACAAACAACGGTGTTCCATGCTCTATAGCCAATTGTTTTAAATGTTGAGGGTCCATCAGGTGTATCCTGTTTTAATCATTATCGGTAATAAGGAAGTTCTTAAACTGCCATGGATCGGTTTCATCAATGTCAGGGTTATTAAACCCTGCAAAAAAGTTGGGATTGTATTTTAAAGGTGTCCAATCAGAAGCTTTTGATATGAAGTTGCCAAGATATGGCTTTGAAATTCCGAGGATATACTCATGATCGATATTATCCGGTACAACAACACCCCTGTCAGGATTTTCGATCATCCACATACAGGCTGCGACCACAGAAATTGCCACCTGCATGGTGGTAGCATTCTGATGAGGTACCAGCGCTCTGGATTGCTCTATGCTCAAGTTGGAGCCTGTCCACCAGGAATTAAAACAATGACCCATCAGTAATGAACCAAGAATATCAGAACCCCTGGTGATCTCATCATTCATGATCCTGAAGTTTGGCTGAAGTTTATAGTCATAACCACGCAGCTCATGCAGGGACGTAATAGCGGCATCACTCGGACAATAGGCGTAATGTACTGTCGGACGGTAGATTGCCTCCCCCTCTTTACAGACAGTCAGGTAGTCGGAAATCGTAAACGCTTCGCCATGGCGGACTACCATGCCACGTATATCATAATCAGGCACCCAGGAGCAAACCCAGGTATTCATACCCATTCTGGCAAGACAAATCTGGTTTTGCGGTCCATCCTGATGGGTATAGGCAAATTCCGGAAGTTCTTTTTCATGTGTTCCCCACCCCATTTCAGCAGTAGTCATGCCCTCTTCCCTGAATCCCTCGACACTCCATGTATTGACAAACTCGTCAACCTGTTTGGGAACGTCAGAAATTTGAGTGTCCCTTTCAGAGCAATGAATCACTTTGACGCCAAGTTCCATGGCGAGTTCATTGAAAATTCTTTTGTCAGCCAGCTCTTTAATAATTGCGGCTTGAGCAGGGCCTACCTTGTTCCGGGCAATGACTGCGTTGGCAATATCAAGCAGCCCTTGTTTGGTAAAATGCGATATCAATCCAGGATTGGCTCCATGCTCAAGCACCGCAGTGACACCTTTATGTTGCCACTGTGACGTCATGCGGCGGATTTTCATGTGCCGGTAGTACAGTGTTCTTTCGGTAGGATGCCGAGTCTCAGCCCCTGTATAAGGATCCCACACTTCTACCGAGGTGTTCATATAGAGGACACCATGATCATGACACCATTGAAGAATTTCACAACAATCAATATTCCACGCCAAATCTATGATCAAATCGCCCTCTGCAACATAAGTCGAAAGGGTTTGTGCTATATTATAGGGTGTTATCTGATGATTAATGTATGTAACGCCCAATGCTGTCCAGGGTGATACTTTTTCGCGAATATCCTCAAAATCCATAATAGTGACTTGAGAATAATCGACGTTGATGTGTTTAAAAAGAACAGGAACCGTACATTGAGATACAGAGCCAAATCCAATAATGAGTATTTTTTTGTTAAAATTAATCACGACTTTACACCTTATTTTTTATATAAAAGTTGAATATATATAATTTTAGTTTTTTATGGGATAACAATATGTATTTGAGAGTTAATTATAATTACGAAAATCGCAGCACACTG
>JABDHL010000103.1 GCA_012972825.1 Chlorobiaceae bacterium
GGGGTGCGTGCCTTGTTCAATCTTGATGATTACGATACCGCAAAATACTGGTCGGATTTTATCGGCGGTCATATTGTCCAGTCTACCAATCAGCAGCAAGACGTTTACGGTTTCGCCAAAAGCCAGAGCGTGGGCGAAACCATGCGGCCTTTGATTTCTCCATCTGACATTATGCTCAATTATTCCAAAGGCAAAATGCTGGTGCTGCCGCAAGGTTCCCGCCCGATTGAAACGGATCGGATTGCGTATTTTGCCGACAAGGAGTTGCAAGGCTTATGGGATGATCCGCGCGTGGTCTCTGGATCGAAAAAATCTTGACCTTATTCACTTGATATCAAGCACTGCTAAATTTAATAGCAAGAACCACTTGGAATGCTTTTTTCACTTCCTTATCTTGTTTTTCTTACAAAAAAACAACGCAATAAACAAGCACTATTCTAAGAAATGATATTTAAATGAAAAAATTCTAATGTCTGATAAACATAAGTTTGATTCTTTTAAAAATAATTTACTTGAAAAATTCAATAATTACGGCGCGATCATTATTGCATTAGCAATAACATGCGCAGGCCTTGTGGCTACATATTTAAAAGTTCAGAGTTCATATCCAAATGAACTTGGACTGTTCTTTGCTTTTCTCGGAATAGTAATAGCTATCGAAGGAAGTATACTAAAATCAACATGGACTATTGGAAAACAAGCAAGAGAAATCACAGAACTTTTCAATAAAACAAGCTACAACATTGATAGGTTAAATAGATTTACTGTTTTTAAAAATTCAATGGAAGGATTTGAATACTGCATTAGAACAATCCCATTTGCAACCAAGGTATTAAATACTGTTCTATGTTACGGAGATTCTATTTCAGATTTTAGTTCAGATGCAGGGAAAAAAACTTATGCCGATTGGATAGAAGCAAAAAAAAATTATTTAAATAAAGACACGTATTCTTTAAAAGAGTTGGTATCCTCTCATCTTAATCCTGTTGATCCAGAACGCCAATTTGTTTCTATTTATAGAGATAACAACAAGTATTCCCATAAGTTTATTGATGACGCAACGTATCCAATGATGCAATTAACAATATTTGAGTTTAATAAAAAAGAAAATAAAAGAGATAAAGAAGTGATCTTTGGTTGGGAGTTTCCAAATATGCCTAATGGTTATTGTTTCAAGACAGACAACCAAGATGTCGTTGGGTTTTTTGAAGAATATTTTCAGCACTACTACGCTGAAAAATCGCAGAAATACCCATCAATAGTAACAATAAATACTCCTCTAGACAAATGTTATAACACAATGAAAAGCGGTGTCTGGCTCTACATTCTCAAACATGATGATTTAAATAATGTCTATGGAACAATCCAGATTACTGATACGGGAGATAAAACAAATATAAATAACAAATATAAAGCCAATGCTTCTGTCTGGTATATGGGTGGACTGAAGCGAGGTAAATGGCATTCTATTAATTTTGAATATGACCCACTAACACAATATGTACACATACAGTACGATATTCAATTAGAAAACCCATCCAAAGCAGAGAAAGATAAGGAAATTAAAGAATATACAGGATATCTTCATTTTAGAATATCTAACAATATAAATGAAGCTTTAAATGGCGAATTTAGTGATCTTGCTGGCGGTGTTAAAGCTGGAGGAATAGAAATAAGGCCGTATCTCGATAAGCAAGATAATATATTAAATCATATAAATGAAAGTGATTTACCGAAAGCGTTTGAGCGTCTATTTGATATAGATATAACACAAGGAAAATCCTAAAATATCATTATCTGGAGTTATTTTAAAATGAAGCTATTGGGTTTTTGTATAACCACTTTTTGTACATGACGAACTGCTGCTTCTTTATGTTTTATCAAAGGATTTTGCGCCTCATTTATTGCTTTTCCACATTCTTTTATTGCGCCCAATAAACCAATAGCAGCTACAGCAATTAAAATGCGTTGTTTGATCTTGTAAACATGATACTCATCCATATTAATCCTCCATTAAAAAGCTACTGTGTTATTTATACTCCTTGATTGAAACAAATTCCATCCTTTTATATGGTTAAAATACTTTCATCGTTCTCCTACATGACCCGTGGACTTAATGCCTGACGAAGAACTCGAACAATTCAAAACCGACATTAACCTGACCGAATTCGCGGCAAGTCGAGGCTACGGCCTCGACAACCGCGAAAGCTCGCGCAATTCGGCGGTGATGCGGCACCCTGACGGCGATAAGATCATTGTTGCCAAGAATGAGGCAAACGCCAACTGGATATTTTTCAGCGTCCGTAATGATCGGGACAACGGCACAATCATAGACTTTGTGCAGCAACGGGGCGGCGGAAGTCTGGGGCGTGTCCGGCAAAAGCTGCGGGACTGGATCGGGTCGCCCCGCCCTGCCCTGCCGATTGCATCTTATGTTCTGGACTTGTTACCGATAACACGGGATCGGGCGGCGGTCATGGCGGAATGGGAACGCGCAAGGGCGTGTTTCGCCCTGCCCTACCTGACCGCCAGAGGGATCGGTACGGTAACGCTGGTGTTGCCTCGGTTTGCTGGCTGTGTTCGGGTCGATGCCCGAAATAATGCCCTGTTCCCGCATTTTGATCGGCAAGGGCTGTGCGGGTTTGAGATTAAAAACAAGGATTTTACAGGCTTTGCGGCGGGGGGAACCAAGGGGCTTTGGTACAGTGCATCGGCGGCAACGGATCAATGGTTGGTGCTGGTGGAAAGCGCCATTGATGCCTATTCATTTCATCGGCTGCACGGCTGGGAAAATGCGCGGTATATGTCCACGGGCGGCGCTCTCAACCCCCAGCAACCTGAACTCCTGCGGGGGGCGATTGAAAAATTGCCGGATGGCGCTGGCGTAATCCTTGGCTTTGATCGGGACGAAGGCGGCGACAAGTTAGCCGACGAAGTAAAAAAATTAGCCCCTGCGGGGCGCAACCTTCGCCGGATGGTGCCGGATGCAGGAACAGGCAAAGACTGGAATGAAATGTTACAAAATCGCCTCGGCGGATAGAAAAGCGCGGGCAATAGGAAAAAGAAAATTCGATCAATTCTCTTCCCTATTGCCCGCTTATGGCAAAGCAATTTCTATCAAAGGATTGTTTTTTAAAGCCTATTTTTCCTTCTATACCATTACATATTGCCCTTATCTTCTTTCGATTTTTTTGAAAATCTCACCTTTTCAACAAGTTATCCACACCTTCCCATCAATCAGCTATATGGATTTTACTATATGGAAATAGATATATGGATTAGGGGGGGGCGATATCACATAGAAACCACCCGAAAAGGGGGGCGATATCACATACTAGGGGGGGGCGATGTCACGTGGATAACGTCAGTTCTGGCTTATAGTTTTCCCATTCCCCACTTTTTGGCGAAGCCGATAAATGCCTTTTGGTAGTCCTTGGGCTGTTCCTTGCCTGTGAGCCAAGTGTCAAAGTCGCTTTGACAGGCGTAAATATCCAGTCGGGGGCAAATCCCTCTAAATTGCTCCGTGGTGCGTTCTGTGAGGCTGGACGCCGTAGGGGTAGCGGAAATTGGTTTAGGCTCTTCTGTGGCGATCCTGCGGCCCTTGGTGGCTGTTTTAATCGGGGGATGGGAGGGACTAAGCAGGAGTCCGCCAGTTACTTGTTTGATTTTAGCATCTGGATAGACCGCCAAAACCTGTTTCATGGTCGATAAAAATTCTTTTTTGAAGTCTTTATCGTTCGCGTATTCCTGCCCGAATTGTTCCTTGAACGAAACGAAGGGCACCCTTACGGCCTTTTCCAGTTCGTGCAACCGTCGAGCAAAGAAGGCGTAAACGTCAAGGGCAAGGGCGGAATGGGAAAGAGCGCCGATTGCGCGAGGATCGAGCGGCACGGCATGGGCTAACAGGCTGTCAAAATAGTCTCTGGATAGGGTCAATTCCCCAGGCCATAAACTCGTTTGATGGTCGCTGTTGCTTATCCATGCCCTGAATTCTTTGATGGGTCTGGCGTTAATCGTAACGGCCTCGTTGTGCGTCGTAAAACCAAGGCTTAACTCGGTGGCGGCAAGCGCCATCATCTGCTTTTTAAAAAGTCCGTAGGTTCTCCCGTCCTGATCGGGTAGCCCTATCCGTCGAAGGAAGTCGGCACAACTGCGCCCGATTTCGATTTGTGGGTTTTGTGTCCGTATGGCTTCTCCGTTGATATGGATGAGGGCAAGGCGGGGTTTCGGGCCATACGGGATCGGTTGCTCAACCCATTTGCCGCCGTCCCATAACTCCCCTGCTTTCACCCGAATGGATGCGTTTTTAAAGTTACGCTCAAAAACGCGGCCTTCGGTCTTTTTGCGTGGCAAGCCAACCTGACACAAAATGCCATGCTGGTATTCGATCTCGGCGGCCTCGTCCATTTGAATATCGGCGGCGGCTTCGATGATGCGGCGGTTTATGGGTGTGAGGTCTTTCAATCGCTCATCCTTTTGGCGGCTATCTCAGCCCGTGTTTTTCTTCCCACGCTTCCAAGGCTTCGCGTAAGAGTTCATTCAGTTTTAGATCCTTGTTGGCTGCATGTTGCCGGAAACGGCGGCGGAAGTCTGCATCAACCTTGAAATTCAACGGCGATGATGAGGCCGATAAGACTGACGGCTCATGGTGTCTGCCTTTGGCATCGGCTGGCGCTGCTGCCTTGCCTTTGATGGCAACCAAAGAGGATGATAAAGTGGCGGCTTTCTTATTCATGGTTTCTTCCCTTCTTCTTATCGTTTTTTATTGTTTTCTTTAATTCGTGTTTTCACGAAAGCCCAAAGCGCAACGGCTTCGGCGGCGCTCCGCCCTTTCGGGTCGATTTCAAGAACGGTGCGTCCGTCGATCATCGAGGAAGCGAAGTCTACGCGGTCGTGAATAATAGACGGGGCGACAACGCCATGTTCTGAAAGTGACGCCATAGCCTGAACGGTCAAGCGGCTATTTGGCTTTGCTTGGGTAACAACAAAGGCAAACGGTCTGTTCGCTCCGGCGGCAAGTTCTACCGTCTGGCCTACGGCGCGAAGATCGTGAGGGCTGGGGCGTGTCGGAATAAGAACGAAGTCGGCTAAAGCGACAACGGCGCGGATGGATTCGGTAATGGCTGGCGGGGTGTCAATAAAGGCATAGGCAAAACCCGCCTTGTCGAGTGCTTCCAACTTTTCGGATAGTTCTTTAAGGGTCGAGGGCGCAAAGGCTGGGGTTTCGCTCTGGCGGCAATTCCACCAAGCAACCAGCGATTCCTGCGGGTCGGTGTCGATCATGACACAAGGGCTATCGCCCGCCAGTTCAGCGGCAACGGCAAGGTGGGCGGCGATGGTTGTCTTCCCTGCCCCGCCTTTTTGGCTTGCAAGAACAATGGTTTTCATATTTCGTTCTTTCGCTCTTTCTTGCTTTCGTTATTAGCAGATATTCCGCTTTCTGTCTTTCTTGTTAGGAAAGATACAGGATAGAAAACAAAAAAGCACGATTCTTTTTCTGCGCCTAGGGGCATATCTCACCCTCTCCGGCGGGTGTTGGCGGTCAACCTTTCTCGGCCTGACGCCCTCCAAGGGCTTGCATGAGTTCTTTGACTTGGGCTTGTAATGCCTCAACCGTACCGCGCAACTTGGCGGCATCCTCTCGGCTTGTATCGCGTTCATTTCGCATTTGCTCGGTCTGCTGCTCGTAACGGACACGTTCTTCCTCGATCAACGCCAGACGCTCGGACACTTGCGCCAATTTGACGGCTTGGGTCTGGTGGTCGGTCTGGATTTCGGCAAGGCGGGATTCCAGCCCTTCGGCGGTCGCCTTGGCTTCGTCCAGCTTGGTTTCTAAATCCTCCACGGTCTGCGATGCATCGGCTAATTCGCGCTCGGCCTCTTCACGATGCTCGCTTGCACTGCGGAGAACGTCGGCAACGCGACGTTCTGCCGCCTTCACTGCCTTATCGTTCACCTCAACGGCAAGCGCCGTCAGGCGCTCCGCAAGCGCTTTGTTGACGGAGGCCATTGCCTCTGCCACTTCAAGGGGAAGTTCTGCGACAGGCTCGGCCTTGGTTTCTACTTGGCTTTGGAGGTGTTCGTCCCAGACTTGCTTGAGGCGTGCAGGGCTGCCGCCGCCTACCTTCTGGCGCAAGGCAAAGCCTGTGATGTTACGCCCGACGGCTTGCAGTTCCTGACCAGCTTTAATGATCTCTTCGGGTGTGAATTCGACTGGACGCATGGCGATTTTGTTTGATTTTGGTAGAAAGATATAAAGAAAGAAACAAAGAAATAAACTAATAAACAAACGAATATTTAACCAAAAAGAAAAAGCGCCCAAGCGTTTAGCCTGGGCGCTTTCCTTGGTTTAATACTCGCTCGGCAAGAGGATGGTATTGTTGCAGAAATACAGGCTGATTTCCTCAAGCGGGAAGTCGGTGAATTCGATCTTCTTGCGGAAAACGATGTTGCCGTTACCGTCGTCGCATGTGAGCATCGCCGTGTTCTGGTCGAGATGAACCGCGAGTTTCCAAAGCTGGAATTCTTCACTCGCAACGCGCTTGTTATGACACTGCGCCAAAGCGATTTCGTCAAGAAGCCAATAAGCGCCGCCTGTGTCGGCAACGTATTTTGCGCCGTCGGTGAAAAGTACGCTACGATTGATACCGTGGCGATACCATTGCTCGGAGCCTGTGAATTGCCGCAAGTCGTCCTTGGTCAATGTTTTCGTGGTCGTCATGATGTTGTCTTCCTTTCAGTTTTGGTTGCATCGATGTGATGCAACCTTGCTGTCGGCGAGACTGGGGGTAGCAATCGCAAGGGCGATTGGGGGGAGGGGGATCACCCAACCTGCACAAGCCGAAGGCTCTTGCCGTAGGCGCCGGAAGGTTGGGGACACCCCCCAATCGGGCGAAGCCTTTACCCTTGCGTGCGCGAGGGGTGAAACCCCTTAGGCTTGCGAAAGGGGGCGTTACCGAAGGCCGAGACTCCTTCAGGCTCGGTGAGCGAAGCGAATAGCACCCGTTCTGCCGCCTTCGGCGGATTCGTCCCTGCTACGCTGTAACCGTTACAAGACCGATAGAGAGAAGGGTAGAAAAGAAGAATTAACGAAAGAACGATTTATATCTTTTGAGGGCAGGGAACAACACGACTGAACCGGAAAAAATATTTTATAACTCTGAACGATTTTTTGAAAGGAACTGAAAATGGGCTGCGTAGTAATTAGTAGGAAGCAGGGAAATCTGGCTTCCACTTAACTAACTAACTCAAGCAAAAAAATGAAAAAGAATCTAATCGCTGGCATTATCGTTTCACTTGCAATGACCGGACTGTTTGGTGGTGTTTCTTTTGCCGCCGACAAAGCAGTAGACGCAAAGCCCGCTGTAAAAACTGAAGCAAAAGCAGGGGTAGAAACACCTGCAGAGAAAAAAGCTGAAGTAAAAGCTGAAAAGAAGGCCGAAAAGAAAGCTGCCAAAAAAGCTAAAAAGGCTGCGAAGAAAGCCAAGAAAGCTGCAGCAAAAAAGGCAGAAGCTAAAACCGAAGCCGCTGCACCAGAAGCAGGGAAGTAAGGTTTAGAAGAGCAAAGGATATTGGTGGCTTGTGATGCACACGATGATGATTTTATGATAAGAACAGTCATCAATATTCTATAGATAAAAGAAAAGCCCCTTCGTGAGAAGGGGCTTTTCTTTATTTCTGATTGGCATAAAAAATTGAAAACACAATCAGGGTAAAGGGGAAATCATGGATGACCTTCAACGATACATCGAAAACCGTAAAGACCTCGATCCTGACTTTGTAAAGCTCTTTGAAAAAAGATTGACGGATGAAGAATTACGCGCAATGCAGAAGCGTGGCGAGAGTAAAAGCGACTGGACGCAAGCAGCCTCCATGACGGAAGCGGAAATTAGAGCTGCCATTGCTTCCGATCCCGACGAAGCAAGCATGGTGCTCGATTGGTCAAAAGCATCGGAAGAATTACAAAGGCCCAAGTCCGTCCTTAATATGGTTGATGAAAAAAAAATGTAACTTAAATTTTGAAAAACTTTAACATTTGAATAAATGAACGAAAATTGTAAGGACTGTAAGTGGGTTGTTCCTGTGTATGAACATATTGATAAACCGGTAGATTTTTCAGAGGAAAATCCATTCTGCGAGTCAACAGAGACTCAAAAATTGCTGACGCATTATGAATGTAGAGAAAGTTCAAAAACAGTTTCAGGTTGGCCTATTGTTCTGCAAGATGATTTCTGCGGAAAGTTTGTGAGAAGGTCGATATCGCCTGATGAATGGATTCAAGCAATGACACCAAAAAATTCTTAGAGCATATTTCTCTCGCTTAACAGGACAAAAGATTTTCTTTTGTCCTGTTGGCATTAGTCGGAAGTCCACAAGCCTAAGAGATTATTAGCAGATAAAAAGGCGGATAGCAAGAAAGCACGAAATATTTATAAAAAGAAAAATGCCTTTTAATTATACGGCCCTAAAAAACGTTCGCCGTTGAAATGAATCAAGTGCGAGGGTGCATCTGCAACCCACACTTCGGTTTCCCAAGCAATCTCAGGCAAATAACTCTGCATAAGAGCGCGTGATGGAAAAGCCGTGACATAAACCAATCCGGCAGAACAACCAGAAAACAAATTGGCAAGTTCATTATGTCGTTTCCCGTCAACGGGGCCGTGGCTTGTTACGGACTCGATGAGCAACAACCAATTCTTTTCGGAATAATAAATTACCACATCCGGCATTTTGCCGTGGGAATCAACAACGACACCCAGACCTTCCAAGCGCTGTTTATCAAAATATCCCCATTTTTTGCCAGTATCCCCGATATAGATTAAAACTCCGTCAGGGGCATAACGAGGCGCAAAATCGTCAACAATCGCCTTGATAAGGTCGCTATGTTCGCCCGGACTTATCTCGATGTTCATGCCGTCGGCAATCTGGATGGGAACAAGCTTCTGGTTCCGTGCTTTGGCATATTTTGCAACAAGCGATTCTTGGATAGAATGGTAATGAGCCAAGGCACTATCCCATAATGGAGTGCCGTAAGTTTTTAAAAGCGTAAGCGCTTCAGGAGAAATCTGATAGACCGCCGCGGGACTGTTAACAGGTCGATCCGGTTGATCGGGATTATAAGTTACTATGCCTGCATCACGAAACTGGTGGATGGTCTGACGCCGGAAGGTTTCGCGTGTGTTCGGCGCATAATTTTTGCCATAGTGTTCACGGCAGAAATCCATCATGGGAGTGATGCCCATGAGAGGACTTTCCGCCAGTGTCCATGTTTTTTCAGGGGTCAGATTGAGAAGGGCCAACAAGCAAAACGCCGATCGTTCGTTTCTCTGCGCCCGTGGGAGATCCAGATACTCAAGGATTAAAAGCGCGGATTTTAGGTGGTCGATTTGTTCCATACGATGCTTTCAATTTGTTGGTCGATTTTTTCCTGTGTGAGGGTCATTTGATTTTTTGCCCATAAAGCAAGGCGGATTAATGCCTCACGGGTCGGATATTTTAAAAGGCGTAGGTCGGTAGCGTTGACCTGTGTATGTCCGCTAAAACGGCGAAATTGATCGTCAACCGCCGTTGAATTCAAGAACACTGATAGCCCACGCGCAAGGCTTTCATGTAGCCCCTTTTTGCCGCAATGAAAAACGTTCAAGTGGTTTTCAAAAGCGAGTAGGGGAGTCTCAAAATCCTGAGGATAAACAACACTGGCAACAATGCGGCGTTTTTCCTCCTTGGAAGAAAAACGTCTGACAACCACATAACAACCGTTCGGATAAAGCCATTTTCTGGTTTCATCATTCAACGCAATTGCATTTGGTTTCTTGGCATCAAGTTTAGGCCAAAGAACCGACTGCCCTGCAAAATGGCACGGATAAAGCAGGGGGACGGTGCTGCTATCCGGTGTTTGGCGCAAATGTTCTTTGAGCCTAAAATCAACAACTGGCCCCGTTGAAACTGTAAGAGCCAGGTCGGAAAGGGAAGAGCGCACAAAGGGCGAAAATTCGATCTGGTTATGGTCGGGTGTCGTCGGAACGTGAATAAAGCGCTCTGGATCATCAGAGAGAACGATACGATCAAACGGATAAAGATAGGTTTCCATGTCCCTGCAACTCTCATCTGTCGAGGTGGAAACCATCACCTCTCCTTGCTTGGCTCCACGTTCAAGAACGATGATGATGTTTTCCTGTAAAACATCATCATCCTTGAAAGCGCGATTGCGGGATTCAAAAAGATGGATACGCTTAATGGCTGTCTTAGAAAAAATAAGGTCACGGAAGGGCCGATAATAAGGGCCATTGCAAAAACTGCGGGGAATGATGGCTACAATTTCCCCGCCGGTCGCCATAAGTTCAATGGTCAATGCCACGAAGGCGGAATAGAGATTGACTGTCTCGATGCCAACCTGACGAAGCAAAGCTCGATGCTGCGAAACGCTGCTAATTTTCTTGTACGGCGGATTCAAAATAGCATGAGTAAACCGCACCTCTTTTTTCTGAATGAGCTTCACCGCCGCTTCAATAAAATCATCGGGTAATACAGAAACGTCCAAGGCAAGCGCCCCTTGATAATTGGTCAGATTCTGCAACAGGTGTTTCCTCAAATTTTGGTCGATCTCATAGGCAGAAACCTGAACGTTTTTAAAGGTCAGGCTGCCGGATGTAACTCGATCTAAAAATGAACAGAAAAGGGAGCCTACACCTGCTCCTGCGTCTAAAAGATGCGAGGTCTGCAGGGTTGAAGGGGAAAACAACGATGCCATAAAGCGGGCAACCGTTGAAGACGTCATAAATTGCCCTAGCTCGGATTTCCGCCCAAGGTCTATATTCAGCCTGACCGCTTTGCGAACGGCGTCAACGTTATCGAGTAATTGAAGCATTATGTTATCGCCATAGTTTTTCAAACCTTGCCGGATTTGCTGCCGTGTAAATCACGGTGTGCTGTATGTTCCGGTGTCCAAGATAGTCCTGAATAAGCCTTGTGTCTGCCCCTTGATCTGCCAAAGCGAAACCGCAAGCATGACGAAGCATGTGCGGGTGGGCTGGCAGGGAAAGTCCGGCCTGTTCTCCATAATTGCGGATTGCCAACCAAGCCGTTTTGCGGCTTAACGCTCCCCGTCGATTGCTAAGAAAAAAATCATCGGTGTCCGCCTTCATCTTCGTTCGGATCGTTAGCCATGCTTTGATCGCCTTGATTTCATCAGGCCGGAGGGGGTGCGTGGTGGATAATCCTTTTTTCAGCCGTGTAACGTGCAAGATACGACTTTCAATATCGACTTGGGACAATTGCAGGGCGCAAGCCTCGGTCACGCGCAAGCCGTGACGAAACATCAGCAACAAAAAGCAGCGGTCTCGCGCTGCATTGCGTCCTCCCTTGGTGGCGTCAATGAGCCTGTCAACCTCGGCAGAAACAAGATGTTTTCGTTCGTTCATCATTTTGTCTAGTTTTAGCCTTTTCCGGCCTCAATGAAAATGCGGGTTTGCGGGCTTTTCATGAGTCATAATTAGACATAATAATACATTTTGTCTAGTTCATTGAAAAACGGACAAGAGTAAAAGGTGATTTTTGGGAAACGGCTGTTCAAAAAGACAAACCGAACAAAGCGGCTAATCAAGCGATGACAGCAAAAGGAAAATAAGGTTCTTCTCTAGGCTTTTGAATGTTAGGATTTTGACGATTACCACTTTCTTGCTTGACTAGTGGTTCAGCCCAAGAATGCGCACCAACAACAGTTAACTTACTCCAGCTTTTTGATGTATCTACCGAACTTTGGTTTAACCACTGCGTGGTCGCTTTGAGGAGACTTGATAGATATACACCACCACGACTCGGATCATCGAGAGCTGACTCTCCTACTGAACAAGAATAGAGTGTGACAATCCCATTTGCACAGTCGGCAATGTGTTTATCATAGTACCTCCGACATTCATCACTCGATAACTGTATGGCACGCTTATCCATTGCCTTTGCCATATCTTCAAACACTGATCTTGGCGTATATACTTGCCGACAGCAATCTAAAATTAGAGTGTGTTTTGGGGCCCCTATTTTGAGTTGGTTTGAGTCGAGTGATACTGAACTACTCAACTCAACGATGGTAGAATTTGAAGCGCCATTATGATATCCATGACCGCTAAAGATAACGAGCGAATAATCAGCACTTTTAAGCGTTCTTATTTCATTTATAACAGAATCTTTGCTTGGGCTTTGCAGTATTGTAATTTCATTTTGCCGCCAAGATCCTCCAAGCGGTGAACGAAAGAAATCTGTGTAATTTTTCAGATCAACCGCCACCCCTTTAAGATAACTTTCGCTTCCATAGACACCGGGACTGCCAATAATAAGCGCTTTTCTATTCATGGGGAACACCCTTATGTTTGTCTTTGTTTGTTGTAATGGATTGTTCATGATGTGTAGACGATGAATCTAACTTTGTAATGATCGAACTCGCAAAGCGCTCGCTTGCACCAGCTGCAAATGCTCCAATCAACATGACACCAGCCATTTTTCCACCAGCTGTAAAAGTAGCGAAAATAATCTCATATTTGATTGCCAAAGCAACAAATAAGCCCGAAATCCCGCCTAACCAAATGCGAGAAACCCCCTCTAAATAATGCAAGCTTCGACCATTCAGACAATCAAAATGAAGCTTCCCACTCCGCATAATTACAGAAAAAAGAGCGCCGATCGATCCCGAAACGGCAGCCAAAGCAAGCCACATACCTGTTTCTCCAAAAAGTTGTTTCGCGCTCAATTTATCAAACCAGATTCCTGCCCCTACGAAAATAAATACTAAACACATCAGAGATGCTGCTGATAAGTACCAAAACCTTGAAGTTTCTTCACACCTATCATTGAGATATTTTTTCGCTTTATCCAGCATTTTTCTGCCATTCACACTATCGCCCTCTAAACCACACACAAGTGCTTCGCCTATTAAGCGTTTAAAGCGGAATATGGCGTTAGCATGAAGTCCAGCGCACGGTATTTCTTCCATAAGTGCGGCCTCATTTTTAATCGCATTACACTCGGACATATTAACCGCTTGGCGCTCATCATACTCACGCGTTGTTTCCCAATCGAGATCATTTACTTCGTCAATAAAAACTATAAAATTTTTAGTCGCACGAATGAGGTGCTTAGGCTGAATATGTGCCCAAACATCAGAATAATCCCCTCTTGATTCTTTTTTACATTCGTCCATTTTCGACACGATGAGTTTCTTACGATAAAACCATAACTAACACTCTTAAATTTAGTCTGATAGATTGATAAAAAAAATATCGTCAAAATGCGTCATCTGGCACATATAACCCATCTTTAATGGCATAGGCTGGGTAACTCAGCTATCGCAAACTCACAAGCTTGGTGCTGGTATGCAGCCCAGCTGCAACCCATTTAGATAATCCGCCGCACGCTGCGCATGGGAGGATGCCGTAAAAACCGCCCGTTTGTCGTTCTTCAATGCCTTCAACCATGACTCGATATAGGCCGCATGATCCTCTCGCGGCTCTGGGGTAATTTCCAGATCGGCGCAAAGAAACGCTGAGCCGATTTCAGCAACAAGTTCTTCCATTGCATAGCCGGAATCCCCAAACCGCTTTTGTTCAAAACTCCGGTCAAGGCGTGACGGATGCCGAGTCCAGTGGGTAATTTCATGGGCGGCGGTTGCGTAATAGCTTTCGGTATTCTTGAAAGCCTGTAGCTCTGGCATTTGAACAATGTCGTCTGCCATCCTGTAGAATGCCCTGTTGCCGCCATGCTTAATGACGGCTCCGGTGTTGGCAACAAACTTTTCGACGGCCTCGATGCGCTCAAGCGCCGTGGCATGTTTCGGTTCCGTTCTTGCGTAATAATGGGCGGGAAGGTTTTCAATCTGCTCAACATTGAAAACGGTGTAGCCCTTCATAAAAGGGATATGCTTTTCTACATCTTCGCCCTTCTCGTCTTGTACGGTCTTGGTCATTCTATCGGCAAAAACCACAAGAGAACCATGTTCACCCTTGCGGACATTGGCGCATAGTTGCTTGGCCTGATTGAACGTCATCCAGATTGGCGCAACATAGCCGTTTTCCATTGCTGCCGCCCAAAGCATGAGAACATTCACGCCCTGATAGCGTTCGCCTGTAGATCGCAACGGTCTGGACACATCCCCCGCTTTATGTCCGGTTTGCCAAGGTTGAAGCCAGGTCAAATTTCCGCGTTCAAGATCGGCAATGATCTTGTTGGTTACGCGGGTATAAACATCCTGTTTCTCGTCCATCTGCGCCGCCTTTCCCGATAAGGGGAAATTGTACGCAACGGACGTTTGGCGTCAAGAGGGCTGCGGCGTTCAACCCCTGCCCTGTTCGCTGCCCTGCGGGTTAAACCCTTGCTGGCAAGCCTCCATTGAAAACGCGATAACGGCACGTTGACAACACGGCACCCCCTGACCGTCTGCGCCCCGCCTCTTCTTTTTCCTATTGCCCGCCCTGCTGCTTTGGCTTCTCGTATCCGGCCTCCGCTCGTGCCTGAGCGGAAGCCTGTCATCGTTCCCGTTCGCGCTCTTCGTCGTCGCGTGTCCGCCCTGCCCCTCCTTGCCGTCCGCGCTGCTGATCGGACTGCTCCCGCAAGGCTTCTCTTGCCGCCTTGCGCTGCTGGGTAGCGGTCTGCTCGGTGTTCGCGTTTTTCGTCTCTCTGGCTTCTTCGCGGGAGTCCCTTACGCTTTGCATCTTTTGCCAAAAATCACGGCGGCTGCCGCTGACTTCCTGCCCTTCCTGCTGCTTTTCTTGCTTTCTTTCTTCCTGCCTTTCTAACTTTTTTTCTGGTTTCTGCTGCGGCTCTTTCTGTTGCTGCGCTGGAGCCACGCCCTGAACGTGAGCCTGTGTTTCCTGCTGCTTTTCGGGGTGTTGATTATCCTGCTCTTTCTTTTGCTCGGCTTGATATTTTTTTGCTTGCTCCTCTTGCTTCGCTTGCTCCTTTTGCGCCTGTTCTTTCAATCGGTTCTTTTCTTTGAAAAACCATTGGGCGTCGTTCTGGACGCTCACCATATCGGCTTTGGAATAGAGTTTTGCCGCCTTCCTTTCCCGCCTTTGTTTTGCCAGTTCTCTTTGCCGCTCTTTTTCCTCTCGCTCGGCAAGCCGTTTGGCCTGTGCTTCTTGCTCGGCCTTCTCTATCGCGGCTTTGGCAAGAGCTTCTTCCCATTGCGCTTGCTCTCTGGCGGTCTTGATACCGTGGGCGCGGTCGTCCTGCATCTCCTTGGCTTCGGCAACGCTCGGCAAGGCTTCGCGGTCTATATCCGATAATCGTTCGCGTACTTGGGCGGCCTTGCTGCCTGTCAAACGGGCGGGGCTATATGTTCCGCCTAATTCATCAACAATGACGTAATCGCGGCGGTCTCCTGCCGCTAAAAGATAGCCTCGCTCGTCAAGGGCGGTGACAAAGGCTTTTCCGCTATCGGATTGCTCCCAGCATTCGCGGACTGCCGCCTTGACCTCCTGCGGCTTCTGGTCATGGCGGATGGCCTGTTGTTCTTCGTCGCGGGATAATTTGCTCTTTTGTTTTTGAGCCGACAATTCCCGCAACCCAAACTCTTTTTCGAGTTCTCGCGCAAGGTCGGTGCATTTGTGTTTGTAATAGTGAAGCTCGGCGGCCTTCTCCTGCT
>JABDHL010000104.1 GCA_012972825.1 Chlorobiaceae bacterium
ATTACGGCTATGGTTTCAATGCCGTTGACAGTATTCCAAACAAAAAGCAGCAGGGATTCAGCTTTACCTTCAGTTTCGGCGGGGCTAATGATTAAACCGTCTGATGATTATTATGCCGGACTGGTCGGGTTGTGCGTCTGAAAATTCAATTCAGCCCTGGGAAAAAAGCTTGATACTGCCTATACTTCACAGGTTGGTCTTTCGAGAAAGTTCTAAACGATGAAAGTGGGGGAAGGTCATTTCAAATTTCCTGTTTTTTTTTAAACTTTTATATAGACGTCTATTTCATTATAAGCTGAACGCCATTGTTATTTTTCAAATTTTTTCATTAATCCCCCCTTCTCAATGATTCATAAGTATACGCTCATACTCTTATCGATATTTTGTTCAGTTCCTTCTTTTGCCGCAGCTCCCTTGATCACTGATGACGCCGGAACCCAGGGAGAAGGAAAATATCAGTTAGAGCTTGACTACGCAGCAGGAGTCAAAACAACAAACTCCGGACAGGAGCTTTCCACAACTTTTACCTGGGGAATCGTTGAAAATGTTGATGTGATTGTCGGACTCCCCTACGATTGGAGCCCCTTTACTGAAGAAGGCCGCCCAATTGCAATTCAGAAAGGATTCAGCGATACAGCGGTCAACATAAAATGGAAATTTCTAGACCATTCTAAAGAGAACGGCCTGAGCCTTGCCCTGAAACCCGGAGTAACCTTTCCAACAGGCAGTGCTCAAAAAGGTTTAGGCAATGGTGAGATGTCGGAAGGAATCATGCTTATTGCAACTCAAGAGTGGAAACATGGCGCCTTTCACTGCAATATCGGATATACCCGCAACGCATACAGTCTGGAAGAAGATAAAGAGGCCTTAAGACGCGATATCTGGCATGCTTCGATCGCGACAGAAGTCAACATGATGAAAAACCTCCGGTCTGTTGCCGATATCGGCATTGATACCAATACGGTAAAGGCATCGGGAACCCATCCTGTTTATATCATCGGCGGACTGATTTACAGTGTTACTGACAGCCTCGACCTCGATATAGGATTTCAGGGCGGACTTAACAATACCGCGCCACAAGCTACTTTTCTCGCCGGTATAACTACAAAATTCTAGAACAATCTGATCTTTTCAGCTTTCAATCTCTACCGACGAAACACCATTGTCTGAAATTGTTATGGCAATGGTGGAAGGGTTGCAGCAAACCGGGCACTCTTCCGTCAGTTCCTGACTTCCCTCCGCACAATCAACCTGCAGTTCCATGACTTCACCGCAATGGGGACATTGCACTGAAATCGTTTCCAGAATGTTCATAGTTTTGTCTGAGTTTAGAATGATGGCCCACCCTGATGAAACATTCCATGAAATCCCCACATTGCACCGAACAGTGTTGTAATAACTGCCACGATAAGACTTATAAGCATGGAAAAAATGACAAGGGCCGGAATACTGGCAAATACCCACTTTACCATAAATATGACCATTGACCAGAAAGGCATACGTATATCAGTAACAACAACTTTCTGCTCATCCTGATATTTATTTTCGTCCATTCAGCCGATTGTTAAAGTTCTGCAAAGTTTCCGGCACGCCTGCTGTAAGTAAAATCCTACTTCTTCTGATTTTTCATTTCCTCCTGCATTTTCTTTACCATGGCTTCAAGATCTTTTTTATTACTGGAAGATGCTCCAAGGTGGATTGCGGGAAATTCGGTTTTGGTAAATCCAGCAGGAACCTTGAACAGAGAGGCTTCAAGCCCATGTTTTTCAACCTTGGTCAGTTGAGTAATAATGTTGGCCTGCTTATGCCATATTTTTACCGGAAAACCATCAAGACCTTCCGCCTTCATTCTCCTGGCTAATTCAGGCATGTTCTTGTCATTTGCACTCTGCATCCGAGCGTATGTAAAATAGTCAAGGATCTCTTTTGAAACCCACATTTCCATCACAGATTCTCCATGAGTGATTCGAACATGAGTACAGTTGTATCCGTTAACGGTTTCTTTACCGAGATTTTCAATTTTCGCATTGTTATAACTATCAGACTTTTCGGTTCCGGCTATCTCCTTTTTCATCACATCGGTATCGATAACCGAATAGGATTTTTGCGATGTATTGATGAGATAGACAAGATTCGGAGTTTCAGAAGGAGAAATTATAACCATCTGTATGTCCGAAGGCATGTTTTTCATGTGTGATTTACTCTCGGTACGTACCCCTTGCTTTGCAATAAAGAGCTTTGTCTCAGTGGATCCGGCTTCGGGAAGAGTGGTCTGCATGGTAAGAACACCTTCAAAAGGCTGGAGAACCGGCAGAATTGAGCCCCCGGTTATGCCGGCTACTGGAGATGAACCGGTCTCATTCTTTTTGCTGCTGCAGGCTCCAAGTGTCAGCAAACCAATGAGAAGAACCAGAAGTGGAGAAACAATTTTTCGCATACTGAGTAACTGTTTATGATGAAAGAAAAACTCTCTATGAAAGTTAATTTAATTGTAATATTTCAATAGAAAAAATCGCATAAACAGCTCAGAGTGAAAACAGAAATAGAATTATGAGGTTTCGGCACTGAACATGCCGAGATAGAAGGCTTCTTTTTCTTCCATCAGTTTGCGATCGTCAGGCGACTGATCGTCATAACCAATGAGATGAAGTGCAGAGTGAAAGGTGACGCGCAAAAGTTCATGCTGAAAGTCTGCTGTGAACCTGGCGGCATTTTCTTTGACAACATCGAGCGAGATATAAAATTCACCATCGATATCACTTCCCTTGTTGTAACGGAAAGTGATGGTATCGGTAGGATAATCATGCTGCAAAAACTCGCGGTTGATGCGTTGCATCATTTTGTTGCCGCAATAGACTCCTACAATAGACTCCACAGTACATCCTTCATTCTTCAGCACCAAACCCAATGCTTTTTCAAGCATTTTTTCCGGGAGCTCCCTTTTTGTGGTGTTATATATCTGCAGCGTCATGATGAAGCGTTTGTGAGGATTCAATGAGAGCATCAATATGTTTGAGCTGGTGTTTATGCACCCTGAACGTCAGCTCAACTTCTTCATCAATACAACGCTCGTCAATAACTTCAGTGTGCTCGTAGAGATAACTGATCAGTTTATAATTGGAAACATGCGTGCTTATGTGGCGTTCATGGTAATCGCGGGCAACATGCCGGCCGATTATCTCTTTGAGAAGAGTGATATTAAGTCCGCGGACAGCGGATATAAAGACAGCATCGGGATATTTCGCACTCATCTCCCTCAGAATCGAAGGATCTTCAAGGGCATCAATCTTATTGAATACATCGATGATATTGTCATGCATTACACCGATATCCCTGAGCGTATCGCGCACAACCTGCATCTGATCCTCAAAACCAGGATGACTTATGTCAATGACATGAAGTAGAAAATCTGCCTGCAGCACCTCATCAAGGGTTGATTTAAAACTTTCGACAAGAGTGTGCGGCAGTTTGCGGATAAAACCGACAGTATCAGACAAAAGAACAAGTTTGCTGATGTTCAGTTCCAGACGACGTGTTTTCGTATCAAGCGTAGCGAAAAGTCTGTTTTCGGCAAAAGCCCGGGCCTCCGGGCAGAGAGTGTTCATAAGGGTGGACTTACCGGCGTTGGTATAACCGACAAGAGAGACTCCGGGAACTTGCTGCCGACCCTGGGTCTGGGTATCATGCTGCAGGGAAACCTCTTTCAGCTTCTTTTTCAGCAGGGATATCCTGTTGCGAACCAGGCGACGGTCGGTTTCAATCTGAGTTTCACCAGGACCTTTGTTGCCAATACCTCCCTTCTGTTTTGACAGATGAGTCCACTGTCCTGAAAGACGAGGCAGCATGTACTCAAGCTGCGCAAGTTCAACCTGCATTTTTGCCTGAGCTGATTGTGCCCGTATGGCAAAAATCTGCAAGATCAAGGCTGTGCGATCGATAACCTTGCATTCGAGAGACTTTTCGAGATTTCTTGCCTGAGCAGGCGAAAGATCATCATCGAAAATCACCAGATCAATCTCGTGCTCTCTGACAAACAAAACAAGTTCTTCAACCTTCCCTTTTCCTATACAGTAAGACGGGTCGCGCAGTTTTTTATCTTGTATGAACGACTCGATAACATCGGCTCCTGCTGTATCGGCAAGAAAAACCAACTCGTCGAGATATTCCTCAACAAGAGAGCGGGGTATTTCGGGAGGGGAACAGAGACCGACAAGAATGGCCTTTTCCCTTGTATTTTCAGAAGCAACAGTATTCAACAGGGCAATAATTGATTGGTAAGTATTTGAAGAATAATGATCTGCAACATAGTATGTTGCTATATTACAACCATTGTTTTATCTTGACAACTCTCTTTGTTAACGTCAGTAAGCTCTAATAAGTTACATATTTTACTTTCACGGCATACCTTAACAGGATAACTGAGCTGTGGTGACCATAACAGGCTAATATAAGCGCGTATGTCATATGAATTACAGCTATAATGAAAAAAATGCCGGAAATGAATCACAGAAGTTGATAACGTTGGAAGATGCATATAGTTACTGCAGAAAAATCTCCCGGCATCACGCAAAAACATTTTACCTTGCAAGCATGTTTCTGCCTAAAAAGCAGCAGAAACCGATTTTTGCCATCTACGCCCTGCTCAGAACGGTTGATGATGTCGTCGATATGGCAGAGGACAAACTTAACAATGGCCTGATTACCAGCAATGAGATCAGCACAATGCTTGAGAGCTGGAAGTCCCGGCTGAAAGCGTGTTATGCCGGCAATGTCGACAATGACCCGATTATGATTGCCTGGCAGGATACCCTGAACAGCTATTCAATCCCGATGGAGCTCCCGCTTGACCTTATGGATGGAGTGGCCATGGATATTGAGTTTAAACCCTTCGAGACTTTTGAGGAGCTCTACGTTTATTGCTACAAGGTTGCTGCTGTTGTCGGGCTGATGACTTCTGAAATTTTCGGATACAGTGACAAACAGGCGCTGGAGCATGCCATAGAGCTAGGAATAGCCATGCAGTTGACCAATATTTTGCGTGATATAGGTGAGGATGTCGACCGAGGAAGGATCTATCTTCCGCTTGAGGATCTGCGCCGTTTCAACTATTCGAAAGAAGAGTTCATGCAGAAGAGAATAAATAATAACTTTATCAATCTGATGAGGTTTCAGATCGAAAGAGCAAGGGGGTACTACAGCTCTTCCGAAAAAGGAATACCAATGCTTGAAAAACAAGCACGATTTGCCGTCTGCATAAGCAGCGTTAATTATGGAAATATTTTAAGCGCCATCGAGAAAAACAATTATGATGCTTTTTCAAAAAGGGCCTATCGCTCTTTTTATCAGAAAGTCAGCACCATTCCGTACGTCTGGTATAAAACCCGCATTGTTTCCTGATGGACAGGATATCTCAGGTTGATTATATTTTTTCATCCACAGAATACACAGGTATACGACATCATGCTTAAGGACAACGAAAAGAACCAGAACACCTCTGAACAGCCGGCTCAGCCTTCCCTGAACGACCAGATGCAGCGCCGTCTTGAAGAAAGGCAGCATCTTATCAATGGAGGGGTCAATCCTTACCCATGCCATTTCGATGTCAGCCATTCTTCACATGATATTATCATACATTTTCAGGACGATATACAGGAACCAGTATCAGTTGCCGGAAGGATCATGACCATCCGAAAAATGGGAAAAGCATCTTTTTTTCATTTACAGGACTCCAAAGGCAGAATCCAGATCTACCTGAAAAAAGATGATGTGGGCGATGCAACCTACGACACCTTCAGATTACTCGATATCGGTGATATCGTCGGTGTGAAGGGATATACGTTTAAAACCAGAACCGGTGAAATTTCAGTCCATGCAGAAAAGCTGGAGCTGCTCACGAAATCCTTGAGGCCGATACCCGTCGCCAAGGAAAAAGAGGTAGATGGAGAAAAAGTGATTTTTGACGCTTTCAGCGACAAGGAGCTTCGATACCGCCAGCGATATGTTGATCTGATTGTCAATCCTGAGGTCAAAGAGACATTTATCAAGCGTTCAGCAATTGTCTCTTTCATGCGGCAATTTTTTACCGAACAGGGATGGCTTGAAGTTGAAACCCCAATCCTTCAACCGATTTACGGAGGTGCAGCCGCTCGCCCGTTCACGACGCACCACAACGCGCTCGATATGCAGCTCTACCTGCGTATCGCAAATGAGCTGTACCTCAAACGACTTATTGTAAGCGGATTTGATGGAGTCTTTGAATTTGGAAAGGATTTCAGGAATGAGGGAATAGACCGTTTCCATAACCCTGAGTTCACTCAGGTTGAGCTCTATGTTGCCTACAAGGACTACAACTGGATGATGAAACTGGTTGAGGAGCTTTTGTACCAGACTGCCCTTGAAGTCAACCAGTGCGATGTAACTGTTTTTCTCGGCAACGACATCAATCTGAAGCCTCCGTTCAGACGTCTGAGCATTCTTGACGCTATTGCCGAATATACCGGCAAGGATATTCGAGGAAAATCGGAAGAGGAGCTTCGCTACACGGCTAAAGATCTTGGACTGACACTTGACCCAAAAATAAGCAGCGGAAAGATTATCGACGAGATTTTTGGCGAATTTGTTGAGCCAAAGCTTATTCAGCCAACGTTCATCACAGATTATCCTACTGAAATGTCGCCTCTTGCCAAGGAACATGCCACACAACCTGGAATCGTTGAGCGGTTTGAGCTTATTGTCGGTGGCAAAGAGGTCTGCAACTCTTTTTCGGAACTGAATGATCCGGTCATTCAGCGTGAAAGGCTTGAGTCTCAGGCTCGCTTACGGCAGCGGGGCGACGAAGAGGCCATGATAGTTGATGAAGACTTCCTTCGCGCGATCGAGTATGGCATGCCGCCATGCGCAGGACTTGGCATAGGAATCGACCGTCTGGTTATGCTTATTGCCGGACAGGACTCAATCAGGGACGTTATTTTCTTTCCTCACCTGAAGCCGGAATAGCTCAGGTTATGCATGACCTATTCAAGCTATAGGGTTTACAGTATCTGCACACACACCTGAGGGCAAGCTCCTCAATTACATAATGCTCAGGAATAAGGTATACATTGTCAGATGAAATTCACCCCCATTTTTTTCCTAAATCTTCCAAACCTGCTTTTTGCAAATCCTCCGGATTCATGAGAATGCGAAACGTGCAATTGGCCTGAAAGTTCAGATAAAAGGGCTCTGCAAAGGCAGGAACATCCGATGGAGATTGGACGTCAACAACGAAAATTCCACCTCGTTTCCCGTCATGTTCTGTAAAGTAGGCTGTTTCTGGTTTGCTCGCCTCCAAAATACGCTCTATGATCTCACCGACCTTGCCACTTCTGACGAGAGAGTTGAAAGGTTCCGGCGGGAATTCGACAGTCAGTAACATTTTCATATAAAATCCTCCCTTAAACTGTGATTACAATAACTGTTTATTGACGCTATAACTAATGCATCCATACATACCAGTTAACGGTAATACTCCTATAAAAATTCTCAAATACCCTATTTAAAAACAAAATAAATCAACGTATCTATATAAAATATATCTATATGCTGATAGCAGCGCATTATGTTGATTGGGTCTATAACCTATAACAGCCGGAATACAGAAGACCTATGCCAACATTTAGTGTCGGTAGAGAAGGCTCATTATGGCTATCTTATAAACTACCAAAAGCATTTTACGGTTACTCTCTCTCACAGGATAATATAAAGGCAAATACTACGATCATCAGGGAACTTCAAACATATGCCAGACAAGAAGAAAAGTGGGAATAAACATTCAAGCCCGGCCAAATTCAGACAGGCTCATAATATTCTCAATCGCAACCTGCTCTCTTATATGCAGCATGGTTACGCATATTACCGGATGATTACCGATGAGGACAAGCATGTTGATTTTATTTATGAGGAGGTCAACGAGAATTATGCAAAACTGACAGGATTGAGGGACGTTATAGGCAAGAGAATGACGGAAATTCGACCAGGACTGGATAAGTCAAATCCATTTTTTTTCGAGAAGTATGCAAGGGTCGCTGAAACAGGAATACCCGATAAATTTGAGATTTTCATCGGTACAGAGAACCACTGGTATGATGTCTCTCTCTACAGTCCGCAAAAAGGCTATGTTTTATCAATGTTTGATGATATCTCTGAACGCAAGCGTTCTGAAGAAACTTTGAAGAAAAGTGAAGAGCGGTTCAGGACACTTTTCGAAAACCCTTCTATTGTGATTCTTCTTGACCCCGATACAGGAGATATCATTGGTGCTAATCACGCAGCCGCAGATTTTTACGGATGGTCAGTTGAACAGTTGAAACAAATGCGTATCCAGCAGATCACCAATGTTTCATCTGATGAAGCGATGGTGAATATGGATAACGCCAGAACCTCAAAGCAAAACCAGTTTTTATTGCGCCACCGCAGGGCCGACGGATCCATCCGTGATGTGGAGGTATTCAGCAACAAGATAGAGCTTGAGGGAAAAGATATTCTTTATGCCATTATTCATGATGTTACTGAACGTATACTGGCTGAAAATCAGCTTCATAAACTGAGCGTTGCTGTTGAGCAAAGTCCCGCTATTGTTGTGATTACTGATCCTGATGGCAATATCGAATACGTCAACCCTATGTTTACCGAGGTTACAGGATATTCTGCCGAAGAGGCAAGAGGACAGAACCCCCGTATCCTCAAGTCAGGCCTGATGTCACAAACAGTGTATGAAGAGCTTTGGCAAACAATTCTTTCTGGCGGCGTTTGGGTTGGAGAGCTGCAAAACAAGAAGAAAAACGGTGAGTTATACTGGGATCAGGCCGTGATCTCGGCAATAAGGAATAAAAAAAACGAGATAACCAACTTTGTAGCCGTAAAGGTGGATATCACTGTACAGAAGAAAATATTCGCTGAATTGATTGCGGCAAAAGAAAAAGCAGAAGAAAGTGACCGATTAAAATCAGCGTTTCTGGCCAATATCAGCCATGAAATACGCACACCGATGAATGGTATTCTCGGCTTTACACAACTCCTGAAAGAACCTCATCTGACCGGAGAGGAAGAGACAGAATATATCGACCTGATTCAGAAAAGTGGCGAGCGCATGCTGAATCTCATAAATAACCTTATTAATATTTCGAGGATTGAAGCCGGCGAGACCATGGTGCAGAAAAGCGAAACTCCGGTCAATGAACTTATGCGGGATCTCTATGCCTTTTTCAAACCTGAAATCGACAAAAAAGGGTTGCGTTTAAACTGTAGAACAGGTCTTCCTGATAATGAAAGCATTATTGAAACTGACAGTGGAAAGCTGATCCAGATTTTGACAAACCTTATTCAGAATGCCCTTAAATTCACGAGCTCTGGAGAAATTGATTTCGGTTATAACAGGATAAACAACACCCTTGAGTTTTATGTTATTGATACCGGTATCGGTATTCCACTCGAAATGAAAACAAAGATTTTTAACCGTTTCCATCAGGTTGATAACAGCTTCACCCGAACTCAGGAGGGTTCCGGTCTCGGATTAAGCATTTCAAAAGCTTATGTTGAACTGCTTGGCGGCTCCATTCGTGTCGAATCACGAGAAGAATGGGGAAGCGAATTCTATTTCACTCTCCCATACAGACCTACAGTTTTACAGAGCCTGCCGATCGCTTCTCCCGTCATTCAGAAGCCGGTAACAGCTGTTCCATTCGTCACAGTTCTCATAGTCGAAGATGACGCGGTCAGCAGTTTACTGCTAAAAAAGAATTTGACAGGTGAACACATCAACACTCTTTTTGCGGTGAATGGAAAGGAAGCTGTGGAACTGGTCCGGCTGCACAATGAGATCTCAATCGTTCTCATGGACATCAGGATGCCGCTGATGAATGGATTCGAAACGACAAGGCTGATTAAAGAGCTGCGACCCGGCCTTCCTATCATTGTTCAGACAGCTTTTACCTCAAAAGAAGAGAAGGAAAAATCCATAGAAGCAGGATGTGATGGCTACATCAACAAGCCCATCAACAAAGCGGAGCTGCTTGAGCTGATACAGAAGCTGCTCCATCTTTAGCTGCCCCTGACCACAACTGCTTTATATTACTATGCCGAAAGCGAAGCGGATTGCGTAGCCGGCAAGGAAGCTCAGGGCAGCGACGGTGAAGCTCAAGCCTACCATTTCGAGGAAACGGCTTCTGAAGGGCAGGTTACGGGCTACTGAAATGTAGAAGTTGAAGAAGCCTATGATAATAACAGCTGCAAAAAATGCCAGGCCGAGACAGACATAGAGATCTGATAAAATGAGATACGGTATTATCAAGAGCAGGACGGTAATGATATAGGCAATGCCGGTATAGAGTGCGGCTACAAATGGATTTTTCCCGCCCGGATCTGATTTAGTTGACAAGTATCCTGAAGCGGCCATGGACAGTGCGGCTGCAACGCCGGTAATAGAGGCGGTGAGGGCTACAAGAGAGGTGTTCTGCAGTGCAAAGGTCAGTCCGGCAAGAACGCCCATAAGCTCTACAAGCGCATCGTTCAGACCGAGAACTATTGATCCGGTGTATTTGAGTCGGTCTTCATCCAGAAGAGTAATAAGAGCTTGTTCATGCTCCTCTTCATCGCGGATGATGCCGTTGATCTCCTTTACTGAATCGGGAATCCGGCTATAGGTGTTGTGCGCGCTTATTTCGGCGTTTTCCATGAGCTTGATGCCGAAAGTAAAGCCGAACACAAGGCTGATAACGGTGTAAAACCAGATCTTGATGCGGCTTGGCCTGACATCTTTTTGAGTGTAGGTTTTCCAGACATTGTAATGACGCAGCTCATCGTCGGCAATCTGGAAGAGTATGCGGCGGTTTTTAACGCCGCTTACTCTGGTGGAGAGATTTTTGTAGATGTAATGTTCGGTTATTTCATTTTTCTGAAAAACCGCGAGTTGTCTGACCTCGATATCTCTTCCCTTTTTCACAGATTATGAAGTTAAAACGTTTGAAAATCCTTTTATCTTGAGAGTGTGGCTGCTTCGATCAATTCGTTCATTCTTGATAAAAATGCAGTGGTCGAATCCAGGCCTCCCTCAAGAAGCAGTGCTCCTTCATAGAGCTGCTTGATGGCTGTTCTGATGAGTGGATTATTTTCGTCAGCCATGATCATGCCTGCAAGATTACGGATAATAGGATGTGAGGTATTGACCTCAAGAATCCTTTTTCCTGCGGGCATATCACTCTTCATCATCTTCATCATCTTTTCCATCTGGCTGTCGAGCCCGTCTTTTCCGCTCACAAGCGTCACTGGAGAACTGACAAGCCGATGAGACTCAATGACATCTTCAATCCCCTCTCCAAGTGTTTCACGGAAGAGCTTCAGAACGGGTTTAAGAAGATTGCCTGCCAGTGGTTTATCCTTTTCGGTTTCTTTTTTCTGCTTCGAAAAGTCGATATCCGCTTTTTCAATGGATTTGAGGGGCTTTTTATTGTATTCATGGATTGATGGAATCACAAAAACGTCAACCGGATCGCTGAGAAGCAGAACCTCAATACCCATATTCTGAAAGTATTCGAGATTTGGATGCGCAAGAAGCTGAGCACGGCTTGTACCGGAATGATAGTAAATTTCTTTCTGATCGGCACCCATCCTTTCTGAGTAGGCTTTGAGGGTAACATATTCGTCCACTTCGGTTTTTGTGCTTTCAAACCGTAAGAGTTCAATAAGCTTGTCGCGATTTGTAAAGTCGGTATTCAAGCCGATCTTGATAACCGGACCGAAAGCTTTGTAGAATGTTCTGAATTTTTCGGGCTGTTCCTGCGCCAGAGTTTCAAACCATCCAAGAATCTTTCCGGTGAGGATCTGACGGATTTTTGCCAGTACCGGACTTGATTGAACGACTTCGCGGGAAACGTTAAGCGACAGGTCCTCAGTATCAACAACACCGGCAATAAAACGAAGGTATTCGGGCAAGAGATCTCGGCATTCCTGCTGGATGAGCACCTTTTTTACATAGAGCTGAGGGCCGCGATTTTCAAGGTCGCCCTGGCGATAGAGCATTTCGGGGGGAGCTTCTGTCGGTAAAAAAAGAAGCGCCTTGAAGGTGACCATGCCTTCGACGGAAACAGGAAGATAATCAAGAGGATTCTTATAGTCGTTTGCAATAAACTTGTAGAATTCGTTGACCTCTTCCTCCTTTATCTCATTTCTGGAGCGCTGCCAGAGGGCTGTTATGCTGTTAACCTGCTTTTTGTCGAGATAGATGGGGAAATCAACAAAGTTGGAATATTTTTTTACGATCTGTTCAACACGGTACTCTTCGGCAAACTCTTTGGATGACTCTTTCAGTTTGAAGGAAATTTTTGTTCCCCGCTCAGCTTTGTCGATTTTTTCGATGGTGTAGGTTCCCTGACCGCTTGAGCGCCAGCGATAGCCGTCAGAGCCTGGCCGTGCACTTTTTGTTTCCACCGTCACTTCGTCCGTTACCATAAAAACCGAGTAGAATCCTACGCCAAACTGCCCGATAAGGTTTCCATCGAGCTCTTTCTGCTGCTCTTTCAATGCCTGCATAAAGCCGAGTGTACCAGACTTGGCAACCGTTCCAAGATTTGCTATAAGCTCCTCTTCGGTCATTCCCACTCCACTGTCTTCAATAACGAAGGTCAGCTCTTTTGAGTCGATGTTTATCTTTATGGCAAGTTCGGCTTCACGATCAATAATATCCTGGTCAGTAAGAGCATTGAAACGCACTTTACTCAACGCATCGGAAGCATTGGAAATCAGCTCCCTGAGAAATATTTCCGGATGAGTGTAGAGTGAGTGGACAATAAGGTCAAGAAGCTGCTTCATTTCGGCCTTGTATTCAAACTCCTGAACAGGCACGGTATGGTTGTTATTGTTGTCGCTCATAATGAGTATTCTTTATTGGTGATAATTGTCTTGTTAAAAGTCCCGGTCAGCATCAGATCCGCCGCAATTTTTTGCGCGCTGCAGCTTCACCTGCATAAACACGTTTAACCCCATCTCCCAGTGCTTTCTCTATATCACGAATGTTTGAAACAAGCCGAGCCATTCCGGAGAGTTCAACCGAGGCCGCCTGATCAGAACCCCACATGGCACGATCGAGAGTGACATGGCGCTCAATAAAGGTTGCTCCGAGTGCGACTGCAGCCCAGGTGGTTGAAAGTCCTACTTCGTGGCCTGAATATCCTACCGGCACACTTGGATAACGGGATTTGAACGTTGTGATCATCCGAAGATTGAGCTCATCAACTGGAGCGGGATAGGTTGAGTTGGTATGAGCAATAAGAAGATTTCCGGTGCCCAGCTCTTCAACGGTTGCTTCAACCTCTTCCATGGTGGACATGCCGGTGGAAATGATAAGCGGGCGGCCTGTCTCTGCGGTTTTCTTCAGAAGTGCACTATCGGTGAGCGATGCTGATGCTCCCTTGTAACAGGGGGGATTGAACTGTTCCATAAAGTCTACGGACTCCTCATCCCAGCAGGAGGCAAACCATAAGATCCCCTGTTCTTTGCTGTAACGGCCTATTTCGAGATATTCGTCGTACCCGAACTCAACCTTGTAACGGTAATCGATGTATTTCATGCGGCCCCATGGGGTATCACGCTCGATATCGCGCTGATCTTTCGGGACACAAAGCTCCGGAGTGCGCTTCTGAAACTTTACAGCATCACATCCGGCATGAGCCGCACCTTCAATCAGCTTTTTAGCAACCTCCATCGATCCATTATGATTGATGCCGATTTCAGCAATAACAAAAACGGGATGACTATCCCCTACAATTCTATTTCCTATGGTGATTTCCGCCATACATTACACTTGGTAAAACGAGCCGAATCTTTCTGTCTGACAGATAGCCCGGATCGATATTGTTTATAAATGCCTGGACCTTACAGTAAAACCTGAAAATCGCTGATCAGCCAATCAGTTCAGGAGGATCTGAGGCCTATCAGCCACTCGGCAAAATCTCTGAATGCACCGTGCCCCCCGTCTGCTTGACAATGATAGTGGCTATAAGGCTTCACAAAAACTGTTGCATCCCGGGGGCATGCCGTTAATCCCTCCCGGGCAATTTCGTTCATAATTTCTACGTCATTGACGTCATCACCGATATAGGCAAGCTCGTGCTTCTGAAGTCCGGTTTCAGCAAGAAGAGTGTCAAGTGTTGAAAACTTGTCCTTAACACCAAGATAGAGTCTCTTCATTCCAAGCTTTTCTGCACGTTTTTTAATGCTTGGCGACACTTCACCAGTCATGATACAGGTGTCTATCCCAGCTTTGCGAAGCCGCTCAACACCCATTCCATCCCGAATGGAATAGCGCTTCATCTCTTCTCCCCTTTCTGAATAATAAACGCCGTTATCGGTAAAAACACCGTCATTATCAGAGATCACAAGTTTTATTGCTTTCCCTCTTTTCGTGAACTCCTCAAACGTTAATGATATCATAAAAGCAGAGGGCTTCAACTGAGTATAGATTCATTACGCCCGACTCGGGGCGATGATTTTTATCGGCTAATATATGACTTTTCCGGCATTTCACAGGAAGAGGCAAAAAAACTTACCTCCCGGAACTAATACAGAATACAATCAACAAGTTGTCAACACTTTATCAACAGCATGAACAACGTTATCACAACATCAGCACAACTGGAGACTATGCTTCATTCTCTGCAGAAAAGTTGTACTTATTTTATTATCTATTAATATGTTAACGGGTAATATCTGAAACAATTCATTTTTTTGATTTGCTATCCTTCAAATGAGCATTGCTTTTTCATGGCCATAACAAAGCAACCTTTCAACACTCCCCAACGCTCCTGTTAAAAGTATGGCAAGAAAGAGCGCTCCAAGCTAACAATAAAACATAAAAAGGCGGTCATTGTAAACAACTAACCGCCTTTCTGCATGTCAAAAAATCTACATCCATTCCGTGGCATGACCTCGAATATTTATGCATAAACCTTTTTGTAGTTATCAATGGCATGCGAAACACTCTGGCGGGCAATATCAGCATTCTGGAACTCTTCGACAAGAACGGTTTTCTCTTCGAGAGCTTTGTACTCTTCAAAAAAGTGCTGAAGTTCGGAATTGAAATATGGCGGCAACTGATCAATATTGTGAATATTGCTTAAACTGATATCATCTTCAGCCACTGCTATAATCTTGTCGTCACCTTCACCATGATCGATCATGCGCATGACTCCAATCACCCTTGCTCTTACCATGCACATCGGGACAATGTCGCACTGGGAAATGACAACAATATCAAGCGGATCATGATCATCGCCGAGAGTTTTGGGAATAAAGCCGTAATTAGCAGGATAAAAAATAGAGGAAAAAAGAACCCGGTCGAGCCTCAGCATGCCTGTTTTTTTATCAAGTTCGTATTTTGTTTTGCTGCCTTTTGATATCTCGATAATGGCATTGACAATATTCGGTTGATGCTCTCCTATCTCAACATCGTGCCAGGGATTAAAATTCATATCATTGAGTGCTTATATTGTTGATCTGGAAAGGCATTATAACGATTTTTTCAAAATCACCGTCGACAAAAATACAGAATTCCGGCATTGTGGCCTATCGGTCAAAGAGAGATTCTTTTTATTAAGCTGGTTCTTTGTATCTTTGGCGGCTTGGCGAAGAAGAGGGGAACAGGACTTATAGGGCCTATGGCACTTATACTTTTACCGGTTTGATGAATAGGGAAAGATTTCTCACTTTCAGTTCGAAATGAAGCTGAAAAGGTTTACTCAAGAAAGAGAGTTGCAGGTTTAGTTGATATACAGGTTATGGGTTTGGAGTAATTTTTCACAACACTCTGCATGTGCGTTTGCACTGGAAACAGAGAGCATGAATAACAATGGATTTAATAAAGGAAACAGCGAAACGGAAAACGTTTGCAATCATCAGCCACCCTGATGCCGGAAAGACCACACTGACAGAAAAATTCCTGCTTTTTGGTGGGGCAATTCAGACTGCCGGTGCTGTAAAAAGCAACAAAATCCGTAAAACGGCAACAAGTGATTTCATGGAAATCGAAAAGCAGCGCGGAATCTCTGTTGCTACATCGGTCATGGGGTTCGAATATGCCGGTAAACGGGTCAATATTCTCGACACACCCGGTCACAAGGACTTTGCCGAAGATACCTACCGGACGTTGACTGCCGTTGACAGTGTGATTCTTGTGGTCGATTGTGTGAAAGGAGTTGAGGAGCAGACAGAAAAGCTTATGGAGGTCTGCCGCATGCGCCATACTCCGGTTATCATTTTTATCAACAAAATGGACCGTGAAGGCAGAAACCCTTTTGAACTGCTTGATGAGCTTGAAAACAAACTGCATATCAAAGTCAGACCTCTGACCTGGCCGATCAGTCAGGGACAGACATTCAAAGGAGTATATAATCTTTATAAAAAAGAACTCAACCTTTTTGAGGCAAATACCACCCGAATAAGCGAAAGCCTTATCAAGGTCAAAGACCCTTATGACCCTGAGCTTGAAAAATGGATTCCTGAAAGTTTCTGCGAAAAACTCCGTGAAGCAGTCTCGCTGATTGAAGGGGTCTATGATGCTTTTGATGAAAAGAGTTATAGGGATGGAGAGCTGGCACCGGTTTTTTTTGGCAGTGCCATCAATAATTTCGGCGTCAAGGAGCTGCTGGAAACATTCCTCACCATAGCGCCTAGCCCGATTGAACGGGAGGCAACTGAACGCATAGTTAAAGCTTCGGAAGAGCCTATGAGCGGGTTTGTCTTTAAAATACATGCCAATCTTGATCCGAACCATAGAGACCGTACTGCCTTTTTCAGGATCTGCTCCGGCAGGTTTGAACGTAACAAATTTTATTTCCATACCAGACTGCATAAAAAAATACGCTTTTCAAGCCCTACACACTTTATGGCCAATGAAAAAAGTGTTATTGATGAAGCATGGCCTGGAGATGTTATCGGACTGTACGACAATGGTTCTCTGAAAATAGGAGACTCCCTTACTGAGGGTGAACTGCTTCATTTCCGTGGAATCCCGAGTTTTTCACCGGAAATCTTCAAAGCGCTTGAAAACCGCGACCCAATGAAGGCAAAGCAGCTCGACAAGGGCGTCAGGCAGCTTACCGAGGAAGGTGTTGCACAGCTTTTTATACAGCATGGCGTCCGTAAAATCATCGGCACTGTCGGAGAGCTGCAGTTTGATGTTATCAAATTCCGACTTGAACACGAATACGGAGCACAGTGTGACTTCACTCCTCTGCGTTATCAGAAAGCATTCTGGATTACCAGCAGCAACAAGGAGATGCTGGAAGAGTTTTTACGACGCAAATGGAACGCTATTGCGCTTGACAAGGAGCATCATCCTGTATTTTTTGCTGAAAGCGAATGGATGCTGAAAATTGCCAAAGATGATTATCCCGAGCTGGAGTTTCATACTACTTCTGAATTCAAGACTGAGGGATAAGCAGCAGCATAATTATAAGATAGTGTGCAGTGGAAACATCAGGCACCCGAACATTAATCCTGACAGGATGTATCGTCGGCATCAGCTTACTTCACTACCTGACGCCCCTTCATTTCCACTATCTTCACGATATTTTCCAACGCTTGTATTATCTGCCGATCATACTGGCCGCTTTCTGGTTCGGGCTTCGGGGAGGACTGCTCTGTTCGTTGATTGTCAGCATTGTTTATGCACCTCATATTCTTTTGCAGTGGGGAGGCCATTTGACCATGGAGATGGAAAAATATATGGAAATACTTCTCTATAATACTGTCGGCGGAATAACGGGGCTGCTGTCGCAACGGGAGGGAGAGAGGAGTGTTGAACTGCAGAAAACTGCCAGGGGATTGAAGGATTCCTACCAGAAGCTGCAACATCAATCGGAACAGATCATCTTCATCGAAGAGCAGTTGAGACGTGCAGAGAAACTCTCGACCATGGGCGAGATGGCTGCTGTTTTAGCTCATGAGATTCGAAATCCGCTCAGCTCCATTCGAGGCACTGCTGAAATCCTTAAAGATGATTATAAGGCCGGTGACCCGAAGTACGAGTTCATCGAAATCCAGATTAAAGAGACCGAACGCCTGAACCGGGTTGTTGAGGATTTTCTGCACATGGCTCGTCCTCAACAGGCTGATATGCAACCCTGCCCGGTACAGCAGGAACTGGAAACAATAGTTACCCTGGTGTCAAATGAAGCCAGAAACCGGCAGGTCAACCTTGTGCTGCTGCCACAACCGTCACCGGTCAACATCAAGGCCGATGGAGAGAAACTGCGTCAGGCCTTTCTGAACATCGTCATCAACGCTTTGCAGGCCACTCCAAAAGGAGGAAGCGTCACCATCTCCACGACGGTTTCTGAAAACGGTTTCTGTGACATCGGGTTCCACGATACAGGACCGGGAATTGAGGCGGATCAGTTTGAGAAAATATTTGAACCCTTTTACACGACAAAGCCTGAAGGCACTGGACTGGGACTCGCCATCTCAAAAAAAATCATTGAAACCCATAACGGCAAACTGCTGATCGAAAGTGAACCCAAACGTGGCACCACCGTCACCGTCAGATTACCGATACTGGATTCAATTCATGGAGGAAGAGAGTGAAAGCAAAAATACTGCTCATTGACGACGATGCCTCCCTGCGGCGCGTGCTTGAATATAATCTTCTGGAAGAAGGATATGAGGTGCAGGCAGCTGCCTCAGGAGAGGAGGGGTTGAGGTTGTTCAAGCAGTTTCAGCCTGATCTGGTGATCACCGACATGAAAATGTCAGGCATGGATGGTTTGAAGGTACTCAACGCCATCAAGGAAAGTTCAGCTGAAACACTTGTTATTATAATCACTGCGTTCGGAACGGTTGACGTAGCGGTGGAAGCAATGAGGGCCGGAGCATACGACTACATAACGAAACCGTTCAACAGAGACGCCCTCAAGCTGACGGTGAAAAAGGCGCTCCGATTCTCCGGCCTTGCTGAAGAGAATAAACGGCTGAAAAATGCGTTGTCGGATAAGGCTGATTTCCGCTCGATTGTCGGGTCATCGCCTGAGATGGAGAAAGTCTTTGAGGTGATACGTAAAGTAGCCGACACTGAAGCAGCCGTGTTTATTACTGGCGAATCGGGCACAGGAAAAGAGTTGATTGCCCGTTCCCTTCATGCAAACAGTTCACGGCGAAACGGGCCATTTGTTGCTATTAACTGCTCGGCAATTCCTCGTGACCTTCTTGAAAGCGAGCTGTTCGGCCATACCAAAGGGGCTTTTACAGGGGCGATAAAAGAGAAGTACGGAAAATTCCAGCTTGCTGAGGGCGGTACGATATTTCTTGATGAAGTTGGTGAACTTCTTCTTGAGCTTCAGCCAAAACTGCTCAGGGTATTGCAGGAAAAAGAAGTGGAGCCATTAGGAGGAACAAAGCCACTGAAACTTGACGTACGGGTTATATCCGCTACCAGTCGCAATATTGAAAAGGCAATTGCGGACGGCACCTTCCGGGAAGATCTTTATTACCGTTTGTCGGTTATTCCCATCCATCTGCAGCCGCTCCGCGAGCGGCAAACGGATATTCCTCTTCTCATTAAATATTTCTGCTCAAAGCATTGCAATGACAGAATATCATTTGACAGGGAAGCCCTTGATGCTCTGATCAACTTCTCATGGCCGGGAAATATACGTGAACTTGAAAACACTGTTGAACGACTGCTCATCATGCGGAGCAGTGATGTGATCAGCCTCAGTGATCTGCCGGATAAATTTCGGGATCACAATACTTTGAAGAATGGAGTGGTAAAACTTCCTGATGAAGGCTACTCTCTTGAACAGCTTGAGCGGGAGATTGTTATTGAGGCCCTGGAACGCAATGCATGGAACCAGACGGCAGCTGCCCGTTTTTTAAGAATTCCCCGCCATACCCTCATCTACAGGATTGAGAAGTATAGCATTGAAATGCCGGAAAGATGAGTAAACAGTGGACATTAGGAAGTTGGTGGCTAGGAAAAGCTGGGGAATAGGGCTTATAGGAGTTATACTATTTGCGGAGGATGAACAGTAACATTTCTCACTGCGTGTCGAAATGACAGAGAGTGCGGTGGGAAGTCGGACGGGCTGTTGAATGCGATTCGTGAAAAAGACAGAGATGGAGAATCGACTGTCACCCCGAACTCCTTGAGGTGTCTATGAGCTCCCCTGCGATGGGGTTCGGATGAGCTGGATACCGTAGGGAACAAATGCAATCGTCAGCAGAAGCGAGGCGGTCAAGTTGACAATTTCGACTCCATCTGGAATTCCAATCAGGAGAACTCCGACCAAAAAGAGGAGGCTCTGCCAGCTGGAAAGAGATTTGCTCTTCAGTAAGGCTATGGCCTGAATTCCAAACCCGATAGGCAACAACAATATTCCCCAGAGCAAGACCAGCCAGCCATGTTTGGAAAACATGGCCAGCAGGCCGGGCATCATGTTCATGAACGCCGTATCGGAGAGTTCCGTAAGAGCGCTCATGGTGAGGCATAGCGCACCCTTATCGGCTGCCAGCGCAAGAGAACCCAATACCGCCAGTGCTCCGCCGAGAAATCCCGCCCATGCCACTGCAGTGTTGTCAAGGAGTTTCATGAAATGCAACGCAACAACAACGAGCAGAGCTGTATCAAGCGTGACCAATGCATGCCCGAAATGAAGCAAACCAGAAGTGCCACGCACTCTCATGATAAGTTCGGATGGACCGAGAAAGTGAGGATGCAGCAAACCAGGATGAACCGAAAAGGCAAAGACAAACACTATCGGGAAAATGACGAAGGACAGACCGGCCCCGATTCGTTTCGTCGAACTCAAGAAGTTGCTTGCGTGCATAATGTCCTCCTCGTGCCGTTATGGCGCCTAACTAATTAAACTGATCTTTGCAACATCCATCATACTTCCCTGTTTGAAAAGTTAAGACATAATATTCGGCAGAGCAAACAGGATGTCGATGATACGCCAGCGTTAACCAAAGTAGGACAGATTGCAGCAGGCATGCCTCGATAAGCCTCACACCACGATCACAGAATACTCCGGACAGTACTGAGTTGGGAGATTCAGATGAGTTGCGAATTGAGATACATTTGATGAGGAAATTACAGGAATTACACGAATTACAGTCTCTATGAGGGTTTTTATAAAGATATGAAGGAAATTAACAGGGTTTTTTGTTATTAATTGACGGCAAAAGAGTAACTTAGTTGTAGTTACTGTTTGGGGCAGTTTTTCTCTTTTTTAGTTGTTTCAAAGAAAAAAACACTGTTTTCATCATGAAACTCAGCAAAATCAACATCAACTAAATCTTCGATTATATCTCCCAAGGCATGACTATCCAGAATGCCTGTCATGTGGCGGGTATCTGCCAAAAGACCTGCCACTTATGGTACAATCGGGGAAAAGAGGATGCTGATAGTAATAAGAAAAGCCTGCAGCGTGAATTTTTTGATGGGATTCCGATGGCTCTGGCACGCTGCGAACAGACACATCTTCAAAACATAGCCGATGCAGGTAAAAAAAACTGGCGGGCAAGTGCATGGTTTCTCGAACACACACGCCCAATAAATTACGGTCGCAATGGCGTTGGTTGTCAACTACCTCAGGACAAAGACACGCTCGTTGTAATTGGATAGTGAAAATGCAGCACTGAGATGCGAAGGCATTCACAACCGTAAATTACTCGACAAGGGTATGAAGAACTGCAATAAACTCACTGTCAGCGTATACTTGACGAAACAACTGAAGTGCCTGCTGATTTTAATGAATGCAGAGGATCGAAAGCAACCCGATCATCTTCGTGATCCTTTTGAGGGATGGAAAGAATGAACCTCCACATGCAGTCGTCACCTATCACCTTTTATAGGACAGGGAAAAGGTTTGGGAATAATATTTCCGCAGCGCTTACCGGGAAACGAAGTGAAACAGGCCCTTTTGGGGTTTCAGACGCAAGTATCCCGTAGTCGGTTAATGTTGCCAGTAATGTTCTTGCTGTTCTTTCTTTAAGGCCACTTGTTCTGCTGATATCTCCACGTGGAATTTCGCCCTTGAGTAATGCAGCCTCAAGAACAGAGAATGCTTCCTGCTTCCAGTTTTGCCGTTCACAGAACAGTCTCAGCCGATCAAGAAGCGCATCAAGTTCAAACAAACTCCCCATGAAAGTTACTTGATCAAGGCAAACGCGCAGAAACCATGTAATAAAGGTATTGAGGGCTTTCAAAGAAAGGTTCCCTCTGCCATCCAGATCCCCCTGACGAGGCATGTCTGCATGATCCATCATTTTCATATAATCTTGTCGGTTTTCCAAGCCACGTGCCAAGCCTCTTGATACCGACCATAACCCATATGCACCGACACCTGCCTGAAGCGACATGGCATGGCTCATGAGCCGGCTGACCCTGCCATTGCCGTCGGGAAATGGATGGATGTAATTAAACCGGTGATGTGCAGCCCCAAGAGCTGCAAGGCGCATTCCTTTTCCGAGCGCACCAAAACTGTATCGTTGTTCGAAATATTCCATAAAGGTCTCAACAGCACTACTCTCCGGGGGTTGATGCCTGCCGACAGAAACATCATGTATAGGCTCACTCCGAAACTCTCCAGGCACCATAAGTATTTTCAAATTTTTTCTTTCCATGTACCTCATCGACTCTGGGAATTCTTTGTAAAACTCTTTGTGCAGCCAATGTATAAAATGGCGTGAAGTGGCATCCTCAAGTGTTCCTGCCGCATGCCTGGCATCAATTTCTCGCTGAACCCTGATATGAGCGGCAGCTTCTATCTGGAGATTTCGTCTTTCTCCATCTTGATTAAACTGGTTCAGCAATGCCAATTCAATGTCCCTCGGCCTTGTGTTATGTCCCTCAATGAGATTCGAATAATAGCAATTCATCACTCTTACAAGTTCGGCCAGACTTGCTGCTGATTTTGGATGAAGACGATTACCCAAGCGTTCGGAGACTGTTGAAAGAGACGCAATCAGATCGACAATGCTGTACTCCAATGACTCGGGAAGACAGGGCTCAAGACGTGGCGGCGTTTCAAAGATCATAATATTGCCGATTATAAAATATTATTTCCTTCTTTATATAAACAAGTTACTAAGAATAAGCTATATAATTTGCCGATTTATTTGCCGATCTTTTTCTTCTCAGACTGAGACAGAAAAACCGAGATGATTAACTTGATGGTACACTTCACTCCCCTTCGTACTGTGAGTGAGAAAGATTGTGCAGGAAGAAGGGTTGTTTGGAGAAAGTGTACGTTATGAATCTCCCCTATCCCCCAAGGTTGCTAAAGGTTGAAATAAGTGCTTCCTTTTACGAAAAAGGAGATTTGGTCATGTCACAGACAAAAGGCGTCAAGTTAGACGACACCACCCAGCAACGGCTTGCAGCGTTGGCTCGCATCCGCGACAGGTCGCCACACTGGCTCATGTGCAAGGCAATCGAGACATTCTTAGATCGCGAAGAAAAATACGAGCAGGAAAAACGCGAGGATATGGAACGCTGGGAACATTATCAATTAACCGGCGAAGCTGTACCCCATGACAAAGCTGCTGCATGGCTAGAAAATCTGGCGCAAGGAAAGGTGAAATCTTGCCCCAAATAAAATGGCTACCAGAGGCATTAGCCGATGTCGAGCGGCTTTATACGTCCTTGCACGAAAAAATCCCCGCTGCAGCAACACGAGCAGCAAAGGCTATTCTGGACGGAGCGGGTTTTCTACAATCAATACCAGACATCAGACGCCCAATGGACGATGACACTGGAAGACGCGAATGGGTCGTACCTTGTGGGGCTGGAGCATTTGTTCTTCGCTATAATATGCGCGACGAAAACGATACAGTTGTTATTATCCGGGTCTGGCACAGCAAAGAAAACAGAACTTAGAGCCGGTTAAAAGTCAACAACCTACGATTGTCTGCGAAAGTCTTAATACTCTTTGAGCAGGACTTCTGCAGGGATGTTGAGCGTGTTCTGCAATGTCCGGATTTGACGGATTGAAAGAGGTCGTTTGCGGTTCATTATTTCACTTGCCCTGCTTTTGGAGCCGATTATTTTTGGATTATGAGATAGCCGCGAGCCCTTTCTGCTTCACGAGTGAAAGAAGTTTCAGTGTTGGGCCTGCGGGCTTTTTGATTCCCCGTTCCCACTGACTGACAGAATCTTTGCTCACATTCATATAAAGGGCAAAAACTGTCTGGCTCACCTCCTCACGTTCACGCAAAGCCTTGATCTCTGTGGCGGTGAACGCATGAACTGGTGTCAGGCAAGCTTCGTCAAATTGACGCATTGTCTTTTTGTCAATAACACCAGCATCATACATGCCGGACATGGTTTCATGGATCGAGGCAAATGCGTCGCTCTTATATGTTTTGACTTTATTCATGGCATTTTACGGACCTGAAGTCCCCTGTTTTAATAAGTTTTTCGAGTTGATCTTCAGATAGCGCAAAAGTACTTTTAGCCATCTTTTTGAACCATCGTACCTCGTCTATTTTTATGTTGTCTTTTTCTTTTTTGAGAAAACCAAAAACAAAGAATGCCTTCTCGCCCTGACGATAAAGGATGATCGATCGAAATCCACCAGACTTTCCTTCATTTGGTCGAGCAATCCTCTGCTTGATGACTCCACCTCCGTAATCCGCATCAATAAGCCCTCGCTCGGCTTCGCTCACCGCCTCACACAGCTCTTTATCCTGGATTCCCTCCTCCCTGGCAAACTTTGAAAACCACTTGTTTTTGAAAATCTGCACTCAAGTGCAATGCCTCATTTCATCAAAGATATAGAACTTGGTTCGATATTAAAAAATCATAGGTTTATTTCACGAAACATCGCCCATAGATATATAGGAGCGAGGTGATTCTCGTAATGTCCTGCGATGGTCGTCATAAATATGGTTTTAAATCGGTTATGCCCACTGCAAGGATTAGAAATAGCCCTGCATGAGCCGGGTGACCCACTCGGGTACGACAGCCTGGTCGGCCTTGTCGTAGACTGGGTAGTACGGCTTGATATCAAGGACTGGAGTGCCGTCGATGGCGTCGAGGCCACGGACGACAACGGACTCGTCTGTTACAGAGACGAGTTGCACAGCGGTAACGCCAACAGGGTTCGGACGATCTTTGGCACGCTGGGCGAAGATTCCGACAAGCGGCATGGAGGCAAGGCCTCGGGCTCTGCGTATCAGCTGGGTGGATGGATCAAAAGAAGCCTGATGGAGATAGGTCAGGACGAGGAGATGGGAAAACTGGTCAATACCAACGAGTCCATCACGGAAATCCGGTAAAAGCTCGACACTCGAAGTTACAATGCCCCAATCCTGATCGGTTTGGGAGGATACTCCGTTGCGAACGTATCCAATGGGGTTCATGATGATTGAAGTCATGCTGATATCATCCTTCTCGGCCAAACATTGTTTAAACTGTTCTTCCCTAATTTCAGTCGCCCTCTGTATAACAAAAATAAGATTTTATCAGTCAACCCCCTTTGTCCCAGCAATGTTTTGAAATAAGGCTTAGTTGGAGATAGTGCACGTTATGAATGTCGTCCCTTAGTCTCTCGCTGCGGGCGGTAGCACGCCGCTGGCGATTGGCGCGCTCTGCGAATTGGCGCGGCATACAGGCAGCGAGGCACGGAGCGGAGGGGCGAGGGCTTTTCTGTGGTTTACCGATTCTATGCACCCTGACCAGCTGCTCACTCAAATGTTGGTAATGCCCTCTCGCTAAAAAGCAAAGTCGGAATGAGCTGCCAACAGACTATGGGTCTAAAACCAAGCGGAATCCAATGCTGCCACTGCGACCGTCTGATGGGGCGTAGTCTCGACCAGCCGACCGACAGTACCTCGCATTATCGGCCCAGGACCCACCACGAAGCACACGCTTCGAACCGGTTCCTGGACCAGCGGGATTGGTCACAATACCTTTTTCATAACACATGTCATAATACGTTCCATGGTACAAGTCCATGCACCACTCAGCAACATTACCATGCATATTGTACAACCCCCACGCATTGGGCAAAAAACTGTTAACCGCAACCGTGTTCTGACGGTATACACCTTTTGGATTATATTTGTACGGATAATTACCGTTATAGTTAGACTGGTTTGTAGTCAGGTTCTCTCCTGTATTAAAAGGTGTTCTGCTACCTGCCCGGCAGGCATATTCACGTTCTGCTTCTGTTGGAAGACGGAATCGCTTCCCAGTTTTTGTTGAAAGCCATTTGCAGTAAGCCACCGCATCATTCCAACTCACATACACAACTGGATGATTCTTTTCACTCTGAGGTCTCACTCTACCCGAAATGCCATGATACCAGTTTATTCCTTTCCCTTTTATAAACTCACTACCGGAGACAATATAGCTCCAGCCTCCCTTTTCAGCATCAGTCTGGTAATCCGATGCTTCAACGAATCTCTTGAACTCGGCAACGGTCACCGCATATTTGCTCATGCAAAAGCTGCTCAGCCGCACCCGATGCTGAGTCTCTTCATTAGAAGATCTGTCAAATTCCGTTTCAGGGCTCCCCATTATAAACTCGCCGCCGTGAATCAACACAAAATTTGCTGGCAATGCTGCTTCCACCGACGCTGACACTGTTACGCCTAAAAACAATAACACTGCAAGAAAAAGCGCAGAAAGGATGGCTTTAATGGCTTTTTGTTTCATCTTTTTCCCTGGTTATGGATAACATGAAAAATAAAAGCATGTGCAATGCAATATAAACAATTACGAAAGCGTTACACATAAAGCATTTACACCCTCTGCACCGCACAAGTGATTTCCTTTATGACGGGAAGTGCTTGTGCTGCACAAGGCAATTGGCATGCCGCAAGTATTGTGCTTATTCCGGCAATATCGAACACCTTTTCCGGTCAGGGTAAAAAAGTGTTCGATCTTTTGCGGATTTACTGTTCGATCTTTTCCGGAATTAGTGTTCGAGGTTTAGCGGATTTTTTGTTCGAAGTTGGCCGGATTATGCATGCATGGGCAGCAATGGCTCGAATCCCTGCAATATCTGCAGCCTGCATAGTGCGTCGCATGGCGTCTTTTAATAGACCAGCACCTATTCCACGCTTTTGCCAGTCAATACTCACAGCAAAACGCGCAAGCAACATGATGGGAATAGGGTGCTGTGCCAGCCCTTTTGTGAGCCGTGGTGGTGAGTCCTCGTAATTTACCTGACCTACAGCCAGGGTATAGAATCCGGCAATGACCCTATCTGCCATACCTACATAGGTTTGCGATGAAGAGGCCTGCTGGCT
>JABDHL010000105.1 GCA_012972825.1 Chlorobiaceae bacterium
GCAACCTGTGAAACCTTTCCAAGCTGCAACGCCTTGAAATAGCATATCCAGGATAAACCGGTTGCAACACCCGACAGACCGAGAAACAGCCAGTTGTTTTTTGAAAGGAGATGTATACCTTCTACCTCTTTCCGGGCAAAGACAATACCCCATGCAATACATAAAATAAATACCGTTCGTATGGCAGTTGCCAGATCGGAGTTAACACCTTTTATGCCGATTTTGGCAAGTATTGCTGTAAAGGCTGCAAACAGAGCCGATAATAACGCGTAAGTCCACCACATGTTTTCAGGGGTTTAATCGGTGGTTGATGAAAAAGAATAGAGCATAAACCTAAATTGCCAACCCTTTGAAACGCTAAGCAGTGGGGGCTTCAAACCTCAACTCCGGTAATCCCTCAACAATCCCCACAGTCTTCACACTCACATTAATCACGTTCAGAAGCAGATCAAGAATATAACGAGGATTACCAACCTCTTTGGCCCAATCGTTTGGGTTATTGGTTATGCCGCTCTCTTTATGAGTGGAAACCTGATAGCGCTCCATAACCCACTCTATGGCGCTTTTGCCGTTCACTATGTACTCGTAAGCTTTATCAGGGATATCTGATATGGTGATGTAACCGTTATAAAGAATGGTATCCTTTTGCCCTTTTTTCGGGAAGCGCATCTTTTCAACTTTGAAGAGGCCTTTCTCAGCACCAGTAACGGTTACCTCTTTATAAGGTAGCACTGTTTCATAGTTGATATGCAGCTCGGCCAGCTCTCTTCCACCTTTGCTGAACGACCAGAATTCCCGGGGTTCATCGACAAGCGGGATGCGTGGGAGCATCTTTTTCAGGTCGTTGGCAAAACGGGTGCGGTATTCAGGGCTGTGAAGAATACCGTAGACGTAGTAAAAAATATCTTCCTTGGTGACACGATTGCCATAAAGCTTCAGTGCTCTTTCGAGAATAAAATCTGAAACGCCATCTCTGCGGATAAACTCATTCTCGGTGGCCGCATCAAAAAGTGTCGGACTTGATTTCTGGCGCTCTTCGTAGTAGTAGAGGGGAAAAGATTGTGTGTCTCCATTGAAATGTAAATCGGTAATACAATTACTTATCAAGACAGATAGGCCATTATTTGCGCCAATAGATGAAACGCAAATGACCTTATTTATTGAATCCGGATTAGGGAAAAGCTTTTTATTTTGATAAATCATTGCGTTGAAATCTTTATCAAAGTAAAAATAATTTTTGCAGAACGGTCTGTAATTGGCTTTAACAATATTATTTACATCAAATAAATGTGCTTTATAACGATCAATATCTTGTTTTAGATTCCGGTTCCAACTGATTTTACTTGGATCAGTATCAATAAATGAATCAACCTCTAATTCGGAGTCTTTTTGCCTTGCATTTTTAAATTCAAGAGACTGCTCATTATAAAAATCAATTGATTGTGAAACATTTTCTCTTAATTTTTTTCTTGAAAAATTATAAACCCAACTATCTCTGCCGGATGCAATTCCCAGTGAATAAGTCAAAAAATATGAATGCGATTTGAGATCAAATTTTGTCTTTCCTGCCAAAGGAATAAACGTCTCAAAGAGATCATTCCGTTGGCTGATCCAATCCCCATGCTCATTGGGTTCCAACGTTTGCCAAGGCATTGCTGGATTACTAACCGAACGGTAGTTGCTGATGATGATCAGCTTCTCTTCCCGATTTAGGTAATCACCAATATCAACATAATGGATAGTGGCTTTCTCTGCGGTCTTGTCAGGGTTTTTCACCAGCAAAGTAATAGCAATGGGAGTACGGGAACCGGAACCAAATATTTTGCCACCCTCTTTTCTGGAGAGCTCTCCACTGGTACGCTGGTTGCCCCTCAAATTGAAAACATAGATGCTTGAAAACTCCTTTTCCAGACATTGACGCAAACCATCCATTCCATTTCCATCCAGCCAGGCAGCATTTGAAACAAAGGCAATGATACCGCCATGCTCCGGATCAAGTCGATCAGTACTCCAGCGGAAAGCTTTGATATAGGCATCGTAAAGTGCTTTTATGGATGTTGCCGTACTGCCTTTTGCGTAGGTGGCAGCTATCCGGCCATCAAGTACATTATAACTCTGGTTTTGTGCATTGTCATTGGCCGACTTCTGGCCGACGGAATAGGGCGGGTTGCCAATGATGACTCGCAGTGGCGTTTTCTTCTGCGCCGATACCCGTTCGGAGTTTTGCGGAAACATATCAGAAAAGAGTACGGCGCTTTCATCCGTCTCACCAAGCTGAAAGGTGTCGGTCAGGCAGATGCCTTCAAAAGCTTTGTAGGTGGTTGTGTCGCCCAACATATCGTGGTAGGCGTTCTCAATATTGACTGCTGCGATGTAATAGGCAAGCAGCACAATCTCGTTGGCATGAATCTCCTGCTGGTATTTCCGTTCGAGGTCTTTCCGGTCAATCAGACCACTTTGCAGGAGGCGGGTAATGAAGGTGCCAGTGCCGGTAAAGGGGTCGAGGATGTGGATGTTCTCGTCAGAAAGGGTACGGTCAAACTCCTGTTTGAGTACATCATTAACAGAGTGGATGATGAAATCAACCAGCTCAACCGGTGTATAGACAATGCCAAGCTTTTCCACCATCTTTGGGAAAGCCGTTTTAAAGAACTTGTCATACAGCTCAATAATAATGCGCTGTTTGCCAGCGGCGTTGTCGATATCAGCTGCCCGCATCCTTACGGATTCATAGAACTTGTTCAGGGTGTCGGTATCCTCCTGGATGGTTTGTGCCTCCAGCAGGTCGAGCATTTTCTGCATGGAGACCGATATGGGATTGTTCTGGACAAAGGAGTATCCCTTGAAAAGCGCTTCAAAGACCGGTTTGGTAATGATGTGCTGCGACAACATTTCAACCGCTTCCTGCCGGGTGATTGATGGGTTGATGTTTTTCTGCAGACCGCAGAGAAACTCCTGAAATGCCTTGTTGTGCTCTCCATCAGCTTGAATCAGGCGATTGATCCTTTCACCCTGCCGTTGAGCAATTTCCGCAACATTGTTGGCCCACTGCTCCCAATAGCGACGGTCACCAACCTTCTGCACCATACGGGCAAAAACGACATGCTGCAATTGTTCAAATTGCATAGCAAGCTGTTGACTGATCTCCTGATCAGTTCCATACGCAACGCCAGGGTCTGCTACGATGTGCTGCCCATCTTCCCATGAACAGGCTGGTCTGCCTACTAAAATCTGTTCAGG
>JABDHL010000106.1 GCA_012972825.1 Chlorobiaceae bacterium
TCGAACGCATGGCCGATCACGCCACAAGGATAGCCCGTGAAGTCATTTATCTGGTAACCGGCGAAATCGTCCGTCATAAAGGGGATTTCTATGAAAACCTGCTTGAATCCCTTGAAGAGTAAACAGTTGGGAGTGATTGGCATTGATGTTGAAATCACGTTTGGGATAACATATATTGATTAGGGGATATTAGAAAATAATGACCACAAAAGTGAAAGCAGTAACGTTCAAAGATGTTATGGGAAACCTGGACGGCAAGGGTGACATGGATTGTTCTCATAAGGGATTAACATCACTTGAAGGCTGCCCTGAAGAAGTGGAGGGTAATTTCAACTGTTCAGGAAACCTGCTTACAACTCTTGATGGAGCTCCTCACAAAGTAGGAGGCGATTTTTTTTGCTCAGATAACCAGCTTACGTCAATTGAGGGTACACCTGACGACGTTGATAATTTTGATTGTTCACATAACCTGTTAACCTCTCTCGCAGGTGCTCCGAAGAATGTTCAGGGAGATTTTGATTGTAATAACAACAGGTTAACCTCACTCACCGGGATTCCTAAGCGGGTTAAGGGTAACTTCGATTGCTCCGCCAACCTGTTGACCACTCTTGAGGGAGGGCCTCATAAGGTTGGTGGCGATTTTTCCTGTTCCGATAACCAGCTGACCACACTCGAAGGCTCTCCTCATGAAGTGATCGATTTTGATTGTTCACACAACCGGCTGACTTCACTCGATGGAGGGCCCGACGACGTTCGAGGGGATTTTGACTGTTCAAACAATTTGTTGACATCTCTTGTTGGTGCTCCGGATTTTGTGGTTGGTGATTTCTCTTGTGCAGGTAACCAGCTCACGTCACTCAAGGGGGGGCCTGTTGAAGTTTATGGAAACTTTGATTGTTCAAATCATCAGTTGATTTCCCTCAAAGGAGCTCCTAAAGAGGTTGGGGGATATTTTAATTGTTCAGGCAATCAGCTCTCGTCACTCAGGGGCACTCCTCAGGAAGTAGGTGATTTTAATTGTTCAAATAATCAGCTCACCTCATTTGATGGCATCCCGGATAAAATTCAAGGACACTTTGATTGTTCAAGGAACCTGCTTGCAACACTCAAAGGAGCCCCTAAAAAAGTTAAAGGCGATTTCAATTGTGCAAATAATGAGCTTACTTCTCTCAAGGGCTCCCCAAAAAAGGTTAAAGGCATTTTTAATTGTTCGGGAAACCCGCTGACAACCCTTGATGGGGCATTGAAAAAAGTTGGAGGCGATTTTATTTGTGGTGAGCATGCAGGAGTATTCACTGAAGAACAAGTGAGAGCAGTTTGTACTATAAAGGGCAACTATATCGATATCTCTTTTTTACCTTAATGATCAAGGTATCTTCCATTCACGCCTGCAAAGTATGTCCATCACGACAAGCACATTGTATTTTAAACTTAAGTCACCTGATGACTCCGAGCTGATATTGGAAAAAGTTCTTCCTTCCGAATGGCAGCTCAAGGCACTTTCATCAACCAGAGACCAGCTGGATTTCTACGACACCTTTGAATGGAATGGTTTCGAAAAAGAGGCTGCTATAATAAAAACAAAAAAAAGCATCTCCCTTGTCGACCTCAATACAGGTCATGAAACAGCTTCTGTCGCATTCAGTCGGAATCCATCCTTTTTTATTCTCAATGATCTCCCGCAAGGAAAACTGAAAGATCAACTCTCATCATACAGCGAAATCCGAGCCTTCATCAAACTCTGTTCCATTACGACGCTCATTCGTTCTTACCATATCCTTGACGTTAACGAAAAAACCATCGGCGTTCTCACCTTCACCTCATTATCTCCTACCGGTAAGAACAACAACGCGCCTTTCGTATCGCTTTTTTCCCTGATACCGCTTCGGGGATATCATGAAGAAATAGAGAAAGCTGTGCGTCATAAATCACATGGAAGCGCTCTTGATTTTAAGGAGCTCTTTCTGTTGATTATGGCTGCGTCCGGACAAAACGTTCAAGGCTACTCCTCAAAAATCTCTCTTTCTCTTGATGCAGATGCCTCCATTCATGAAAGCACCCAGCGTCTGCTCCAGGTGACTCTTTCCATCCTGCATAAGAATGAACATGGAATAAAAAACAATATCGACACTGAATTTCTGCACGACTATCGTGTAGCTGTTCGACGAACCCGATCGATACTCAAGCAGCTTAAGGGGGTTTATGATCCAATAGAAACAGCATTCTACCTCAATGCATTCAAAGAGATAGGAAAACAGACAAACCAGTTGCGGGACAGTGATGTCTATCTTCTGAAGCAGCAAACTTATTTTCATTATCTCCCACCATTTCTTCAGCAATCACTTAAACCCTTTTTCAACGATATTGCAGACGCCCGCAAAAAACTTCACCAACAGTTTTGCCGTTACCTCGAATCCTGCGACTATCAGACCTTTCTCCATAAGTGGAATAAGTTTGTACATCAAGAGTCACTTCCGGATTCCGTGCAGGCTCCTGACGCATCTCACTCTACCAGGGCCGTTGCTGCATGCACCATAAAAAAAGCATGGAAAAAAGTAATCCGCCATGGTCGTCAGATCAGTTCGGAAACCACTGATACCGAGCTTCATGCACTGCGTATCGACTGCAAAAAACTCAGATATCTGCTTGAATTTTTCTCTTCGATCTATCCTCATAAAACTATTAATCCTGTTATCAGGCAGATGAAGGAACTGCAGGAAAATCTAGGTGACTTTGTAGATTTTTCCGTTCAGCTCAAGTTTCTTCATGAACGCCTCACGTCTGTGTCTGAAAACGAAAAAGATCCTCTCTATGCCGCCTCAATGGGAGGTCTTATGGCTACCCTTTTCCAGAAACAGGAAGAAGTCCGCAGGAAATTCCACAAAATTTTCCGCTCCTTTGATAATGATGAAACCGCTCAGCAGTTTCACGATCTTCTATCAGGCTCTTCTGCTCCATAAAAAAGAGCAATAGCCGGTAACAATTCCCTCTTCTTTTTTTATAAGTCCTATAAGTCGCATCAGTCCCATAACACCCGTTATTCCCAAAAATAATTTTGAGTTTCTTCCTCCTTTTATTATTTTAAGATTAAATTATTCAATATTGATTTTTTTATATTGCCAACAGTGAATTCTGTCCTTCTTGGGCCACACACAAGCCGCAGTGAGGCAGGAATATGCATTTACAATTGAACGATAAAGTTGCAATCATCACTGGTGCAAGTCGCGGTATTGGCCGCAGCATAGCTCACATATTGGCTGCCGAGGGGATGCGTCTGGTATTGGTTGCTCGCTCTCATGATCAACTCAACAATGTTGCAGAACTTTCTCCTGTTGAAACGTTAGTAGTCGCCACCGACCTCCGTGACCCCGATGCGCCAGGGGCTGTTGTTGCTGCCGCCATGGAACGTTTTGGTCAAATCGATCTGCTGGTCAATAATGCAGGGGCAACAAAACGGGGCGCTTTTCTTGCACTCCCCGATACTGACTGGATGGATGGATTTGCACTGAAATTTTTCGGAGCCATGCGCCTTTGCAGGGCGGCCTGGCCGCATTTGCTCCAGACCCAGGGAAGTATTGTCAATATTATCGGTATAGGCGGACGGACTGGCAGTGATGAGTTTGCCATCGGCGGATCGGTGAATGCCGCATTGCTCAATTTAACCAAATCACTTGCAGATCGAGGTGTCAGGGATGGCATCCGCGTTAACGCGATAAATCCAGGCGCAATTTTAACCGATCGTCTGCTGAACCGTGTGCGAAGCTTTGCGTTAGAACATGGAATCGATGAAGCCGCCGCTCCTGCCCTCATGGCACAATCATTCGGAGTAGCGCGTTTTGGCGTGCCTGAAGAGATCGCACACATGGTAGCCTTTCTTGCCTCTCCACTTGGAGGATTTTGTCAGGGAAGCATTATTGATATTGATGGCGGGCAGACTCGCACACTCTGATTCTGAGCATTTTCTTACAGACTGGAAGCTTTCTTCTTCATGAAAAGGAATATCGCCCACCAGATGATGAAAAGCTCCAGAATAAAAGCCCAGCTGACAAAATAGGCCACATCCCAGGGGTATTCATTAGGAGAATGCCAGGAATATGATGTATAAGAAAATGGTGCCAGCCAGAATATCGGGCCGGTACAAGTATCAAGAATCATATGGATAAAGCCTCCGAGCGTAAAAACAACAGCTGATGAAGGGCTTGGGCTGCTGTGCTTATCAAGCAGTAACCATAATAAAGAAATCAGTAGCAGAGATAACCAGAAGGCAGGGATGTGAGTAAAATATTCGTGATGATTGCCTTGAGAATTATCAAAGAGGAAGTCATAAAGAATATCAAAGTCAGGAGCGATTGCTCCTGCCATTCCGCAAAACATAAATAGTTTATAGCCTGCAGGTGTTTTATGGAATCTCCGAAACAGGATTTTTGACGTAATATATCCTGCGGGTAAATGGGCAAAATGCATACTTTCCGGTATGTTGAGCTCAGCAAGGCCAAAACCTCTATCTGTTTTACGTTTATTATTTTATAAGCATGTGGCATTAACGTATGTCAGCAGATGCAATACTAATATATTTGTTCTTATTTTCATGGAGGTTCAGAAAAACTTTTTCTATCTATCGCAGATGAGCTTATTGTTATTGATATTTTGAGAATATTTCAATTGCCAAAGAAGCCGTCACCGCAGTTAAAAGGACGTCTCGACAGAAAAATTCGGGCATACATCTATACTGTTTCGAAGCGTAGCAGGCATTTTCAGGGAAATGCCAGACAGATGTATCAGCTGACTCTTGATTATCTTCTTGTTCAGCTTAATCTCAATCAGGACATTCCCTTCCTTTTTGTCGCAGTATTAGTAGGACTTATGACTGGCTATGTGGCGGTTGTATTCCACGATGCCATCATGATGCTCAGCTCTTTCTGTTTTACCGGCCTGCGCTCATTTGGTCAAACCAAGGTTATTGACAGATACTGGACGCTTCTCCTGCCATTGATTCCTGCAGTGGGCGGCCTGCTCGTCGGGCTCTACAATGCATTTGTCGTTAAAGTCCGACCTGGGCATGGGCTTGCATCCGTGATCAAGGCTGTTGCTCAGAATGATGGGGTTATTGAGAAAAAGTTATGGTTCCATAAAAGTTTAACATCGGTGTTGAGTATCGGTACAGGAGGAGGGGGAGGGCGTGAGGCGCCGATTGTCCAGGTTGGTGCGGCAATCGGGTCAACAGTTGCCCAGTGGCTGCGATTTTCGCCGACTCGAACAAGGACACTTCTTGGGTGTGGTGCCGCAGCCGGTCTTGCTGCTGTTTTCAATGCACCAATCGGAGGCGTTATGTTTGCCGTCGAGGTTCTTCTCGGTGATTTCAGTGTAAAAACCTTCAGTCCAATTGTGGTTGCCGCTGTCATTGGAACAGTGCTGTCAAGAAGTTATCTGGGCAATTCACCAACCTTTGACGTTCCGGAATACTCACTTGTGTCGAATACAGAGTTGCTTTTCTATTGTCTTCTCGGCATTCTTGCAGGTCTTTCAGCAGTCATGTTTATCAAGATTTACTATGGCATAGAAGAGTGGTTCCAGAGGATGGAAAAACGATGGAAAATCCCTGTTTGGGCCATGCCGGCTATCGGTGGTTTAATGAGTGGATTGGTCTGCATGTGGTTGCCTGAACTTTATGGATTTTCATACGAGGCCATCAATAATGTCGTGCGTGGCCATGAAGGCTGGCACAATATGATCGGAATCTATTGTCTTAAACCTGTTGTGGCAGCTCTTACTGTCGGTTCCGGAGGATCAGGAGGCATGTTTGCCCCTGCAATGAAAATGGGAGCAATGCTCGGCGGGATGTTCGGCAAAATTGTCCACATGCTTTTTCCAAAAATCACAGCCACCTCAGGTGCCTACGCACTTGTTGGGATGGGTGCGCTGACAGCAGGCATTATGAGAGCGCCTCTGACGGTAATTCTTATACTTTTCGAAGTCACCGGTAACTATGAAATTGTGCTGCCTATCATGTTTGCAGCTGTAACCTCCTCGCTCATTGCAAAAATTACGTACCGTTATTCAATGGAAACCTATGTTCTTGAAAAGGAAGGAGTCAGAGTCGGCTACGGCATTGCCCTTTCGATAGCAGAGCATATCAGCATCGCTGAAGTCATGAAAACTGATTATGTACAATTCAATGTTTCCGAAAGTGCCGCAAGCATGATCGACTTTTTTTTCAATACTCCTGAATCGACTTTTCTGGTTACTGATAATGATGGAAGGTTTTCAGGAATCATCAGTATCGATGAAATGCGACTCCTTCTTAAGGAAGATTCGTTGGTTGGATTGATTGCCGAAGATATCGTCAAAAAGGATGTGCCCGTACTGTATGACACAACAAAACTTGATGAAGCACTCAAGCTTTTTGAGATTACCGATTTTAACATGCTGCCGGTTCTTGATGATAAAAAAGACATGTTGCTTGGCGTTGTCCGGCAGGAAGAGGCATTTGCCTATTACCGGAAGCAGCTCAATCTGTATGGTTCGGATCTTCACGAGAGTCAGAAATCCTGAGCCCTCCATCAGATTGACACCGTGTATCTGCTTGTTAACCCTTTGTAGTATAACGGTGAATTGTTTTTTAGTGCGTTACACCTGCCATGGAAATGTTATCGTTCCCGATGGATATTTTAATCCATGAATAACTGCAGCATGCAAAAACTTGTATAAAACAAAAATATTCGTAAAATTCAGGTAAATATTACCCATTGACATACAAGGAGGACAGCAATGTTTGGAGAGATGGATTTAGTGCTGATTGGCGGTATTGCACTGTTATTTTTTGGTCCAGGAAAGATCCCTGATCTGATGAAAGGACTTGGCAAAGGGGTAAGGGAGTTTAAAAAAGCACAAAGTGATTTTGAAAGCGAAATAAAGAAAGCGGTCGAACCTCCTGAGGTCAAAACCACGAAGCCCGAATAGGAGGTTTCAGCTCCTTATCTGACCCCGCTACAGATAAATTCCCCGTAGATATCCTGCGGGATCGATGAGTTGTTTCCCGATCAGCCCTCTTGAACTGCCTCATTAAGGATTCTAAAAAGGGACGTGATATGAAAAAAGCTGTTTCCATCTTATCGTTGGTGATGTTTTTTACGGTACCGGCCTTTGCTGCCCATTGGGTGGAAGTGGTAAAGAGTAACGGAAACAAGACGATTTATGTGGATACGGATTCGATCCATTTTGACAATGGATGCGGTGAATTCACGGAATTAGAGAATTATGTGCAACCTTACTTGTCAGTTAAAAAGATCCCTGCGTTTTCGAAGACGAAAATCATCTATGCCGACTTTCATGACAACTGGCGATATCTTGAAGAAAAAATAACCGATTACTCAGGGAGGATGGCTCAAGGGGCAATTGTAGGAACTTATGATGGATACGAAAACATGATCAAAGTATACGGAAGGGAGCATTTAGAATTGGTAAATCCCGCAACCGATACGTTTAAAGTGTTGAAATGGATACAGGTGGAAATAAAATAAAAGCCTTTGGTTAAAAAGTCCGTACAGCCCTGACTCGATTGGCATCAGCCTCATTGTACTGGTATTTACCGCCATTCCTGAAGTACTGGAGCCATGCGTCACCTGCAGTGCTTTCCGACGAACTCCAGTAGAAACTTGCAGCAAACCCGCCAACAGCAACTCTATTACGATAGAGCTGATTCAATTGCCACAGGTTTGGCAGAAACCAGTCTCTATAACCGTTACTCACCAGTTTGTTGCAGCCTGTTTTAGCATCATTCCAGGTAAAAAGCCCTTCATCTTTCCCATAAGAGTGACCCCGCAAATCTGTTTTTGATGCGATAAGACCGTGCTGCCCACTGCCATCGACATAATACACAACCCCCCCGCCGAAATTGTCGCCAATCTTTGCCGCAACGGAGGACGCCGCATTCGAAACCATACTCAAACCAGTAAAAAATATGATCATCCATAACCGTGCGAAGTGGGGTTTAGCAATTAATTTCATGAACGTTATTGTTTGATTTGCTGAATGTAAGAAGTAAGAGGCGGGAAAACTGTTCCCTTTCTGTTTGGTTTTCTTTTATAAAAAAACCATAGATTGACCAGTATTTAACCGAAAACAAGGTTAAACACCCCTATATTTTAGGATCGATGATTACCTGTTTTCATTGAAAAATGCTAAAAAAAGATTTGAAGGAGAAAGAATTTTTGAAAGAAAAATGAACGACCAGGCGTATAACAAGTAGGAACCAGAACAATTCTGTCTTCCACTTAACTAACAAACTTACACTACAGACAAATGAAAAAGAATCTGATTGCCAGCATTATCGTATCACTTGCGATGACCGGACTATTTGGTGGTGTTTCTTTTGCCGCAGACAAAGCTGCAGACACAAAGCCGGCAGTAACAACAGAGGCAAAAGCCGATGCTCCAGCTCCTAAGGCAAAAGCCAAGAAAAAGAAAGCAACAAAGAAGAAGGTTGCCAAAAAGGCAGAAGCTAAAACCGAAGCTGCTGCCCCTGAAGCAGGCAAATAAGGATTTTTCTGCTGATCAAAAAGAATAGCAACCATTGTTAACAAGAAAAGCCCGTTCATGAGAAGGGGCTTTTCTTGTTATAGGACGCAGCAACACTCACTAGTGTCCCCCATCCTGTTTTTCTTTTTCCTGATCTCCACCTCATGAAAAATTTGCAATGATTTAACGCATCATCCAGTATAAAACGGCAGGACATTTAGTAAACTCATCAAAACAAGTATGTTGTACGAGTTATCTCATAGGATGTTTTGCGGTTATCATACTTGTAAAATATGTGTATAAAGAAGCGGTCATTCATATTTCTCGAAATGACCTTAAAATTGATGCGACTATGAATAAAGTTAAACCCTTTAAGATTGTTATAGAGTGGAGCGGCACGGAAGATTTTTACTTTAGCTGTGACTATAGAAATCCTGATATGGACACAGTCACGAAAAACAATCAGATTAATGCAACCCGAACCCTTCCCTTTATGACTCAGGCTATGGGTAATGTGTTTAGAAAACTGAGAAAAGAGCATATTTCTTTTCCCTTGTTTTTGGTAACCCTCGCATTCAATCACCGCAATCTGCTGCATGAAATTGACCAGTTGCTGATGATACTTCACCATCATCTCGAAAAACAAAAAGACTCAGGCACATTTTCCTGTTTTATTACTTCTGGCGATACAATCCCTTTGTCATCGAGTCACGATTAAACGGATTTACATGATAGTTCCAACGAAGGTTAACAATGGAATCGTGCATATTTAGTGCTCTTCCTTAAGATGAGGTTTGAACGTCAGCACTGGAGAAATTTAATTTTCAGTGATGTAACAAGACCTCTCTTGTTATGACCAGAAGAAATCAGTAAAATTCATTGTTGGAAATCAAGGTGTGTTATGTGTGTGCATGTATTATAACTATCTGTTTTTACTTGCTGACAAACCAAATAAATTGGAGCAACCATGGCAAAAGGATCAAACAAAGCAGAAGAACCAGTACAGGAACTTTACGAGGAAGTTGAATCAGCACCTGAGCAACTGGAAGAAGAGATCAGACTTACTGCCTATTATCTTTGGGAATCGAAAGGAAGAGGCGACGGCTCGGATGTGGAAGATTGGCTTACAGCAGAAGAGCTTGTAAAAGATTGACACATGGTACAATCGATCATTCCGAAAAGGCCTCTCAACGATGGGTGGCCTTTTTTTTTTGCTGGACGCGTCTGAAAGCGCCACATAACTTTCATTGTTCTCATTCCAGCCTGTTTTCCCCTATGTCACCCCAAAAACAATTTTTCCCTGTGTCATCCCGAAGTATTGAGGGATCTCTATCTGTTTCCCCTGTTGATTAACGATCGTGAACCTATTGACGTATGGATATACATCAGAATAAAACCCCGATATCCCCAATAATGTTATGTGTTTGAAAATAATATAGTTACGATGGTAAAAGTATAAATGCACGTGATATATTTGCTCATCATTTTTCACTGTCTTTAAAAAAACATCGTTAAATATTCAACCAATGACTGATATATCAATTTGGCCAAAAACGATCAATGAAGCCGTAGAGCTGATGATCGACACAATAAGCGAAGTAGATAAAATGGAACTCGTGAATACTAAACCGGACGGACTCTACCGCTTCCAATACTCTCTGGGGATGCTCATCTGCGGATGGTTCGGACTTTATAACGGCAACAAAGCTCTGCTTGCAGCCTGTGCCAACACCCGGAAAAATGTGCTCGAACGCCTCCTTGTTCTCAACGACCCTGAAGAGGCTTCGGTAATCCTTATCGAAGCAATCAGGAAACAGCTGCGGGCAGATATGGAAGTTCCTGTATAAGTCTTATCCGCCCTGTTAGTCCTATTCTTCTTCAGTTAATCAAAATCCTAAAAAGTAACATAACACCGGTATAAACATTTTTTATGATATATTATTTCAATAATTCAAATATTATTGTATAATTAAACATGAAAAAAATAACAGCTACAACCATTTTTGAATCGCTTTCATCCGGTGTAAGGCTGGATGTGTATCGATTACTCGTCAAGAAAGGCACCGACGGCATGGTGGCTGGCGATATTGGCTCGGCACTGGATGTGCCACCGACAAATCTTTCGTTCCATCTTAAAACGCTCACTCATACAGGTCTCCTGACCGTGGAGCAGGAAGGCCGCTTTCAGCGCTACCGCGCCAACCTTCCGTTAATGCTGGAACTGATTGCCTATCTCACTGAGGAGTGCTGTGGGGGTAATCCGGAACAGTGCGGCGATTTCAGTGCACAAGCAATTTGTCCCCAGTGCATTGACACCTCATCAGACATAAAATGAACTTCTAATCCATTCGTTGCTTGCCATGAAGAAATCAGTTCTTATTCTCTGTACCGGAAACTCATGTCGCAGCCAGATGGCCGAAGGCTTTCTCCGCTCATTTGGCACTTCGCTCGACGTGTGTTCCGCAGGCACAAAACCGGCAGAATCAGTTCATCCGCTTGCCGTGAAGGTGATGCTCGAAGAGTGGATCGATATCAGTTTGTACAAACCAAAAAGCGTTGACGAATTTCTTCACAGACACTTCGACTACGTCATAACGGTTTGCGATGCTGCAAAAGAGTCATGCCCGCTCTTTACCGGTACTGTGGAGCAACGGCTGCATATAGGGTTTGATGATCCTGCTGAAGCCAGTGGTACAAAGGAGGAGGTCCTTGCAGTCTTCCGGCGGGTTCGAAACGAGATCAACCTGCGCTTCAGACAGTTTTATAACGATAATCTAACCAACCGGGAAGTAACGCTATGAGCATAGCAGTAAAACAGCTCTCATTTCTTGATCGCTACCTGACCCTCTGGATTTTTCTCGCCATGGCAACTGGTGTGCTGTCAGGCTATCTCTTCCCGGCTGTTCCGGGTTTCTGGAATCTTTTTCAGTCAGGTACCACCAACATCCTGATAGCTGCAGGGCTCATCGTCATGATGTACCCGCCGCTGGCAAAGGTAAAGTACGAGGAGCTCGGCGAAGTGTTCCGGAACACAAAAGTACTTGCACTGTCACTGGTTCAGAA
>JABDHL010000107.1 GCA_012972825.1 Chlorobiaceae bacterium
TGCATTACAAATGGTAATTTCCCGTTACCCATTTTAATATAACACTTTAACCGTGAATATGGAGGCTTTTTTTATGGCAGATCGATCAACTTAGGTTCTATTTGTTTCTTATGCGCTTTTTCCGTTTTCTGAAGTTCTCTGAGATCGGTGTTAAGGAGCGATATGATGGTATAGAGATCGTGCAGAGGATTATCTGGTGATACACCATTCAGCTTTTCGTCAAACGTAAAGGATTCATTAAAAAGAATGTGTCCGCACAGTGTTGCAAATCGATCGATTTCCTGTTGTGAAATAGTAATCTGACGATCATGCTGAACTCTGTCAAGGTTCGGCCCGGCGTTTATCAGGTTAAAGGCGTCCTGAACAGTCGGAACAAAGATGAACAGTTGCTTTACATAGGATGCGAAGAGGCGCAGCATTGTCTTTAAAATAAGGGATGCGCCACAGATATAGGTGATGAACGGACGGCAGTTGTAGGTACTGTTAAGGCGATTCAGCGAATTGGCGTAAAGGATTCTGGTGCTGAATGGTGCGCTGATAACCTCATTATAATCAGCAATTCTGATATACTCGCAGTTAGTGAGTACACCTCTTTGAAACATTTTTTCCAGAATATCTATTGCTTTTTTTGCGCTGTCAGGTTGAATATTTCCTCCGAGAAAGGTTATAAACAGTTTCTGGGGGATAATGCCGTTTTTATAGAATACCCCTTTTTTTCTGTCTTCAAATTGCCATTCCGGATTGAAATCAATCATTTCAAGTGCATAAGATTCTCTGTTTCCCTCGTTGTCAGGAGTGAGGTTTCTTCTTCTTTTGTTGAAGGCGCCCATAGCACTATGCTTCGGAAGTTGGAATTCGAATCAACTATGCATCACATCGTGTTACTACTAACATTGGGGGGCTCATGAACTCAATATCAAACAGACATGTCCAGCTAATATAATGCAAAAAATCAGCACTTCATGAAAGTTATGAATTCATCTGGCTCGATGGTTCAGATCTTTATGGACGGAATTTTCGGTAGTCGATATCGAATTTTTTTATTCGAAGCCCCATGATCCTGTCTGACAGACCTAATTGTATGGCAGCCCTCGACATGTTTCCTTTAGTGCGTTTTAGTGCTTCCATGATCATCTCTTTTTCAATGGCATCAAGCTTTTGCTGCAATGACCCGGTATAGGGTGTTCCGCTAGATTCAGCAGTCTGCAGTGTTGGTGGGAGGTGATAGCCGTGAATAACATTGTCTTCGCTCATAATGACCGCCCGTTCCATACAGTTCTGAAGTTCGCGGACGTTGCCCGGCCAGTGATATCTCATGAGCATATCGATCGTTGTTGTTGAGATTCGTCTGATACCTTTATGGTTTGCGGCATTGTATTTTTCAACAAAATAGTCTGCAAGCAGGAGAATATCGGTTTTGCGTTCCCGTAGCGGGGGAACGGTAATGGGAAAAATATTCAACCGGTAATAGAGATCTTCCCTGAAGAGCCCTTTCCGTATTAATTCTTCAAGATTACGGTTTGTTGCGGCAATGATCCTTACGTCAACTTGAATAGTTTTTGATCCTCCTACCCTTTCAAACTCCTTTTCCTGAATGATTCTGAGTAGTTTTGCCTGAATTGGAAGACTGAGTTCGCCGACTTCATCAAGAAAGATCGTTCCCTTATGGGCAAGCTCAAATCTGCCTTGACGGGTAGCCGATGCACCGGTGAATGCACCTTTTTCGTGCCCGAAGAGTTCGCTTTCGACAATGCTTTCCGGCAGTGCCGCGCAGTTGAATTTAATAAAAGTGTTGTCTGATCTGAGGCTTTTAAAATGAATGGCGCTGGCAACCAGCTCCTTTCCAACACCGCTTTCTCCAAGTATCAAAGTTGTTGCATTGGTTTTTGCAATCTTTTCAATCATTTTAAACAGCGAGATCATCGGTTTTGCATTTCCGATAATGTTTGCCGGACGTTCAACTTCAGAAATGGTTTCTTCATTTTGTTCATCCGTATAATGCCTTTGCTGTGACAGCTTTTCCACTGTTTTGTTGTCCAGGGGGTTTTTAGCGCTTTCTTCGTGTGCAAGCTGTCTGAGGCGAACTGCCTGTGAAATCATGGCAGCTATAATGGAGAGCTGGTCGACATAGTGCTGCAGCATATCTTTCTTACCGTTGTCTGCTTTATTTTTTTTCCCATGCTCATCTCCAGTTACTGGTTCAAGCTGACGGTCCGCGCTGAGGGTGCCTATAATTTCTGTTCCTGCCTTAATTGGAATACAGATAAAACAAAGCCCCTCTTTTTTTGACTTAGACCGTGAACGCGTTCGATCAAGAAAGAGCGGTTCGTTGTTAATGCTCGGAACAATAACCGTTTTTCCGGTTTTAACGACCTGTCCGATAATGCCTTCGCCTATGCGGTAACGGCCCCTTTCCTTCTCCTCTGACGTAAGGCCGAAGGATTCGTTGATGACAATTTCCCGGGTATCACGATTTAGAATTGTGATCATACCCCTGAGCATGTTCATATGTTCGGACATGATGAACAGAACAAGTCTTAATACCTTGTTAATATCATCTTCATTGGTTATAGTTCTGCTGACTTCGGCAAGCAGGCTGATACTGCTATGATCCTCTTCGTGGGCTATAATCATGATACTTGCGGTCTGATTAATCACTGTTTGACTGAAAGGGTATTATAGATGCTTTCAAGTTCCTCCGGATGCAGGGCTCTTTTCTTTTCAGTGGCAGTTCGGCGGACAATTTCAAGGAGATGACCAGCTTCGTTTTGTGACAGTATAATTCCTCTACTGGAAAAAAAATGTTGTAATGAAGCACTGCCCGAATGTTTTCCGATAACAAGCTCTTGTTTGCCACGACCTACCTGATCAGGAAGAAATGGTTGATAGGAAAGTGGATTTTTCAAAAGCGCCGCACAGTGGATACCTGATTCGTGCTGAAATGCCGATTTTCCGACCACAGCTTTCTGATCCTGGATAACTCTTCCTGATGCTTTACTTACAGTTTCACAGAGATACAGAAGCTGTCTGGTATCAAGGCGCAAATCGAAATTTCCTGATAGCTTCAAGGCTATGGCAAGTTCTTCAAGTGCCGCATTTCCTGCCCGTTCACCAAGTCCGGTTACTGACACGCTGACTGCTTTGCATCCTGCTTCAAGAGCAGTAAATGCATTTGCCGTTGCCATACCAAAATCGTTATGGGCATGAAATTCAAGAGCAGCATAGCTTACTGATTTCAAGTGGCCCATCAGTGTTATTATTGAAGTCGGCGTCGCTATGCCGACAGTATCGGCTATACGTATTCTATCTGCTCCGCATGCTTCGGCATCAAGCACAAAGCTTTTCAACATATCAAGCTCTGCCCTCGTAGCATCCTGTGCCCCGACGCTGACAAAACTGAAGTATTTTTTCGCTTTCGGGATGAGTTCCTGCAATTGTTGCTGTACCCAGATGTAATCTCTTTCCATAAGCTGAAGGTAGAGAGCGGAAACAGGAAAGCTGATGTGAAGTGCTTCTGTGCCGCATATACGAGCATCCTCAATGTCCTGCCATTTTGCTCTGGCCCAGCTGGTTAAACGTACCGGAAGATTGATGGATGCAATTTTCCGGATCGAATTGCGTTCCTCATTACTGATTGCAGGGTAACCGATTTCAATTTCGTTTACTCCGACTTCAGCAAGAAGGCAGGCGATTTGCGTTTTTTCATCAGCGCTGAACACAACGCCTGGAGCCTGCTCTCCATCCCTCAGTGTCGTATCTATGATCCAAGGCTTTTTGCGCGAATGGGAAATCGTCGGGTTTTCTGTGTGCATAAGGAGTCTGGTTCTATCAAGTTGAAATTCACTCTTGGTTTGGGTGTTAGTTTTTTTTATTTAAGTAATGAGCAATAGGTGCCTAAATAAATGAGGGTTAATAAATTAAAAATAATAATAATTCATACATTTTTGTAAAATTTTCTATTTTTTTAATAAATAATGACGATTTCAGGGTTGTTTTGCCTTGCCTGAAACATGTATAATCGTATTCAAACGAGGGATAGTGACTTATATTGCGAGGTTAAGAAGTTGAGTATACCTAATGCGTAGAGTTCACGGTATCATTCGTTATAGTCAACACCGTCACCGACAATCAAGGCATTGGGTACAACAAATCCCGTATATGTTATATCTACAGGATGTTTCAGTACGTCAGGTTTATCGAGCAGATACCTAGTGATGCGGGTTTCATAGCAATAAGCTCCGCCGGTTTTCATTTTGCGGAGCTACATTATTTTAACTATATCATTGATAACTTTCCGTTACGGTTGATTAATAATCCGGTTAGCTGAAGATCAGACTGTTGTGACATTATGAGCCTGCGTAATAAAAAACATCCCCAGCTTGAGCGGCTACTTCAAAAAGCAAGGTCGGTTTCTCTTGATCAATCATCAAAAGTTCTCATCCTCAGCGACCTGCACATGGGTAATGGCGGCAGGCGTGATGAGTTCCGTCGAAACGCTGAACTGGTCAGAACCATGCTCGGGAACTATTATCTGCCCGAAAAATACAGCTTGGTTCTCAATGGCGATGTTGAAGAGCTGTTTAAATTTCCACTTGAGAGCATCGGGCAGGAGTGGGGTGATTTCTACGATCTTTTTCTCAAATTTGAACTTAACGGTTTTTTCTGGAAAACCTACGGCAACCATGATGCTGAACTGCTCGAAGAGAAGGGGTACCGTCTTGCATCATCAATGGTAGAGTCGCTCAAATTTCATTACGGTGATGAAACCATCCTGCTGCTTCACGGCCATCAGGCATCGGTTCTTTTGTGGGAGACCTATCCAATCGTCAGTCGTTCCGTAGTCTTTTTTCTCCGATACATTGCAAAGCCAGTCGGCATAAGAAACTTCTCAACAGCCTACAACAGCCGTCGCCGGTTTGCTATCGAAAAATCAATTTATGAGTTTTCAAACCAGGCAAAAATTGTCTCCATCATCGGCCATACCCACCGACCATTGTTTGAATCGCTTTCCAAAGTTGATTTCCTGAACTTCAGAATCGAGGAACTTTGCCGGGCTTACCCTTCGGCGGATAGAGAAAAACGGACAGCAATAGAGCAGAAAATTGAGGCACTGAAAATTGAACTCGCCGCATGTTACAAGAGAGGCAAAAAAATCGGTCTGCGCAGCGGCCTTTATAACAACCTTACCATTCCAAGTGTTTTCAACTCCGGCTGTTCCATAGGGAAACGCGGTATCACAGCCCTGGAAATTGAAGGAAGCAAAATCAGGCTGGTCTACTGGTACAACGGCAAGCAGAGCCGCAAGTTCACCAGCGACCGCGATAACCGTCCAATGGAACTCGGGTCGACAGGCTTTTCCAGAATTGTCCTCAATGAGGACTCCCTCGACTATGTTTTTTCTCGTCTTCACCTTCTTGCCTGAAATCAAGATATTCAAGAGCAGTAACAAGGGTCATCAGAAACTGTTACAGGGTGTTTTCCGATGTGCAATATTACATCAAAATCGGACAAATCGGACACATAAAAAAAAGGAACACCAGTGGATATATTTAGTTACGTCATGCGTTCACTGTGTTGTATAATACGTAAATAATACGCTATCTATAAAGATACGCTTAACGTACGATGTCTGAACAGATCGGGATGGAGCTGGAGTACAAGAGGCTGGTTTGCGATGGATTATTTTGCGGAACTGCCAAGGATGCCGATAATCTCTTCTGGGTGGCGGACCAGGGTTTTTGCTCCGTATTCCAGGAGCTCGCTTTCCGGTCTGAACCCCCAGAGTACGCCAAGAGGGTACATTCCCGCCCTTGATGCGGTGAGCATGTCGATGCCGCTGTCGCCGACATAAAGAATTGAAGAGGGATCTTCGCCGAGCATAGCGGCAACAAGGAGAGCGCCCTCAGGATCAGGCTTGTGGGCGATACCGCTGTGGTGACCCATGACGACATCGAAATTCCAGGGTTCCAGCAGGGCATCGGCGCACAGGCGGGTGAAGTGGTCGGCCTTGTTTGAAAGGATCGCCATTTTGATCTTTCGCCCGGTAATTGAATCGAGAAGGGTGGCAATGCCGGGATAGGGGCGGGAATTTGCATTCCAGTTATCGGCATATACCACCATCATTTCCTTAAGCAGAAGGTCGACTGTTTCCTCGCTGCCCGTTTGTTCAGGAAGCGCTTTTCGAACAAGCTCTCTCATTCCATGTCCTACAAGAAACCTGCACTCATCAAGAGTATGGGTCGGGTAATTATGGCGGGCGAGCACGGAGTTAAGGGTGTTGACCAGATCCTGAAGGGTGTCGAGCAGGGTACCGTCGAGATCAAAGATAACAGCGTTGAAGGTCATGAAGGTAATTTCCAGTGTTTGGCGGTTTCAGCTTAAGTGTATATTTTAGTTATGATATTTCAAAGTTATCCATGCTCCCGACTATTTTGCTGAGGTTGTGAGGTGGGCAGCGTTCAGATAAATGTTTCAAACATGTAACAAAGCTGCCATTGCTTGCTAAGGTGAAAGCCTGTAGATTAGGGCATAAAAAAATCGGATAGCCGGTCACAGTT
>JABDHL010000108.1 GCA_012972825.1 Chlorobiaceae bacterium
AAAGCTGATGATGAAGCAAGTCTTCGGCTGGAAGTTGAAGAGTATGTTCTGACAAATGAGGTCGAAAAACGATTGGAAGCATTTCTTGATGCCTATAACAACTATGAAGGAGCTAATGGAGTCTGGATCTCCGGTTTCTTTGGTTCAGGAAAATCACACCTGCTGAAGATACTCGCAATACTTCTTGAAGACCGGGAAATTGATGGTGTTCGTTCACTTGATCTCTTTCTGCCTAAATGTATCGATAACGAGATTCTTCGAGCAGATCTCAAGCGCGCTGTAAGCATACCCTCCAAGAGTATTCTTTTCAATATCGACCAGAAAGCTGACGTTATCAGCAAATCGCAGTTCGATGCTCTTCTCGCGGTATTTGTCAAGGTTTTTGACGAGATGTGCGGTTACTATGGAAAGCAGGGTCACATTGCCCAGTTTGAACGGGATCTTGATAGCCGGGGACTCTACAACAAGTTCACAGCAGCCTACCATTCTCAGGCCGGAAAGGAGTGGCAAAAAGGTCGTGAGCAGGCACTGCTTGAATCGCAGAATATCGCCAAAGCGTATGCCGAGGCTACCGGAGAAAGTGACTCCGCAGCGATCGGGATTCTTGATAAATACAGAAGCCAGTACAGAGTCTCGATAGAGGATTTTGCCGACCAGGTCAATACCTATATCAATAAGCAATCAAAAGAGTTCCGTCTGAACTTTTTTGTTGATGAGGTAGGTCAGTATATCGCCGAAAATGTGAAGCTGATGACCAACCTTCAAACCATTGCAGAGAGTCTCGCCACCAAGAGTCGGGGCCGTGCATGGATTATTGTTACCTCCCAGAACGACATGAGTACAGTTCTCGGCGAAATGAACCGCCAGCAGAGCAATGACTTTTCGAAAATCATGGGCCGCTTTGCCACAAAAATGCCGTTGACCAGCACCAATGTAGCAATTGTCATTCAAAAGAGGCTGTTAGCCAAAACGGAAGATAGTGCGGAACTTGTGTCTGATCTCTATCACAGGGAGTCAAATAACTTCGGAACACTTTTCAGTTTCACCGATGGATCCCGCGATTACAAGAACTTTAAGGACAGAGAGGAGTTCATTCAGAGCTATCCCTTTGTTCCCTATCAATTTGAACTGTTTCAGTCAGCTATAGAGAATCTCTCACGGCACAATGCCTTTGAAGGGAAGCATAGCTCTGTCGGCGAGCGCTCAATGCTCGGCGTGTTCCAACAAGTGGCCATGCAGATCAGTGGTTATGAAATTGGTCAACTGGCATCATTTGACCTGATGTTTGAAGGAATTCAAACGGCATTAAAGGCCCAGACGCAGAAAGCCGTACTTGCAGCCGAGCGGCAATTGGGCAATGACTTCGCAATTAAAGTGTTGAAAGCTCTCTTCCTTGTTAAATACGTCAAAGAGTTCAAGCCCTCTCACAGAAATCTCTGTGTTTTGATGCTTGATGCGTTCAATCAGGATCTGCCTGAGTTGCGTAAGAAGGTTGAAGAGGCTCTGAATTACCTTGAACAGCAGATATACATCAAGCGCAATGGTGAACTGTATGAATACCTCACCGATGAGGAAAAGGATATCGAAAAGGAGATCAAAAACACTGAGGTTGACGCAACCGAAGTCGCGGCTGAGCTGGAGAAAATTGTTTTCGATCTTGTCATCAAAACGAGGAAAATCCGCTTCGACAATAACGGTCAGGATTACCCCTATTCCCGAAAGCTTGATGACCGCCTGCACGGTCGTGAATACGAGCTTGCTATTCACGTCGTAACTCCGTTCCACGAAAATGCTGAAAATGAAACCATACTTCGCATGCAGAGTATGGGACGTGACGAGCTGCTGGTACTCATGCCTCCTGACGCTCGGCTCATGCGCGATATCATTTTATATAAACAGACCGAAAAGTATATTCGCCAGAATAGCACGACAGCCCAGCAAGAGGCCGTTAACCACATCCTGACCAACAAAGGTGATCAGAATCGGGATCGATACCGGGCATTGCAGTTGCGAGTACAAACCCTTCTTGGTCGAGCAAAACTTTTTGTTGGCGGCAGTGAAATTGAGATAGGTGGCGAAGAGGCTCAGAGTAGAATCATTCAGGGTTTTCATCAGCTTGTTATACAGGCTTATCCCAACCTTCGCATGCTTCGCGGAATTGCCTATACCGAAAACGATATTGCGACCTGTCTCAAGCAGACTCAAGAGGGATTGTTCAAAACTGATGTTGCCTCACTGGCGGAATCCGAGCAGGAGGTGCTGGCTTTCATCCAGAGCAATAACCGGAGTGGCGTTCGAACAACGCTGAAGCTGCTGCTGGAAAAATTTGAGCACAAACCCAATGGCTGGTACTATGCCGCTATCCTATGTACCCTTGCCAAATTGTGTGCCCGAGGTAAGGTGGAGGTTCGTTCCGACAGCAATACCCTTGAAGACGATGAACTCGAGCGTGCTTTGCGCAATACCCATGGCCATGGCAATGTGATTCTGGTGCCTCAAGCCGATTTTACCGCATCGCAGGTTCGCAGCCTTAAAGAATTTTATGAAGAGTTTTTCGACTCAACTCCACTCGCCAGTGAAGCAAGGGCTCTTGGAAAGGAAACAGGTGAAGCTTTACAGAAATCAAGAGATGAACTGGCTCCTTTGGCCGCACAGGCATCCCTCTACCCATTTCTTGCTGCGTTGCATCCGGTTCTTGAAAAGCTGAAGGCAGAGAGTGGAAAACCATACACATGGTACCTTACTGACTTTTTGAAAGAGTCGGACGTTCTGCTTGACCTCAAGGAAACGGTTATCGACCCGATACGCAAGTTTATGAGCGGGTCGCAAAAAAGCATTTTCGACAGTGCCAGTAAAATGGTTCAGACTCAGGAGCCCAATTTTTCATACATCTATGGAGATGAATCCGTGAAACTTAAGGATGCGTTGCTTGATTCGGAATGCTACAAGGGTAATCGCATGCAGCAGATTAAAACCCTTGTAGCTACCATAGAGGAAAAAATAAATACGGAAATCGAAAGAGAAATTTCCCATGCCATAGATACATCAATGCAACATCAGGAGCGCCTTTGCAGCATGGCCGAATATTCTGCACTCTCCCCAAAACAGCAGGAAGAGATCATTCAGCCATTCAATGAATTCGCACAATCCGTGCGAGATCAAAAGCTTATTGCTGTTATTCACGACATGCAACGACGATTTGAAGAAACGGAGTACCAGAAGCTGTTATCCCAATTGACTATCCTGTCGCAGCCAAAACAGCAAGAGGCGACTCCAGCAAAGAGAGATGAGACGTCAAAGCAAGCGCCAACCTCATATCCTGCTGTAGCTGAACCAAAAGTAGAGTACGTTCCAGGTCGTTCAATCAAAATACCTTTCAATAAAGCGTGGCTGGCTGATGAATCGGATGTGGATCGGTATCTGGAATCCATGCGTGAGGCTTTGCTGACAGAGATCAGAAATGGGAAAAGAATCCAAATATAGGTATTGCCAATGAGCGAGACAGATCAAGAACTTAGTAAGCTGATCAGCCAGGGGGAAACTCTGACAGTGGAATTCAAGAGCGATCTGAAAATTCTGCCGGATCGCGATTTGTTGGCTGCAGTGGTTTCACTGGCTAATACCGATGGCGGTTTACTGCTGCTCGGCGTTGAGGACGATGGACAGATCACTGGTTTACATGCAAATCATCTCAATGTTTCTGGGATTCCTTCTCTGGTTGCAAACAAGACAAATCCTGCGATCTCCATAAGAGTGGAGCGTTTTGAGTTGCATGGCAAATCAATAGCTCGGATCAGTGTGCCGAAGTCGAGGCAACTGGTCTCAACCTCTGAGGGTCTTCTGGTCCGTCGTCGTCTCAAGCTCGACGGAACACCGGAGGCTGTTCCTTTCTATCCTCATGAGTTTCTACAACGCCAGTCCTCTCTGGGATTGGTCGATCCCTCTGCCATGTTGATGGAACAGATTTCGGTTGAGCAATTGGACCCACTTCAACGTCTTCGTCTTCGAAATGCCATCAAAAAATACGGGGGCGAACAATCCCTGTTTTCGCTGGCGGACGAAGAGCTGGATGGTGCCCTGGGGTTGGTCATGGACCATCAAGGGAAAAAATGCCCCACGGTTGCAGGCGTGCTTATTTTGGGAAGTGAAACTCTATTGCGCCGATACTTGCCTGCTTATGAAGTTGCATTTCAGGTACTGCGAGGCACCGATGTTCGTGTTAACGAGTTTTACCGAAAGCCCCTGCTGGAGGCTTTTGAGGAGGTTGAATTGCAGTTCAAGCCGTGGATTGTTGAAGAGGAAATTCAAGTAGGATTGTTTCGTGTACCAGTTCCGAACTATGATCGCAGGGCCTTCCGTGAAGCCTTTGTGAATGCGTTGGTTCACCGTGATTTCAGTACACTTGGGGCGGTTCACATCAAACTCGACGATGATGGTTTGAGCATCAGCAGCCCTGGCGGATTTATCGAGGGCGTGAATCTCAATAATCTGCTCGTGGCGCCTCCGCGCTCGCGTAATCCGTTATTGGCCGACATTATCAAGCGGATCGGTCTTGCTGAACGAACCGGTCGAGGCATTGACCGCATTTACGAAGGTATGTTACGCTATGGTCGCCCGGCACCAGATTATTTTCTCTCCAATGCCTACACCGTCAGTCTTTTTCTTTCAAATGCTTCCGCCGATCTCGATTTTCTCAAGATGGTCGTGGAACAGGAGGATAAGCTTGGAACCATGCCGATCGATTCATTGATCATCCTTTCTCGTCTTCGAGAAGAACGTCGTTTGACAACGACTGATCTTGCTCCATCAGTGCAAAAGCCGGAAGCCAATGTGCGGGCTACACTGGAAAAACTGGTCGAAACCGGGTTTCTTGAGCCACACGGAACCGGTCGAGGTAGATCCTACATCCTGAGTGCACGGATGTACCAGAAGGCAGGCCAGCGTGCAGAATATATCCGTCAGGCAGGGTTTGATTCCATCCAGCAGGAGCAGATGGTGCTCAATTATATTGGCAAGCATGGCAGTATAAAAAGGGCCGAAGCAGTCGAACTCTGTCGTCTTAGCCCGGATCAAGCGTATAAGCTGTTGTTAAGACTAAAACAACGTGGTGAAATCGAACAAATAGGGGAAAGAAAGGGGGCTTTCTATGAGCGAAAGCGTTAATTTATGCGTCAGGCGCAAATATATACGCCCGTTTATGCGTCAGGCGCATATAACCAATTGAACCTATAACATAGCAAGGATTTGGAAAGATTTTTATGGAAACCGCAAAACTTAAAAAATTTGCTCAATTTGCCTGTTTAAGTCTGATTGATCAAGTCTCTTCCGAACTAAACCTTGTGCTGGTCGAGAGCAATACTGCCTGGCGTGAAGATGTAAAAGCGATAGCTGAGCTTGAAAAGTAGATGGTCACGGCAGAGAACAGGTAATCGAGTGTATTGCCGATTTTATCGAGTTAAGATGCCTCATTTTTGTTGTTACCACATTACTCGAGGCACAAGTCGAGGCACAAGTCGAGGCACAAGTTGGTGAGCATGTCTGTCTGCGCCGGAGTCGTCGGTAGAAATTGCCGAAGCGTTGGGGTATAAACAATTGAGCATCAAAAGCAAGGATAAGAGGAGCCGGGAATGAACTCAAATGAACATGAATTAAAAGAAGTAAACAGAGTAACGGGTAATACTGGGCGATTTTCCGATGCTACTGTGATGATTCAATTTGGCAACAGGCCGTTGCCAAATTTGTAAGCTGTTCTGCTCAATTGCGCCTAATTGCAATCTTGCGGTAGAGTTGGCAATTAACAGGTAGCGATGCAAGGTGGAACCCCTCGTAAAGTCAAGATATGGGAGGTTATCATTTGACTCAGTTTCCACCGCAGGCCTCGGGTTTGAATTTTTATGAAGAATAAATACGATCATACTATAAAATTGATGGAAACATCTAAACTTAAAAAATTCGCACAGTTTGCCCGTCGTAGTCTGATTGAGCAAGTTTCTTCCAAACTCAACCTGGTGTTGACGGAAGGAAGTGGTGCCCGGCGTGAAGAGGCAAAAGCGATAGCTGAGCTTGAAAAGCAGATTCGTGAGCATGGCAGAGAACAGGTAATCGAGCGGATCGCATATATCTGGTTCAACCGGTTCTGTGCCCTGCGCTTTATGGATGTCAACCGTTACACTCGCATTGGCATCATATCGCCAGCCGAAGGACAGTTCCAGCCTGAAATTCTGGCTGAGGCCAAGATGGGGCATATCGATGAAGAGATGGTGGCGGAGAAAACCCGCGAACAGATATTCGCTTTACTCGGCGGTTTGTCGCCAAGCCGTGATCCACAGTCCGAGTCCTATCGCTTGTTAGTGGTGGCCGCGTGCAACGACTTCAACAAGTCGATGCCATACCTGTTTGAAAAAATTGCTGATTACACAGAGCTGTTGATGCCCGATGACCTTCTTTCGGGCAACTCCATTCTTGCCTATACTCGCGAAGCAATGACACCGGACGTCTGCCAGGATGTTGAGGTTATTGGCTGGCTCTACCAGTTCTATATATCTGAGAAAAAGGACAAGGTATTTGATGATTTAAAGAAGAACAAGAAGATTACTCCTGAGAACATTCCTGCAGCTACTCAGCTTTTTACACCGCACTGGATTGTCCGCTACCTGGTAGAGAACTCACTGGGTCGTCTCTGGATGCTCAACCGCCCGAATTCGAAGCTGGTTGAGCAGATGGAGTACTACATCAAACCCGAGCAGGTAGAGAGTGACTTTTTGCATATCGGCAAGCCGGAGGATATCAAAATGTGTGACCCGGCCTGTGGTTCGGGCCATATTCTCACCTATACCTTTGATCTGCTTTACGCCATCTATGAAGAAGAGGGGTACGACCCGTCTGAAATACCGGAAAAGATACTGACGCACAACCTCTACGGCATCGAAATTGACGAACGGGCAGGGGAGCTTGCTGCATTTGCGTTGACCATGAAGGCCCGTGCCAGGCAGCGCCGATTTTTTCGTAAGCCTGTGCAGCCTAATATCTGCGTGCTGCAGAATATAAGCTTTGATGAGGCTGAGCTGGGGGAAGTTGAGAGTGGGCAGTTGGCAATCGGCAGTGGCGCTTTGCTTGAAAAGCTGATGCACGATCTGCAGATGTTTACGGAAGCTGATAACTTCGGTTCGTTACTTCGTCCTCGTCTCTCTTCTGAGCAATGCACCACACTTCAGGACTACCTGACTGCTTACTGGTCACAGGCCCCTGACCACTCTCTATTCCAGAGTCTGAGCCATCAGAAGGTTTTGCAAGCACTGCAGCAGGCCGATTACCTGAGCCCGAAATACCATGTTGTGATTGCAAATCCACCGTATATAGGTGGTAAGGGGATGAATGGGAAGCTGGCGTTATGGCTGAAAGATAATTACTCAGACGTAAAATCTGATTTGTTTTCCGCTTTTATTGTTCGCAATACTGAGCTTACTTTACCCAAAGGGCAGCTTGGATTTATGACACCATTTGTTTGGATGTTTATATCCTCATATGAAAAATTGAGATCGTTTCTCATAGATCAAAAAACAATCACATCTCTAATTCAACTGGAATACTCAGGTTTTGAGGGCGCCACGGTGCCAATCTGTACCTTTACAATCGAAAACCACCATAACGCTGATTTCAAAGGTGGTTATGTACGATTATCAGATTTTAAAGGAGCTGCCCTTCAAGGCCCAAAAGCATTGGAAATAATCCAATCTGCAAATAATGCGGGGAAGTAATGAGCGATTTTCTGAATAACCTCCTTACCCAGCCAGAAGGGAAAACACTGGAATTCAAACGGGATAGCTCTTCTACAAAACCGTTCTTGAAAACTCTTGTAGCGTTTGCCAATTCGGCTGGTGGGCGGTTAATCTTTGGAGTAACTGACCAGAGGCAGATTATCGGCGT
>JABDHL010000109.1 GCA_012972825.1 Chlorobiaceae bacterium
AGGACACCATAGCTGATGAAGATGAATTACAACAGGCGGTCAGCAACAATGCAGATTGATGCTTAGGATGTAAGTTTGCTGAATATGACGTATATTTAAGGGTAGCTTCCAATAATCAGACTGAATCTCATGCCCTGCCCTTGTTAATGTTAACTTCCATCATTAAACCACCAGAAAGGACTCATGAAAGTACTCATCGTATATTGGCACCCGGAGCCTCTGAGCTTCAACGCCTCAATGTTCCGTGCAGCGCGTGACACTTTTTTGCAAGCAGGACATGAAGTTCGCACGTCCGACCTCCATGCGATGGCATTCGACCCTGTCTCGAGCCGCAAGAACTTTATCACCATCAAGGATCCATCTTTCCTCAAGCAGCAGGCCGAGGAAGCTTATGCCACTGAAATGCATGGATTCTCAGAGGAGATTGAAGCGGAGATCCAGAAGCTTGAGTGGTGTGACCTCATGGTGTGGCAATTTCCTCTGTGGTGGTTTGGCCTTCCTGGCGTTCTCAAAGGCTGGGTGGACCGTGTCTTCGCCATGCAGCGCACCTACGGCGGCGGCCATATCTACGAGACGGGAGTCTTCACTGGTAGACGAGCTTTTCTATCCCTCACAACCGGAGGTCCCGAAGAGTCTTATCGCAAGGGCGGCTTCAATGGAGACATTCTTGGTGTTTTGCGCCCTATTCATCGAGGTATATTGCAGTTCGTTGGCTTCGACGTATTGGCGCCGCATGTTGTCTACGGCCCCGCGCATCTAACACAAGAACAGAGGCACGGTGCCCTGGAACTCTTCGCCACGCGCCTGTTATCGATACCCTCTGAAGTGCCTATCGATGTCGGGCTCTATTGAACAGCGTGTTAACTCCTCTTTTGCAGCGGTCATTATCATGGTGATGAACCTGCAGAAACTGCTTACGGTTTATTTTTTACGCTTTTTTGAGCGTCTGTTGTCATTGGTCGATTCAATTGGTACTCAGGCGAGATTTGGATATTTTTAAATCTAATGATCGTTCAGGAAGCCCTGAAAAGGAGAAATCACAATGAAAATCACTGTTCTCAATGGTAGTCCAAAGGGAGAATTGAGCGTCACCATCCAGTCGGTGGCCTATCTGGTGTGCTCGGTGTCGGTGTGGCGACGGTAGTTCGCTTGCAAAGGAATATTCGCGATCAAGCCACCGGAAAACCAATCACCAAAGGAACTTGGGGAGGAAGAAGGAGGCAAAACCTTACTCCCCAAGAGGAAGTTGAGTTTCTTCAGACATGGATAGAAAAAGTGGAACAAGGAGGAATTCTTGTGGTTCCGCCAATTCATGCAGACTTAGAAGAACGTCTTGGAAGGTCAATCGCAGCATCCACGGTTTATCGAATGCTTGCCCGACATGGGTGGCGTAAAGTTGAACCAGGCACGTGTCATCCGAAACGCGATGTTGTAGCTCAGGAGGAGTTTAAAAAAAACTCCCAGAGGTACTGGCAGAAGCTACCAAGCAAAATATCCTGAACCTGCCATTACGCTTAATGTTTCAGGATGAAGCACGGTTCGGACGAATAAGTGATCCGAGAAAATGCTGGGCTCCAGTGCCTCTGCGCCCGATAGTGAGATTGGCTCTTGTTCGGCAGTTCGTTTCTGCCTATGCCGCAGCATCACTAAAAGATGGCGTTATTGACTGGATGTTGGGCGGCAACATGGATACACCAAGTATGGGAGCTGTTCTCAGGCTTGTTTGGGATGAACTGCGAGAGAAAGAGTTCAATCTATAATCGGTTGGGACTGGATATTAAAATCAATATGATCGCAAAATGGAATTATAATGAGGTGTTATTACGCTTCGACTCGGGGTTTGTCAAATATTTTCGACATTCAATTAACAATATAACATATTATTATATAATATCATAACTACTTTTCGTTCAGGCACTAAATGCCGTAATAGATAGGAACATGTTTTCATTGTTGGGTTTTGCAACAATTCCGCAAATAAATCAGCATAAAGCAAGATTGGGGGACGGAGTTCATAACGTACGGTTGCAACCTTCTTATTGCTGAGGAGAGTTACCTGCGATGTTGGCGTTTTGTAATGGTGAGCGGTTGGCGTATATTTGATGAGAAAATTGATAATGAAGAGGAGCGGTTTAAACAGAAAAGAAGAACCGGCAGTTTGGTTGCGAACCAAACTCAGCGAGCTTGGCAATGAAAATCTAATCAACCCGAAACTGATAGAAGGAGAGAAAAAACCATGAGCGAGCAACCCGTTTCCGATTCAATCCAATCCAACTCCATCGAAGTTGCCTCAGTGCCCTCTATCTCCAGGCTTTTGGGAGTGGTGCCGATTTTACCCGGAGAGTCTGCCGATCTCTACCAGGCAAGTCTTGAGACACTCATCGAAGAGTTAGGCGCTCGTTCAGTGCTTCAGGTCTACCTCGCAGAAAAAATCCATGAATGCCTCTGGTGGATGCGTCGCTATGAGGTGCAAAAGCGAGCGACAGTCACTACCGGGATGGCCTCAGAGCTTAATTCTGGTTATCCTCCGAACAGCCCCGCAAATGAAGCGCAAATTCGCAACACACTTCTGGCCAATAAGGTTGACAACGTAATCGAAGAAGCTCTTAATGCTCAGGAAAACACTCTTGAGTCACTCCGTCAAGTAGCCATGGCAGGGACGAACTCGGAACTTCTTCAGCTCGACCAGCAAATCGCGCTGCAAACCAAAATCCTCGCTGGCCTGCAGGCCTCTTATGAAGTGGCGTTTAACCGTAAAACGAATGCGGAGCGCTTGCAACTTCAAAACGCATTGATCCGTCGTAATTTGCAGTCTATCGAAGTGGAAGCGGAAGAGCTTTCCCAGGCATGATCAGCGCTAAACGTAACGCTGCAAATCAGCGTAACGCGGCGCGTTCAACTGGCCCCCGAACAGACGAAGGCAAAAGGTGCTCCTCAGTAAACGCCATGCGGCACGGCCTCACAACATCGATCGAAAGCTCCATATGGGCCCCTCACCTCCAGTCGCTTCAGGCACTTCTCGAGTCCGACGGCTTAAATCCACCAGAAGCCAGAGACCTTGCATTATGCATCCTCAACTACGAGCGCAACGTCCAGTCCCGACGCAAGCTCCATCATGCCCTCAGGCACCTCAGGCGAGCAGCCAATCAGTTGACCAAACAATGCAAAATCTTGACGATCTGAGGCGTTCTAATAAAATTTACAAAACGAACCCATTCAGTTATTTGCAAAAGGGTTACTTTCGCTCAGCCCTCAGCACTGGCTCGGGATTCAGGAAGAAGACTTAATAGAGGAGAAATGAACAAGTAGAGAGTGCTGTGCAGTCGCAGAAACCGTAGGTCTCGGCGGTAACATTAAGAACTTCGGTTCAAGCAGTCATCCTTTTTTGAGGAACTGGATTGACTGGCGTGCTGGATGGAAATATCAGTGCAAACTTTGTCCCAATATTTTTTATGCTGTCCACAGATATTTTGATCTGTTGTAGATCCGCAAGCCGTTTTACTATCGATAATCCAAGTCCGAATCCTCCTGTGCTTGAGTTTCTTGACTCATCAACCCGGTAAAAGCGTTCAAAAACGGCATTGAGTTTTTCTTCAGGAATTCCGATTCCCTGATCGGTAATGCTGCATATGATGTATTTTTCTTTTTGCTCAACGGATATTGTTATCAAGGATCCGGCAGGAGAGTACTTGATTGCATTTGAAAGAATATTTTCAAGAATTATTTCAAGCATTGCAGGATCTGTAGTAACCGTCGCTCTTTCTTTGCCCTCGACTTTGAATTTGATCTCTTTTTCAAGTGCTATAGGCTGCAATCTTACTGTGACAGAGTCAAGAGCAACGGAAAGTATCACCCCCTCTCTATGTGGATTCATTTTGTTGCTTTCGTATCGTGCAAGCAAAAGGAGCTGGTCGATCAGCCGCGCCATGCGGTTTATTTCTTTCAGGCAGAACTGAATTTTTGTTTCGTAATGTTCTTTTTCTCTCGGCTTGCGAACCAGCACTTCCAGAGTGCCTTTAACCACAGCCAGCGGGGTTTTCAGTTCGTGTGAAGCATCGGCTGTGAACTGTTTTTCACGTTGAAATGCTTCTTGCATCCGGTCAAGCAGGGCATTGATGGTTACCGACAGGCGATACAATTCGTCTTGATGATACGGCAGCTCAATACGATGATTAAGGTTTGTCTGGGTCATTTTTTCAGCAGTTGCAATGACCTTTTCGATGGGGCGTATACTTTTGCCCGCTATCAAACGGGTAAGAACAAAGAGCGTAACAATAATGCCTGGAAATGAAAACAGAAAAACGTTCTGAAGGTCGTTCAAGACAATAATTGCTTTTTTCATAGGGACAGCAACAATGAGATATCCTTTGATGATGCCGTCGCGATTGAAAAGGGGAAGCTGTCCCTGACGAATCGTTGAATTGTTGATAGTGCTATTGAAATAGATCGTTTTTGTCTGGTTTGGCTTGAATATCAGGACGTTACGACCAAGATTTACTGATTTATTGATGACCTGCCCTTGAATGTTGACCAGTTGAATAAATTCAGTGTCAACTTTTGAAGTTTCTTTCTCTTTGTGCTCTGTCTCGTTGGAATTTATCTCTTTATCATCAATACAATGTTTAAACCGTGAGAAACTTGTAAAATCATGACTCGTTACGTGTGCATCTGTGAAAACTTCAGTAACCTCATTGTTTACTTCATCATCGAATTGCTTATAAACCATTCTTTCGACCATGAAGAAAAGTATCGTAAAGACAAGGGCAACGAGAATTGCTGTAGCAATGGTATAGTATAAAGCGATACGGTTGCGCAGACTCATTCGCGTCCATTTTTTTAACAGAATGGAGGTATTCTTGAGTGCATGTTTAACTTCTGTCTTCATATTTTACGCTTCAGGATTCACGAATGATATACCCAACTCCACGGATGGTTTGAATAATGTTTCCGCATCCTGCGTTTTCAAGTTTTCTGCGCAGAAACGTGATATAGACATCAATAACGGATGTGTCTGAATCAAAATGAATATCCCAGACGTGTTCGATAATCCGGCTTCTGGTACACACCTTGTCTTTATTTCGGATGAGGTATTCCAGTAAAGCAAATTCTTTTGGAGTAAGGGTCATTTCGCTGGAATTGCAGAATGCCTGATGGGTAGCAGGATTTATCTCGAGTGGGCCAGCGCTTAACGAGTCGTCGCCTTGATTTTTATTTCTGAGCTGGACCCTGATGCGTGCAAGCAGCTCTTCAAAGGCAAAAGGTTTTTTTATGTAATCATTAGCTCCGGCATCAAGACCGAACAGCACATCTTCCAGTGTGTCTTTGGCCGTCAGAAACATTATGGGGACGATGTTGCCGGATTTGCGTATCTGCCTGCAGACTTCTATACCGCTTATGGCAGGAATCATCCAGTCTATGATGATCAGGTCATAGTCGTTGGTCATGGCAAGATCAAGTCCGGTTTTACCATCGTAAGCTGTATCCACGGCAAAGTACTCTTCCTCGAGCCCATCTTTAAGAAAACCGGCTATTCCTCTTTCATCTTCAATAATGAGAAGTCTCATGTGTTTTTTTCACTATTAATCGTTATCACTGTTTTTCAGTGAGGCGTTTTTAGTCGGTTGTAACAGGGTGCCAAGAACCGTTTTTTCAATTGTGCCGTTGATTCTTGCAATTTCCTGTATCGTTAATGACGTGTTTTTAACGATGATGCCGTTTTTGCCAAGTTGCTCAACAAGTTGCTTTGGTGTGGCTTTTAGAACAGGAGCAATGGTTTCCAAGGATGATAATTCAAGTACCTGCACTGCAAATTTTCCCGGATTGTCTTTTCCATGCTCTTTATTATTGTTACCGAAAAATGGCAGAAGGGAAAGAATTGTTACTGCTGCTGCAGCTCCGATAATCCCTTTTCCGGTCGTCTGAGAGAAGTATCCAGCGAATTGTTTCGAGTTTGAGAGCACATGAAGAACAATACTGGCAACCAAAAGCCAGCTTAGCCATTTGTGCACCGGTTCAACTATGCCTATTTCGATATCAAAAAAAATCAAAAGACCGGTTACAGCCGAAATAGTAAATGCTCCTATTGCAAAAGGGGTTGCCCAAGATTTCAAGGGTACCGTGCACATAGTGTCGATAAATTTAATTAATTTTACTGATGATTGACTTTTTCGTTATGACAATTCATAATGTAGCTGGAGGATTCTTAAAGAAGAGTAAGACAAACCTTAAATTTCGCTTAAAAAACATCAGATTGCGTGTTTTCTTCATGCAATGTAGACAATACTATTTCTATGCGGTTGGACCTTGATACACTGCAGATTCGTGAAGGTGAAAAGGTAAACCTTGTTAAACGTCCTACGCTTGTTGATCCGGTTTACAACTCAAAAAATGAGTACAAAAAGATGCTTGCCAATCAAGTTGAGCAGTTGAGCAAGCTTCAGCAAGTTCATTATGCCGATAATAGGTATGCAGTGCTTCTGATTTTTCAGGCTATGGATGCTGCCGGCAAGGACGGTGTAATCAGGCATGTGATGACAGGTGTTAATCCTCAGGGGTGCCAGGTTTTCAGTTTCAAGCATCCTTCAGCTCAGGAACTTGATCACGATTTTCTGTGGAGGAGCAACCGTTGTCTGCCGGAGCGTGGCCATATCGGGATCTTTAATCGCTCCTACTATGAGGAGGTGCTTATAGTTCGCGTGCATCCGGAAATACTTTCAGTGCAGGGTATCCCTGATGAGCTCTTTCATGGGGGCAAGGTATGGGAACATCGTTTTCGATCGATTGTCGATATGGAACAACATCTTTATTGTAATGGAACAAGGATTGTGAAATTTTTTCTCCACCTTTCAAAAGAGGAGCAACAGAAACGATTTCTGGATAGAATAGATGCACCGACTAAGAACTGGAAATTCAGTGTCGCCGATATTGAGGAGAGAAAATACTGGAAAGAGTATATGCTGGCATATGAGTCTTGCCTTGGAGCAACAAGTACCAAACATGCCCCATGGTATGTTGTTCCTGCTGATGACAAAAAAAATGCCCGGCTCATTGTTTCGGAACTTATTTTGAAGACGTTGACGGAACTCAAGTTATCTTATCCCGAGGCTACCGCACAACGCCGTAAGGAGTTACTCGATATCCGCGAGCGGCTTGAGAAAGATGTAACTGATTGAGTTTTGAGAGATATATTTAAAGTCGGACAGGAATCCCTTTGTTCCTGAGGAATTCTTTAGCTTCACGGATGGAGTGTTGCCGAAAGTGAAAGATAGAGGCAGCAAGTGCTGCGTCGGCATGGCCCTTGGTAAAGCCGTCATAGAGGTGTTCCAGATTGCCTGCACCGCCGGATGCAATGACGGGAATATGTACTGACATTGATACCCTGCGGAGAATATCATTGTCATAACCCTCTTTGGTGCCATCCCGGTCCATGCTGGTCAGCAGAATTTCACCTGCGCCGAGTTCCTGAACGATATGTGCCCATTCAAGTGCTTCATAGCGTGTCGGTATTTTTCCTGAATGGGTATGGACAAGGTAATCGGTTTCTGTTTTTTTAATATCTATACCGACCACCACAGCTTGTGATCCATATTTTTCTGCAATGCGAGTAATCAGTGATGGGTCGTTTACAGCTGCGGTATTTACAGACACCTTGTCGGCACCGTGCAGGAAAACCTCTTTAGCTCTTTCGACGGAGTTGATTCCTCCGCCGACAGTGAGCGGAATGAAGATTTCTCCGGAAACTTTCAACACCTCTTCAAGTGTTGTTTTCCGGGATTCAAGGGATGCGGAAATATCAAGAAAAACAAGTTCGTCAGCCAGTTCATTGTTATAAAACCGGGCCTGTTCAAGGATGGACCCGGCATCCCTTAATCCTTCAAAGTTGATTCCTTTTACAACTCTTCCGTCACGAACATCGAGACAGGGTATGATCCGTTTGGCTAACATTACTTATGGTGCTTAATTCTGTTATTGAAACCGTGACTTAAGAAATCAATAAAGTTTGAACTCTACAACAATAATTTTTTAAATGTCTATATTTGCAGGCACCACTATTCCGACGAAATAAAACGAGAGATTATGAAATTTCCTATTTGTGAATTCGCTGAATCAGCGGAAGGTTTTTACTCTCAGTGTGCTTCCTGTCCTATAGATTCGTCTTCTAAGGGCTGTGCTCTTGACGAACTTGAGGATGGAAATTATCAGTTTGAGGGAACTACTCCCCATGGAGGAGTCAAGGCACTCTTTTATTTCAAGGATAACGAAGGAAACCAGGTCAGGAAACGGGATGCAATACATGTGGAGATTCATGAGCTTGATGAACAGGGGCATCTGATGACTATTCTTTATGGCATGGTTGACCCTGAAGGAATGATTTATCTGAAAAATTCAGGGCCTGAAAAAGCTCATAGTCAGGATAATATCCAGTAATCCGGTATTCTCGAGCCAATGACCATAAACAAACTTTTTTTTGAGGGCGGTGAAGAGATACGTGATCTCACCATCGTTGGTGGTGGTCCTACAGGAATTTTTGCTGCATTTCAGTGTGGCATGAACAATATCAGCTGCAGGATTATTGAAAGCATGCCTCAACTTGGGGGGCAGCTTGCAGCACTCTATCCTGAAAAACACATTTACGATGTTGCCGGCTTTCAGGAAGTTCCTGCTGCCAGTCTGGTGGAAAGTTTATGGAAGCAGACAGAGAGGTATAATCCGGAAGTTATTCTTGGTGAGACGGTTACCAGATACCGGAAACTTGCCGACGGCTCCTTTGAGGTTACCGTATCCTCAGGCAGAGTCTTTCTTTCGAGAGCGTTGCTGATAGCAGCTGGATTGGGAGCTTTTTCGCCTCGCAAGTTGCCTCAGCTCAGTAATATTGATCATCTTGAGGGTACTTCTGTGTATTATGCGGTCAAGAACGTCATAGATTTTGCAGGTAAAAGGGTTGTTATTGTCGGTGGTGGAGATTCGGCGCTCGACTGGACTGTCGGGCTGTTGAACACAGCTGCAAAAGTAACTCTTGTTCATCGTATGCATGAATTTCAGGGGCATGGCAAGACTGCAAGGGAAGTTATAGAGGCTAAGGAAAACGGAAGTATCGATGTTTTTCTGCATACCGAGGTGACGGCTGTTGATACCGAGTGCGGGGTGCTTACAGCAGTTCATCTTCGCTCAAAGAACGGCAAAATACATCGAATTGAAGCCGACCGACTGCTTCTATTGATAGGTTTCAAGTCCAATATCGGTCCCCTTGCTGAATGGGACCTTGAACTGACCGATAATGCTCTTGTTGTTGACAGTCATATGAAAACATCAGTTGACGGGCTCTATGCCGCCGGTGATATCGCTTATTATTCGGGAAAACTTAAAATTATCCAGACAGGGTTAAGTGATGCTGCAATGGCTGTGCGTCATAGTTTAACCTATATCAAGCCTGGCGAAAAGATCAGGCATACGTTCAGCAGCCTTAAAAAGGCAAAGGAAAACAAGAATGCATCTTAAAACTGCTGAAACCAGTTTGTCACAACGTTCATCTCTGCAGGCATGGATGCTTGCAATCCGCCCAAAAACACTGCCTGCCGGGGCCGTGCCGGTTGTTCTGGGGTCTGCTCTTGCTGCTGCTGCCGGTAGCTTTCGCTTGCTGCCAGCTCTTGTAGCCCTTATTTGTGCGATTGGGATTCAGGTGGCAACCAATTTCATTAATGAAATTTATGATTTTCGAAAAGGGGCAGATACTGCCGAAAGGCTTGGTCCGACAAGAACGGTCGCTGCCGGGATTATCAGTGAAAAAACCATGATACAGGTATCGGTTACCCTGCTTGGCGGGGTTTTTCTGCTTGGTCTTTATCTTGTTTACACTGCGGGGTGGCCCATTTTCGTTATAGGGATGCTCTCTCTCCTTTTTGCCTGGGCGTATACTGGAGGCCCATATCCGATAGCCTATTCCGGCCTGGGCGATCTGTTCGTGTTTATTTTTTTCGGGTTGGTGGCCGTGGGAGGCACCTATTATGTACAGGCTCTCAATCTCTCTTTTTCTGTTCTTATCGCAGCTGTGGTACCAGGCTCTTTTTCGGTCAATATTCTTCTTGTTAACAACATACGCGACATTGCCACTGACCGTAAGGTCGGAAAAATGACCCTGCCTGCCCGCATTGGCGGAGAGTGGGCTCGAAGACTTTATATCGCATTAACTGTTGTTGCTTATCTTGTTCCAGTTATTTTATGGCGGAATGGTTATTCACCATGGGCTTTTCTTACTTTTCTTTCGGTGCCACTCGCCTTCAGGATGATCAAGGTTCTCTATGCCAGCGAGGGCAGAGAGCTGAACAATGTTCTGGCTGGTACAGGAAAGCTGATGACTCTTCATGGGATCCTTCTAGCCGCTGGACTTCTTATTCAATAAATGCCTTCTTTTTATGCCTTCCGATACTGTTACCATAGCGCTTGTTCAAACCTCAGCACAACGTGATCCAGCTGAAAATCTTGTTAAAGCCTGTGGAAAAATACGGGAGGCGGCATCTCAAGGTGCCCGGATTATCTGTTTACAGGAGCTGTTCACCACCCGTTATTTTTGTCAGACCGAGGATTATGATGCGTTTGCTTATGCCGAGCCGATACCCGGACCATCAATTCTTGTGCTGCAGGAGATTGCGCGTGAGCTTGAGGTGGTGCTTGTAGCTTCGTTTTTTGAAGCAAGAGCAAGGGGTATGTTTCATAATACTTCCGCTGTCATTGATGCGGATGGTACCTATCTTGGCAAGTATCGTAAAATGCATATTCCTGATGATCCAGGATTTTATGAAAAATTTTATTTTACGTCCGGTGACCTAGGCTATAAAGTGTTTAAAACCCACTATGCCACGATTGGCGTTTTGATATGCTGGGATCAGTGGTTCCCTGAAGCTGCAAGGGTTACTGCACTCAAGGGGGCAGAAATTCTTTTTTTTCCAACTGCAATAGGGTGGGCAACGACAGAACTATCCCCTGAAGTGCGTCGTACGCAGCAGGAGGCATGGAAAACTATACAAATGAGCCATGCCATAGCTAATGGGGTTTTTGTCGCAGCGGCCAACAGGGTTGGAATTGAGGACGAACTGGAATTTTGGGGCAACAGTTTTATCTGTGATCCGTTTGGTCAAATCATGACTGAAGCTTCGCATCATGATGAAACTGTTCTTCTTGCTGTATGCGACAGGAGTCGTATAGGGTATTATCGGTCGCATTGGCCTTTTTTGCGCGATCGGCGGATCGAAACCTATGGGGAATTGCAGAAGCGGTTTCTTGACGAATGAAGTGATGAGCGATCCTGACAGTTGATCGCTCTTTTTTTATAAATTATTTTTTAGTTATGAACATTTTTGGTGCTGTTATTTTTTGTACGCTGGTCATTACTTTTCTTGTTAAACTGGTTTCAGAACTTCTGAATCTCAAGGCGTCTGAAGCTGCACTTCCAGATGAGTTTGCAGGAGTGTTTGATGAGGATGCGTACAGGAAATCACGGGAATATTTACGCGTTTCAACTGTTTTTTCCTTGTTTGAAGCTGCTCTTGATCTCTCTGTGCTTTTTCTGTTCTGGTTTCTTGGCGGATTTAATCTGCTTGACCATTTTTTAAGTGGGTACGGGTTACATCACGTTGCTGCAGGGGTTCTTTATATCGGTATTCTTCTGCTGACGCAATCGTTGATCGATCTGCCTTTCAGTATTTATAAAACGTTTGTCATCGAGGAGAAATTCGGGTTTAACAAAACCACACCAAAGGTTTTTGCGGTAGATATCCTCAAAACGCTTTTCCTTGCTCTTCTTATCGGAACCCCTTTGCTTGGAGCAGTGCTCTGGTTTTTTGAAGAGACAGGGCAGATGGCATGGCTATGGGCATGGGGTGGGATTACAGCCGTTTCTCTGTTGCTTCAATATGTTGCTCCGACCTGGATTATGCCGCTTTTTAACAAGTTTGTGCCTCTTGAAGAGGGCGACTTGAAGAGTGCCATAATGCATTATGCAGACAAGGTGCAATTTCCACTTACCGGTATTTATGTTCTTGATGGATCAAAACGTTCAGCGAAAGCAAATGCTTTTTTTACAGGGTTCGGAAAGCGCAAAAGAATAGCCCTGTTTGATACGCTTATTACGAGTCATCCAGTCTCTGAGCTGGTTGCTGTTCTTGCCCACGAAATAGGTCATTTCAAAAAAAAGCATATCATTGTCAATATGATTCTGAGTCTCGGCAATCTTGGTGTGCTTTTTTTTCTTCTTTCTCTTTTTATGAATAACCGATTGTTATTTGATGCCTTTTTCATGAAGGATCTCTCCGTATATGGTAGCTTGATCTTTTTTTCACTCCTTTACACTCCTGTAGAGTGGATACTTTCTGTTTTTATACAGGTTCTTTCAAGAAAGCATGAGTATGAGGCGGATTATTTTGCTGTGTCGACTTATGAATATGGCGCTGCTCTCGGCGATGCACTGAAAAAGTTGTCACGCAATAACCTCTCGAACTTGACACCGCATCCATTGTATGTTTTCCTCAACTACTCCCATCCTCCGGTAATCCAGCGAATTATGCGTATCAGAGAGCTCTCTTCCGGTTATCATGCAAAATCCTGAACTGATTGATTGAATAATTATGATAGAGTATAGTTATTTCATGCCTCCTGAATGGGCATTGCATAAGGCAACCTGGCTTTCCTGGCCTCACAGGCTTGCAACGTGGCCGGGCAAATTTGAGCCTGTTCCTGCGGTGTTTGTGGAAATTATATCCTGGTTGAGCTCGTCCGAGGAGGTACATATCAATGTTCTTGATGAAGCAATGGAACGCGAGGTTTATGCATTGCTGTGCAATTCGCGTCATCAGCAGATTCAGTTGGAGCGCATTTATTTTCACTGGATTCCAACCAATGATGCATGGTGCAGGGATCATGGTCCGAACTTTGTTTTTCGTAGAACAGATGGCAGGGTTGAGAAAATTATTGTCAACTGGGATTATAATGCATGGGGGGAAAAATATAAATCTTATGCTGATGATAATGCAGTTCCTGAAAGGATTGCATCGTTGCAGCAGTTGCCTTTTGTTTCACCTGGGATGGTTCTTGAAGGGGGTTCTATTGATGTAAATGGAAAAGGTCTTCTGTTGACGAGTGAGGCTTGTCTGCTGAATCCTAACCGCAATCCATCATTGAGTCGTGAAGAGATAGAGCAGGAACTCTGCAGGTATCTTGGTATTGAAAAAGTTCTCTGGCTTGGCGATGGCATTGTCGGTGACGATACAGATGGCCATGTGGACGATATGGCTCGTTTTGTCAATGAAACGACCATAGTTATTGCTGTTGAGGAAGATACTTCTGACGCGAATTATGAGGCATTGCAGGAGAATTTGAAAAGGCTTCAGCGATATACCGATCTGAATGGCAATCATTTCGATGTGTTGAAACTTCCCATGCCTTCTCCGGTTTATTTCAGCGGGTATCGTCTTCCCGCAAGTTATGCAAATTTCTATATCGCCAACACTGTCGTTCTTGTTCCCACCTACAGATGTTCTCAAGATTCTTCAGCTATTGAGATACTTCAGGGATGTTTTCCTGAAAGAAACGTTATTGGTATCGATTGTTCCGATCTTGTCTGGGGGCTTGGGGCAATTCACTGCATTACTCATGAAGAGCCTGAGTTGCCGGGTATTTGAGACAACGTTGATCCAGCAGTGTTATCTTTTTAAGGGATAGACAGATGTACCATATTTGTATGATGTTCAATAATTTGAGACAGATCGTTTCAAAAAACGTTTTCCCCTGATCTGGGGATTAAATGAGAATATGTATTACCTAAGTTGATCGATCTGCCATAAAAAAAGCCTCCATATTCACGGTTAAAGTGTTATATTAAAATGGGTAACGGGAAATTACCATTTGTAATGCA